>CALXHP010000019.1 GCA_944388135.1 uncultured Gemmiger sp. | reverse complement strand
CGACTTCACAGCGCGGCTTGCGCCCTATGGTATCAGCCAGTCCGAATTTCTCCGGCAGGCGATACGGCGCACCGCTAAACCTGTTCCTCACCGAAGCGGAACAGATTCAACAGATTGACGAAGCAGAGAGTGTGAAAACACCCTCTGCTTTTTCTATGCCCAAACCGGCTGCGCAGGCGGAACCTGTGCGCCGGGCGCTGACCCAGGCGGAGATCGACGCCGCCATCCAAGAATGGAACGGCAATATTGAGAGCAAACACGCAGTTGTCCGTTACATGAAGGACCATGCCCGTGAAAAGGACACCGCCGCCTGGCTGCGGCAGGAGTACGGCGATGCGCTGCCTGCCTTTCCTGTCACAGCGGATGGTGCGGCGGGCGATGTGCCCTGGCCCAAGGTGCAGCGCCGGATCGCACAGCTTACTACTGTATTTACGATGCAAGCCAAGGATATTTTGGGAAAGTCCCCATTGATATGACGGATTATGAATGTACTCTCTTGGCGGGGATTCCCAATGCACCCTCAGTTTATTCGCTGACAGCCAACCCAGAGCTGGCGGAACAGCGTCAAGAGTATGTCGTACAGAGAATGGTTCAATACGGCTACATAAGCGAGGATGAGGCACAAAGCATCTTGCAAGACCAATCATAACTGATAGATATATGCAATCTATCTGCCGGACGACGGCAAAAGAAAAAAAGCCGTCGTTCAGCAGGCAATCGCCATGCCCTAAACACACTTACGGCGGCTTTGACAAAATCAAGGCCGCCGTTCCTTATGCCCAAAGAGTGACGACCCTGTTTCAATGGTGACGGCGGCTTTAGGAGGGAGCCGCCGTGAAGCAAAGACTGCTTCGACATAATTCGGCAGGAATTTACCTGTCAAAAAAAGCCTGACCGTCAATCGGCCCCCATCTGCTTATGAACAGGCACTATCGTGGCTGGTTCATAAGACCTATAAGACGCATATAAAAAGCGCCAGCCACCGTACATCGGAAGCTGGCGCTTTTCCTGTGTGCCCGGCGGGCACACGTTCTAATGCGTGAAAGTCCCTGACCCGCCCGGCAGTGGGAAGGGTGCAGCCAATGGCAAGGGCGTCATCGTGAGGTGGGGTCTGAAGGAAGCCGGAGGCAAAACACTGGCCTGTAAAAGTTGCCCGGATAGGCTGTGAAGCGTGGATAAGGCTGCAAGACAAACCGAAGTCCAATAACTGCACGGAACGCCAACAGTAAACGGGGCAGGTATAAGTGGGAAAGAGCGTGTGAGTACCCGGGGAGGTCTCATGGACATGACAAAGGCAATAGAACATTCGCCGTCATGGAGTAATGTTGCCCAGCATGCCGTGTTCGTAGCTGTCGTTGGTGGACAGGGAGATCAGGGCATTGTAGGGCACAAACATGGCGGTATAAAAGACCGTGTTGACCAGGTTGTAGATAATAAAGATGTAAACGTATTTGATCAGACCGGTAAAAGAGGCTGGAATGCTGAACAGCAGCACCACCGAGATGGCCATGGGAATGCACATCCGCAGAAGCCAGACCCGTGCCTTGCCGAACCGGCTGTGGGTACCGTCCACGATGCGGCCCATCACCAGGTCGGAGATGCCGTCAAACACCTTGGAAACGGCGATGATCAGACTGGCCCCCCCCGCGTCCACCAGGGAAACGTCGGTCAGGTAGGACATAAAGAAGGCCGACATCATACCGTTGACCCAGGCCATGCCGAAGTTGCCCAGGCCGTAGCCGATCCGGTCGTTCCATCCCAGTTTGGTGTTGGGATCGCTGGTTTTTGATGCTAAACTGAACATAGAATCCTCTCCCTTTTTCAAAACACCACTTGGTTTTGCAGCAAACTCAGTATAGCGATTTGGAGGTTTCACAGACAGACATTTTCCTACCTGTGGTTTTCATTTTCCGACTTCCGATTATTTCTCGTAGAAACGCAGATCTCCCCAGGCTTCCATCAGGCGGTTCAGGTCCACGGCCTCGGTGCGGGTCGTCCGGTCATAGATGCGGATGGCACCGGTGTGACCGGAGTAGCGGGGCCATGCCGGGTTGGGTTCCCCGGTTTTGACAAACCGTACCCAGTCCCCGTGAAGTTCCTCGGTGATTTGCTGCTGGAGTTCGGGGGATTCCCCGTCAAAGATAAAATGGCTGAAGTGGAAGTCCCGGTCGGCAAACATGGCGGGCAGTTCAAAGGCATGGGAGGCGCCCAGCCCGGTGGACTTTCCCGATTCTGTCACCAGGTCGTAGCGGTACATCCACACATCATCGCAGTGGCTTTTTTGGCCGTCCGCCACCTTCACCGCCGGCACCAGGAAGGCATAATCGGTGGCGAAGTTCACAAAGGGCAGACCCACTTTTTCCCGGGGTTCGGCTTCGGAGGCCGCAGCGCCGAACTTGTCCTGTCCGTCGAAGGCCTTCAGGTAGGCATCGGCATTGGGATGGTAGTACCGGATGATATCCGGGAATTGCTCGATGCAGTTGTTTTTGTCGAACATGGCGGCGATCATCGACCAGCTGTTGGGGAAGCCGGTCTTTTCGGGGTGCACAAAGGTGGTGCCCTCCTGGGCGTTGGTACCGATGATCAGCCGGATCCCCTTGGCACAGCCGCCCCGGATGGCATCGATGGGCCGCACCGGCAAAAGATCGTCCTGCACCGGCCCGGGCAGATAGATACCGGGGTTCTTGTACTGGTGAGTCTCTGCCACATAGGTGTTGCCTTTCAGGAAGGTAAAGGGATCGTCGGTGCGCAGCCGCCCCAGATCCTGCTCGGTCCAGCCCATCCCTTCCAGGAACAGGTCGATATCCTCCCGAGCCATTTCATGGCTCACCACGCAGTTGGGCAGGGCGCTCTCGGCAATAGCCTGCTGGAAGCTGCCACGCACCGCCGGGCAGGCCAGCATGTTGATCACCGAGGCACCGCCGGCGCTCTCTCCGCAGATGGTCACCCGAGTGGGGTCCCCGCCGAAGGCCGCAATGTTTTCGTGGATCCACTGCATGGCCAGGATCTGGTCGGACAGACCGCAGTTACTTTCAAAATCCTCGCAGCCGGGGTAGGTAGTGAAATCATAGAACCCCAGCACGTTCAGCCGGTATTGGAAGGCTACATAGACGATACCCTCCCGGGCAAAGGCGTGTCCGCTGTAGAGCGGAACATTGCAGCCGCCGGTGTTGTAGCCGCCTCCGTGGATGTAGACAAATACCGGCAGCTGATCTCCTTCCGGCGGGCGGACCACGCTCAGGGTGAGGCAATCCTCACTGCCCTTGAAAACCCCTTCGTCCAGCTGGACCGCTTCCGGGCCATAGTCCTTGGCGTCCAGGATGCCGGACCAGGGCCGGACCGGCCGCGCCCGTTTGAAGCGCAAAGCCCCCACGGGCGGCTGGGCATAGGGGATGCCCCGGTATTCCACAAGACCGTCCCGCAGATAGCCCCGCACCATGCCGCCAGATGTGTTCACCAGATACTCGCTCATCAAAGTTCCGCCTTCCTTGGTTGTTTTTTTCTTCAATTGCGAATTCATTATACTGATTTTGCCTCCGGGAGCAGTACATCTTTTCCGACCCGGAGTTGCCGTTTTCCGACCAGATGGCCAAAACCCGATGACATTTCCCTTGGGGTTTGCTATGATAGCCCCAGTGGAATGAATGAACCAAAAAGGGAGGGGATCGTCATGTTGAAGGTATCCCATGTACAGATCAATTACCTGCCGGAACCCACCGGCGTTTGCGGCCCGGCTTTGCTGAGCTGGGCGCTGGAAAGCGACCGCCGCGGGGTGCACCAGCAGAGTTACCGGGTCCGGGTGCAGGACGGGGAACAGCTTGTCTATGACAGCGGCAATGTGGAAAGCGACCGCTCGGTGGGGGTGGAGGTTTCTCTGCCCTGGCACAGCATCACCCGGTACACGGTGCGGGTGCAGGTCACCGACGGAAGAGAGTGCTCCCCCTGGGCGCAGACCTGCCTGGTCACCGGCTTTCAGAGCCAGGCGGATTGGCGGGGGCAGTTTGTCTCGGCGGAGCCGGAATCCGATAAGGACAAGAGCTACGGCACCCTGCTGCGCCGGGAATTTACCCTCCACAAACCGGTGCGGGAGGCCTGGCTGGTGGCGTCGGCTCACGGCCTTTGCCATCTGCTGCTCAACGGCAAGCCGGTGGGCCGGGACGAGATGGTCCCCGGCTGGACCTCTTACCGCAAACGGCTGCTGTATTATACCTGGGAGGTCACCGATCTGCTGCGACCCGGTGCCAACGCCTTGGGTGTCATGCTGGGTGCAGGGTGGTACAAGGGGGTGATGGGCTACAAGCATACCCGCAACAACTACGGCTCCCGGACCGCTTTCGGCGGGCAGCTGATCCTGCGTTACACTGACGGCACCGAGGAATGGATCGCCACCGATCCCGCCTGGAAGGGCAGCAAAGGTCCGGTTCTTTTTTCGGAAATTTACGGCGGGGAAATCTATGATGCCCGGCAGGAACAGGACGGATGGGCTGAGCCCGGCTTTGACGATGGAGGCTGGCTTCCCACCCAGGCGGTGGCGCGGGACCCCCGAACCCTTTTTCCCTGCACCGGCTGTACCGTACAAGTGCAGGAGCAGTTTGCCCCCAGGGCCATCTTCACCACCCCCGGCGGAGACAGGGTCATCGACTTCGGTCAGAACATGACCGGCTGGTGCCAGATCACGGTGGAAGATACCCGCCCCGGCGATGTGGTGGAACTGGAGTTCTTTGAGGTGCTGGATGGCGCGGGGAACGTCTACACCGAAAATCTGCGGGGCATCCACCAGATCACCCGCTATATCTGCCGGGGTGCTGCCCGGGAGACCTTCCGGCCCCGGTTTTCCTTCCAGGGCTTCCAGTATGCCAAAATCGTGGCTTTCCCCGGCGCGCCCGCCCTGAACAATTTCACGGCCTGCGTGGTGCATTCTGCCATGGAACCCACCGCGGAATTTCATTGTTCGGATGCCCGGGTCAACCAGCTGCAGCACAACATCCTCTGGGGTATGAAGGGCAACTTCCTGGACATCCCCACCGACTGCCCCCAGCGGGATGAGCGGCTGGGCTGGATCGGAGATGTGCTGGCCTTCGGTCCCACGGCGTGCACCCTCATGAATACCGACGCCTTCTTCCGCAAATGGCTGGACGATCTGGCCGCCGACCAGACGGAGGAGGGGGCCGTCACCCATGTGGTACCGGACATCCTCACCGGCCATATGGAGGACGACTGGCTGCTGAATCAATCGGTCCAGGGAGGTGCCACCGGCTGGGCGGACGTATCGGTTACTTTGCCCTGGACCCTCTACCAGATGTACGGGGACAGGGCGGTACTGCAGCGCCAGCTGGACTCCATGATAGCCTGGGTGGGCTTCATGGAACAGCACAGCACAGGCTGCCGGTTTGCCTACGGCGCCCAGTTCGGGGACTGGCTGGCCCTGGATGCCCAACCCGGCAGCTACAAGGGCGCCACGCCGGACGAATATGTCAGCGCGGCCTTCTATTGCCGCATCACGGCGCTTCTGGCCAAAATTCTCGGGGTGCTGGGCAGGGCGGAGGCCGGGGACTACGCTGCCAAAGCCGAGGCCCTGCGGGAGGATTACCGGAAACTTTACTTTACGCCGGAGGGCTGCCTGACAGTGCAGACCCAGACGGCCCACGTGTTGGCGCTGGCCTTTGACCTGGTGCCGGAGGCTTACCGGCAAAAGACAGCCCACCGCCTGCGGGAACTGGTGGCCGAAAATGGCGGTCACCTGACCACCGGTTTTCTGGGTACGCCCCACCTTTTGCGGGCCCTCAGCGACAACGGCGGTCTGGACACAGCCTACAGCCTGCTGTTGCGGGAGGATTTTTCCAGCTGGCTGTACCAGGTCAAGGCCGGAGCCACCACCGTCTGGGAACACTGGGATGGCCGGCGCCCCGACGGGACCATGTGGAGCCCCGACATGAACTCCTTCAACCACTATGCCTACGGCTCAGTGGGCCAATGGCTGTACGATACGGTGGCCGGGCTGCGGCCGGAGGAGACCCGCCCCGGGTGGGAGCATTTTCTGATCCGTCCCCAGGTGGGGGGAAGCCTGACCCGGGCAGAACTGACCTTCCGGAGCGTGCGCGGCCGGATCGTCTCCGCCTGGCAGCGGGAGGGGGACCGGGTCGCCCTGACGGTGGAAATCCCCGCAAACACTTCCGCGGAGGTGGAACTGACCCAGGCCACCGGCATTCTGGAGGATGACGGCCTGTCATTCCGGTCTGCGGGCCGGGGCTTTGCCGCCCATGCGGAGTCCGGCCGGTATTGCATCCGCTATACCCTGTAACAAAAATGCAGGGCATTCCCGGAACGATGTTTCCGGGAATGCCCTGTTTTTGTTTGGGAAAAATCCGACCTCAGACAGCAACAGCCGACTTCCTATGGAAGTCGGCTGTTGCCATCCGGTGGTTTTCAGTTCAGTTTGGGGGTGGCGGCCACCTGGCGTCCCAGCGCCTCCAGATCGCCGGTCCCTCCCGCCATTTCCTGAATGGCATAGGCCCGGGCCCGGGGGCGGCACCCCTCCGCCGGGTCGGTGAAAAGCCCGAAATACACTTCGGTCAGACCGCCGATCTGGTTTTTCTCAATGCCCTCCCGCTGAAGCATGGCCCGCTCATTGAGCAGCCGGAAGTTGTGCAGGGTACGCACATAGGGCATCTCAGTGGCCATACGCAGGATTTTCTGGTTGTATTCGGCATAGCGGCGTTCCCAGTCCGGATTGCCGCAATCAGTGAACCCCGTCTCGGTGAGCAGTACCTGTTTGTCACCGTCCCCGTAATGGCACATCACCTTGTAGGCGGCATCGCTGTAACTTTTCCACAAGCTGTCCGGCTCCTCTACATCCAGGAAGAGGTCCTTGTCGGTCACACCCGGCCGGTTGGTGAAGACATAGGGATGCCAGGCCACCAGATCAAAGTAGTCGTCCGGGTCGTCCGACCAGAATTTGCCCGAACGGATCCGGCTGTAGACCATGTCCAGCGCCCAGGCAACCCCGTACATCACCGGCAGAAAGTAGGGCATGCCGCCCCCCAGATCGGGGGTGCTCAGCGCCGGCGAGAAGGAGGCTACCTTGGCCTTGGGATTGGCCCGGCGGATGCCCCGGGCGGCAAAATACATCATATCCACCGCAATGTCCATCTTCTCTTCGGGGGAGAAGGGATGGCGCATGTCTCCGTCCAGGAAGCCGTCCGGATGTAGGAAGGCGTTGAGGTTCCACTCATTGCCCACTTCCCAGATGGCCACCGTGGGGAAAAGCGATACCATGGTATACCAGCTTTGCTCCAGCATATCCAGCGCTTGGCGGTACAGGCTGCCGGGGGTCAGGTCCCGGGGCGGCATGGCATGCCCCCGGCGCTGCTTGCAGCCCACAGGCAGAAACCACTCGTGGCTCATGCCGGTGACCTCGATGTCCAGCTCAGCGGCCCGGGCCAACAGGCGGCGGTGCCGCTCCACCTCTTTTTCGTTGGGGGTGACCGGGTCCTGAAGGATCTCGGTAAGGTGCATCCAGGAACGGTAGGCATTGCAGCCCATCCCCTTTACCAGATCCAGATAAGCCTGGGCGGGAATACCGTCATCCCGTTCCCGCTGGACCAGCGGTTCCCCCACACCGTAAAAACGTTCCTTTGCCATTGTCGTCTGACCTCCCCGTCGGATTTTGTGCTCCCATTATACCGGGTTTGCCCAGGGAGAGACAGACGAAATCCTACCTGTTATTGTCCTTTTTCGACCAGCAAAAAAGCGGCCTTTGGGAAAAGGCCGCTTGGACGTGTCTTATTCCGCCTCCCGCCGCAGGCTCTGGGGCGAGATGCCGTAATATTTTTTGAAGATGCGGTTAAAGCTGGTGTAGTTGTAATACCCCATCCGGCAGGCCACTTCAGCAATGGGCAGCTCGCTGGTTTCCAACAGATTCCGGGCTTTCTCCATCCGACGGTTGACGATATAACTTTTGATGGAGACCCCGGTCTCCCGCTTGAAGATCCGGGTCAGGTAGTCCGGATTGAGAAAGACGTGGTCGGCAATCTCCTGGACCTTCAGCTCTTCCGACAGATGGGTCTCGATATACCGTTTGGTGGCGTCAATGGGGTCACCGCTGTTGCTGGCCCGGGCCAGATGTCCCAGGGAACAGGCCACCCATTTGCGCATATAATCCAGGCCCCGGTCGGAGGTCTCAAAGCATTGCGCGTCTGCCGGGTCAGCGGTAAGCTGACGCAAGGGGTATTTGATCCGTTTGGTATAGCTGTTGAGCATACCGGCATACCGTTCCAGAAAATAACGGAACCGCCGTTTGTTGAACCAGGGATTTTTTTCCTGCTCGGTGAGGTAATCCAGAATTTCCTGCTGGGCTTTTGCGAAAAGGCCACCTTGCAGCAGATTGCCCCAGCGCTCGAACCGGGGGTCCAGCTCCACCTCGGTGGGCAGCGTACCCACACCACTGCGGTGCACGGCGATGCCATTGTTCTGCAGACGGGTGTTGTCCATCTGCATCAGACCTTCCATCTCCTCGGCCATCTGCTCCATGGATACCACCTGGCCCAGATAGCAGACCGCCCGGACTTTCAGAAATCGCTTTTCCAGTTTCAGATAGGTTTCGGCAAATTGACGGGCGCAGGTTTTCAATACTTCCGGGTCGCTGCCGCCGCAGATGGCCATCTGTCCATGCTGCCCAAAGGGAAATACCGTGCCCCACACACCGGTCTGCTCCACACATTCCCCAAACAGCTCCGCCACCACATTGTGTACACCGTAGCGGTTCACCCGGTGATCGTCCTCCAGGTCCTGGTCCCAGTTGCGTACCACCAGAAGGGAAGGACAGTAGTTCCAGGACAGATCCAGCGGCAGCATGAACCGGTCGATTGCCTCGGCCAGGGCGCTGCGCAGGGAGGGAATCTCCCCGTAAAACAGGCGCTCCCAGAATTGCTGACAGAGCATTTCCCGGTTGGCGTGCAAAAAGTGGTACAGCTGTCCCTGGTTTGTTCGTCCGGTACGTTTTTGGATCTCCGCCGTCAGTACCCGGTTGAGGGTCTCGGCGTTATGGGGTGCGGGCAGCCAGACCAGTCCCTCCGGCCGGTCTGTACCCGCATCGGGAAGCGAGGACACCAGGCAGACGCAGGAAATGTCCAGCCGTTCCCGGTGCAGCCACTTTAAAAGTTCAAAATCGTCCTGCCGGGTCAGCCCTTCGCCACAGAGCAAAATGTCCACGGTATCTTTCTGGATGCGGGCCTGCAATTCCCGGACACTCAAGGCGGTGAAGCACTGATCGAGGCCCAGCACAGACCAGTTCAACAGATCGGACAAGGCACGCAGCGAACCGGTTTTATTGTCTGCAATGAGTAAATTCGTAGGGATCAACCTTACCTTTGCTGTTCAATGGGGCGTGAATTTTCCATAACATAAAATGGCGGTACCGCATTGCTGCGGCAGTTGGAACCCGCGATTCCACAATACTATATTTATTATATCGTTGATTTGTGGTTATGGCAAGGCAATCGCGTAACAGCCGGGGATTCCTGGTGCTTGAAAAAATGCGGTGGATCAAAAACAACCGCTGATTTCCTTTCTCCATTGCTGTTCTGCATCGCCCTGGGCAGCGATACCCAAGACGCCGGACGTGTTTTTCGTTTTGGCAAGAAGTACGGGAAAAGATCCGCGAAGATATAGTATTATAGAGAATATCTGCTCCCGATCTGCCCGGAAACAAGTATAGGTTTTTGCAAAAATGGGAAACGGTAAGGCGGCACCGGGCGAGACGGATTCTCTGAACGAAAAAGGAGAGAGGAAAACCAAATGAAAAAAATTGACGCACATCTCCATCTGGCTCAGATCGTTGCCGGGTATTGCCGGCGGGGCGAACTGCGTGCCATCGGCGGCGGAAAGGCCGCCTGGGGCAACGGGGAGGAATTTGACCTTTTCCCCCAGAACGGCGACTACGGTGAGACCAACTTCACCGCCGAAAAGGCATTGGCCCTGATGGACCGCAACGACGTGGAGCGGGCGGTCCTTATGCAGGGCAGTATGTACGGATTCCAGAACCGGTACCACAGCGAACTGATCCGGCGGTATCCCGACCGATTCTGCCCCACCTGCACGGTGGATCCCTACATGACCGATGCGGTGCAGACGATGGAATATTTTTTTGAAAAGAAGGGGTTCCGTGCCGCCAAGTTCGAGGTAAGCAGCGGCGGCGGGCTGATGGGCTGCCACGAACCCTTCGATCTGGCCGGCAGCCGGATGCGCCCGTTGTTTGACATCATCGAGGCCCACCACGCCCCGGTGGCATTGGACGTGGGCGATCTGACCATGCCCAGCCACCAGCCCTGGAGCCTGGCCCGTATTGCCGAAGATCACCCCGGGCTGAAACTGGTGGTATGCCATCTGCTGGCCCCCGTTCCCGGCCGGGAAAAGGAGCTGGCCCTGAGCCTGGAACTGTTGAAAAAGCCCAATGTCTGGTTTGACATAGCGGCGCTGCCCAAGATCGTGGCGCCGGGTACCTATCCCTATCCGGCGGTACACGAGGTGCTCAAGCTGGCAAAATCCATTGTAGGGGCAGACCGTCTGCTGTGGGGGACAGACGCGCCTTTTGCCGCCACCCAGGACAGCTACGAGCACCTGACCGATTACCTGACCAAGGGGGACGCCTTCACCGAAGAGGAGCTGGCGGACGTCTACTACCATAACGCCAGGCGCGTATATTTTGATGTCTGAAAGGGGAAGAAAAACAGCAAACCGGGCGTGGGGAGCCTTTGTTTGCTTTTTTCTTTGTAAAAGGAGAAATATCATGGATCAGTTGGAAATTCTCAAGCGCCCCGAGGGTTATGTGGGGCAAAACCGCAATCTTTCCGCCCGGTGGAAGGCCGACGCACAGCGGCTGTGCTGGACGTACAACCAACTGCCGCCCGACCAGCCGGAGCGCCGCCGGGAGATCCTGAAACAGCTGTTCGGCGACTGCTCCGACCTGACCTTTATTGAGCCTGCCTTTCATTGTGATTACGGCTTCAACATCCATACCTATGGGCTGACAGTCATCAACTATAACTGTGTGATTCTGGACACCTCCCCCGTGCACATCGGGGCAGGGGCATTCATTGCACCCGGCGTCTGCCTGGCCTGCGCCGGTCATTCCGTCGATCCGGTCCAGCGCTCGGAGGGGATCGGCACTTCGGCGCCGATCACCCTGGAGGACAACGTCTGGATTGGCGCCAACGCGGTGGTTTGCGGCGGTGTGACCATCGGTGCGGTTCGGTCATTGGCGCGGGTAGCGTGGTGACCTGCGATATTCCCGCCGGTGTGGTGGCGGTGGGCGCTCCCTGCCGTCCTGTCCGCCCTGTCACCGAACGGGATCGGATCCCGCCGGAGCGGCTGGCCTTCTGAGGAAAGCACTCTTTGCAGGGAAACAGCGGCCTTGGAGCGGCAAGAAAAAGTTGGAAAAGGCCAAATATGGACAAACTATGTCTAACATGATAAAATAAACTTCGTGATTTTTTCTGCGCCGTGTTTTGCAGGGCAAGAAAAAATCACGGATTCAAAGAGGAGGAATTTCATGTTAGAAAAAGTTTTCAAACTGCAAGAAAATCATACCAACGTCAAAACGGAGGTCATGGCAGGCATCACTACCTTCATGACCATGGCGTACATTCTCGCCGTAAACCCCAGCGTGCTCTCGGCCGCCGGCATGGATGCCAATGCGATTCTGATCGCCACCTCGCTGTCCGCCTTCATCGGTACGGCCCTGATGGCGCTGCTGGCAAACTATCCCTTTGCACTGGCCCCCGGCATGGGCCTGAACGCCTACTTTGCCTACACCGTTGTCCTGAAGATGGGCTACACCTGGCAGCTGGCCCTGATGGCTGTTTTTGCAGAGGGTATCATCTTTATTGTCCTGTCCCTGACCAACGTGCGGGAAGCGCTCTTCAACGCCATTCCCGCCACCCTCAAATCCGCGGTCAGCGTGGGCATCGGTCTGTTTATTGCTTTTGTGGGCCTGCAAAACGCCAAGCTCATCGTCAACAGCGATTCCACCCTGCTGACCTACCAGAGCTTTAAAGGGGAAACCTTCCACAGTGTGGGGGTGGGTGCCATCCTGGCGCTCATCGGTGTGCTGATCATCGCCATCATGCTGGTGAAGAAGGTGAAAGGCGCCATCCTTTACGGCATTGTGATCACCTGGGTTCTGGGCATCCTGTGCGAACTGTGCGGCATCTATGTGCCCGACGCAGAAGCCGGTATGTACTCCGTCATCCCCACCTCCTTTGTCAGCTTTGACTTCTCCGCACTGGGTCAGACCTTCGGCCAGGTGTTCAAGGTGGACTTCTCCGGACTGAACCTTCTGGACTTCTTCGCCGTCATGTTCGCTTTCCTCTTTGTGGACCTCTTCGATACCCTGGGCACCCTGATCGGTGTGGCCTCCAAGGCGGATATGCTGGATGAAAAGGGCCGCCTGCCCCGCATCAAGGGCGCGTTGCTGGCCGATGCCATCGCCACCAGTGCAGGTGCCGTGCTAGGCACTTCCACCACCACCACCTATGTGGAGAGTGCCTCCGGTGTTACCGAGGGCGGCCGCACCGGTCTGACCGCCATGACCACCGGCGTCCTCTTCCTGCTGGCAGTGATCTTCAGCCCGCTGTTCCTCACCATCCCTTCCTTTGCCACTGCCCCGGCCTTGATCATTGTCGGCTTCTATATGCTGGGTGCCGTTGCCAAGATCGACTTTGACGATCCGTCGGATGCCATTCCCGCTTTCCTGACCATTGTGGCCATGCCGTTGGCTTACAGCATTTCTGAGGGTATTGCCATCGGCGTCATCTCCTGGACGTTGCTGAACCTCATCACCGGCAAGGCACGGGAAAAGAAGATCAGCCCCCTGATGTATGTGCTGACGGTGCTGTTCATTCTGAAGTATATCCTGCTGTAAGTTTTTGCCAGAATATCCTGCAGAAACCGGGGACGCCATTGCCCTCCGGAGGCGCTTCCTGCGGCCGTATACCGGTGTGGGCAAGAAGCACAAAAGAGGCAGGGGCGGCCATGAATTTTGGTAATAAGTGCGGTTGTTTTGTTAAAATACTTGCAAAATATACGGTTTTGTGTTATTATTTCAATCCGAAAATGCAAGAATCGAAACAGATATAACCCTTTGCCCGCACCGCAAACGTTCCGCAAGCGCTGCTTTCGGTATACCGCAGTTTTACCCCTACAGCAACCAATGGTGCCGGTCCTTCGCGGGGCCGGCGCTTTTTTTGTGAGGAGCGATCCCTATGCCATTATCCGTCAAAACCAAGGAACATATCCGCCGCCGCATGGTGCTGGAACTGCCCAAATGGGGAGCACTGGCGGGCGGTGCCCTGGCCCTGGGGCTCTCCATCGCTTTTACCTCCCAGTCTCTGCACTTTGTGGTGGTCAGTGACACCCACGGCGGCAGTGTGCGTATCTTTACGGCGTCCACCGACGAGCAGGACCTGCTGGAGCAGAGCAATACCCCACCCCTGGGGGAAAACGACAAGATCGTCTGGTCCCAGAACGCGGAGGGCGAGTGGATGCAGGTGCTGCGCGCCTACACCGTGCCGGTGACGGCGGACGGGCAGACCCGGGAGGTCATCACCACGGGGGCCACCGCTGCCGAATTGCTGGCACAGATGGGCCTCTCCTTTGACGACAACGACATCCTGACCCCTGCCGCCGACGAAACGGTGACCGAAGGGGAGTCCCTGACGTTGCAGCGGGTGGAGTATGTGGACTACACCGAGGATGTGGTCATCCCCGCGGAACGGCAGGAGATCCCTACCAGTCTGTATTACCGCGACCAGGATGAGACCATGACGCTGCAGGAAGGTTCCGACGGTCTGGACACCGTCACCTGGCGGGACGTCTATATTGACGGGGAATGGTCGGAAAAGCAGGAGCTGGACCGGGTGACCCAGGTGGGGATGGTTCCCGAGATCGTCAAGGTGTACGGTGAGCAGGCGCCGGTATCCTCCTTTGTGGGGCCTGAGATCGTGGACGGCGTTCCCTCCGAGGGGGTGACCGCCACCTATACCAGCCAGCGTTCCACCGGATATTCCGCTTCAGCCACCGCCAAGGGGGCCAGCGGCCGCCGCCTGACCTACGGGACGGTGGCGGTCAATCCCTCGATTATCCCCTATGGCACCCTGATGTACATAACCAGCGACGACGGACGGTTCGTCTATGGATACGCCTATGCGGCGGATACCGGCACCGCCATGATGACAGGGCACGCTTTTGTGGACCTGTACTACCAGACCTATGCGGAATCGGTGGAAAGTGCCGTGATCCCGGTGAACGTCTACATCATTGATGACAGCGTGGCGGCCCAGTACAAGGAACAGAACGATCAGATCATGGAGACGCTTCTGGCCGGCAACTGATGCGGGCAGTGCCACAAAACAAAAAGCAGGAAAGGCAATTTGCCTTTCCTGCTTTCTTATTGGGGTGGCAGGGGAGAGGTAAACCCTGCCGGGCCATCAATATTCCTTGGCAGCCTCTTCGCCGTTGACCACGCGGAGCGCGCCCTGGCAGAGCGCCAGCAGCTCGTCCTCACCGGGGTATACGGTGATGGGGGCGATGAAGCCCAGATACTTTTCCAGAACCTCGCGGGTGTAGGGGTTGTAGGCGATGCCGCCGGTCAGGATGATCTGATCCACCTTGCCGCAGAGCACGGCCGCCATAGCGCCGGCATCCTTGGCAATCTGATAATAGAAGGCATCCTGCACCAGTTTGGCCTCGGCGTTGCCTTCCTTGGCCATCTTGTCCACGGTGCGGGCATCGTTGGTGTGCAGGTAGCCGTTGAAGCCGCCGTTGCCGCAGATCTTCTTGTAGATTTCCTGCTGGGTGTACTTGCCGCTGAAGCACATCTTCACCAGGTCACCTACCGGCACGGTGCCGCTGCGCTCGGGGCTGAAGCAGCCTTCGCCGTCCAGGATGTTGTTCACATCCACCACCTTGCCGTGGCTGTGGGCGCCCACGGAAACGCCGCCGCCCATATGGATGACGATGAGGTTCAGGTCCTCGTACCGCTTGCCGTTCTCCTTGGCAAAGCGGCGGGCCACGGCCTTCTGGTTCAGGGCGTGGAAGATGGAGCGGCGGGGCAGTTCCGGCATACCGGAGATGCGGGCCTTTTCGGTGAGTTCATCTACGACCACAGGGTCCACGATGTAGCTGGGCACACCCAGGGCGTCGCCGATCTCACGGGCCAGGATGCCGCCCAGGTTGGAGGCGTGCTGGCCCTGGACACCGGCTTTCAGGTCGGCCAGCAGGGCGTCGCTGACGGCATAGGTGCCGCCGGGAATGGGCTTCAGCAGACCGCCGCGGCCCACAATGACGTTCAGGCTCTTGGGGTCGCAGTTCTTCTCTTTCAGGAAGTCCAGGATGATCTCCTTGCGGAAATCCTTCTGGTCAATGACACTGGCGTATTTGGCGATCTCCTCGGTGGGGTGGCGCAGGGTCTCCTCGAACAGCAGGGTCTCGTCCTCGAACACACCTACCTTGGTGGAGGTGGAACCGGGGTTGATGACCAACGTTTTGATGGACATGATATCTTCTCCCTTTCTTTGCGTTTTTTATTCCGCTTTCAGGCCGGCAGCCACAACGGCGGCCAGGGCGATGGAATTGACCTTGGTCTGGAAAGAATCGGAGCGGCTGGTCAGGATGGCGGGCACCTTGGTGCCGGTCAGGATGCAGCCGTTCTTGCACTCGGCGGTGTGCACCAGGGTCTTGTAGACCAGGTTGCCGGCCTGGATGTCGGGGAAGAGCAGGATGTCGGCATGGCCGGCAGCGGGACGATCCTGGGCGCCTTTGTGATGGGCGGCTTCGGGATCGATGGCGATGTCCATGGACAGGGGACCGTCCACCACACAGCCGGTGATCTTGCCCTCTTCGTTCATCTTGCGCAGCTCGTCGGCATCCACGGTGCAGGGCATCTTGGGGTTGACCACCTCAACGGCGGCCAGGGGGGCTACCTTGGGGCACTCCACGCCGCAGGCATGGGCCACGGCCACGGTGTTCTCGATGATGTGGACCTTGTCCTCCAGGGTGGGGTAGGTCATGAAAGCTACGTCGGTGAGGAAGAGCAGCTGCTCAATGCCCTTGACCTCAAAAACTGCCACATGGGACAGGGTCTTGCCGGTGCGCAGACCCACTTCCTTGTCCAGCACGCTCTTCAGGAAGGTCTTGGTATCCAGTAGACCCTTCATGTACATGTTGGCCACACCGTCGTGGGCCAGCTTGACAGCTTTCAGCGAGGCCTGGACCTTGTCCGGCTCGTTGATGATCTCGTAGTCGCTCAGATCGATGTTGAGCTCTGCGGCGATCTTGCGGATGGCAGCCTCGTCGCCCACCAGAATGGCGTCGGCGATGCCCTGCTTGTGGGCAGCGTCCACGGCTTCCAGTACGGCGTCGTCCTCGGCGGCGGCCACGGCCAGCTTCTGCTTGCCGCAGGTCTTTACTTTTGCAATCAGGTCCTCAAAGTTCATGGTACAGCACCTCGTTTATTGTATCCTTTTGGGAAAAACAGAGGGACACACCCTCACATGTTAAAATAATAACACGGTACGGCCTGCGGGTCAAGAGGCAAAACACCCGTAGCTGTACAGAGACTGTCCCTGCTGCCTTATATAAATGGGTAGACTATCAAACAAGACCCGGCAGGGGAATCGGAATCATTGTGCGGAATGCCGAAAGAAAACACCGATTTGAGCACAATTTTAACAGTTCGACAATTGACAAAACCTTAACAGGATGGTAAAACTATAGTAGAGTTTCTGGAAATGCGCCAGAGACCATGCGGCACCAGCCGCCGCGCACCTGACCGAGACGGTTTCCATACGACCCCACGAGCCAGCCACGGCGCCGGTGCCTACATTTCCGCCCGAAATTGTTTAATTTTTAACAGACTTGGCGGAATCGGAAAGGTTTGTTCGCCATGCCAATCGCCATGTACCCCGGCAGCTTTGATCCCGTTACCCGCGGGCATCTGGATATCATCAAGCGCTCCAGCCGTATGTTTGACAAGCTGATCGTCGCCGTGCTGGTCAACAGTGCCAAGACGCCGCTGTTCACGGTCGAGGAGCGCGTTGTCATGCTGCGGGAATGCTGCAAGGACATGCCCAATGTGGAAGTGGATTCCTTCAATGGTCTGACCGTCAGCTTTGCCAAGCAGAAGGGGGCCACCGTCATGGTCCGCGGTCTGCGGGCGGTCACCGACTTTGAAAATGAGATCCAGCTGGCCCACACCAACTACGCCATGATGCCGGAGATCGAAACGATGTTTTTGGCCACGGCCATCAAGTGGAGTTATCTTTCCTCCACCATCGTGCGGGAGGCTGCCCACTACGGGCAGGATGTTTCCCGGTTCGTTCCCCCCAATGTGGAAAAGGCCTTGCTCGCCAAGCGCAAAGCAGGGCTGCTCTGAATCAGAATTCACGCCGCCCCCGGCGGTTTGAAGATAAACGGTTTACAAAGAAGTCTATCCACAAAAAAATGTTTTCAGGAGGCTACTTATGAAGAAGATCGTCATCGCAAGCGCCTGCCGTACTGCCATCGGCAAGTTCGGCGGCACGCTGTCCAACGTCCCCGCTGCGGAACTGGGCTCCATTGTCATCAAGGAAGCCATCAACCGCGCCGGCATCAAGCCTGAGCAGGTCGACCATGTCTACATGGGCTGTGTCATCCAGGCAGGCCTGGGCCAGAACGTTGCCCGTCAGGCCAGCCTGAAGGCCGGTCTGCCCGTCACCACCCCGGCCGTCACCGTCAACGTGGTCTGCGGCTCCGGTCTGAACTGCGTCAACATGGCTGCTCAGATGATCGAGGCTGGCGATGCCGACATCGTCGTGGCCGGTGGTACCGAGAACATGGATATGGCTCCCTTTGCCATGATGAAGGGCCGCTACGGCTACCGCATGGGCTACCCCATGGGCAAGAGCGAGCTGGTGGATACCATGGTCAACGACGCTCTGTGGGACGCTTTCAACAACTACCACATGGGCATCACCGCTGAGAACGTGGCCGAGCAGTGGGGTCTGACCCGTGAGGATCTGGACAACTTCGCTTACAACAGCCAGGTCAAGGCCGACGCCGCCATCAAGTCCGGCGCTTTCAAGGATGAGATCGTGCCCGTGGTCATCAAGAACAAGAAGGGCGACATCGTCTTCGACACCGACGAAGGCCCCCGTCTCAGCGCTCCCGAAGTGCTGGCCAAGCTGAAGCCCGCCTTCAAGAAGGACGGCATCGTCACCGCCGGCAACTCTTCCGCCATCAACGACGGCGCTGCTGCTCTCGTCATCATGAGCGAAGACAAGGCCAAGGAACTGGGCATCACCCCCATGGCTACCTGGGTTGGCGGCGCTCTGGGCGGCGTTGATCCCTCCATCATGGGTGTCGGCCCCATCGCCGCCACCAATAAGGTCATGGCCAAGACCGGCCTGACCGTGGACGACATGGACCTCATCGAGGCCAACGAGGCTTTTGCTGCGCAGAGCCTGGCCGTTGCCCATGACCTGAAGTTCGACATGAACAAGGTCAACGTCAACGGCGGTGCCATCGCTCTGGGCCATCCCGTCGGCGCTTCCGGTGCCCGTATCCTGGTCACCCTGCTCTACGCCATGAAGCATCGCGGCGCCCACAAGGGCCTGGCCACCCTGTGCATCGGCGGCGGCATGGGCTGCGCCACCATCGTGGAAATGTAAGCTACGGAGGAAACAGAAATGTCCTTTGTGAATACCGAAATTCAGGACGCCGTCGCCGTTGTGACGATCGATCGTCCCAAGGCGCTCAACGCCCTGAACCCCGAAGTGCTGGCTGACCTGAAGGCCGCCTTCGAATCCATCGACCAGAACACCGTGCGCTGCGTGGTCCTCACCGGTGCCGGTGACAAGAGCTTCGTGGCCGGCGCCGACATCGGCTCCATGTCCACCATGACCAAGGCGGAAGGCGAAGCCTTCGGCAAGCTGGGCAACGACATCTTCCTGATGATCGAGCACTTCCCGCTGCCCGTCATCGCGGCCGTCAACGGTTTTGCCCTGGGCGGCGGCAACGAGCTGGCCATGAGCTGCGACATCCGCATCTGCTCCGACAATGCCGTCTTCGGTCAGCCCGAAGTGGGCCTGGGCATCACCCCGGGCTTCGGCGGCACCCAGCGCCTGGCCCGTCTGGTGGGTATGGGCATGGCCAAGCAGATGGTCTACTCCGCTCTGAACATCAAGGCGGATGAGGCCCTGCGCATCGGCCTGGTCAACGCTGTGTACACCCAGGAAGAGCTGATGCCCGCCGCCCTGAAGCTGGCCGGCAAGATCGCCAAGAATGCGCCCATTGCGGTCCGCAACTGCAAGAAGGCCATCAACGACGGCATCAGCCTGCCCATCGAGAAGGCCGTGGAAGTGGAAGAAAAGCTCTTCGGCGACTGCTTCGAGACCCACGACCAGGTGGAAGGCATGGGCTGCTTCCTCAGCCGCGAGAAGCCGAAACCCAAACCGGTTTTCACCAACAACTGATTTTTATAAATAACAATTTCAGGAGGGTTACTACTATGAAGGTAGGCGTTATTGGCGCTGGCACCATGGGCCAGGGCATTGCAAAGGCTTTTGCGCAGGTCGAAGGTTACACCGTGGCTCTGTGCGACATCAAGCAGGAGTGGGCCGAGGGCGGCAAGGACAAGATCGCCAAGGGCTACGCCAAGCTGGTTGCCAAGGGCAAGCTGGATCAGGCTGAAGTGGACCGCCGTATGGCTGCCATCACTCCGGGCCTGAAGGAAGACCTGTGCGCCGACTGCGACCTCATTGTTGAGGCTGCTTTCGAGGACATGAAGGTCAAGCAGGACACCTTCGCCGCGCTGGACAAGATCTGCAAGCCGGAATGCGTTTTCGCTTCCAACACTTCTTCTCTGTCCATCACCGAGATCGGCAAGGGCCTGTCCCGTCCTCTGGTGGGCATGCACTTCTTCAACCCCGCTGACCGCATGAAGCTCATCGAGGTCATCGCCGGTGTGAACACCCCCGCCGAGACTGTGGAGACCATCAAGAAGATCAGCGTAGAGATCGGCAAGAGCCCGGTCCAGGTCAACGAGGCTGCCGGCTTCGTCGTCAACCGCATCCTGATCCCGATGATCAACGAAGCTGCCTTCATCAAGATGGAGGGCGTTTCCGACATCGCCGGCATCGACACCGCCATGAAGCTGGGTGCCAACCATCCCATGGGACCCCTGGAGCTGGGCGACTTCGTCGGCCTGGATATCTGCCTGGCCATCATGGACGTCCTGTACAAGGAGACTGGCGACAGCAAGTACCGTGCTTGCCCGCTGATCCGCAAGATGGTCCGCGGCGGCAACCTGGGCTGCAAGACCGGCAAGGGCTTCTATGTCTACAATGCCGATCGCACCAAGACCCCTGTCGACGCCCTGTAATTCAGTAAAACTTTCGCGCCTGGCGCGGGCAATACCGCGCCGGGCCGCGTTTGTTTGAGTATATGGAGGTTTATCAAATGGATTTTACTCTGTCCAAACAGCAGCAAATGGTCCAGAAAATGTACAAGGAATTTGCTGAGAACGAAGTCAAGCCTCTCGCCAAAAAGGTCGATGCCGAGGAATATTTCCCCGTTGAGACCGTTCAGAAGATGGCGAAGCTGGGCATGATGGGCATCTACTTCCCCAAGGAAGTCGGCGGCGCCGGCGGCGATGTGCTGTCCTACGTCATGGCCGTTGAGGAGATGTCCAAGGTCTGCGGCACCACCGGTGTCATCATCTCCGCCCACACCTCTCTGTGCGCCGCTCCCATCTTCGAGAACGGCACCCCCGAGCAGAAGGCCAAGTACCTGCCCAAGCTGTGCAGCGGCGAGTGGATCGGTGCTTTCGGTCTGACCGAGCCCGGCGCCGGCACCGACGCCCAGGGTCAGCAGACCTTCGCCGTGGATGAGGGCGATCACTGGAAGCTGAACGGCTCCAAGATCTTCATCACCAACGCCGGCTACGCCAACGTTTTCATCATCATCGCCGTTACCGGCACTGTGCTGGACAAGCGCGGCCGTAAGCAGAAGGAGATCTCCGCCTTCATCGTCGAGCGCACCGATCCCGGCTTCAAGGTCGGCAAGCCCGAGGACAAGATGGGCATCCGCGGTTCTTCCACCTGCGAGCTGATCATGGAAGACTGCATCATCCCCAAGGATCGTCTGTTGGGCGTCAAGGGCAAGGGCTTCCAGCTGGCCATGGCCACCCTGGACGGCGGCCGTATCGGCATTGCTGCTCAGGCTCTGGGCATCGCCGAGGGCGCCCTGGACGAGACCGTTGCCTACGTCAAAGAGCGTAAGCAGTTCGGCCGCTCCATCTCTGCTTTCCAGAACACCCAGTTCGAGCTGGCCGAGATGAAGGCCCGCGTGGACGCCGCCAAGTTCCTGGTTTACCAGGCTGCTCTGAAGAAGCAGAGCGTGATGGACGGTGCCAAGGCCCGTTACAGCGTCGAGGCCGCCGAGGCCAAGCTGATCGCCGCCCGTACCGCCAGCGATGTGACCCGCCGCTGCCTGCAGCTGTTCGGCGGTTATGGCTACACCCGTGACTACCCCATCGAGCGCATGATGCGCGATGCCAAGATCACCGAGATCTACGAAGGCACCAGCGAAGTCCAGATGATGGTCATTTCCGGCGCGATGCTGAAGTAAGGAGGCAAGACGTACAATGAAAGCAATTGTTTGTGTCAAACAGGTTCCCGATACGCAGGGCAAGGTCGCTGTCAAGGCTGACGGCACCATGGACCGCGCAGCGATGGCAACCATTACCAACCCCGACGACCTGAACGCCGTCGAGGCCGCCCTGCAGCTCAAGGACGAGACCGGCTGCGAAGTCGTTGTCGTCACCATGGGCCCGCCGCCGGCCGAAGGCATGCTCCGTGAGCTGATCGCCCGCGGTGCCGACCGTGGCGTGCTGGTTTCCGGCCGTGAGTTCGGCGGTTCCGATACCTTCGCCACCTCCCAGATCCTGGCCGCTGCCGTGAACAAGATCGGCGTCGGCCCCGAGGACATCGTTTTCTGCGGCCGTCAGGCCATCGACGGTGATACCGCTCAGGTCGGTCCCCAGATCGCCGAGAAGCTGCACCTGCCCCAGGTCACCTATGTCACCGACATCAAGAAGGAAGGCAACTCTCTGGTTGTCAAGCGCCAGCTTGAGGACGGCTACATGGAGCTGAAGGTCAACACCCCCTGCCTGCTGACCTGCATCAAGGAGCTGAACAATCCCCGTTACATGAGCGTGTCCGGCATCTTCGAGTGCTACGATAAGCCCATCGACGTCTTCGATTACAACACCCTGAAAGATGACCCGCTCATCGAGACCGACACCATCGGCCTCAAGGGCTCCCCGACGAATGTTTACAAGTCCTTTGCTCCTCCGGTCAAGGGCGCGGGCATGATGGTCGAGGATGCTGCCCAGCTGGTCGGCATCCTGAACGACAAGCACCTGATTTGAGGAAGGAGAAACGTACAATGGCTGAATTCAATGCAATGGACACCGCCGCCTTCAAGGGCGTGTGGGTTTTCTGCGAGCAGCGCGAAGGCCAGATCCAGACCATCAGCTATCAGCTGCTGAGCGAAGGCCGCAAGCTGGCCAACGACCTCGGCGTTGAGCTGTGCGGTGTCGTTATGGGCAGCGAGCTCAATGAAGATTACATCAAGGCGCTGGGCGGCTACGGTGCCGACCGCGTTTACTACATCGAGAGCCCCCTGCTGAAGGACTACACCACCGACGGCTATGCCAAGGCGCTGTGCGACCTCATCATGGAGAAGAAGCCCGAGATCATGCTGATCGGCGCCACCAACCTGGGCCGTGACCTGGGTCCCCGCTGCGCTGCCCGTCTGCACACCGG
>CALXHP010000018.1 GCA_944388135.1 uncultured Gemmiger sp. | reverse complement strand
GTTCTTTCTCTTCACTAAAGTATTTTTTATCCACCCCCAGTTGAACTGGGGGTTTTATCATGCCTATTCGGCGCCAAGCAAACAAGCCGAGACCGTTGCCGGTCCCGGCTTGTTTTTATGTTTCGGGTTCCGCTTCGGTAATAACCACAGCGTACTGCCCCCGTTCCTCATACCGATAGTCGAACAGTTCCCGTTCCACTTCCTCCACTTCCAGCATGGGATCTGCCAGGTAGCAGGTTTCCTCGTCGTATCCGGTCAGCACAAGGCAGTGAGAATTGCTGTAGGGCCAACTGCCGTCGGCCAATTGAAAGGTGTAATTGTACAGCGGATCACTGAAGGCACGGGTCGTCCATACCAGCACCGGTGTACCGTCGGCCACCCAGCGGTACAGTTCTTCTACCGGCGCGCCGCTGATATCCAGGGCCGTATACTCGCTGCCCACATCTTCCAGATAGTCATTCACCGCCGTGACCACCGCGCCGGGCAGGCAGTAAAATGCCAGCTCATCCGCCGGGTTTCCCATAAACTCCACGCTGGGGTCCGCCTCCCCATAGGGAACACAGGTGGGCAGATACTCCTCCGCCAGGGTCACTTTATCCACATCAAACCCCAGATAATTCAACGCGATGGCCGCCGCCGTGATCTCACATCCATTGGGCAGCTCCGGGTTCTGATCGATGTTCTCCACGTCCAACTGTGCCGCAAAAGGAAGCCAGACTGCCGTCTCCGCCGTTCCCTGCAGCAGGGCCAGTGCGGGCCAGATGTCTTGCTCCAGGGTATCCTCCGGTTCCATGACCGACAGCCGGCTGTCACCGGTTTCTGCCGCAGTCTCTCCCGTAGCTATGCCGGCCGGGATCACCGCCGTGGCGCCACACCCGGAAAGCATCACCACAGCCCCTGCCATGCACAGCTGTGTTTGTAGTTTCTTCTTCACATTGTTTCACGCTCAATCTTTTCCTTACTGGCACAACTTGTTTTTATTTTAAGATAAAACAATTGTGTGAAAAAGGCAAGAAAAAAACCGGCAGGTTTCCCTGCCGGTTTTGAAACATTTGTGAAAACTGCTGCCGAAAAGCCTTTACCAGAGGTTTACGACCTCATTGTACAGCCCTTCGTAGCTCTTGGCGGAGTTGGACCAGCTGAAGTCACACTCCATGGCGCGACGGACCAGAATGGGCCAGCCGTCCTTCTGCCAGTACCCTTCCTTGGCGCGCCAGCAAGCCTCATACAGCTCATGGGCGTTGTAATTGGCAAAGGTGAAGCCATTGCCGTATCCGTCGCCGGAGTCATGGATGGAATCCTTCAGACCGCCGGTTTCCCGTACAATGGGAATCGTGCCGTACCGGCAGGAGACCATCTGGGCCAGACCGCAGGGTTCGGAGCGAGACGGCATCAGGAACATATCGGCACCCGCATAGATATGCTGGGCCAACTGCGCATTGAAGCCGATATAGACACCCACACGGCCGGGATTGCGTGCACAGAGCTCGTTGAAGAAGTTCTCGTACTGGGCTTCGCCGGAGCCCAGCACCACCAGTTCGATCCCCTGCTGCAGCAAACCTTCCGCAATGGCACGGACCAGATCCACGCCCTTATGGCCCACCAGACGGGTGACCATGGCCATGACCGGGCTGCCGTCCTTATGCAGGCCCAGCTCATCCTGCAGAGCCGCCTTACAGACCGCTTTGCCCTCCTGGAAGGTGTTCACATCATAGTTCTTGGCAATGTCGGGATCGGTGGCCGGGTTGAACACGTCCACATCGATACCGTTCAGGATGCCGCAGGTCTTGTACTGTTTCTGACGCAGCAATCCGTCCAGGCCGTGGCTGAACCACGGGTCGAGAATTTCCTGGGCATAGGTGGGGCTGACGGTGGTGACCTTGTCGGCTGTTTCGATGGCGCCCTTCATGAAATTGGCGCAGCCATCGTACTCCACCACATGGGCGTCCCGGGCACCGATGCCGCAGGTGTCTTCCAGAATATCCAGGCCGTACTTGCCCTGGTAGGCAATGTTGTGGATGGTGAACACCGTCTTGATGCGGTTGAACTTATCCAGATGACGGTAGTACAGGTTCAGATATACCGGGGTCAGAGCCGTCTGCCAATCGTTGCAGTTGATGATGTCGGGCTCGAAATCGGTGTAGAACAGCATCTCCAGAATGGCACGGGAGAAGAAGGCGAAACGCTCGCCGTCATCATAGAAGCCATACAGGCCGCTGCGCTTGAAGTAATACTCGTTATCGATAAAGTAGTAGATCACGCCGTCATGCTCGGCCTTGAACAGGCCGCAGTACTGGCTGCGCCAGCCTACCGGAACGCTGAAGTTGGTAACATAGGTCAGCGTATCCTTGAATTTCAGATCACTGTACAGCGGCATGACCACCCGGCAATCGATCCCATCCTTGACCAGTGCTTTGGGCAGCGCGCCTGCCACGTCGGCCAGACCGCCGGACTTGGCATAAGGGGCAGCCTCACTGGCCGCATACAAAATTTTCATAAGCACCTCCTACAGACGGTGAAAAAATCAAAAAACAGGAGGACGGGGCAGGCCTACGGTCTCCCCGTCCCCCTCATTTAAGCTGTTCTCCGGGGAGAAGGAGCACAACTTCTATGAGCGTTTATACGCTGTGATTCTTGGCAATAAAGACCGGGAAGGTATCGGTGCCGGTCAGCTTCTTGCCTTCGGTAATATGGACATTCTTGTCGGTGACCACATACTCCACGTCGCAATCCGGTTCTACCACGGTGTCCTGCATCAGTACGCAGTTCTTGACGACAGCACCTTTCTTGACCTGGCAGCCACGGAACAGCACACTGTTTTCCACGGTGCCTTCGATCACGCAGCCGTCAGCCAGCAGGCTGTTCTTGACCGTGCTGCCTTCCAGATAACGGGTGGGGTTATCATCACGAATCTTGGTGTAGATGGGAGCGCCGCCAAACAGTGCTTCCATGCTGCCGGGCTCCAGCAGCCGCATGTTCTCGTCGAAGTAGCTCTTCATATCAGAGATGCGGGCCGCATATCCCTTGAACTCATACGCCTTGACGTTGAGCAGCTTCAGGTTGCGGGCCAGGATGTCCCGCTCAAAGTAGACCAGACCCCGAACAGCCGCGTCATGGACCAGGTGAATCAGGCTTTCACGGTCGATGACATACATATTCATCGAGAGATTCTGCTCACCCAGACGGTAATCGTTGGAGAGGATCTCGGTCACACGGCCATCTTCATCGATCCGGATGGTGTAGTTATCGCTGCGGGCGCCCTCAGGAATGGGAGCGCGGTTGTAAACCATCGTCACATCCGCGCCGCTGGACACATGGGCATCGATCAGCTTCCCGAAATCGAAATTCACGGCGATGTAGGAATCCGAAAGGATCACATAGCGTTCTTTCTGGGCTTCCAGCCAGGAGAGGATGCTCTCGATGGCATCCACGCGGCCGGAGTACATCTTGACGCTGCGCTCTGCAAAGGGCGGGACGATATTCAGACCGCCGTGCTTGCGGGTAAGGTCCCACTCACGGCCGGCGCCCAGGTGGTCCATCAGAGAATGATAGTTCTTACGAACGATGACCGAAACGTTGTCGATGCCGGCATTGGCCATGCTGGACAGCGTGAAGTCGATCAGGCGGTAACGTCCGCCAAACGGGATGGAGGCCATAGAGCGCTCCGCCACCAGTTCGGGAACGAGATTATCATAGGTGTTGGCGAAAATCACGCCGAGAGCGTTGACGTTGCTGTTTACCATTGTTCCTCACCATCCTTTACATCGCTGGAAACCATTGCTTTGGGTCCGACCGTTGCGCCCTTGCCGACCACAACACCGGAACCCACGGTGGCTACATCGCCGGGTTCGGCAATGTTCAGGCCGCCTTCGGGCATCGCACCTACGGTAGCACCCTCTTCGATCATGACATTCTCGGCCACGATGCAGTGCTTGACGCTGGCACCTGCCTTGATGACGGTGCCGCCCATAACAACAGCCGCTTCTACCGTAGCACCCTTTTCCACGACGACGCCGGGGAACAGAATGGAATTGTTGACCGTTCCGTCAACACGGCAGCCTTCCGAGATCATGGAGTTGACGATGGTAGCATCGTTGCCGATACGCTGGCAAGGCTGGCCGGAGTTGCGGGAGTAGATCTTCCAGTTTTCATCGAACAGGTTGATGCCGGAATGGCTGGGGTCCAGGACCTCCATATTGGCCTGCCACAGGCTGGAGATGGTACCCACGTCCTTCCAGTAGCCACTGAAGTGATAGGCATACATACGACGGCCATCACGCAGCAGGTTGGGGATGACGTTCTTGCCAAAGTCGTTTTCGGAGTTGGGGTCGGCCTCATCTTCGGTGAGGTACTTCTTCAGGATATCCCAGTTGAAGATGTAGATACCCATGGAAGCCAGGTTAGACTTCGGGTTCTTCGGTTTCTCCTGGAATTCACTGATCTTATCGTTTTCATCGGTCACCATCAGGCCGAAGCGGGAGGCCTCACTCCAAGGCACTTCCATGACGGCGACGGAAAACTCGGCGTCCTTTTCCTTATGGAAACGCAGGAAGTCGGAGTAATCCTGTTTGCAGATCTGATCACCGGACAGGACGATGACATACTTGGGATCATACCGGTCAATGAAAGAAATATTCTGATAGATCGCGTTGGCCGTGCCTTTGTACCAGTCGGAGCCGGAAGCCTGCTGATACGGGGGCAGTACGTGAACGCCGCCATGCAGGCGGTCCAAGTCCCAGGGCTGGCCGTTGCCGATATACTCGTTGAGGACCAGCGGCTGATACTGGGTCAGGATGCCCACCGTGTCAATATCGGAGTTGACACAGTTGGAAAGCGGAAAGTCGATAATACGGTATTTTCCGCCGAACGGAACTGCAGGCTTGGCAAGCTTTTGGGTCAGCGCATACAGGCGCGAGCCCTGGCCGCCGGCCAGGATCATTGCGATCATTTCTTTTGCCATAAGTTTTCTCCCCTTAAATTTCTGGCTTACGCCATTTCTACTAGAACTGGGTATACGATCTATCCATCACGCAGGAACAAGGCGGGCTTACGCCTGCGGTTTGGCTTTGGTGGTGCGGCTGCGCTTGGGAGCTGCTTCCTTTTTCTCGGACGCAGTCTTTTTCTTGGCCGTGGATTTGGTTTCCGTTGCAGCTGCCTCGGTCTTTGCGACACGGGGTTTGCGGGCCGCCGGGACCTGGAAGTACATCGTGGACAGCGGCGGCAAGGTCAGGGAAACATGCTGCTCAAAGCCATGCATCTCACCCTTTTTGCTGCGCACCGTGCCGTTGGTCACACCGGAGCCGCCGTACTTGGGATCATCGGAATTGAGGATCTCCTTGTAGCTGCCGGGGTTGGGTACGCCCATCTCATAGTTCTGCCGCAGCACCGGGTTGAAGTTGCAGACGATCATGATCATCTTGCCGGCCGCATCCCGACGCAGGAAGGCAATGACACTCTGCTGGTTGTCATCGGGCACGATCCACTGGAAGCCTTCCCAGCTGTAATCCACCTGCCACATGGCGGGCGTATCACGATAGAAGTGGTTCAGGTCCTTGACGTAGCTTTGGAGCTGACGGTGTTTGTCGTAGCCCAGCAGCATCCAGTCCAGCTGCTTCTTTTCATCCCACTCGATGAACTGGCCGAACTCCTGCCCCATGAAGAGCAGTTTCTTGCCGGGATGGGCCATCATGTAGCCATAGAAAGTGCGCAGGTTGGCGAACTTCTCTTCGTAGTCGCCGGGCATCTTGTTGATGAGGCTGCACTTGCCGTGCACCACCTCGTCGTGACTGATGGGCAGTACGAAGTTCTCGCTGAAGGCATAGAAGAAGCTGAAGGTGACCTTGCCATGGTTGCCGGCGCGGAACAGCGGGTCGGTCTTCATGTAGCTGAGCATGTCGTTCATCCAGCCCATGTTCCATTTGAAGTTGAAGCCCAGGCCGCCGTCCGCCGCAGGCTTGGTGACCAGCGGCCAGGCAGTGGATTCCTCAGCGATCATCATCTTATGGGGGTACCGGCTCAGGACGGCGGTATTCAGCTTTTGCAGGAAGGCGATAGCCTCCAGGTTTTCCTTACCGCCCTTGGCATTCTGTTCCCACTCGCCATCACGACGGTTGTAGTCCAGATAGAGCATGCTGGCCACCGCATCTACACGCAGGCCATCCACATGGTACTTTTCGATCCAGAACATAGCACTGGAGATCAGGAAGCTGGCCACCTCGTTCATACCGTAGTTGAACACCATGGTGCCCCATTCCTTATGTTCGCCGCGGCGGGGGTTGGGGTCCTCATAGCAGGGTGCACCATCGAACATATACAGGCCATAGGCATCTTTCGGGAAGTGGGCAGGCACCCAGTCCAGAATAACACCGATCCCGGCCTGATGGAGCTTATCCACGAAGGCCATAAAGTCCTTGGGGGTGCCATACCGGCTGGTGGGCGCAAAATAGCCCGTGACCTGATACCCCCAGCTGCCGTCAAAAGGATACTCGGTAATGGGCAGCAATTCCACATGGGTGTACCCCATTTCCTTTATGTAGGGAATCAGCTGGTCGGCCAGCTCGGAATAGTTGTAGGGCACGCCGTTTTCGGGGTCTTTCATCTTCCAGCTGCCGGCCTGAAGCTCATAGATGGACATCGGGCTGTTGATGACATCCCGCTTTTCTTCGTCTTTATTCCAGGCGTCATCCCCCCAGGAATACCCTTCGATCTCATAGACCTTGCTGCCGTTGGAGGGACGGGTCTCAGTATGGAAAGCATAGGGGTCCGCCTTATAGATCAACTCATCGGCAGCCGTCGTGATGCAATATTTATAAACATCATATTCCTTGATGCCCGGGATGAACAGCTCCCAGATGCCATCGGCCACCTTCTGCATCGGATGATCGCCCGGTGCCCAGTTGTTGAAATCGCCCACAACCGACACGGCGTTGGCATGGGGCGCCCAGACACGGAACACAGCGCCGGCCTGGCCGTCCTGCTCACACAGGTGCGCGCCAAAATAGCGGTACGCCTCCTGGTTGTTGCCCTGACGGAACAGATAGATGGGCAAGTCAGAACTCTTGGGCGTCTGTTTGCCTTGCTTCAACATAATCTCCCCTTTTGGACCGCATTTGCACACGACCCGTGTATTTTGCTATTTCTATATTAACCGTTTCCCGCGTGAATTTCAAGGTTTTTCTGTAATAATCTGCTAAAATTTTCCGGCTTGTTATTTATGATTTGTGCACATTCGACACAATCCCCGTTACAATGTTGTATTCTTATACAAAAAAGCCCTACGCAAGGTACTTTTTACACCTTGCGTAGGGTTGTTTAACAATTATGCCCCATAAATGTAATAGGGATTTTGTCCGCTGTACTGGCTGCGGCGGTTCCACACCGTGTGGGTGGCCAGATACTCTGCCCATGCACGGTAGCCGGCGGCATTGAAGTGGACACCGTCCGTCACTTGGTAATCGTCGATCTGGCTGCCATCCGACGGGTTGGTCAAAACCTCCCGTATATTCACAAAATAGCAGCCCTTGCGCAATGCCAAATTAGCCAGCAAGTCGTTCACCGTAAAAATCCGGCCGTTTTCCAGACCCGGTTTGGTCTGAACCACCGTTTCCTGCACCCCGGGAATGGCCTGAATATAAATGATCACGCCCGGATTCAGCTGCTCCCGCAGCATGTCGATCAATCGCTCATAGTAAGCCAGGAAACTGTCTTCCCCGCCCTGGGTGACCAGGTTATTGGTACCCACCAGAATGTAGACATAGTCCGGCTGGGTGGCCACGATGGTCTCCATGGGGGTTTCCTGTACACCGGTGACGGCATTTTTCATAGTGACGTTGTTCACAAAGCTGTTGACACCCGCACTGGTATAGGTGGCAAACTTGGCATTGGGCAGCCCCGTCTGGTAAATGCCCAGACCGGAAGCGATGCTGTCCCCCACAAAGGTGACCGTATCAAAATAATTGGTGGTGACCGTTCCCAGCATGGGCACTCCGATCATCCGGTGGTCTGTGTTCAGGTACTCTGTATCAATGGTCTGCGCCACGGCCGTGGAGGTGTTCCAGGTTGCAGTATCCACCGCCTGGACGATCCGCTCCGGCGTTCTGGCGGCGGTCTGAACGGGTTCCTGCACTACGCTGCTTTCCGGAGTTGCAGGAGAAGCCGTGGCAACCGGCTGGACCGAAGGGGAAGGTTCCTGCGGGGCAGCCCCCATTTTCTGATGCCAGAACCACCCGGCTGCTACACATACCAGCGCCAGAAGTACCAGCAAAACCAGAACCGCGCGGCGTTTGCGCCGCCGCTGGGAAAATTTATTGCGATAGGTATAAAAATCAGACATGAAACGCTCCTGACATTTGTTCCGTTGCGGTGCCTCTATTATAACGCGTTTGAACAACCGGGGCAAGGGTTACGGCAATCTTTTACAAGACCGCAAAAAGTTACTGCGCAAATCTTTCACTTGACGGGGTCCGCCCCGCCCCCTATAATAAAGGTAGACTACTACTGCTACAAAGGAGGCACTGCTATATGGCGTGGATGATCGTATCGGACAGTTCCTGCGAAATCCGGGAACTGGAACGCCCTTCCGCCGGGGTACAGTTTGCCTTGGTCCCTTTTAAAATCCGCATCGGTGAACGGGAATATGTGGATTTGCCCACCTTGAATGTACCGCAGATGCTGCAGGCCATGACAGACTACAACGGAGCCAGCACCAGCGCCTGCCCCAGCCCGGAAGAATGGGCGGAATGCTTTTTACAGGGAGATCAGGTGATTGCGCTGACCATCAGCAGCAATCTTTCGGGCAGCTACAACGCCGCCTGCTCCGCCCGGGAAATGGTATTGGAAGAATATCCCGAAAAGCAGATTTTCATTTTGGACACGCTGAGTTGTGCCGGTGCTTTGGGCGATGCCGCCGAACTGGCCAACAAGCTGATTGGGGAAGGCCTGGGCTTTGACGACGTCTGCTTTGCGCTGAAAAAATTTGCCGAGACCACTCACATCCTGTTTGCCCTGGCCAGCTTTGACAACCTTGCCAAAAATGGTCGTGTGAGCAAGGTGGTAGGTTTTATTGCCGGCCGGTTGAATATGCGCGTTCTGGGCCGGCGCACCCACGAAGGAAAGATCGACTTCTTCTTCAAGACCCGGGGCGAGACCCGTGTTCTGGCCAAAATTCTGGAACAGATGGACGAGGACAAATACGACGGTGTGCACCCCGTATTCATCAGCCAATGCAACAATATGAGCGCTGCCAAACTGCTGGAACACGGCATTCACACCAAATGGCCGGACGCCAAGATCCGCATTCTGCCCTGTGCCGGCCTGTGCAGTTTTTATGCCCAGGATCAGGGGCTTATCATCACCTATTGACCCCTGCCAGACGACTTTTCAACTTTCTTTTTAGTATGTGCACCAAAGGCCCCGGAATCCTCCGGGGCCTTTCGTCATGCCTGCTCTCGTTCTTTTTTGCGTTTCATCCGTTCCACAAAGGCAGCACGCTGTTTGTTCCAGCGGGCATCCGCTTCGGGGGTCGCCGGGTCGGTACACCGGGCAAAACTCCAATGCAGACCATCCCGGCGGCTGAGTTTGAACCGGACATACCAGTGCCCGCAATAGGGGCAGGTGCTGCGGGTATAATAGCCTGTATTGCCCCGCTTGAGCCACACTTCATCGTGGGTCAGCTCCGCCCCGCATTCAGGGCAGTGGACCTGATACAGTTCCGGCACATTGCGGTAATCGTCATGGTCCAGCCGGTCCATGAACACCTGCACATCCCGGGCCGCCGTATCATCCCCCAGAAGTGCCTGCCTCAGTTGTTCTTCCTCCGTGGGATAGGTGGCAAGCCCCTCCGCCAGCGGCAGTTTGCGGCAGATTTTTGCCGTGTATAACGCATCATCCAGCGCATTGTGGAAAGGCTCCTCTTTGGGGATTCCCAGGCGGTCCACCACACTCTCCAGCGTCATGCCCTCCCCCTCCTTCCGGGGATAGGTCTGCAAAAAGATCCGCTGCAGATCATACCAGCGTTCCGGCCAGCGCTCGTCCAGGCCCACCAGAAACAGGTTCTGTTTCAGGACAGGCACATCGTCCAGCCCCCATTCGGCCAGTTCCGCATCCGGACCGGCCCAGGCCAGGAATTTTTCCAGACCTGCTTTCATGGGTACCCCCGCATCCAGGTCGCCCTGTGACAGCCCTGTCACCTTGGCAATGTGATGCTGCAGCTTGCGGAAAATGCGCGGCCGAAGATTCACCTCAAAGGTATCCAACACATCGCCGCGCTCGTTGATACGTGCCGCGCCGATCTGGATAATCTCCCCCCGTAGGGTAAGCTCTGTGCCGTGATAGAGAAAAGTTTTGGGCTGATACCCGATGTTCCATTCCAGGTCAAAAACGATCAGATTCACAGATCAGTTCTCCTCGTTCAAAATATACTGTTCCACCGCCAGACCCACGCCATCATGGTCGTTGTCTGCGGTCTGGCAGTCCGCAGCAGCCTTTACCGGTGCCTGGGCATTGCCCATGGCCACGCCCAGCCCCGCGAACCGGATCATGGGCAGGTCATTCCAGCCATCGCCGCAGGCCATCAAACTTTGGGCCGTCAGGCCCTTACTGCGCAGCAGCAGATCCAACGAAGCGGCTTTTTCCACGTTCAGAGGCATGGTCTCAATAAAGAAGGGCTGGGAACGATAAATGGAAAGTTTGCCGGCGAACTCCTGCTGCATCAGCTCCTCCACATGGGGCATATCCACCGGATCACCGGTCAGCAGCAATTTGTGGATGGGATACCGTATTGCCTCCGGCAGATCTTTGACCTGCCGCACAGGGATTTTGTTGATCCGCGCTTCCTCCTGCACATACGGGCTGTCGGCATGCTCGGTCACGATACCTTGGGCATCATATGTCAACGGCACTACATTCCAGTATCGACTGAAGGTGCACACCGGCTCGATCAGATCCGGCGGAAAAGCATGCTGCACCAGCGTCTGCCCCGTCTTGCAGTCGATGATCTTGCCGCCGTTATAGCTCAGAATGCAGCCGCCGTACTTTTCCAGCTCAAGTTCCCGTGCCAGCGGCTGGATTCCCACGGTAGGACGGCCACTGGCCAGAACAATGCACACGCCGCGGCGGGCGGCTTCCTGCAGCGCCGCCTTGGTGCGCGGCGTAATGATTTTGTCGCTGTTGGTCAAGGTACCATCCAGGTCCAAGGCCAAAACCTTATACTTCATACTTTCTTCCCCCGGTCCAGTTTATGCCTATTGTACTCTAAAACCGTCGATTGTGCAAGCTGCAATCCGGGGACTGTTACTCTCTTGACAAGCCTTTTCCAGCATGGTAAGATACTGGCAATGTGTAAGGGAGTAGTCGGCACTGTGGCGGAGCAGCCACAGTGCAGTTCTGTCAACAGAATGGGCCGCAAGGCTCTGGCTTAACTTGAAATGGCGAGACTTACCTGTTCCGTATCCACGGGGCAGGTGGGTCTTTTTTATTGTCCAAAAACGGAGGAAACAACCATGACACTGTTTGACCTGATTCTGATTGCCATCAGCCTTTCCATGGACGCGTTTGCCGTCTCCATCTGCAAGGGGCTGTCCGTCCACAAGGTAAATTTCCGCCACGCCCTGACCTGCGGACTCTGGTTTGGCGGTTTTCAGGCGCTGATGCCCGCATTGGGGTATTTCCTTGGTGACCGGTTCTCTTCTCTGCTGACCAAATTCGGCCCCTGGATTGCCTTTATCCTGCTGGTCATCATCGGTACCAATATGGTCAAAGAAAGTTTTGGGGAAGAAGAATCCGTAGATGATGACTACTCTCTCAAAGCCATGCTTCCTCTGGCGATCGCCACCAGCATCGATGCTTTTGCCGTAGGGGTAAGCTTCGCTGCCATGCAGGTGCAGATTTTGCCTGCGGTGGCCTTGATCGGCTGTATTACCTGCCTTCTGTCTGGCATCGGCGTCAAGTTCGGCGCTCTCTTCGGGGACAAATATCGTGCCCCGGCAGAACGGGTCGGCGGCATCGTCCTGATCCTGATCGGATTGAAAACTTTGCTCAGCGGATTGGGCATTCTGTAATACGCAAAAGGGACGGAGCAGGTGCTCCGTCCCTTTTCTTTGATGCCTGCTTACCGGCTGAATTCCGCAGACTCTTGCCCTTTCTCACACAGCTTCTTTCCGCTCGCTTCTGTATCCTACACAAGAAAACGGGTACGTACCCCAACGACAACGCAGAGGACGCCTCCAATTCTTATCCCTAGCACTGCGTTTTTCTCTCTGTCTGTGTCCTTCCATCGCGCTGGGCAGGCCGGATGGAGGAAGGCGATTCCTCCATATACTATCCAAGCAAGATTTACCAGAAAACCGGCATGGAGCAAAAAGGCCACCCCATTGGCGACGGCGATCAGCACAACCCCCGTCCCTACAAGCCTGTTAAAGGTCAGTTTTTCCATAGTGCAGTTTCCCTTAGTCCCTGTGATTTTCTGTCTTTCGGTATCTTGTTTTATTGTACCAGGATGTGCAGGGCCTCGCAAGGGGGAGTTTCAGGAAAAGTCTCTGTTGTGCCGGGACGAGTTTTTTCCTCGTTATATCGCTGGTAAATGAATCGTCGGTTTACTTTGCGGTGGTACCGTGCTATGCTTTTAGCGTCAGGAAGGGGGCCTTTTTATGGATGCCAAAGCATTCGGCTCATTTTTAGCGGAAACCCGAAAAGCCAGAGGTCTGACCCAAAGCGCTCTGGCCGAGCAGCTGCATGTAACAGATAAAGCGGTCAGCCGCTGGGAACGTGGGCTCGGCTTTCCCGACATCAATACACTGGAGCCATTGGCAGACGCCCTGGGCCTGACACTCTCCCAATTGATGCATGCTGATTCCGGCAATGGAGAGGACTCCGGGCAGCCTCTGGAAGATTTTTTCTCCCTGATGGTCCCGAATCACATTCAGTGGACATCTGTTGCCAACGCTATTTTCTGGCTGACCATCGGACTGGCTCTCTGGATTCTGCTGTTCCTTCCCTCTCAGGTCGCTGTGAGGTGGCATCTGGAGAGCAACGGCATTCTCACACCAAGCCTGATCATCCCCAAGCCGGTTGCCTGCCTGATCACGGTAGGGCTCGGTGCGTTGATGACGCAGCTCTGCAAAGCAGCCGAACTCGGCTTGTTCCGGTGCTCCTTTTTTATCTGGGGAAGAGCTTTCCATCCCCGGCTCTTCCCCTGGCTGGAACTTGTCTTCCATCTGTGTTATATCTGGCTGGCCCTGAGTCCGCTTTTCGCAGAAACTATGATGATCTTTTTCAATTAACTTCCCATACAATAGAAAGACGGCAGTTTTCCCCTGCCGCCTTTTATTTTTTCTATTTATTGCAGGGGTTTGTCGCTGAAAACCGGAAAAACATCAAAATCACCGTAACTCTGGATTTTTTCCATGGACTGCAGCATCTGCATATCCTCCTGCGAGATCGCAAAATCCACCTCCGCATTGGCTTTCATATGGGCCGGATTTGCCGTCTTAGGCAAAGCTACCGTCCCCAGCTGAACCACATACCGGATACACAGCTGGGCGGGCGTGACTCCATATTTGCGGGCCATTCCGGCAATAGCGGGATTCTTCAACGCTTCACCATGGGCGATGGGAGAATACGCCTCCACCAGAATGTTTTTATCCTGGCAATACTGCAACAATGCCCGATCTGTGTTGGTGATATGCAAGAGGATCTGATTGACCATCGGCACAATCCGGCAATCTTTCAGCAGGTTGTCAAGATCATCCTGCAGGAAATTCGATACACCGATGGCACGCAGCTTTCCTGCCGCATAAGCATCTTCCAACGCACGCCATACCGCTTTGTTTTCTTCAAAGTACCGCTTGTCTTCCCGGAATTCTGCCCACGGCTGGGGGCTGTGAATGATCATCAGATCAAGATATTCCAACCCCATTTTGGTCAGCGTTTCATTGATGGAACGAGCGGTGCTCTCATAGGTTTTGGCCTCTGCGGCCACCTTGCTGGTAACAAAAATTTCCTCACGCGGCACACCGCAGGTACGTACCCCTTCTCCTACGCCGCGTTCGTTGCCGTAGGCCTGGGCGGTATCGATCAAGCGATATCCCTGTGCCACAGCCGTGCGCACCGCCTGGGCCGCTTTGTCATCGTCGATAAACCAGGTTCCAAGACCCAGTTTCGGAATGGAAACACCATTTGCCAGGCGATAACTTTCCTGCAAAATCATCTGGAGCTCCCTCCTTTTTACAACTTTTGGTACTCTTCATCATCAACCGGCTCACACCATTCATTGCTGCAGTCCTCGCCCGGCACTTCAATGGCAATATGACTGAACCAGCTGTCTGCCTTGGCTCCATGCCAGTGCTTCACCTCCGGGGGAATGGTAATAACCATACCCGGTACCAGACTCACAGCGGGTTTGCCTTCCTCCTGATACCAGCCTTCCCCTGCCGTGCATACCAGAATCTGGCCGCCCCCTTTCGATGCGTGATGAATATGCCAATTGTTCCGGCAGCCCGGTTCAAAAGTTACGTTGGCCAAAAAAACGCCACACTTTGGGTCCGTCAAGGGATTCAGAAAGGACTGCCCGACAAAATATTGCGCGTAGTCTGTGTTGGGTGCTCCCGTCCCGAACATATTCTGTTGTGCAAATTGTGCCTGATCGTTGATTTTCATGGTGAGTACCTCCCTTTATTGAACAAAATCTCCCTGCCATGGCAACTGCGTAGCAGCGCACCGGATGCAATATGTTCATTCCATACCACCATCATACAAGTTAAACTGCACTTTAAGTCAAGAGGTTTTTAAAAACTTTTCTTACCGCAGGAATGCGTATGCCATCAGAGCAGTTTATCTTGTAATACGCCCTGCCAAACAGTATACTATAAACAAACTCCTTACGTTATCAATATAGAAAAAATGGGAGCCGTAAATGAAAAAACTCTATCGCCTTTTTGTCATGTTTTTTATCGTTCCCATCTGCTTGTTTCTTTTTCTCTGCGGCATGGTTCTCCCCTCTGTTGAGGATCTTCCCACAAACTTAGAGCGGCTCAACTGGCGCCGCCAAGAATCTGACATTGACTTGATGAATTTTCCGTATGTACCGATCTCCTTTGCAGTAAACACCGAGGGATACTGGGCTGTTGCATATGAGGAAAATATCCACCATCGCCTCTTGCTGGTGGCACCCGACGGTTCTACCAGCCAATATGTTTTCGAAGCAGAGGGTAGTTGGGCCATGGACATACGTGGAGATGAACTTATGATATACCTTGCCCGTTCCAACACCTATTTTGTGGCCAATCTCCTGACGGGGCAATGGCAAGAGCTCAGTTACTCATCTGCAGAACATGGCTCCTCCCCACGGGAATTGGAAGAAAGGCGCACGGTGCAGCAAGGCGCTTATACCATAACTGCAAACACCGATTGGAACAGCTACCGTTTAGAACTCAACGGGGAACCGATTTTACAGGCAGGCCCATTGGCCATACTTCTGGCTCGTATGCCGTATGCGACGCTTTTTTTAATGCTGTTTCTGCTGTTTTACGCTGTTCGTAAAAATAGAAAGCGTTTTACGATATCCTCCGACCGCCTCCCAAAAAAGAATTTGTAATTCGCTCAAATCTACACACAGGCGAAAATAAAAATGCCATCTGCTTACCGTAAGCAGGTGGCGTTTTATTCACATATGGTATTTTTTAATTCAATCCCGGCCACAGACTTTTTTCGCTTTCAAGGGTGCAGGACATACTCGAGACAATCTTGGAACCTGCCCCGGTAAAAATGAAAAAACACATCGTAAAAGTAAAATATACAAAATAAAAACACCTACCTAAAATTAGGCAGGTGTTTCCTGGTGAAGCATTATCGTCTAAAATCGAACTTTTTACTTCTTCGAGGGTGACCAGCTGGTCACCCTCTTTGTAGTTAAAGACAAGGACAATTTTGTCGTCAAACAGGTACACCGCATTGACAAAGCAATCAATGACCTGTTGTTGAAACGCCGGGTCTTTCGGATCACCGTGACGGAAGTGGTCAAACCAGAATAGAATCTGCTCCCGTGTGATGGGCGGTTTCTCGATCTGCTCCTACAAAATGCTGGTTTCCAGCGCTTCGCGCTGCTGTTCCAGCTCATCCATTCGTTGTTTGGTGGATGGCGTCAAGATGCCCTGTTCAATGGCCGCAATCAGATTTCCGATTTTCTTTTTTACTTCCTGCAACTGTTTTTGCAAAAGTGGAAGCCGGGTATTTTCCTGTTTTTGATAGGCCAGCAACAAATCGCACAGACGGTCCATCACTTTCGGCTGGAGCACTTTCTGAACAGCGGCTTTTACCACAAAAAGCTCCAATGGCTCCTTGCGAACGGCCTGCAAATCGCAGGCGGCGCGGCCATTTCACTTGTGGTTTCCACATTTATAGTAATAGTGGACTGTACCCGTATGACTTTTGCCGCTTTCCCCACTGACCATCGCGCCGCATTTGCCGCAAAACGCCTTGGTCGTCAGCATAAAGTTGACCTGTGTTTTTGCATGCGCCGGGGCTTTTTTGTTGCGTTCACAGCGGCGCTGCACCTGCTCAAACAGTTCCGGGTCAATGATGGCCGGAATAGCGTCCGGGATGACTGTATCTTTATAGCGGTATTCGCCCAGATACCGGCGGTTTTTCAGCATGGTTTGAAAACTGCCTTTGGTAAATGGCCTGCCCAGGCTGGTTCGGATGCCACGGCCGTTAAAATCTGTCCAAATGGCCTTGATACTCTCCCCGTCGGCATACCACCGGAAAGCCTCCTGCACCACCGGTGCGGTGGCTGGGTCGAGCTGGTAGTGCTGTTCGCTGTCGATGCGGTAGCCCAGCGGCACCGGGCCGCCGTTGAACTTGGCCTTGAGTGCATTTTCCTTGTGGCCGCGGCTGACCTTCTCGGCCAGGTCGGCCGAATAATACTCGGCCATGCCTTCCAGCAGGCTTTCCAGCATGATGCCCTCCGGCGTGTTGGAGATGGGCTCGGTCACCGACACCACATGGACCCGGTTGTTTTTAAGGATGCGCTTATAGTGGGCCGAGTCGTACCGGTTGCGGGAGAAGCGGTCCAGCTTCCACACCAGCACTGCCTCAAAGGTGTGGGTGGCGCTGTCGTGGATCATCTGCTGGAACTGCGGGCGGCTGTCGGTCTTGGCAGAAAACGCCCGATCAATGTAGGTGCCGATCAGGTTGATGCCGTTTTTGTCGGCATACTCCTTGCACTCCCGCAGTTGGCCTTCTATGGATTCCTCACGCTGGTTGTCGCTGCTGTAACGGGCATAAGTGACGGCATTCACGGCGCGCACCTCCTTACTTGTGCTTTTCCTCCTCGCCCATGTTGAGGATCATCTGTTTCAGGCGGCGGTTCAGCTCGCTGCCCGGCGTGAAGCAGGCTTCGACAAACTCGCCCCAATCCGGCTTGCGCTGCACCACTTCCTGCGCCCCCTCCGGCGTGACGCAGACATACCGCCCGCGGGGGTCCTCGCACAGGCCAAAAATATAGTCCAGCGATACGTTAAAATAGGTCGCATACCAGACCAGGATACGGTAAGGTGCTGCCGCCCTGTCAGTTTCATACCGGTTGATGGCAGCCTGGTTGGTGCCAGCCAACGCCGCCAGTTGGGCCTGGGTCAGCCCCGCGTCCTTGCGCAGCACGCGCAGCCGGGTGCCGATGGATACGTCCATAGTGTTCCTTCCTTTTAATTTGATTTATAATTCAAGTATAATCAGTATTGGCATATTTGTCAAGTGTGGATACCGCGTTACACAAATTTTACCAAAGTATAACGCGCACATGGTCGACAAATACGCGGGGAGGGGGGTAGAATATAAGCCGATTTTAAGGTTGAATCGAGGAAGTTTATGGAAATCCGCCTGACCAACATTATCAAGTCGTTTGGCAGCAAGCAGGTCATCGCTCCCACCACCCTGACGGTGGAGAGCGGCAGCTTTACCACGCTGCTGGGTTCCTCCGGCTGCGGAAAGACCACGCTGCTGCGCATGATCGCCGGGCTGGAGACCCCCGACACCGGAGAAATTTGGTTTGATGACCGCTGTATCTTTTCCAAAGAGAAAAAGATCGACACCCCGCCCGAAAAGCGGGGCCTTGGCTTTGTGTTCCAGGATTTTGCCCTGTGGCCCCACATGACGGTGTTTGAGAATGTCGCCTTCGGCTTGCGGGCGCAGAACCGCACCGACGGGCTGCGCGACAAAGTAATGGAGGCGCTGCGCAGCGTCCACCTGGAGGAGCTGGCCCAGCGGTATCCGCACCAGCTCTCGGGCGGGCAGCAGCAGCGGGTGGCTTTTGCCCGGGCCATCGTCATCGAGCCGAGCTGCATCCTGTTTGACGAGCCGCTCTCGGCGCTGGACGCCCTGCTGCGGGAGGAAATGCGCCACGAGCTCAAGGAGCTTGTCTCCCGCTTGGGCTTTACGGCGGTGTTTGTCACCCACGACCAGACCGAGGCCATGAGCATGAGCGACAAGATCGCCGTGCTGGACGGCGGCGTGGTGCAGCAGTATGACACGCCGGAGGAGATCTACCACCACCCCGCCACCCGGTTTGTGGCGCATTTTGTGGGCAAATCCAACTGGCTGGACGCCACCCGCCTGTTCCGGCCCGAGGCCATGACGGTGGACCCGGCGCCCGGCTGCACCGAGTACAAACTGCCGGTGCAGAGCGTGCAGTACCTGGGTGACTGCTATGAGGTGCAGCTGACCTATCAGTCCGATGTGACCTGGATGCTTCACTGTGGCCGCAAGGCGGCTGTGGGCGAAACACTTTCAGTTTACATAGACCCGAAGCAAATCATCACAGTAGAAGGAGTGAACGGAAAATGAAACGTAGTACCATGAAACGCGCCGCGGCCCTGCTGGCTGCCGGCTGCATGACGGTGAGCCTGGCGGCCTGCGGTAGCACAGCCACCAGCGGAAGCAGCTCCACGGCGAGCGAGAGCGCCCCGGCTTCCTCCTCGGAGGCGGCCAGCGAATCCACCACCACGTCGGAAGCTTCGTCTGAGGCCACCGCTACCGGTTCCGGCAAAGTGACTGTCTATATGCCCAGCCCGGCCGGCCTGGCCGACAAGCTGGCCGCCGCCTTCACCGAAGAGACCGGCATCCAGGTGGAGCAGTTCCAGGGCACCACCGGCGAGATCCTGGCCCGTCTTGAAACGGAGGAGGCCAACCCGGTGGCCGACGTGGTCATTCTGGCTTCCTGGTCGGACGGCCTGTCCATGAAAGCCGACGACAAGATCGTCAGCTACACCCCCGCCAATGCTGACAAAATCCAGCCCGGCTGGATCGACGATGACAGCATGCTGTTCGGTTACAGCGCGTCTGCCGTGGGCGTGATCTACAACACCACGATCTACCCTGAACTGAACGCCGACTGGGCCGACCTGGCCGACAGTCAGTATGCCGATGACATTGCGATCCCCGACCCCGAAAAGTCCGGCGCCTGCAAGGACTTCCTGGCCGGCCTGGTCACCGGCCTGGACAACGGCGAGGAGATCATGCAGTCCTGGGCGGACAACGGCCTGACGGTGCCCGGCGCCAATGCGGCCGCGCTGGAAGCTGTCACCACCGGTGAGAAGGGCATCCTGATCGCCGGCGTGGACTACAACGCCTACTCTTCCATCGATGACGGCGAGCCCATCAACATCTACTACCCGGCCAGCGGCACCGTCATCAACCCTCGCCCGGCCATGATCATGAAGACCGCCCCGGATATGGACAACGCCAAGGCCTTTGTGGACTTCCTGTTCAGCGACGAGGCTCAACAGCTGGTGGCTGACGCCTACCTGTTGCCCGGCCGCACCGACATCCAGTGCTCCAACCGCACCAACGTGGCCGACATCCCGCAGCTGCCCACCGACTGGGATGCGATGGTGCCCGTCGCTGACGAGACCGCTGCCAAGCTGAACGAGATCTGCCAATAAAATCAAAATAGAACCCGGAGGAAGTATGCGACAGTCAACGACCCGGAGCGTCAGCCCCATCTTGTGGGTGCTGCTGCTTGTTCTGGCGTTTTTGATCGTCTGCCCCCTGGTTTCGGTATTTGCCGAGGCGGTCATCATAGATGGCCGCCTCGACCTGTATCGCGCCTGGACGATCATCGCCGACCCTGAAAACCTGCAAACCATCTGGAATTCCCTGCTCCTCGGCGTCTGCGTAGTGGCCCTTTCCACCGTCATCGCAGCGCCTACCGCCTACCTGCTGGCCCGCAGCCAACTGGGAAAACACAAGTGGCTGGACATCGTGTTCATGGTGCCCTTTATGACCCCGCCCTACATCGCGTCGATGGGCTGGATCCTGTTCATGCAGCGCCGCGGGCTCTTTCAACAGCTGTTCCCCTTCACCGGCCGCATCTCGGAAAGCTTCTTCTCCTTCGGCGGGCTGGTGCTGGTCATGACGCTGAACGTGTTCCCCTTTATGATGACGATCTTGAAAAACGCCATCCTGAACATCCCCGCCAGCCTGGAGGAGAGCGGCGCCGTGTTCGGCGCCGGGTTCGGCCTGCGGCTGCGCAAGATCTTCGCCCCGCTGCTCACCGGCAACTATGCCATCGCGGCTCTGCTCGTGTTCGTCAAGACTCTGTCGGAGTACGGCACCCCCTATACCCTTGGCCGGCGCATCGGATTCTATGTCTTTACTACCGATATTCACCGCTACGCCACCACCGCGCCGGTGGACTTTGGTAAGGCGGCCAGCCTGTCCTCGGTGCTGGTCCTGATCTGCATGGCGCTGTGGCTGGCCCAGAACGCCATCACCAACCGCACTTCCTACCGGCTGGTCAGCGGCAAGGGCAGCCGCCCGGTCGAGACCCACCTGTCCGGCGGCGGTCTGGCCGCGGCCTGGGGGTGGGTGGCGCTGGTGCTGGTGGTGTCCATCGGCATTCCGTATTTTTCCATCATCGCCAGCTCGCTCATCAAGTTGCGCGGCTACGGCCTGGCCCCCGGTAACTTCACGCTGGAGCACTACGCCGAGCTGTTCACCACCGACCGCAGCCTGGGCGCCATCGGCAACAGTATCTTTTTGGCCATCGCCTCGGCCTGCATCTGCTCGGTGCTGGGCACGGTGGTGGTCATGGCGGTGCGCCGCGGCAAGGGGCAGCTCAAAAAAATCGTGGAGGGCGCCAGTATGCTGCCCGAAATGCTGCCCGCCATCGTGCTGGTCATCGGCATCATGCTGTTCTGGAACGCCATCTACGATGTGCTGCCGCTGTACAACACAATGGGCATCATGGTGCTGGCCTATGTGGTGCTGTACCTGCCCTATACGGTGCAGTATGTGACCTCCTCCTTCACCCAGATTAACGACAACCTGATCCAGGCCGGCCGTACCTTTGGCGGAAGCCCGCGGTACGTGTTCCGCCGCATCACGCTGCCAATGATTGCCCCCGGCATCCTGACCGGCTGGATGATGATCTTTATCATCGCTTTCCGGGAACTGGTCACCGCCAGCCTGATCGCGCCGCCCAACGTGCTGGTGGTCTCCACCTACATCAACCGGGAATTTGAGCAGGGCAGCGTGTCGCTGGGCATGGCGATGGCGGTGCTTTGCGTGGCCATCACCACCACAACACTGCTGATCCTCAACGCAGTCACCAGCCGAAAGAAGGCATCCTGATGCGGGTGACCTTTGCCGGCGGCGTGGGTGAGCATGGTCGCAACTGCTTTTTGGTGGAGGGGGAGACGCTCTCCTTTTTGGTGGACTGCGGGCGAATGGCCGGGGCGCAAGACCCTTACCCGGCGCTGACGGCCGCCCAGGCCCGCGGGCTGGACTTTGTGTTTTTAACCCATTCCCACGCCGACCACACCGGCGCGCTTGCCTGGCTGGCGGGTTTGGGCTGCTCCGCTACGGTGGTGGCCACGTCCGCCACGCTGTCGCAGGTAGGCCGGCTGCCGTTTCCGACGGTGTGCCTTGAAAATAATCCGCCCCCGGCCGGGCTGGAGCTTGGCTGGGGGCGGGCCGGGCATTGCGCCGGCAGCGTGTGGTATGCCTTTGGGCTGGAGGGCGAGCGGCTGTTTTTCAGCGGCGATTATACCGAGCACAGCCCCGTCTACGCGGTGGACCCGGTGCGGGGCCAGGCTGCCCGCCTGGCGGTGCTGGACAGCGCCTACGGCCCGGACCCTCGCAGCGACGGCGCCATGCGGCAGGATTTTCTTGACGCGGTGTCGCCCTGGGCCAGTGCCGGGCAGCCGGTGCTGTTCCCGGTGCCCAAATACGGCCGCGGGCAGGAGATGCTTTTGCTGCTGCACGCCCGCTGGCCGCAAACGCCGCTTTATGGCGATGCGCACTTCTGCAAGCAAACGCAGGTGCTGGCCACAGACCAAACCTGGGTGCGCCCTGAAGCCCGCGCCGCGCTGCATGAGGTATCGGTGCTTTCCTTGGGAACGACGCCGCCTGCCCATGGGTTCTGCTTTCTCAGCGGGCCGCAGCTGCGCACGCCGGCGGCGCTTGCCTTGGCCGAAGCCTTTGCCAAAGCCGGCGGTGTCGTGCTGACCGGCGCTGTGGACCCAGGCTCCGGGGCTGCCCGGCTGGCGGGGCAGGGCCTGGCCCGGTTTGCCCGCGTGCCGGTGCATTGCACCGACCGGGAGCGCCAGGCCCTGGCAGAACACAATGCCTTCCAGCAGGTGGTGCCCTACCACACCGCCGACCATCCCTGCCCGCAGCGGACCATCTGCCTGGGTACAGAACCATAACCGACATTTCCTCTCTCCCTTTTTCATAAAAGCCCGGAGCACAATCTTTACTGAATGTGTGCTCCGGGTTTCTTATTGTTTCGCTTTCCACTCCTCGAACAGCCGTTGTCCCTCCTCCGACTGGTAAAATGCCTGGATCTTGGGCAGCAGGAACCGGGCGAACCTCTCCAAATCTGCCTGGGGCACCCCGTCCTGCTCCGGGGCGGCAGGTGCCGGTTGCTGCTTGCTCATCGTGTTCTTCTCCTGCAAATTCTCCGTAGCGGCTCCTTTCTGCAGGGCTGGCCCCTGCTGCCTGGCTGTGGTTTGTCTCATCGTTCCTGGCCCCTGGCGCGCTGGCGGCGCTGTGCCCGGTTCAGTTGCTGTTCCGCCTGCTGGCGGTGCTGGATGCCAAGCAGGAATGTCTGCACCTGCTGCGGCGCTGTGCGCATTGCCTCGCGGTAAGGGGCTGTCTCCTCCCTCAGTGCGGCCAGCCGCACCTCGCACCGCTCCAAACGCTGGCGCAAATCCTGGGCCCTCATTCTGCTTTGCTCCAACTGCTTGCGCAGGCTGCGGTTTTCGGCCAGCAGTTTGCCGCTGGCTTTTGCCATCTCGCATAGCGTCTGAAAATCCTGCGGCGGCAGTTCCACCCGCTTTTCCAGCACACCCTTGACCTTGGCATTCGCCTCAATGTCCTGCACATCGCGGATCGACCCGGAGATTGCCCCGATTTGGGACACAAGCTCCTTTTTCTGGCCTTGCAGTTGCCTCTTCTGGTCAGCCAGCATCGTTACCGCTTGCCGGTCCTGCTGGACCTTACCGCCGTGCCTTGCCGTTTGGCTGCCCCGGCACCGGCTGCAACAACCCGCAGGCTTCCAGCGCGGCAAACAGCCC
>CALXHP010000017.1 GCA_944388135.1 uncultured Gemmiger sp. | reverse complement strand
ATCTGTAAGGAGCCGCCCGTTATGCCCATCATTCAGGTGCAAGATGTCTCGATGCGCTTCAACCTGGCGCAGGAAAAGACCGAGACTCTCAAAGAGTATGCCGTCAAGCTGCTCAAACATCAGCTTTTCTTCAATGAATTTTACGCCCTGCAAAATGTTTCCTTCTCCATCGAGCAGGGGGAATCGGTTGCCCTCATTGGCCGCAACGGCAGCGGCAAGAGCACGATGCTCAAACTGATCGCCGGTGTCATGTATCCTACCCGGGGCACAGTACAGGTCAATGGCGAGATCGCCCCGCTCATCGAGCTGGGCGCCGGCTTTGACCTGGAACTCACCGCCCGGGAAAACGTCTTTCTCAACGGGGCGGTGCTGGGCCACGACCGGGACTATATGGAGGAACATTTCCACAACATCATTGATTTTGCCGAGCTGTGGGACTTTGTGGACGTGCCGGTGAAGAACTATTCCAGCGGTATGATCGCCCGCCTGGGCTTTTCCATCGCCACCGAGGTGGAGGCGGAAATTCTGGCCTGTGACGAGATCCTCTCGGTAGGGGACTTCATGTTCCAGCAAAAATGCCACCAGCGGATGGAAAAGATGCTTTCCGGCGGTACCACGCTGCTGTTTGTCAGCCATGACATCAACCAGGTCAAACAGCTGTGCAAGCGTGCCATCTGGATCGACCATGGCCATCTGCGGGGGGACGGCCCGGCGGAGGAAGTCTGCGATGCCTATGTGGCGGCCATGCAGCGGGGCGAATAAGGAGTGCTATGATACAAAGCAAGCGACAAAACCGGCTGCGGGAGTGCCTGACGGTACTGCTGCTGATCGCCGCCGTGGCGGCCACCGAATATTTCTTTTTCCAGCTCTGGCGGCTGGACTGGCATGTACCCATGCTCTATGGCGGCGACGGCATTAACTGGGTGGGGCAGGTCCAGCGCAGCTACGGGGAACTTACCGGGTCCCTGGGCTGGCCCTTCTATCAATCCCCCAGTCCCTATGAACCCAATTATGACCTGATTTACGATCTTTTTGTAGCCTTTGTGGGGCTCTTTACCAAGGACACCGGCATTGTGTTCAACCTGTATGTGCTGGTGATCCCTTTTGCCAACGCGCTGGCCGGCTATGAGGTGTTCCGTATGGTGGGCATGCGCCGTTGGCTTTCCTTTGCCTTCGGGCTTACCTTCGGGCTCTGCCCCTATGTGCAGCAGCGTCTTGCCGGGCATATGATGCTGGCCGCGGTGGAATTTGTGCCGTTTTCGGTGCTGCTCTGCTTCTGGTGCGCCGAGGACCCCACCTTCGGCCGTCCCGGGAAAGGATTCTTCCGCAATCGCCGCAACTGGCTGGCCATTGCCTTTGCCTGGGGGATCGCCAACAACGGGGCTGCCTATTATCCCTATTTTACCTGTTTCTTCCTCTGCATCACGGCCCTCTGCCTGATCCTGCGGGACCGTAAGCTGGCGGCGGGCGTGCCCTGCTTTTTGACCATTGGCGAGATCGTTGCCTGGATGATCCCGGACTTCTTCCCCATGGTGCTGGGCATGCTGGCAGGGGTGGGCAGCACCCTGACCAACGGCGTTTACCGCAGCCCCATCGGGGCCGATATCTATAGCCTGCGCATCAGCAGTCTGCTCCTTTCCCCCAACGGGTATGGCTGGGACAAGCTGGCCAACTGGCTAAAACAGTACTTCCATCTGCTGGCCACCGACGAAGGCCCCATGTACAATGAGAATGCCTACGGCTATCTGGGAATTGTGGGCATTGCGGGGTTCCTGGCGCTGCTGGTGCTGCTCTTCCGCAACCACGACTGGCAGGCAGGCAAAACAGGAACACCCCGTCCGGCAGACCGGTTCTGGCTGCTGGGCCGGCTGAATGTGGCCGCGCTGCTGCTGGCCTCCATCGCCAGTTTCGGCGGGCTCATCGGTATTCTGGTGCGGTATATCCGGGGTTACAATCGTATCAGCCCCTATATCGCCTTTTTTTCGCTGCTGGCGGTGGGCCTTTGGGCAGAAAAAATCTTGCAGACCCATACAGGGCGCTCCAAACGGATTTTTGCCGTTGTACTGGCGGCCGTCATGGCCTACGGGTACTGGGAACAGCAGGGGCTTTTTGTGCCCAAATATGAAGAGGTCCAGACCATGTGGTATCAGGACCAGGCTTTTATGGAACAGGTAGAGGCCGTGACGGAAGAAAATGATGTGATCTTCCAGCTGCCCTACATGAAAAACTTCGAGAACGGTTCGGTCAACAATATGTGGGACTATACCCAGCTGCGGGCGCCGCTGCACAGTCAGAAACTGCATTTCAGTTATGGCGCCGGCTACGGCACCCCCAATGATGTCTGGTACCGGGAAACCAGTGAGCTGCCGCCGGAGGAAATGGTAGCGGAACTGCGCGCCCAGGGCGTGGCGGGGATCTACCTGAATCTGGACGGCTACGCTGTGGAAGAGCAGCAGCAGACACTGGAGGATCTGCTTGCCGCAGCGGGCTGTGACCGGGACGATGCAATCGAGCACGAAAGCGGTATGATTTACTATATTCCCCTGGAATGACCGCAACGGGAGTAACGGATGAAGGTAAAAACTTGGAGTGAAAAACGGTGGTTCTGGCCGCTGCTCTGCCTGCTATCTCTGGCAGCGGGGTGGTGGTATCTCAGCATCACCACCTGCGCCCCGCTGGGGGGCGATGATGAAATCATCAACCTGCAGAACTACACCTATGTGCTGCATCACAGCTTCTGGGAAGTGTTGGTTGCCAACTGGAAGGAGATCCTGCCCCAGTTCTTGCTGCAGGCGGGGCGGTTCCGGCCGTTCTCCTCGCCGCCGCTCATCGGCTGGACCAGCTATTTCCTAGGCGATCTGGTGGTGTACCGGCTTTTCATTCTGGCGTGGACCTATGCCGACATTGCACTGACGGCCTGGCTGGTGGGCAAGGCGACCCGCAATGCCCGGCTGGGGGCACTGTGCTTTTGCCTGCTTCCCATGATGTTCTCCCTCTGGCAGGACTCCACCGGCAACAGCCTGTACTCCTACGGGGCCCTGGTGCAAAGCACCCTTTTGCCGGTACTTCTGGCGGGGCTGTGCATCCTGCGCTGGCAGGATACCGGCCATAAGCGCTGGGCTTTTTTGGCAGCCTATTGCGCTTTTCATGCCTGCGCCACCTTTGAAATCGGGTTTGTCTATATTGTGCCGCTGTTCGGCCTGGCCTGGCTGTATACCGGCCGGGTGCGCCCGGCCTTGCGGCTGAGCCTGCCGGTTCTGGTGGGGGAGGGTGTGACCTTTGCCTTCAATATGGGGGCACGGTTGGTCAATGCCCTGCGTATGGCGGGCATCCTGGCGGGGGATGCGGCCGATCTGGGGGGCGTTTCCCCCAATCTGGACCCGGTGGCGATCCTGCGCACCTGGGTCATGCAGATGTCTGCGGCGTTCCCGCTGAACGCCATGATTGCCGGCAAGGTGCGCCCCGGGCAGATCCAGGGATCTGATGTGATCTGCGGTGTGGTGCTGGCTGCTTTGGTGATTGCCGTGCTGGCGCTGCTGCATAAGCTGCCCACCCCCAAAGAAAATCTGCTGCTCTTCCTGACCGGTCTGGCCATGCTGTCGGCCCCGGCGCTGATGATCGCGGTCTCTCCCAAATACCAGCAGGCCGGCAATGTGGACTGGCGCCACGGCTATATTCCCCAGACGGTGGAATCCTTTGGGGTAGGTCTGATGGCGGCGGCGGTCTTTGTGCTGCTGCTGCGCCTGGTCCGCCAAAAGGATTGGTGGCCGCGGTGGCGTGTGGCGGTCAGTGTGGTATTGGCTGTGGGAATGGCCGGTTCGGTGGTATGGCAGCGTGCCGCCACCCGTTCCGCCTATGCAGGGGGCGGCCGGGATTATACCGTCTTCGGGGAAGCGGTGGCAGCCGGAATTGCAGATGTGGCGGGCACCGAGGACCCGGTGGTCTGCGATTATATGATCTGGGGCGGAAACCTCACGGCACAGAAAGCGTTTTTCCAGCGGTACGGTGATACCGATACCAACGCCCATGCGCTGCAGGTCTGGCGCAGTGAAGAACATGAGGAAGATACCGTGTATCGTCTGGGCATCAGCCGTGGGGAGACACCGCAGTACGATGGGGCCTGGCTGGGGCTTGGCGCCGACGGGGAGATGAATACCGTACGGGATGTGACGATCTATCTGCCGGAACAGGCTGCCAGGACGGCTGTGCTGCGGTACACCACACAGGCGGCTGACGGTACCGAGACCGAACACGCGATTCCGGTGCAGGAACTTTACACGGGAGATGCCGGCGGCGGCGCCCAATGGCTGCAAATTTCTGAGGATGACCCGATCGTGGGGGACAGCATCCGGCTGACGGCAGCGTAAAGGCCCCCGGGCAGGAGGAAAACTTTGAAAAGAAAACCGATCCGTTGGACACTGACGCTCATAACAGTGGTTCTGTTGGCGGTGTATTTTGGGGCCATGTGCTGGCTGCATCACCAGCAGCTTTGTGCGGCGGATGGCTATGCATCCGACCTGACCACTCATCTGGAAATGGCGGAAAAAGGGTATATCTACTCCACCGCTTCCTTGCTGATCGCGCCGGTTTACGGTATGGCGGGAACCTGGGGAATCGCCCTTCTGGTAACGCTGTTTCAGATGGCCGCCCTGGGGGTATTTGCCGCCGGAATGAAAACGGCTGCCCCCGGGCTGTCTGCCACGGTGCGGCTGTTGATCAGCCTGGTGGTCAACCTGGCCCAGGCGGTGTGGATTCCCCGCGGGGGATACTGGTACCTGGGTACGGTGAATGGAACTATCTATCACAATACCACTTACATTATGCTGGCGCCCTTTGCGCTGCTGGCCATGCTGTGCTTTTACCGCGCCTGGGCGGGCATGCATACCCGCCTGGAGGCAAGGGCATGGCTGATCTACACCGTTCTGCTCACTCTTGCCACGTCCTTCAAAGCCAGCTTTGTCTTTGCCTTTGCTCCGGCGCTGCTGGTTTTGCTGATCTGGGACCTGGTACAGACCCGCGGCAAAAATGTGAAGAGGGAGATCCTTATGGGGTGCAGCGTGCTGCCCAGCATTGCCTTGTGCCTGATCCAGTCCACGATTCTCTTCGGCGAAGAGGGAGAGGGGCTCCAGCTTGTCTTTTCGGTGGACCCCGCCTACTTTGACAGCAACGTGATCTCCTGGGGGCTGTTCAACGAAGCCTCCCAGAGGGGTCTGCTCCGCTCCTTTGTGTTTGTGGCGGCGGTGGCCCTGCTGCTGGGACGTGCCGCATGGAGCAGCTTCCGCTATCGGTTCGGCTTTTGGACCTTTGGTGTGGCCATGGCCGAAGCGCTTCTGATCGTGGAAAAAGGGGAGCGCATTGGCCACGCCAATATCTGGTGGGGTGCGTTTATCTGCTATTGGATCTTCTTCCTGGAATCTTTCTGCGCATTTTTGCGCGGCGTTGCTGCCTGGCGGAAGGGGCAGCGGGAAAGACTGCTGGCGGTACGCCTGCTTCTTTGCGGGGCGGCTTTGCTGTGGCATATCATCAGCGGGGTCTGTTTCCTTGTGCTGCTTATGCAGGGAAATTCCTACAACATCCCCATTGCCACCTGGAAGCTCTGGTTCTGAAACAAAAACCCGTGCACATTGCGTGCACGGGTTTTCTTTTGAGAAGATTCTCTTCAGTCCAAAGCGTCCCCCCAGCGGCGGTAGGGCAGTGCAAAGATGGCACCGCAGAGCAGCAAGGCGGCCGGGTCGCTGGTGATATGCAGGACCTGGGTCTCCATATAACCGTAAAACAGGACCGCCACCAGACAGGCGACCGCCTGCCAACGCCCCCGGCGGGCGTACCCATAGAGACAGACCGTCAGAAGAACGACCACCAGTCCCAGCATTACGGGACCGAACTGGTAGAGCAGATACACAAAAATATTGTCGATCACGGGCCAGTCCATCAGCATCTGCCCGGCAATTTTGATGTCGTACATGCGGTAGGCCGCCCAGGAAAGCGAGATGCGGCAGGTGAGCAGATCGTCCAGCTGTTTCAGCCAGGCGGGGCCGATCTCGTTGGCCCAGGGACCCACCTTTACCACAAACAGGGGCAGGATCAGACTGACGGCCGTCACCAGCGGAACCAGAGCGGCCACAGCCAGGGCCATCCCCTTGCCGCCGTGCCCCTTGCCGAACACTTTGGCCAACGCCAGAAGAACCGCCAGCAACAGGGTACATAAGGCAGCCGAACGGGAAGCAGGCCCTACCAGCAAAAAGATCCCGACAGCGGCTGCGGCTGCGATCTCCGGCCAGCGCATGCGGGCCTGCCGCAGCAATACCCAGGCCAGCAGCAGCCCGAAGACAATGCCCCCAAAGGTGTTGGGATGGCCGTACCCGAACAGCAGCCGGAAACTGCCATCCCGTTCACTGGTGGCGCCCGGTGCCAGGATGCCCGCAAAATGCAGGACCTCCACCAGGGCCAGCGTGGGGATGCCGCAGCCCAGGAAAGCTTTCATGGCGCGCCGAAGGGGGACGTCCTTGGCGGCCAGCAGCACCACGGCCAACCCCAGGAACCAGATGTTCTGCCCATTGAAGTAGACCCAGCGGGCAATGAAATACAGCGCCCCGGCCACGCCCAGACTGCGCCAGCTGTAGCGGGTGCCCAGCAGAATTTTGGCAAACAGGGCCAGGTACATCAGCGTGTCCAGCACCGGCGAAAGCTGCCCCTGGAGCCAGGGCCACTGCTCCCGGGCCATGCTGTTGCAGAAAACCACGGTAAATTCATACAGGGCCAATCCCAGGCAAAAGGCATATTGTCCCCAGCGCATCCGGGCTGCAGCGCCCCACTGGCCAAAAAGCAGGTGCTCCTCCTGCCAGAGCATGCGCAAACCGGGCAGAAGACCACCCCGTTGCCGCCAGGCAAGAAGCAAATCTACGACGGCTGCGGCAAAAAGAGCCAGCAGCAGACCGTTCGCAAAACCAAACAAAAGCAAGTCCTCCAGATTCATCAGAACTGCCTTTATTATAAACGGGGGAACGGTGGTTTGACAAGCCTCTGGCGGGGTGTTATCCTTATACCATCAAGGGGAGGAGGACCCGTCCATGAACGAAGAACGATACCGCAGGGTGATCACTTGGTTTCAGGCCCGTCCGAAAGCCAAGCGAGGGCTGTATCTCATCAGCCGCGGGGCGGTGGCGGCCGTTTACCTGTTGTACGGCGGATTGCTGCTCTGGCTGGCGGCCTGGCGGCAGCCGCTGGTCATCCCGGCGGCGGTGGTGCCCGCGGCGGCCTTCTGGCTGGGCAGCGCCCTGCGTGCCCGCATCGACCGCCCCCGGCCCTATACCACCTTCGGGTACAAACCGCTCTTCCCCAAGGAGGAGCGGGGCCGCAGCATGCCCAGCCGCCATTGTTTTTCCGCGGCGGCGATCGCGGTGGTGGCCTGGCATTGCAATACACCCCTGGGCATCGGGCTGGCAGTGCTGGCGGTCTTGATCGCTGCCTCCCGGGTCATTACCGGTGTGCATTATATCAGCGATGTGCTGGCGGGCCTTGCCTTCGGCAGCGGGTTTGCGCTGGTGGGCTGGCAGATCTATCTGGTGGCGGTGCAGGCCATGCTGCACTGAGATGGCAACAGGGCCCGGACGCCGTGCGCCCGGACCCTGTCTGTGTCAGCGGATGAAATTGGTGCGTTTGTCGGTTTCGGCCTGCGGGGCTTCGATCCCTGCCGCCTTGCCCGCCTCGATGCAGCGCAGCATCCAGGCCATGTTGCGGCCCAGGTTGCGCATGATCTGGCAGCCTTCCTCGTCCAGCTTGGCCTGCTCGGCATTCCCGCCGTGGACCATCGGCCAGTAGGTGGAGCTGATCAGCGGCATTTCAAAGAACTGGGGAACTTTTTCCATTGCCTCCAAAGCGGTGGTGGTACCGGCCCGGCGGGCACTGGTCACCACCGCGGCAGGCTTGTGGCGCAGGTAGGCGCCGCCGCTCATGGCCAGACGATGCATGAAGCCCAGCATGCTGCCGGCAGCGGTCGCGTAGTGGACCGGTGCACCGAAAACGATGCCGTCGGCCTTTTCCACCAGCGGCAGCATATCGGCCACCGTGCCGCCGAATACACATTTTCCCGCTTTGGCGCAGCCGCCGCAGCCTACGCAGCCGCCTACCGGGGCGGGACCGATATGGAAAATGGTGGTTTCGATTCCGGCTTCCTGCAAGGCGCCGGCCACTTCCGAAAGGGCGGTATACGTGCAGCCGTTTTTGTGCGGGCTGCCGTTGATCAACAAAACATTCATGGAGTGCCTCCGTTTCTTTTGTGTCATCCTACCACAGTGTATGGCTTCCAGGGGAAGACCATGCTCTGATTCTATTGTATCATACCGCGCAAGTCCTGCGCAAAGGGAGAACCGTTATGACCAAGACCTGTCCCAATTTCAGCCGGAAATGCGGTGGCTGCCCCTTGCTGGCCACCCCGTATCCGCAGCAGCTGGCCGAAAAGCAGACCCGATTGCAGTCCCTGCTGGGGGGCTTTGCATCGGTGAAGCCGGTGCACGGTATGGAAGAACCCTGGCATTATCGCAACAAAGCCATTGCCACCTTTGCCATGAGTCAGGGCAAACTGATCTGCGGATTGTATGCCGAGGGCACCCATCGGGTGCTGCCCGGGGCAGATTGCCTTTTGCAGCAGGAAATTCTGAACCGCACCCTGGAGGCGGTGGTGGCGGCGGCCCGGAACTGCCGCTGGACCGCTTATGAAGAGGACCGGGGCACCGGCCTGCTGCGCCATGTGGTGCTGCGCGGCACCCGGGACGACAGGGTGCTGGTCACGCTGGTCACGCCCGGGCCTGCCTTGCCGGGAAGCCGCAACTTCTGTGCGGCGCTGCACAAGGCGGCTCCCTGGGTGGCGGGGATCGTCCAGAATATAAACCCGACGGCCACCAGTGCCGTGCTGGGCAACCGGGAAAAGGTGCTGTACGGTCCCGGATATGTGCTGGATACCTTGTGCGGACTCCGGTTTGCCATCTCTTCCCGCAGCTTTTATCAGGTGAATCCCCTTCAGACAGAGGTCCTTTATCAGGTGGCCATCCGCTTGGCCGGTCTTACCGGAAAAGAAACGGTGGTAGATGCCTACTGCGGCATTGGGACCATCGGTTTGTGTGCCGCATCCAAGGCGGGGCAGGTCATTGGTGTGGAACGGAATCCGGCGGCCGTCCGGGATGCCGTAGCCAATGCCCGCCGCAACAGACTGCACAATGCCCGCTTCGTTTGCGCTGATGCCACCGCCTGGATGGCACAGGCGGCCAAAGAAAATCTCCGGCCCGACGTGGTCTTTCTGGACCCGCCCCGGGCAGGCAGCACGCCGGAATGTATTCAGGCCATTGTCCGCATGGCACCCCGCCGGGTGGTGTATGTCAGCTGTGATCCCGAAACACTGGCCAGGGATGTGGCTCTCTTCCGCCGCCAGGGATATCTGGCCCGGCAGTTTGAACCGGTGGACCTTTTCCCCCATACCCGCCATATTGAGACGGTTGCGCTTCTGGTCCGGAAAGACGCCGAATAGAGCTGCCGGGGAAAGGTCCCCGCTGACGCATTTGAACAAAAAAGAGCTCAGCAAGTGCATTCACGGCAAAGTCCTGCGGGCAGGGAACCGCGTGGGGCTCTTACGTGCGGAAAGGAAAAAATCAGATGCTTCTTGACAAAGTGCGTTTCCCGGGAACGAAAAAAAGAAAAGCCGGACCGGAAAGAATTCCCGTTGTCACCGGTTCCTGGGCAGGGGCCGGCGATGGCATGGGAAACTATGAAATCTACATGGAATGCCGGAAAAAGGTCGGCTTTGTCCTTGTGTATGTGGATACCCACAGGGACAGCCTCCGGGGAAAAGCCAAAGAAAAAACAGCCCGCAGGGAACAGATTCTTGGCTGGAAGTACTTCCGCAGCCATACCGTGTTTGAATTCAGCGCGCTGCTGAGCCGGTTGTCCGGGCTGGAGTATCAGGTGCCGGACAAAGAGCAGTATCAGAAATTCCGCCAAATGGAATTGTGCTGTACAGGAGCCCAGATCCAGGAAATACGTCCGCCGTTTCCCCCGAAAACGGAACTGACCTGCGGGGCCTCCATCTGGTTTGGAAGCTATTTTCAGGAGGACCGTGCCCATAAAATCCCCGTGGAATGGCAGGTGCTGGAGGTCACGGAGGGGATCGCTTTGCTGGTAGCCTGCAAAGGAATGCTGGTCAGCGGGTATTGCGACGCCCAAAGGGAAGAGGCAGACCCGGGCGACCGGGACTGGGCCCATTCCCTGGCCCGGAAGGTATGCAATCAGGAGTTCTATGAGCAGGCTTTTTCGGAGGAGGAAAAGGCGTGTCTGGTCACCAGAAGGATCGATGGTGTCCGGGACCCGGTGTTTTTGCTTTCCGAAAGCGAAGCGACGCGGTTCTTCCCTGATAAGGAACAGCGCCGGTGCGAGCCCACCCTGTATGCACAAAAACAGGGCGCAGCCAAAGGGCTCTTTGCGTATGCGGCCTATACGGCCTGGTGGCTTCTGACGGAAGGCAAAACAAAGACAGGGGAAAAATCCGGCGAGGCCGGTGTGATCTGCGAACCGGACAGAAACGGCGTCCTGAAGGCGGTCTTTCAGGACGGGACGATCCTGTGTCATAGCAAATTGGCGGCGTATGACAATTTGACCCTGCGGCCCTGCATTTTGCTGGACGGCAAAAAACTTATGGGAGGCAAGGCAGATGGTGTATGATCTTTCCCGTTTCAAGGAGGCGCAGCAGGCAAACTATTCCTGCGCACTGTCGGAAATCCGGGCGGGAAGAAAGACCAGCCATTGGATATGGTATATTTTCCCCCAGCTGAAAGGCCTGGGGAGGAGCCCTCTTTCGGAATATTACAGCATTCAGGATCTGGGGGAGGCAAAGGCCTATCTGGCCGACCCGGTTCTGGCAGGGCGTCTTGTGGAGATCTGCAATGCGCTGCTGGAGCTTGAAACGGACGATGCCACCCGGGTGATGGGGCGGCCGGATGATATCAAACTGAAATCTTCCATGACTCTCTTTGACGCAGCAACGGAATCTTCCGATGTTTTCCGTCGTGTGCTGGACAAGTATTTCAGAGGAAAGGAAGACCGGCGCACCCTCCGGATGCTGGGGATCCGGGAAGAGACGGAGGACTTCCGCGATGCGCGGAACTGAAGGGGACCCGCGGCGTTTTGAAAAAGGCGGCACCGCCGCTGCATGGGTAAAAAATACGGCACAAGGTGTAAAATTTCTGTGGACAACTTGCCTTGCAAGGCGGGATACGCTATAATGGAGCCGTTGGAGCAAACGCAGAAAAAGGAGCGTGCCTATGTTCTGTAAACTGACCCCGGCGGAAGAAACCCGGATGCGCCAGCTGCTGTGCGGTGTGGCGGATGATCCTCAGGCTTTGGTGATGCAGCAGTTTATCCAGCATGGAACGGTCACGACCTACGAGCATTGCCTGCGGGTGGCGCGTATTGCCTACTGGCTGAACCTGCGGTTCCGCTGCCGGGCCAGGGAAGCCAGTTTGCTGCGGGGGGCCTTCCTCCACGACTTTTACCTTTACGACTGGCATGACTGCCGGAACATTACCCACTGGCACGGGTTCAAACATCCTCTGATTGCCCGCTATAACGCCGAAACGGTGTTTCACCTGAATGACACCGAAAAGAACATCATTCAGAGCCACATGTGGCCGCTGACCCTGACCTGGGTCCCTCGGTGCCGGGAAGCTGTCCTGGTTTGTCTGGCGGATAAGATGTCCTCTGCCTGGGAAACGGTCATGGAGCGCCGGGCACCACAGCCAGCGGTGCGGCGCTTGTAAAATCACCAGCAGATCCCTTTTGGCAAAGCCAAAAGGGATTTTTTGTATAACAAGATAAATTTATCGAAAAACGATAAAAATATCTTGCAAAACAATATGGCATATGGTATACTGCTGCTAACCTGAACAAGAGGGGAGAAGAACAGATGAAATGTTGGCAATGGGATGACCATAAAAGCATTACTCTGACGCGGTATGTGGTGGCATTGGCCATTCTGGGCAGCGCCGTGATGACGGTGTCCGGCCCCTGGCTGGTGCGCTGGCTGATGGATACCCACCACCTTTACCATAACGGCCCTGTGGTGGAGGGAATCCTGCTGGTCATGGGGTACCTCTGTGCCGCGCTGGCCTTTTGGATGCTTTTCAACCTTTACCGCTTTTTGCAAAGGCTGGAACAGGGGCAGGTCTTTGTCCCTCAGACGGTCCAGGCCCTGCGGCGGATCAGTTGGTGCTGTACCTGGGCGGCGGCGCTCTGCCTGCCGGCAGGTATCTGGATCTACCTGCCCTTTGCCTTTCTGGCGGTAGCCGCCGGGTTTATGGCACTGATCGTGCGGGTGCTGAAAAATGCCTTTGAGCAAGCCGTGCGGATGAAAGACGAACTGGACTATACCATTTGAAGGAGGTGCGCCGGATGCCCATTGTGGTGAATCTGGATGTGATGATGGCGCGCCGTCATAAGGGGGCGGGGGAGCTGGCCGAAGAGATCGGCATCACCCCGGCAAACCTCTCCATCCTGAAAAACAACAAGGCCAAAGCGGTGCGGTTCTCCACCCTGGAAGCCTTGTGCAAGGCGCTGGACTGCCAGCCAGCCGATTTGCTGGAATACATTCCCGACGAGTCCTGATCCTCGCCGGTCCCACAACAGAACAGGAGGTTCCCCATGTGTGAACAACCCAAAGAGGGCGCAGGTCGTCCCCTTTACGAAAGTGCACCCAAAATTCAGCCTGCCGTGCCCGCGGCCCCTTACCTGTGGGCGGCTGCCGCCAGTTATCCCCTGGCGTATCTTTACGTGAGAAAGATCCTTTTTACCTCCGAATTTGCGGGGTGGAGTCTGCCGGTCTTCACGATTCTCTTTCTGGCCGGTGTAGAGGCGCTGGCCCATGCCCTTCACCGCAAGGCCGCGGCGGAAACACCCCTCTGGGGCGGGTGCTGGCTGGTACTTTCCCTGGCAATGCCTCTCTGGGGGGAGCAGGCGGTTCTTGCCGGCTGGCAGGTCCTGGTCTGGCATATTTTTGCGGTGTGGTTTGTGCTGGCCCGTTGCGGGATGCTGTCCCAGGGATACACCGGCAGCCTCTGCTTTCTGGATGGCCTGACCGGCTTTGTAATTTTGCCCTTCGGAAATTTCTTCCGGCGGATCGCTGCCGTCTGGTCCGGGCTGCTGAGCCTGGGGCGGCATCGCCTTAAACTGCGGCAGACGGCAGTGGTCGTTCTGACCGTTGTTGTTACAATGATGCTCTGCGGTACGGCCTGGGGATTGCTCTCGGCGGCCGATGCCAACTTTGCCGCACTGGGCCGGGGCCTGGACCGGTGGCTGGGGGAACTGCTGAACAACTACCGGTTTGTGAATACGCTCGCCTACTTCCTGCTCTCCCTGCCGGTGGGGGCCTGGCTCTATGGGTTGGTGGCCGGTTCGCTGCGGCGGGAAACACCGCCCTGCCCGGCCGATACCTTCTTCCGCCTGCTGGAGCCGCTACGCAGGCTGCCCGCCGTCACGGCCAATGTGGCGGTGACAGGGCTTTGCGCCATCTATACCCTCTTCTTTGCGCTGCAGGCCGCCGAATGGCTGGCGGCTGCCCCCCTGGGCTTGACGGCTCCTGCCGCGGCCAACTTTGCTGTGGATGGCTTCTGGGAATTGCTGCGCATCCTGCTGCTGGACTTCTTTGTGCTGGCGGCGGTACGATTCCTGGGGCGCCGCCCATTGCCCCGGGTGCTGGCCGGATTGTTTTGTGTGTACGGGATCGCTTTTGCAGTGCTGGCCGGTGCCAAGCTGGCTGTGTATATCCACCTTTATGGATATACCCCCCGCCGCGTGGTGGCCGGGTGGTTCCTCTGCGTACTGGCGGTCTGGGCAATTTTGCTGCTGGTACGTGTCTTTCGGCCTCTTCCCGCAGCGCGGATCGGCCTGGTGGTACTGGCGGTAAGCTTTGTGATGCTTTCCTGCGTGGATATGGAAAGCCGCATCGTACAGGCCAATATCCACCGCTATGCCGCCGGTGTGGACGCCGAACTGGACCTGGATGTGCTGCGGGACTGCGGCTTCAATCCCTGGCAGCGGGGCGGGGAGCGGACTGACATGGTGACGTATACCCGCTGGATGCTGGATGCCGGCTGGTTCGAGGAACGGTCGCTGGAGGACCTGGAACGACTCTACAGTATGGATCGTCAGATGATCGGCCACCGGAAGCAGGTGGAGCTGGCAGAAGGATGGGTCCTGGAACTGACGCTGGATGACCATGACCGCTGCACAGCAGCTTCCTTGACGCAGACGGAAAACGGGGTATAATAAAACCGGCGGGCGCCATTGCCCGACTGAAAGTCCCGGAGGTACTCCTTTATGGCGGATATCTACACACGAACCCGCGCCCTGCTGGGCACCCCGGCGCTGGAGACCCTGCGTGCGGCCCATGTGGCGGTATTCGGCATCGGCGGCGTGGGGGGCCAGGCTGTGGAGGTGCTGGCCCGCTGCGGGGTAGGTGAATTGAGTCTTTTTGACAGCGACACGGTGGCGGAGTCCAACCTGAACCGTCAGCTGGTGGCGCTGCGCTCCACCCTGGGGCAGTACAAGGTGGATGCCATGGCGGCCCGCATTTCGGATATCGATCCGGACACCGTGGTGCACGCCAACCGGTTGTTCTACACCGCCGATACGGCCGACGCCGTCGATATGAGGCAGTTTGATTATGTGCTGGACTGCATCGACACGGTTTCGGCAAAACTGCTGCTCATCGAACGATGCAAGGCGGCAGGCACCCCCATCCTGTGCAGCATGGGGGCGGCCAACAAGCTGGACCCCACGGCTTTCCGGGTGGCGGACATTGAAAAAACCAGTGTGGACCCCCTGGCAAAGGTCATCCGCATCCAGTGCCGCAAGCGGCGGCTGGGAAAGGTGAAGGTGGTTTTTTCCACCGAGGTCCCGCTGCCTCCGCTGACGGAGGAACTGAAAGAAGCCCCGGCCAACGGGCGGCGGACGGTCCCGGCCAGCAATGCCTTTGTGCCGGCCGCCTGTGGGTTGGTCTGCGGCAGCGAGGTGGTCAAGGACCTGTTGCGCAAAGCCGGGACATACCGCGGCGAACTGAACAGATAAACTATGCGTTCCCGGTTGGGAACGCATTTTTTTGTGGAATTTTACAGGATATACCGGGCGTTTTGCATTGTAATTTATTCGGCAAAATGTTACACTATTCTTACTTATATTGTCTATATTTTGTTGCATACCCTTGGCAAGGAGAGGTTTAGTACTGTGGCTGAAAATCGTAAAGTATACCGCAGCCCCGAACGGGCTGTTCCGAAGGGGGCGGCACCCGGTACGGTGCCGCCGCCTGCCGGGCGTCCCCAGCCGCCGCGAAGCGGCAAGCCCCGGCGCCGCAAAAGATCCCGCCGCCGGCGCAGCCGGTTGGTGCTGGTGCTGTGTTTGCTATGCCTGCTGGTAGTGGCTGGGGTCTGCCTGGTGGTGACCCGCTGCACTTCCGGCCCCACCGGCCCGGCCCAGGCAGATTTCGGAACCCCTGCCGCCGCCTGGCAGAAAAATGAACTGGGCTATTATTTCAATTCCAGCGGGGAAGCCATTCCTGCGGCGGTGCTCAAGGGCATCGATGTGTCCAAATTCCAGGGGGAAGTGGACTGGGAAAAGGCCAAGGCGGCAGGCATTGATTTTGCCATCATCCGCTGCGGCTTCGGCGGCGAGTGGGACGGTCAGGAAGCCAACTGGTCCCAGGACGATGACCAGTGGCGCCGCAACGCCGATGAGTGCACCCGGCTGGGGATCCCCTTCGGGGTATATCTCTATTCCTATGCCACCACCGTGGAAGAAGCCCGCTCTGAAGCAGACCATGTGGCCCGTTTGCTGGGCCTGGTGGCGCCGCCTCAGGAAGGGCTGGCGGACTACACGGCTTCGCCCTATCAGCTGTCCTACCCGGTTTATTATGACCTGGAGGACAAGAGCATCAGTGATATTTTCCCGGAAGAGATGGCCGCTATCACCCAGGCGTTCTTTGACCGCCTGGTGGAGTTGGGCTATACCGGGGAACAGGGAATCTATGCTTCCCTGAACTGGGTGCGTGCCCGGTTCAGCGATCCGGCCTTTGACCCCTGGCGGGAAAATCTGTGGATTGCCCGCTTCTCGGATTCTTTGGGCTACACCGGTACCTATGATATGTGGCAGTGCACCTACCAGGCCCCCGGCACCGACTACGGTGTGCAAAGTGAAACGGTGGATGTGGACTTCGTCATGCGTCCCTTCACCATTACCGGTATCGGCGACGCCATCGGCAAGGCGGCCGACCCGGTGTTTGTGAACGATACCTACCAGATGGAACTGCATCTGGATGCCAAGGACGCCCGGGCCACCCTGATCACCAACCAGGCCTCGGAAGAGGAAGGGGGCCAGAAGGTCTATTGGCAGACCAGCAACAAGGACGTGGCTACCGTGGACAAAAACGGTGTGGTGCGGGCCCAGACGGACAGCGGCGAGTGCACCGTTACCGCAACCCTGGCCGATGGTACCGAGAGGGTCTCCTGCGTGGTACGGGTGGGCAACATCACGGTCCCTGTCTTTGCCACCGGGCAGCTGGCAGGCCAGCGGGATGACGGCACCATCAGCCTGGCTGATGTGGCCGCACTGAAGGCGTTCAGCCCCGACGCCATTCTTCTGGACGCAGGCGGCAGTCTCCATGGCACCCTCAGCGCCAGCCTGACCGGCGGTATGGATATGCTCAGCAGCTTCTCGGCCGCCGGGTATGATCTCCAGGCCTTCGGGGCAGAAGATCTTGCCTACGGCATTGAACGTCTGCGCAGCGATGCCAATATGGCATCCGGCCCGTCCCTGGCAGCCAACTTGCGGGATGCCGAAGGCTCGGCCATTTTCTACCGCTCCACCAGCTGGAACCGGAACCGTATCACCAACGGTATGAACTACGTGGTGGAACGGGCCGGGTATAAGATCGGCTTCTTCTCTCTGGCCGATACGGCCACGGTGACCGAAAAGGTGGGTCTGGTCAACGAAGAAACCCCCATCGCCAACGATCTGGCCCAGACCGCCAGTGAACAGGTGGCCGCCCTCCAGGCGGAAGGGGTGGACGCCATCCTCTGCATCGCTACCCCGGGGGTGGATGTAGCCGCCCTGGAGGATACCCTCTCTCAGTTGGGGGTAACGGCCGTCATTGACAGCGGCGCTACCGAAAACAGCACCGGCGCTGTGCCGGTCCTGGCAGCGGGGCAAGGGCTGACAGCGGTGGGACGGCTGAACCTGGTATTCACCCAGGGCAGCAGCTGCCGTGTGGAACTGACCGATGCCGTGGCCGCCGGCACAATGACCGCCAACCGGGACCTCTGGAACCGCTATGACACCGGAGATACGGCGGACTCTCAGGCGGCATCCGATGCGGCCGATCCTGAAAAGGATACGGCGGCAGACGCAGCCGACCCCAGTACGCCCACCGAACGGGCGGAGGAGGCGGAGGCCAAAGGCGCTGCAGCCTACTTCAACGCTGCGGCGGCTTTGGCAGGGCTGGATACCGATGACTCCAGCATCCTGAATACCCCGCTGTTTACCTACGGCCAGAACCCCGATGCAACCAAAACCATCAGCTATGCCAACTATCTGGCCACCTTGTACGAGGAAATCGCCGAAAATGACCGGGATCACTGGCCGGAAGGCTGGTCCGAATCGGAAGTCACCGGTGTGGCCGGCGGCGTGACGGAACTGGAATACGGGGATATCACCCGCCAGGCACTCCTCGATTCCCTGCCCGCCACGGCGCGGCTGGTGCTGGTCTCCACCACCGGGGAAGCCGCCCAGACGCTTATCGACAGCGGCAATGTGACCCGCACCTACCAGGCAAGCCTGACAGCTTATGAACCGGAAGGGGACACCGTGCTGCTGGTGGGGGATACCACCACCCTGGCCGCCCTGGGCGAGGGCAATTATACCATCCTGCGGGATTACGGCGACCTGTTCTGGGATGTCCGTATGAATATCAACGACAACACCAACAATTTCACCGAAAACTTTGTCCTGCCCGAAGCGCCCACCTACGGCGTGGGCCGCAACCAGTAAGGCGGACAATGGCAGGGAGGCACATTGTATGAAACTAACCTTTTTGGGCGCGGCGCGGGAAGTGACCGGCAGCTGTACCCAGCTGGAAGCGGCAGGCCACCGCCTGCTGGTGGACTGCGGCATGGAGCAGGGACGGGATGTCTATGAAAACGCCGATCTGCCCTATGCCCCCGGCACCTATGAGGCTTTGCTGCTCACCCATGCCCACATCGACCACTCCGGGCAGATCCCCTACCTTTACAAAAACGGGTACCGGGGTCCCATCTATTCTACCGACGCCACCATGGACCTCTGCGGCATCATGCTGCGGGATTCTGCCCACATCCAGGAGCAGGAAGCCGAGTGGAAAAACCGCAAGGCCCAGCGCAGCGGTGCCGCCATGGTGGAGCCGGATTACACGGTGGAAGATGCTGAAAAGGTCATGAACCAGTTTGTGCCCTGCCCCTACGGTGCATGGCAGACCCTCTTCGAGGATGAAGGCGGCAAGATTGAGGTACTCTTTACCGATGTGGGACATCTGCTGGGCAGTGCTTCCATCTCCATCCGGGTTACCGAGCCGGAACGTGCGCCGGAGATCATCGTTTTTTCCGGCGACATCGGCAACACCCACCAGCCCCTGATCAAGGACCCCGTCACCCCGCCCCATGCCGATTATCTGGTGATGGAATCCACCTACGGTGACCGCAGCCACGGCCCCCGGCCGGACTATCTGGGAGAGCTGACCGAGGTGCTGCAAACCACCTTCGACCGGGGCGGCAATGTGGTCATCCCCAGCTTTGCGGTGGGCCGCACCCAGGAACTGCTCTACTTTATCCGGCAGATCAAGAAAGAAGGACGCATCCACGGCCACGACAACTTCCCGGTTTTTGTGGACAGCCCGCTGGCCAGCAAATCCACCACCATCTTCCGGGAAAACTTCATCGAGTGCTATGACGAGGAGGCCATGGCCATTGTGCAGAGCGGCGAAAACCCCCTCTGGTTCCCCGGTCTCTGTATCAGCGAGACCAAGGAAGAATCCATGGCCATCAACAGCGATCCCGAACCCAAGGTGATCATCTCGGCTTCCGGTATGTGTGATGCGGGCCGGATCCGCCATCACCTGAAATACAATCTCTGGCGCCCCGAATGCACCATCCTTTTCGTGGGGTTCCAGAGCCCCGGAACCCTGGGCAATGTACTGCTGGGGGGCGCTACCGAGGTCAAGCTTTTTGGCGACGAGATCCAGGTCAAGGCACACATCCACCGCCTCAGCGGCCTGTCGGGCCATGCTGATCAGGACGGGCTGGCCAACTGGCTCCATGCCTTTGATGAAAAACCCAAGTTCGTCTTTGTCAACCATGGGGAGGACGCGGTGGCCGACCACTGGGCCCACCGTCTGCAGGAGGAAGGCTATGAGTCCGAAGCCCCCTACAACGGTTCCATCTGGATCGTGGGGGATGGCCGGGTGGCCTGCGCCGAGGCGGGCAATACCCGCAAGATCGTCAAAACACCGGGTGTGGCCACGGTGCGCAGCAGTGCGGCCTACGACCGGCTGGTCAATATGGGCAAGCGCCTGATGGCGGTGATCCAGCACAACCAGGGCGGCGCCAACAAGGACCTGGCCAAGTTTGCCAGCCAGATCGCCAGCCTCTGCGACAAGTGGGACCGGTGAACTCCCTGTATCAGATTCTATGTTTTCGAAGGAGGCATGCCGATTTTGTGGCATCCCATCAAACATTATAAAACCATCCATCACCACAAAATGCTGGTGATGAAGCATTGTTTCCGCTGCGGGTTATACTGGCAGGGCATCACCCATGACCTCAGCAAACTGGCGCCGGTGGAATTTCTGGCCGGGGCCAAATACTGGCAGGGGACCTGCAGCCCCAACAACGCCCAGCGAAAAGCGGAAGGCTACAGCGCTGCCTGGCTGCACCACAAAGGGCGCAACCGGCATCATCTGGAATACTGGATCGATTACGCCCCCGACGGGGACCATGCCATGGCCGGTATGCGGATGCCTGCCCGGTATGTGGCCGAAATGGTCTGTGACCGTATTGCCGCCAGCAAAAACTACAAGGGCGCCGCCTATACCGACGCCACCGCCTGGGAGTACTACGAACACAGCAAGGACCACTATGTGCTCCATCCCGAGACCCGCCGCGAACTGGAAACCTGCTTGCAGGTCTTGCGGGACAAGGGGGAGGATGCCTGCTTTGCCTACATCCGTACCCAGCTGCTGGGCAAGAAAAAATGATCGCCAATTGCGGAGGACGCACCGGTGTGCGTCCTCTTTTTTTGCCTGAAACGAAAATCAGCTGTAAGATTTTGACGGCCCGCGCCGTCTGGATAGACAAGAAGCGCTTCCAGAACACACAACAGGGAGGAATCCAAGTGAAAGACCGGGACCTGACCCGCCTGCTGCAAAAAGACCCGGATGAGGGTCTGCGTGCAGCCATGCAGGTCTATCTGCCGCTGGTGAAGGCGGTGCTGCTGCGCATCCTGCCCCGGGACCCGCGGGATGTAGAAGAATGTATGGCCGATACCTTTGTATCCCTCTGGAATCATGCCGCGGAACTGGAACGGCAGGATACGCCGCTGCGTCCGTGGCTGATTGTTACCGCCCGCAATAAAGGGATTGACCGTTATCATACCCTCTGCCGTCATACGGCTCTGTCCCTGGATGAGGAGCTGGGCCAGACCATCGGGGAGGTGGCGGAGTTTGACCGGGCCACCTCCGATGCCGCCGACTGGGTGGGCGCCCTGGTGGCGGCCATGGACCCGCCGGACCGGGAAATTTTTCTGCGGAAATATTACCTGCTGCAGAGCAGCAAGGAAATTGCCGCTGCGCTGGAAATGACCGAAGGAACGGTCAATACCCGCCTGAGCCGCGGCCGGGAACGGCTGCGCCGTCAGCTTCAGCAGAAAGGAGTGCACTGCCATGCGTAAAACTGACTTCGATCCGTCTTTGCTTCAGGAATTGGACCGTCTTGCTCTGCCTGCCGTTCCGTCGACAGAAGAAGAACGTGACCGGGTCTTTGCATCGGCCCAAAAACAGATCCATGGGGCAACTCCCCGCTGCAAAAAACAGAGGGGCCGTCCGCTGCTGCGGGTGGTGCGCAGCGCGGCGGTGGCGGCAGCCGCCTGTGTGGTGGTGCTGGGAAGCGTGAACCTGGCAAACCCTGCCTTTGCGGAAAGTCTGCCGCTGGTGGGTACCCTTTTCAGCCGCATCAACCGGGATGCAGACACCCGTCTGCGCAGCGAACAACTGAACCAGTATGCCAGCACGGTGGAGGAAACCGCCGAGAGCGCTGACAGCCCTTATACCGTCACCCTGGGCCAGATCTACCGGGACGAGGACTGGATGCGGCTGAGCCTGGTGCTCACCACGGAGGATGACAGCCTGGCCGGGTTTGACACCATCCGGGCAGATGCCGGCGGTTCCATGCCGCTGGACCCCGCCGATGCCTCCGGCGCGCTGGTTCTGAACAGCGGCGCGGTCATCTCCCAGGAGGGGACCGGCTGGTTCACCCGGCAGGATGACCACACCTTTGTAATGGGGCTCAACTACCCCCTCTTCCTTTACGAGACCGACGGCCCTCTGAGCGGGGAGACGGTGACGATGCAGCTCCATGACCTGGTGGCCTGCAACGTGGAGATGCTGGAAGAACGCACCAGCGAGTGGGGCAGCCAGTATCGCCATTGGGATTACCACGACGAGACCCCGCTGGAAGGGGACTATACCCTGACCTTCACCATCCCGGAACCGGGCACCGAGGGCATCCGCACCTTCACAGGACCGCTGGAACAGGAGGGCGTGACGCTGCACAGCCTGACGGCTACCCCCGCCGCGGCCAAGATGGAGATTCAGCTGCCCAGCTATGATGGAAGCAACCGCTATACCACGGAAGTCAGGCTGACAGCGGAAGACGGGACGCTCCTCAAACTGGAACGGGGCGAAGGGCAGCATCTGGATGAAAACGACGGCAGCAGCGATTACCGGATGACCTATTTCTTCGATACCGTGCCGGAGGACAGCCAAACGGTGACGGTAACGGTCTATAAAATCGACTATTCCGTCCAACCCAACACCGGGGAGGTATTGACCCAATTTACCGTGCCTTTGTCATAACCCAAAACCTTGCCCGCGGCAGTCATGCCGCGGGCAAATTCTGTTGACAAAGTGCCCCGCGTGTGATTGAATAGTAACTATTACAACAGACGTATTAGCCTGCGTATTTATAGAAGGTGGAAATTATGGCAGAAGAAAAACGCAAACGGATTCTTTCGGGCATTCAGCCTACCGGTACCCCCACGCTGGGCAACTATATCGGCGCGGTGCGCAACTGGGCTTTGCTGCAGCCCGATTATGACTGCCTGTATATGGTCGCTGACCTGCACGCGCTGACGGTGCGTCAGGTCCCGGCGGATCTGCGCCGCCGTACCCGGGAACTGGCTGCCCTGCTGCTGGCAGTGGGCATCGACCCGGAAAATCACGTCCTTTTTGTGCAGAGCCATGTGCCTGCCCACTGTGAGCTGTCCTGGATTCTGGCCTGCAATACCCAGTTCGGCGAACTTTCCCGGATGACCCAGTTCAAGGACAAGAGCGCCAAACATCCCGACAACGTCAACGGCGGTCTCTTCACCTACCCGGTGCTGATGGCGGCGGATATCCTGATCTACAACGCCGACCTGGTGCCGGTGGGGCAGGACCAGACCCAGCATCTGGAAATTGCCCGCAACATTGCCAACCGCTTCAACGGTGTTTACGGTGATACCTTTACCTTGCCGGAAGGCTATGTCCCGGCCTCCGGCGCCAAGATCATGTCCCTGGCAGAACCCACCAAGAAGATGAGCAAGTCGGACGCCAATGTGAATTCCTTCATCCTTATGACCGATGACAAGGATACCATCGTGCGCAAATTCAAGCGCGCCGTCACCGACTCCGACGGTGTGGTCCGCTTTGACCGGGAAAACAAGCCCGGCGTTTCCAACCTGATGGCAATTTACAGCACCTTCACCGGCAAGACCAATGAGGAGATCGAGGCGGAGTTTGCCGGCAAGGGCTACGGCGACTTCAAGATGGCGGTGGCAGAGGTGACGGCCGATGCGCTGGCGCCGGTCCAGGCGGAGTACAACCGTATCCTGGGCGACAAGGCCTACGTGGACGGCGTGCTGAAAAACGGTGCCGAACGGGCGGCCCGCATTGCCAACCGTACGGTCAGCAAAGTCTACCGCAAGGTGGGGCTGCTGCAGCTGGATAAATGACGCACTCCCGCCCAAAACCCTTGACAAATGGGCTTTGAGCCGATATAATATTTAAATTGGTGCGGCTCTTTTGCGGGCCGCACAACTTTTACTATCGCGTAATGTTAGGAGAATCGAGCATGGCTAAAGAAGTCGTCGTTACCCGTGAGGGCTACCAGAAGCTGGAACAAGATCTGAACGAACTGCGCACCGTCAAACGTAAGGAAGTGGCGGATAAGATCAAGGTCGCGCGCGGCTACGGCGACCTGAGCGAGAATGCCGAGTATGACGCCGCCAAGGAAGAGCAGGCCATCGTGGAGGCCCGCATTGCCGACCTGGAGGCCACCCTGAAAGTGGCCCGCATCATCGATGACAGCGAGCTGTCCAACGACACCGTTTCCATCGGTATGCGCGTCAAGATCCTCGCCGAAGGCGATGATCCGGAGGACGCCGAAGAATACGACATCACCGGCTCCACCGAGGCCGATATGAACCTCAACCGCATCAGCGACGAGAGCCCTGTGGGCGCTGCGCTGATCGGTCACAAGGCCGGTGACGAAGTGGACGTTACCCTGCCCAACGGCAACATCATTGTGTACAAGGTGCTGGCCGTTTCGCGCTCGAAGTAAAACAAGGCAGGGGCGGGGAATACCTGCCCCTGTTTGCATTTGGAAAAGAAAGGAAGATCTCCCATGGAGCAGAACAAGCCCCAGACCGAGCAGGATCTGACCCAGCAGGCGGCTGTCCGCCGTCAGAAGCTGGCCGACCTGCGTGCCGCCGGCCATGACCCCTTTGTCATCACCAAGTACCCCCAGGATGCCTACTCGGCCGACCTGAAAGCCGAGTTCGCCGACCTGCCCGCCGAAGCGGAGACCGGCAAGATCGTTACGCTGGCCGGCCGTATGATGTCCAAACGTGTCATGGGCAAGGCCAGCTTTGCCCATCTGCGCGACCAGAAAGGGGACATCCAGATCTTCGTCAAGCGGGATCTGCTGGGTGACGAAGCCTATGCCGCTTTCAAAAAGCTGGACATCGGCGACATCATCGGCTGCAAGGGTGAAGTGTTCCGCACCAAGATGGGGGAAATCTCGGTCCGTGTCAGCGAATTGACCCTGCTCTCCAAGAGCCTGCTGCCTCTGCCCGAAAAGTTCCACGGCCTCACCGATCGGGAAGCCCGCTATCGTCAGCGCTATGTGGACCTGATCGTCAACCCCGACGTGAAGGAAACCTTCGTCAAGCGCAGCGCCATCCTGCGGGAACTGCGCAGCTTTCTGGACGGAAAAGGCTTTCTGGAAGTGGAAACGCCCATTCTGACACCTTTCGAGATCGGCGCTTCTGCCCGTCCCTTCCTGACCCACCACAATACGCTGGATATGGATATGGTCCTGCGCATCGAGACTGAGCTCTACCTTAAGCGGCTGATCGTGGGTGGTATGGACCGTGTGTACGAAGTAGGCCGTATCTTCCGCAACGAGGGCATGGACCCCAAGCACAATCCCGAATTTACCACCATCGAGCTCTACCAGGCCTACACCGATTACCACGGCATGATGGACCTGGTGGAAGAGATGATGAAAACGGTGGCCCAGAAGGTCTGCGGCAGCCTGCAGATCACCTACCAGGGCAAGGACATCGACCTCTCCCACTGGGAGCGGATGACGATGACCGAGGCTGTCAAGAAGTACTCCGGCGTGGATTTTGACGCCGTCCAGTCCGACGAGGAAGCCATCGCCCTGGCCAAGGAGCATCATGTGGAACTGCCGGAGATCCCCACCAAGGGGGCCATTCTGGCGGAGTTCTTCGACGCTTTTGTGGAGGAAAACCTCATCCAGCCTACTTTCATCTACGACTACCCGGTGGAAGTCAGCCCGCTGGCCAAGCGCAAGCCCACCAACCCGGCCATCACCGAGCGGTTCGAGTACTTCATCAACGCCACCGAATTCGGCAATGCCTTCAGTGAGTTGAATGATCCCATCGACCAGAAGGGCCGTTTTGAGCGTCAGGTAGCCGAGCGCAAGCAGATCGACCCGGCCAGCAAGGCCCAGGTGGATTATGACTACGTCACTGCTCTGGAGTACGGTCTGCCCCCCACGGGCGGCCTGGGCTTCGGCGTGGACCGTCTGGTCATGCTGCTCACCGATTCCGCATCCATCCGTGACGTGCTGCTCTTCCCCACGATGAAGCCCATCGACTAAAAAGCATTGATTCTACGCCTTTTATCAACCTGATTTGGTGGATTTGACACCACATTGACACCAAACTTGTGCAGAAAAGGCTTTACAAAAAAGCAGAGAGTTATCCTCTTACGGATGACTCTCTGCTTTTTTGTTTATGTGGTTGTGGATTTCTGCGCGGAAGTAACGAGGTAATACCATTCACAACTTTTACATTCCGGTAGGGCACCGCAGGCAGGTATGCCGGTGCCAGGCTCATCGGGGCAACCATAATAATCGTATTTCAAGTCCATTTGAAACTCCTTCAACTTAAAAGTGCATTATAAAATTGCCTACGATGAAAGTTTGCTTCCGGACCTGTCCACCCCGGAACAGGCAGAAATTCCCCCGACGGCAGAAACCGCAGCAGGGGAGAGCCCCGATTCCGGAATGCCGTTCCCCGTTCTGCCGGCGGTCCTGGTCCTGCTCTTGCTGGTTGTGATTGTGGTGGTATGGGTGCGCAAGCGCTTTTCCCGCCGGTAAATCTCTACGGTGACTGACCACACAGTCTAGTCAGGACCCCCGGCTAAGCCGGGGGCTTGTGTAAGCCCTAGAAGGGCATAATACGGACAACGCCCCTCAAGGGG
>CALXHP010000016.1 GCA_944388135.1 uncultured Gemmiger sp. | reverse complement strand
TATAGTATAGTCACAGAAAGAAAACAGCCGGAGATAAGGAGCTAAGAACTCCAAGAGAAGCCACTTTCCAAAGGAACCTCATCAAAGACCGATCGTGAACAGATCGACATCTTAAAGCAGATTTTCTAAAGTTCTTTAGAAAATAAGGTTCTGAAAAGATCGATTGGAAAGATCAAACTTCTTCTACAAAAGCTGGTTTGAAAAAACTTCTTCTGAAAAATCCTTTTACAAAGAGCGATGGCTCTTCTAAAAGTAAGTAAGAAGAATACATTCAAACAAAGGTTTTTGAAAAGTAAGAATCTGATCTGAAAAATCAAATCTTAAAAGATCTTATCTCAAAAGGACGAAAAAGAAACACTTTAAGGACTCCGATCCAACAGCACGAGGGCAGTAGAGGGAACCGGAAAGAAGATGTAAAGGCCGCCGGCAGGATTCGCAAGGAAGGAGGCTCAGATCCAATGGCAAACTTTAAAGATCCCATTCATCACCGGCGGGCCTGGGCCTGCTGACGCGAAAGAACCACATCGAAAGCCGCAGGTCGTAACCTGTAAAAGATTTATACCAAATGATGATTGGTTCACAACAAAATGTGTTAGCAGACTCAGGGTCCCGTCAAAAAAAGACCCCTAGCATAGAATATAGATTAGGATGAAAGAAGGCTGGTAGATGATGAAAGCCACCACCCCGCCGAACAGGATTTACCTGAATTTCACCTGATCAACAAGGAGAAACTCCAATGTACTAGAGTTAAGAGGTTTAATCCTCAGCATCAGACCCCTACCCCAGGAACGATCTAAGTTACCGCAAGTTTCTTGCTCCGTTCCACAGATGCTCTTCAGCAAATAACGAACCAGAGGGTAAGTCCAATGTACTACGGTTAGCAAAGATCCTGAAAGGGCAAGAAAAATTCGCATAAAGATAGGATGAGGTACTCATGACGATGAGTAAACAGTCCGAAAAATAACGAACAAGGGTTATGAGGCTATGACTCCAAAGAAGTAAGACCGCCGGGGCTGTACAGAAATGTACGGCCCCGGCTTTTTGGGTTATTTTTGCCCGGCTGCGCTCCCCACCCCTTACAGAGCAAAACGCCTGTCCGCAAAACAGCGGCCAGGCGTTTTTCGTTTCAGGCAGACCTGTCAGAGCATGCACCGCATGGTGCGGCGGGCTTCCACAAAGTCGTGGGCCTCGTACAGCTCAATGGCGTTGGTGTTCTGGGCCAGCACCCCCAGTTCCAGGTATTCCAGCCGACGGTCCCGGGCCCACCGTTTGGAGGCTCCCAGCAGCGAACTGCCGATGCCCTGGCAGCGGCTTTCCCGCCGGACCACCAGATCATAGAGGCTGGCATACCGGTGGGGCAGCACACAGCTGAAGGACGGCGTCCAACCGGCATAAACCACCAGGGCCAGCCCTACTACAACGCCCTCCTGCTCCGCCAGCAGAAAATCCGCATCGGGGGATTCGATAAACTTCAGGATCGGTTCTTCCTCCCGCGGGGCCGCACAGAAAAACTCCGGCTGCAGGTCCACCATCTCCTCATCCAGGACGCGGTAGAGCGCCAGAATGGACGGCAAATCCCCGGCAACGGCGGGACGGATCACAGTTTTTGGCATGGCAAAGCAGCCCCCTCTCTGGCAGGTGCACAAAATACAAAAAGACAGCGCGCGGCCGCCGGGCCCCGCCACCGGGCGAAGCCTTCAGCGCTGTATCGCTGTCCTGGGATACCGGCGCTGTTTGCTCACCGCACTACGCCGAAAACGGACAAATACCTTACTTGATCTCCTGGATCGTGTAGGTAAAGCCGTACTCTTCCTGCAGCTTCTTCACCGCAGGCTCGCAGTCCTCAATGAAAGTGGGGGCGTAGACGCTCTGGCCGTTGTGGGCCTTCTTGTACTCCTCCACGATCTCGTTCAGCTTCACCCAGCCCTCGTCAGCCTTGGCCTGGTCCATATCCTTGGGGAAATCGATGATGAATTCGCGATGTTTGGGAATCCGTGCTTTCATGTTGGTTCACTCCTGGTTGTTTTATGATAATATACAATCCGTATATTATTGTGATTTTATACGATGTTGAAACACCGGCGGGCATTTTCCGCTGTAAGGTCCAACACCGCTTGGGGCTCCATCTGCCAGATGGTGCCGATATATTCCGCCACATGGGCGATGTTGCGGCTGTCGTTGCGGCGGCCGCGCACCGGCTCGGGCGCCATATAGGGGCAGTCGGTTTCCAGCACCGCCCACCGGGGGTCGATGGCTGCCAGCACTTTGGCCGCCCGCTTGGCCCCCTTGTAGGTCACGGCACCGCCGAACCCCAGGTACATCCCCTGCCCGGTGATCCAGGCCGCGTCATCGGCGCTGCCGCTGTAACAGTGGAGCACCCCGCGGGGTTTATACTGCCGCAGCAGCTCGTACATCTCGCCGTGGGCTTCCCGGTCATGGACCGACACCGGCAGGTCCAGCTCGGCAGCCAGCTGCAGCTGGGCTTCAAACAGGTCATACTGTTCCTGGCGGGGTACCGGCCAGTGATGATCGAGGCCGATCTCCCCCACCGCCACCACTGCTTTGTCCTCAAACAAAGGGCGCAGGGCCTTCAGTTCCGCCCGCCAGTCCCCGTGGTAGACTGCCACCGTGGGGGCGTCCTCCTCGATGAGGCTTTCGGGGTGGATGCCCAGGGCCGCGTGGAAATAAGGCACTGTGTGGGCCAGTTCCACCACCCGGGGAGCATCCCCCGAATGGGTGGCACATTCCAGCACTCCGACGACGCCCCCTTCCGGCAGGGCCGCCAGCAGCTGGGCGCGGTCGGCGTCAAACTGGCGGGAAGCGTAATGGGCATGGGTATCAAAAATATTCTGCATGGTTTACTCCGTTCGGGGCTGCGGGGCGCGGTTGACCAGGAAGATACCACCGCACACCAGCACCAGCGCCACCAGGTAGTTCCACTCAAAGAGAGGTTCGCCGTTGAGCAGCGCCGACAGCAGCACATTCATCACCGGAATGATGAGGCCGAACACGCTGATGCGGGAGACGGGATTGTTCTTCATGAGCAGCGCCCACAGCACATACCCGGCGCCCGAAATAAACGCCAGGAAGAGCAGTACCGGAATGGCGGCGGCGCTTTGGGGATGCAGGCTGCCCCCCATGGCAAAGCCCACCAGAGCCAGGACAAACCCGCCCACCCCCAGGTTGAGAGTGCAGACCGAGAAACTGTCGGCCTTGCGGGTGACGGCCTTGTTCCAGGGACCGGCCGTGGCAAAAATTGCGGAAGCAGTCAGCATGCAGGCCATGCCGGCCGCGCTGCCGCCGCCATGGTTGCCCAGGGTGACCACCAGCACACCGCCGAATCCCAGCACGCATCCCAGCGCCTTGCGGGGCGTCATGCGGTCGGCTTTGCCGTAGAGGAAATGAGCCAGGATCACGCCCATAAAACTTTGGGTACTGTTCAGGATTCCGCCCATGGCGCCGGTGAGCAGGGCTACCGCCGAATAATAAAAGAAATATTGGGCGGCGGTCTGCCAGAGGCCCAGGGCGCAGCACTCCGCCAGCACCTTGCCTTTGGGCATGGGCAGCGGTTTACGATTCAGGGCCAGGCCACAGACCCAGACCAGCAGGGCGCCCAGCATAAAACGAACGCCTGCAAAGCAGAGGATGGAGGGTGTGTCCGCGGCATCCATGGCAAAAAGGCGGTACCCCATCTTGATGAAGGGAAAGGCCGATCCCCACAATACATTGCAGAGGATGGCCATGGTCACAGCGGCTGCCGGAACGGCGAAAAAGGCGTCCAGCCGGGAAGGTTTGGTTTGCACAGTTGGCCTCTTTTCCCCCGCTTTAGTGGATGCGGGCCCCTGCGGGGACGTTATCGGGGTAGAAGGCAATGGCGCAGCCGCCGTCCACATCGGTATCGGCGGCAACGATCATGCCCTCGCTGACATACTTGCCCTTCATCATGGGACGGGGAGCCAGGTTGGCCACAATGCCCACCTTCTTGCCGATGAGATCCTCCGGCGCAAACCACTTGGCAATGCCGGAAAGGATGCACCGTTCCCGCTCGCCGTCAAATACGGTGAGGTGGAGAAGCTTCTTGCTCTCCTTCATCCGCTCGCAGGCGCGGATCTCGGCCACACGCATCTCCACCTTGCAGAAGGTATCGAAGTCGATCTCTTCCTCGTGGTCACCGATGAGCTCGGCGTTGGCCGCCGGGGTCTCGGGCTTTTCCGGCTCCACCGGGGCCTGAGCCGCCTGGGCGGCCGCCTTCTGGGCCGCTTCCAGGGCTTCCAGTTCGGCCAGTTCCTTGGCAGTGTCGATACGGGGGAAGATGTTTTCGCCCTTGTGCAGGGTAGCGGTGACCGGCAGGGTGCCGAAGGCAGCGGCGCTGTCCCAGGTCTTGCCTTCCTCGGCCACATTCAGCTGACCGAAGATCTTCACGCAGGTATCGGGCATGAACGGCTGGAGCAGCACGGTGCAGATCCGCAGCGTCTCGGCCAGGTTGTAGAGCACCCGGGCCAGGCGGGGCTTGGTCTCCTCGTTCTTGGCCAGCACCCAGGGGGCGGTGGCATCGATATACTTGTTGGCCGCGTCGATGACCTCGAACACATCGGCCAGGGCATTCTGGAAGGCGTACACCTCCATGTCGGCCTCATAGCGGGCCCGCAGACCCTTGGCCTTTTCCAGCAGGGCGTCGTCCTCAGGACCGGCGGCCTGGTTCTCCGGCAGGGTACCGCCGAAGTACTTGTCCGCCATGGCGGTGGTACGGGACAGCAGGTTGCCCAGGTCGTTGGCCAGGTCCATATTGATGCGGTTGATCAGCAGCTCATTGGAGAAGTTGCCGTCCGAACCGAAGGGGAAATCCCGGAGCAGGAAGTACCGCAGGGCGTCGGCGCTGTAGCGCTCGGCCAGCAGGTAGGGGTCCACCACGTTGCCCTTGGACTTGGACATCTTGCCGCCGTCCAGCAGCAGCCAGCCGTGGCCGTAGACGTGCTTAGGCAGGGGCATATCCATGCTCATGAGCATGGCGGGCCAGATGATGGAGTGGAACCGGACGATCTCCTTGCCGATGAAGTGGACATCGGCAGGCCAGAAGGTCTCATAGTCGCTGTCGGGGTAGCGGTCATTCATGAAGCCCAGGGCGGTGGTGTAGTTGAAGAGGGCGTCGATCCAGACATAGACCACATGGTTGGGGTCGAAGTCCACCGGAATGCCCCACTTGAAGCTGGTGCGGGAGACGCACAGGTCGTCCAGGCCCGGGTCGATGAAGTTGTGGACCATCTCGTTGACGCGGGAACGGGGCAGCAGGAAGTCGGTGTTCACCAGCAGGTCCCGCACCCGGTCGGCGTACTTGGACAGACGGAAGAAGTAGGCTTCCTCCTCGGCGTCCACCACGGGGCGGCCGCAGTCGGGGCAGCAGCCGTTAACCAGCTGGCTCTCGGTCCAGAAGCTCTCACAGGGGGTGCAGTACTTGCCCTTGTAGGTGCCCTTGTAGATGTCGCCCTTGTCGTACATCTTCTTGAAGATCTTCTGGATGGCGCTTACATGGTAGTCGTCGGTGGTGCGGATGAACCGGTCATAGCTGATGTTCATCAGCTTCCACAGATCCTTGACCCCCTTGGGGCCTTCCACGATGTTGTCCACAAACTGCTGGGGGGTGACGCCGGCCTCCTTGGCCTTGAGCTCGATCTTCTGGCCGTGTTCGTCGGTACCGGTGAGGAACATGACCTTGTATCCCTGCAGCCGCTTGTAGCGGGCCATGGCATCGGTAGCCACGGTGCAGTAGGTGTGGCCGATGTGCAGCTTGTCGCTGGGATAGTAGATCGGCGTTGTGATGTAGAATTTTTTCTGTTCCATGTGCGATTCCTTCCTCATTCCTTAATCTGTATCAGAATCCGACGGGCGTCACGCCGCAGGCCAGCAAGGCATGGCGGCAGAGGACCTCGGTACTGTCAATGAAAAAGCCGTCCAGATGTTCGTCCCGCTTGACGAGGCTCAGTTCGGTGCAGCCCAGCACCGCCATATCGCAGCCCTGGGCTTTCAGGTCGGCCACGGCGGCACTGAATTTGGTCATATCGGCCCGGTGCCCCTGTTTGATGTCGTCGTAGATCACCGACATGATGCCCTTCTGGTGTTCCGGCGTGGGCTCTGCCCACCCGATGCCCGCCCGCTGGCAGGCCAGCTGGTAGGTTTCGGCGATCAGGGTGCCGTCGGTGGCCAGAATTCCCAGTTTGGTGCAGCCGGCGGCCTTGGCATCCTCCACCGTAAGGCGGGGCATATTCAGCACCGGCACCGGCAGGGCCTGGGCCAGGCGGTCGTAAAAATAGTGGGCCGTATTGCAGGGAATGGCCAGCACGGTGGCACCGTAGTTCACCAGGCTGAACCCGTCCTGTTCCATGACGGCAAAGGGGTCCTCCTTACTTTGGCCCAGAATAAACGCCGTGCGGTCCGGCGTGGACGCACGGGACGAGATGACGATGTCGATGTGATCCTGGTCGCAGGTGGCGGGGGTATGGTCGATGAGCATCTGGTAGAGATAGCAGCTGGCCGCAGGGCCCAGCCCCCCAAGGATGCCCAGCACAGGCTTGCGCGAAGTTTCGGATTGCGGCGTGGCGCACCCCTCCTTTATACACTAAGTTACTGTATATTATAAGCCGCCGGGCGGGAATATGCAAGATAAAGATGCTCAAAAGGGGGAACAGTCCTGCACAGCGACGCCTGACAGGCCTATTCCCCCTCTTGGACACCCCCTCGACAAAATATGGCGGCAAATCGCGCACGATTTGCCGCCATATTTCTCTGTAGGTGTCTGCGCCGGTCGGCAGATGTCCGCCGACGCAGACCATTTTACAAATTTCGGTTCCCGTGAGGCCGACACGCTTATTTTGCGTACTCGGTAGCGCGGCTTTCGCGGATGACGCTGACCTTGATCTGGCCGGGGTAATCCAGCTCGCTCTCGATCTTTTTGGCCACATTGCGGGCCAGCAGCACCACCTGGTCGTCGCTGACCTTGTCGGGCTGGACCAGGATGCGCACCTCGCGGCCGGCCTGGACGGCGTAGGAGCTTTCCACACCCTCGAAGCCGTTGCAGAGGGCCTCCAGCGTTTCCAGACGCTTGATGTAGCTCTCCATATTCTCGCGGCGGGCACCGGGCCGGGCAGCCGAGATGGCGTCGGCGGCCATGATGATGAAGGCCAGGGTGGTCTTGGGCTCCACATCCCCGTGGTGGGCTTCCACCGCATGGATGATCTGGGGATTCTCCCGGTACTTCTTGCAGATGTCCACACCGATCTGCACATGGCTGCCCTCGATCTCGTGGTCCAGAGCCTTGCCGATATCATGCAGCAGACCGGCGCGGCGGGCCATCTGCACGTTGACGCCCAATTCCCCGGCCAGCAGGCCGGCCAGCAGCGCCACCTCGATGGAGTGATTGAGTACGTTCTGGCCAAAGCTGGTGCGGTATTTCAGGCGGCCGATGAGCTTGACCAGATCGGGATGCAGGCTGTGGATGCCCAGGTCCATGACGGCCTTCTCGCCTTCCCGCTTCATCTGGATCTCCAGCTCCCGGCGGCACTTGTCCACCGTCTCCTCGATGCGGGCGGGATGGATACGGCCGTCGGCGATCAGCCGCTCCAGGGCCATGCGGGCCACCTCGCGGCGGGTCTGGTCGAAGCTGGAAAGGGTGATGGCTTCGGGGGTATCGTCGATGATCAGGTCGCAGCCGGTGGCCGTTTCCAGCGCACGGATATTGCGGCCCTCACGGCCGATGATGCGGCCCTTCATCTCGTCACTGGGCAGCGGCACCACACTGACGGTGGCTTCGCTGGTGGCGTCGGCGGCGCAGCGGGCGATGGCCTGACCCACCAGGTCCCGGGCGATCTGATCGCACTCGTCCTTCATGTTGGCCTGGTAGGCGCTGATCTTCATCGCCTTTTCGTGGGTGAGTTCGTCGTCCACCTGCTTGAGCAGGACCGCACGGGCGTCCTCCTTGCTCATGGCGGCGATGGTCTCCAGCTTTTCGGTCTGGCGCAGTTTCAGCTGCTCCAGCTCATCCAGCCGGGCCTCCACCGTCTCGCTGCGGCGCTTCAGTTCCTCTTCTTTCCGTTCCAGGGCGGCGGTGCGCTTGTCCAGCGCCTCCTCCTTCTGGTCCATGCGGCGTTCCTGGCGGGAAACCTCCGCACGGCGGTCCTTGATCTCCTTGTCGGCCTCGCTCTTCAGCTTGAAGGCCTCATCCTTGGCTTCGATGATGGTTTCCTTGCGCTTCTGTTCGGCAGCCTTGATGGCATCGTTCACGATGCGCTTGGCCTCTTCCTCGGCGGAACCGAGTTTGGCCTCTGCGGTGCGCTTGCGGTTTTCCCCGCCAAGGTAAAAACAAAGCGCCCCGACAATGGCTGCGACGACAAGGACCAGCACCACAACAACAATGGGTGGCATAGTCGGTTTCACTCCTTATCAATCGTAGGAGGGCGCAACTCGGCGGGACGCTTTTATCCTTATGCAGTTTTTTCTATGGCAATACACGGCCAACCGCGACCAAATGGGGCAAAAATGCCCACACTTCGAGCGCGAAACCGTGAAACAAACGAAAAAAAGCCAAAAAACAGGCGTTGCACATTGGTGAAAAGCGGTGTTCCCGGCGGGCGACACCCTGTGGGGTTTGCCGCAAAATCTGCACGGCAAACATCCTTATTTCCTGTATTTCATTCTATCTTCATTTCAGATAAATGTCAAGAAATTGTTACAAAAAGACCGGGGGCTTTTCACGCTGTCACGTCCTCAAACTGGCTGTTGTAGAGGTCGGCATAGAATCCGCCCGCCTCCATCAGTTCGTCGTGGGTGCCCTGTTCCACAATGTCGCCGTCCCGCATGACCAGGATCAGGTCGGCGTTGCGGATGGTGGACAGCCGGTGGGCGATGATGAAGCTGGTGCGCCCCTGCATCAGCCGGTCCATGGCCGCCTGGATGCGCTGTTCGGTGCGGGTATCCACGCTGCTGGTGGCTTCGTCCAGCACCAGGATGCGGTTGTCCGCCAGGATGGTCCGGGCGATGGTCAGCAGCTGTTTCTGGCCCTGGCTCACGTTGGAGGCATCCTCGTTCAGTTCCATCTGGTAGCCGCCGGGCAGGGTGCGGATGAAGTGGTCCGCCCCCGCAGCCTTGGCGGCGGCGATAACCTCCTCGTCGGTGGCGTCCAGACGGCCGTAGCGGATGTTCTCCATGATGGTGCCTTTGAACAGCCAGGTATCCTGGAGCACCATGCCGAAGCCCTCCCGCAGGGCCGTGCGGTCGAAGTCCCGCACGTTGTGTCCGTTCAGGGTGATGGAACCGGCATCCACATCATAGAACCGCATGAGCAGTTTGACCATGGTGGTCTTGCCTGCGCCGGTGGGGCCCACGATGGCCACCTTCTGGCCGGGGTGCACGGTGCAGCTGAAATCGTGGATGATGGTCTTGTCGGGGGTGTAGCCGAATTTCACATGGTCGAAGGTCACCTGGCCGTCGATGGTGGCGGGGTCGGCACGGCGGGCCGGGTCGGCGGTCTGGTCCTCCTCTTCCTCAGCCAGGAACTCAAAGACGCGCTCGGCGGCGGCCGCCATGCTTTGCAGCATGTTGGACACCTGGGAGAGCTGCTGGATGGGCTGGGTGAAGTTCTTCACGTACTGGATGAAGGCCTGGATGTCGCCGATGGTGATGATGCCCCCCGCGGCAAAGATGCTGCCCACGATAGCCACCGCCACATAGCCCAGGTTGCCCACAAAGTTCATGATGGGCATCATCAGGCCGGAGAGGAACTGGCTCTTCCAGGCGGAGGCGTAGAGCTGGTCGTTGGCGGTGTTGAAATCCGCCAGGACCGCCTCCTCCCGGTTGAAGGCCTTGATGACGTTGTGGCCGGCGTAGACTTCCTCCACCTGGCCGTTGACCACGCCCAGGGTGGCCTGCTGGGCCTTGAAGAACCGCTGGCTGAAATGGACCACGATCATCACCAGCACCAGGGAGACCGGCAGGATCAGCAGGGCGATGAGGGTCATCCGGGCGCTGATGGAAAGCATCATGATCAGCACGCCGATCATGGTGGTGACACTGGTGATCAGCTGGGTGATGCTCTGGTTCAGGCTCTGGCCCAGGGTATCCACGTCGTTGGTGATGCGGGAGAGCACCTCGCCCACCGTGCGCTTTTCAAAGTAGGCCAGGGGCAGGCGGTTGATCTTCTCGCTGATCTGGCGGCGGAAGTCGTAGCAGACCTTCTGGGACAGGCCGCTCATGAGCCAGCTCTGGACAAAGCTGAAGGCCGAGGAAAGCAGGTACATTCCCAGCAGGATGAGCAGGATGCGGCCGATGAAGAGAAAGTCGATGGAGCCGGTGCCCCGCAGTTTGGCCACCCAGCCGGTGGCCAGGGCGGTGGTGGCCTGAGCCAGCACCTTGGGGCCCGCAATATTGAAGATGGTGGAAAGGATGGCAAATACAATGACCACCGCCAGGTGCAGTTTGTACTGGTTCATGGCGCCCAGCAGCTGGCGCAGCGTGCCCTGGAAGTCCTTGGCACGGTCGGTGGTCATCCGTCCGGGTCTTGGCATATCAATCATCCTCCTTCTGTAAGCCCAGTTCTTTCTGGCTCAGCTGGCTGCGGGCGATCTCCCGGTATTCGGGGCAGCTTTCCAGTAGCTGGGCGTGGGTGCCGATGCCCACCACCTTGCCCTCGTCCAGGACAAGGATCTGGTTGGCGTGAAGCACCGTGGAGATGCGCTGGGCCACAATGAGCACCGTGGCGTTGTCGGTCTGGGCTTTCAGGGCGCGGCGCAGGGCCACGTCGGTCTTGTAGTCCAGGGCCGAGAAGCTGTCGTCAAAGAGATAGATGCGGGGGTGTTTGGCGATAGCCCGGGCGATGGAAAGACGCTGTTTCTGGCCGCCCGACACATTGCTGCCGCCCTGGGCGATGGGGCTGGCAAAGCCCTCGGATTTGGCCTCGATGAAATTGGTGGCCTGGGCGATGTCGGCTGCCTGGCGGACATCCCCGTCGGTGATCTGGGGGCCGCCGAATTTCAGGTTGGATTCAATGGTGCCGCTGAAGAGCACCCCCTTCTGGGGCACATAGCCCAGCAGGTCGTGGAGGGTGTGCTGGGGCAGGTCCCGCACATCCACCCCGTCGATGGTCACCCGGCCCCCCGTCACATCATAGAAGCGGGGGATCAGGTTCAGCAGGGTGGATTTGCCGCAGCCGGTGGAGCCGATGATGGCGGTGGTCTCGCCGGGGCGGGCGGTAAAGCTGATATGCTCCAGGGCGTCATCGTCGGCGCCGGGATAGCGGAAGCTCACATCCTCAAACTGCACCACACCGGACCATTTGCTGCGCTGCATTGTTTTTTCCGCCACAGCAGGCTCGGGATCATGGATGGTGGCGGGGGTGCGCAGCACCTCATCGATACGGTCGGCCGCCACCCCGGCACGGGGCAGCAGAATGGCCACCATGGCCAGCATCAGGAAGGACATGACGATCTGCATGGTGTAGGTGATGAAGGCGATCATCTCCCCCACCTGCATATTGCCGGCGTCCATGGCCTGGCCGCCGAACCAGACGATGAGCAGGCTGGTGCCGTTCATGATGAGGGTCATAAAAGGCATCATCCCGGCCATGGTGCGGTTGGTGAAGAGCTGGGTCTGCATCAGGTCTTTGTTTGCCTTGTCGAACCGCTCCTCCTCAAATTTTTCCCGGCTGAAGGCGCGCACCGGCATGATGCCGGTGAGGATCTCCCGGCTGACCAGGTTGAGCCGGTCCACCAGGGTCTGCATGAGTTTGAACTTGGGCATGGCGATCTTCATCAGCACGCCGATGAGAAGGAGCAGCGCCACCACCGCCAGGAAGGTGATCCAGGTGAGGCCGGTGTTGCTGCGGGCCACATGGACGATGCCGCCGATGCCCAGGATGGGCGCGTAGGCCACCATACGCAGCAAAATGACACAGACAAACTGCACCTGCTGGATGTCGTTGGTGGTGCGGGTGATGAGGGAGGCGGTGGAGAACTGTTCGATCTCGGCATGGGAGAAGCCGATGACGGTAGAAAAGACATCCCGGCGCAGATCCCGGCCGATGGCCGCCGACACCCGGGAGGCCACAAAGCCCACCGCAACGGCCACCACCACCATCAGCAGGGTGAGGGCCAGCATCTGGCCGCCTTCCTTCCAGAGGTAGTTCATCTGGACCGTGTGGGCAATGCCCTGGGCCTCATATTCCAGGCTGACCAGCAGCATGGCCTGGCTGGAAAGGCTTTCGGCCACCGTGTCGTCCACGGCGGCCATGGCTCCCGCCAGCTGCTGCTGCACCGCTTCGCGGCTGAAGCCAGGCGCCTGGGCCATCTGGGCAAACTGGGTCGCCACCGCGTCCAAGTCGGTCCAGGCGGGGGTGACGGTGCCGGTGCTGCCCTGTACGGTGGCGGCATGCTGGGCCGCCGCCATATGCAGCACAATATCCGGCGTGGTAAAGGCTTCTTCCAGTTCCGGCATGGCCGCCGCGGCGTCCCGGGCCAGGGTGCGCACCCCGTTTTCGTCCGGTTCCGAGTACCACTGTTCCGCCAGGGCGGCGTCCGCCTCAGGCATCAGCAGTTCCAGCGCCTGGAGGGTGGTATCCCGCACCGTGTCAGGGACGGTGCTTTCAATGCCCCCCTGCTGGATGCCCACATCCACGATTTTGCTGGTGTAGTCGGGCAGCGACAGGTCACAGTAGGCCTGCACGGCCAGCAGGGCAAACACCACCAGACAGGCCGCCCAGTGGCGGCCCAGTTGCTTAAAGATCTTTCCCATGGTTGGATTCCCCCTTGGTTCCGGCGGCTTCCAGAGTTGCCGCGGTCTCCACTTCCAGTGCATCCATCAACACGTTGCGCAGCTCCATCATCTGGGCCAGTCGTTCCGGGTCGATGCGCGCCATCACGCGGGCAAAGTAGTCATTCAAGGCCGCTTCACAGCCGCGCAGGGCCTCCTGCCCTGCCGGAGTGATCCGCACCAGCGTCTTGCGGCGGTCGTCGGGGTCGGTCTCCCGCACCGCCATGCCGTCCTGTTCCAGCAGCCGCAGCCCCCGGGACACCGCCGGCAAGGGTTTTCTGGCCACCCGGGCCAGCTCACTGACCCCGATGACCCCGTCGCTGCCGTGGACCCGGATGGCATAGTGGAGCCGTTCCAGCATGCCGAACCGGCACTTGGGGGCATCGGCCAGGGCGGCGCGCATCCCCCGGGCAGAAGTCTCCCGCAGGCGCCCCATATAATGGATCAGGCCGTGCAGTTCAAAGGTTGTCTGTTCTGCCACAGTTTTCCCTCCCTTTTACTTAACGTATGATAACTATTAACGAACGATAATAATAAACCCTCTTGCAGCAGAGTGCAAGGGGGTGTGCCAAATATTTGCGAAAATTTCATAATTGGACCGGCTTTGTGCCGCCGGGAGCGACAAGTTGTAAACAAACACAAAAGCCCGCAGTTGCCTGCGGGCTTTTGTGCATAGAGGGGTGGGAAAGTATATAAAGGTCAGAGAATGTCGTGATTGATAACAGTTATTATTATAGCTTTTATTCTTAATTTGTCAAACGCCGCACTTGTATTTTGTTTTTCAAAATATTATAATGTTTCCGTAAATGCTTAATTTAATTTAGTTTGTGCCCTGAAAAGCACACTTTTTTCCATTTTGTCAAACCGCACAACGGCACTTTTCTTCATTTTATTTTTTTGTGCGCATTATACAAAAAGAAAACGAGGTTTCAATCTTCATGGACGATCTGGACCATAAAATTCTGCAGCTGCTGGCCGAAAATGCACGTATGCCCGTCAAAGACATTGCCCAGCGGGTCAGCCTGACCAGCCCGGCGGTATCCAGCCGCATCCACCGCCTGGAACAGGAGGGCATCATTGGCGGCTACACCGTGGTTCTGCGCCATCCCGGCGCCCCGGCCCGGGTGGAAGCCCTGATCTCGGTGCTGGTGGACGCCGCCACCCGGGCCAGCTTTCTGGCCATGATCGAGCAGGAGCCCCAGGTACTGCAATGTTTCCGGGTGACCGGCAGCTACAACTTTATTGTAAAGGTCAGCTGCACCGACATTGACGCCCTGGAGCATCTTCTGACCAAGATGCAGAAACTGGGCTCCACCAACACCCAAATCATTCTGAACACCCAGCTGGACCGCAATCTGGCCCTGGACTGATCGGAGGTTTTCCCATGCGATACTGCAAAAACTGCGGCCTGCTGGCGCCGTATGATACCGACCGCTGCCCCCAGTGCGGCGCGCCCCTGCCCTGCGAACCGCCCCGTCAGTCTCCGGCCCCCCAGCCCGCCCCCTGCTACAAAACGCCCCATCCCGAGGAAAACATTCCCGCTCTGTCGGAGTGGGCCACCCTGGGCACGCTGCTGCTGTTTGCCATCCCGGTGTTCGGGTTCATCCTCTCTCTGGCATGGAGCTTCGGCTTCAGCAAGCACCCCGCCCGGAAGCGGCTGGCCCAGGCCTGGCTGATCCGCACCCTGGTGGTGACGGTGGTGGCCGCCCTGGTATGGATCTTCCTGGCGGTGGTGGCCGCCGCCTCCTTCAGCACCACCTACTACTATGCCTATTGAGGGCGGACAAGGAGAAGCTATGAAAGCATCCGTCATCATTCCCAATCTGAACGGCGCCGGCTGGCTGCGGGATTCCATTGAATCCATCTGGGCCCAGACCGAGCAGGATTTTGAGCTCATCGTCATCGACAACGGTTCCACCGACGAAAGTCTGGAGATCGCCCGCAGCTACCGCAGCCATGACCGGTACACCCTCATCGAAAACGCCACCAACACCGGGTTTTCCCACGCGGTGAACCAGGGCATCGCCATTGCCAAAGGGGAATACGTGGTCCTTTTCAACAACGACGCCTTTGCCGAACCCCAGTGGCTGGCGGAACTTCTGAAAACCGCCGACGCCGACCCGAAGATCTTTGCGGTAAGCAGCCTGATGCTGCGGTACTATGAGCCGGAACTGGCCGACGACGCCGGGGACTATGTGACCATCCTGGGCTTTGCCTGCAAGCGGGGCGACGGCCTGAAAGCCAGCCGCTATACCAAACCCTGCCGGGTGTTCAGCGCCTGCGGCGGGGCGGCCCTCTACCGGAAATCCATCCTGGATCAGATCGGCGTCTTTGATGAGCTCTTCTTCGCCTACTACGAGGATGTGGACCTTTCCTGGCGGGCCAACAACTTCGGCTACAAAAACGTCTACTGCCCCACCGCCCGCTGCCGCCATATCTGCGGCGCCACCACCGGTGCGGTGCGGTACAACCCCTTCAAGAGCATCCAGAGCGGCCGCAACAGCATTCTGCTGCCCTATAAAAACCAGCCCCTGGTCATGCTGATCATAAACTTTATTCCCATGCTGCTGGGGTATCTTCTGAAGGTGGTCATGTTCCGGCTGCGGGGCTTCGGCGGGGATTACGCCAAAGGCTTCGGGGAAGCCAAAGTGGCCCTGCCCAAGGTGGACAAACCGAAATTCTACTGGCGCAACCTGCCCAACTACCTGTGGGTGGAATGCAGCCTGATCGCGGGGCTGTTCCGGTACATCGTCTACCGGGTACAGCGGGCGTTGAAGATCACCTGAGCTTTTTTGTACATTTCAAGAGACAAAATGCCGTCCTTTTCCCATGGGAAAGGGACGGCATTTTTGATTGCCGGACCGTTCAGGCCAGGTCGTCGGCGGGCAGCAGGCCGGTGGTGACCACCATCCGGTTGTTCACTCCGTACAGGGTGACGACATAGGCCGCCAGGTCGATGTCCGCCTCGTCCATGGCCGCCTTGACCTGGCGGGCCAGCTGCTGGGCGGCGGCCTGGGGGTCGTCGGGGACGTTGAGGTCCAGCGCCAGCGCCACCGGCGGCAGGTTGCTTTTGTCGTAGGGCATGTCTATCGTCAGGGGCGGGTGCCCCTGGGCAGGGACGGGGACTTCACCGCTGCCGCCCAGGTAATTGTTACAGTAAAGACCGTATCCCCGGTGGGAGATACCGGCCTTGGAAAGGGCCCCGGTCACACTGCCGTCCAGATAGACCATGATGCGGCTCCAGGTGTTGCCCCCATTGGCCACCATGTCGTCGTAGGAATCGCCGGTGACCTGCCCCTGCTCCACCTCCACCAGGAAGCTGGTATCCTCGCTGATGGAAGAATCCAGGATTACCTCATAGCGGAACCAGTGCCGGGCCGAGGCTGCCACCGCCTGGATGTCATAGCCGGGGTAGGTCTCGTTGGCGTAGGTTTCGGCCGTGTGCATGGCCATATGCTTGGTGATGGGGTCGCCGGAGTAAGCGATGAGCACCAGCACCAGTACCAGCACAATGGCGAACCCGCCCGCGGCGGCAAGGCGGCGTTTGCCTTTGGTGCGCGGGGAGGGGTTTGGTTTGCAATTGTTCATGGAAGATCCTCCTTTCCGAATGCGTAGCGGAAGAGCATGGCGGCCACTGCGCCCAGCAGGCAGAGCCCACCGTAAAAGGCGGCATAGATCAGCCCCAAAACAGGGCCGGTGCTTTCCAGCGAAAGATGCCAGACAAATCCCAGCGCTGCCACGCACAGGGGCGTCAGGTACCACCGGCGGCGGAGCAGCAGGGCCCCTGCCGCCCCCACTGCCGGCATGATGAGCAGATTGAACTGACCCGCAAAGCCGAAGCTCATCAGCCACAGGCCGAACAGCGCCCCCGCCCCCAGGGCAGCAAAGAGCAGCAGGCGCAGGCGCTTGTAGATTTTGCCCAGCACCTTGCCGTCGTCGGGGGCAGACTGGGCGGGGGCGCCCTCCTGCCAGAAGGCGAGGCAGCTTTCGCAGTGCTCCATATGGCGGCGGACCATCTCGGTGGCGGTGGGGCTGGCGGCGCCGTCCTGCACCAGGGGGATCAGGTCCCGGCAGACCTCACAGGGCAGGTCGGGCAGGATTTCCGCCATGCCGGGCTGTGCTTCGGGCAGGGGACGGGGTTGCATTTCTTCTGTCACAGATAGCCCTCCTTTCGCAGGGTTTCTTTCAGGGATTGGCGGACACGGTACTCGATCACACGGGCCGACCCCGCCCGGATACCGCAGCGGGCGGCGATTTCCTCGTAGGGCAGGCCCCGGGACCGCAGCTGCACGATGGTGCGCTCCCGCTCAGGCAGGGCGTCCAGCAGCTGGGCCACCCGCCCGGCCAGCTGACGGAAGTCGTAGGCCTCCCCCACCCGGTCCTCCACGTAAAGGCCCAGCAGGTCGTTGTACTCCACCGTGGGGCGGTTTTTCCGCAGCGACTGCAGCCAGAGGTTGCGGGCAATGCCGAACAGCCAGACCTTTTCGCTGCTTTGCCCCCGGAAAGTTCCCGCTTTCTGCATCGCACAGAGAAAAGTCTCGCTGAGCAGGTCCTCGGCCAGGGTGGGGTCATGGGTCAGGGCGGCCAGATAGCGGTAGACGTCGTCCCGATACCGGCGGTAGAGTTCCTCGATTCCCAGCACGGCGTCCCCTCCTTTTCCTTTGCGTTGGGGCTGTGCGGCCCACGCCCCGGATCTTCCCGCCCACGGCAGCATACTTTCAGGCGTTTCGCCTAATAAGTCCCACCGGGCAGCGGAATGTTACAAAGTCCGGCAAAAAAATTGCGTTCCGCCCCCGAATCCAGAGGCGGAACGCAAACAAATCCATGGGGCTATGGCACAACGGGGTTTTATCCCCTGCGGCGGGAAGGGATCTTTGCCCAGACCGCCCGCAGCCAGCTGAGCGCCGCCGCGGCCAGGGCCGGATAGAGCACCAGGCAGAAGGCCTGGTACCAGGAGGGCACAAAATATTGCCACACCGCAGGCAGGGTCTCGGGGGCGTTGAGGGTGATGGTCCCCGGCGTGAAGGTCAGCCCCACCGTCTTGTTTTCGTCAGGGCTGCAGGGGTCCAGCCGCAGGGCCACAATGGTGGTGCGGGGCAGCGTGTAGAGATACTGCCCGTCCCCCAGGGATTCCGGGAAGACCCGGCGGTCCTGGCTGTAGTCCTCCCCCACCCGGGTGGTGTAGTAAAGGCACATCTCCCGGGCGTCACCGTCAAATTCCACCGTGTAGCTCACAGTGCGCACCACCCTGTCGGACACATCCTCCAGGATCATCTGGGGGTCGCCGTCGGTGGTGGTGAGCAGGGCGGTCTCCGCCGTGCTGCCGGAATCTTCCAGACCGGCCAGCTGCCAGTCGGTGACGGGGATCTCCGATTCATACATTTTTCCTGCCTGTTTGGCCAGGGCATCGCTGCCCCAGTGGAAGGCCCCCAGCACCAGCCAGCAGACTACCGCCGCTAGATAACAGGTCAGGGGCAACGCGCCCCGGCGGGAAAACCAGCGTTGCAGTTGTTTCATGAGGCCGTCACCTCCATCTCCATGGGGGCAAAGCCCGCATCGGTCACGCGGTAGAGCAGTGTTTCCCCCGAAAGGGCTGCTTCCAGGCCGTCGGTGAACAGTTCCTGATAGCTTTCCACAAAGATATCGTCGAGGGTCTGCAGGTAGAGCACCGTGCAGCCGTTCCCCCGGACGATGGCGTCCAGTTCTTCGGCGGTAAAGCCGTGGTAATAGTAATTCTTGGGGCCTTCCTCCTCCGGTTTCAGCTCCGGCAGGCCCAGCTCTCCGCCGCCGCCGATCATCTCGGACACAACGCCGGAATAATCCACCAGGATGGGATAAAAGTCAAACACTGCCGAGAACCAGGCTTCCCCGTTGTCCCCCTGGCTGACGAAAAACACCCGGTCGTCCTGGGTGAGGTAACTGCAAACCAGTTCCGCCTCCGCCCGGATGTTCCGCCGGTCGGAAAATTCACTGTCCGCAAAGCCCAGCACGCTGAGCTGGGGCAGTACCAACTGGCCCTGGCGCAGCAACATGGCCACCGCCAGCAGCAGCACCACGCCCTGCCCGGCCAGTCCCCACCGGGGGGCGTGCAGGTCCACACGGAAAATAGCCGTGGGGCCGTCCTTTTCTTTGACAAGCTTGATGAACTTGTCCCGCTGGGGCAGCAATGCCGTGGCAAGGCATCCCACCGCCATGAGGAACCAGCCGATGTAATAGCTGTAAATGTACCGGTTGTAGTCGGTGAGGGCCTCCGCCTGGAAGGGTTTGAAGATAAACCCGTAGCTGAGGGCCAGCATCAGGTTGTACCCCACAAAGCAGAGGGTGGACAGCACCGCCAGGGCGGCAATGCGTGCACGCAGCCTCCAACCGGCCGCCACCACAAAGGCCACCGCAAAGAGAAGCAGGATCAGCGCCACCACGTTGCGGCCCTGACCGATCATGCTCAGTTTGCCGTCCGATGTCCAGAATTGGTGGCCCATATCGGCCATGGCCTGGAGGAACTGGGGCTCCCGTTCGGCGAAGAAGCCTTCCACCGGCTGGCCCAGCAGGATTTTTACACCGTTGACCACCACCTGTCCCAGAGATGCGGTGGTATCACCCACACCGCCGGAGTCGCTGTTCCGGGCCACCAGCCAGCCCACATACCGGATATTCCACAGGTAGTAGACCGCCATGGGCGCGGCAAAGCAGGCCGCCGCAAAGCCGGTGCGGCGGAGCAGCCGCTGCTTGAAGGGACCGTCGCAGAAGAACCAGGCATCCACGGCCACCAGGCCCGCCGCCGCCAGGGACAATACAAAGTCGTTGGCTTTCAGGTTGGCAGCCAGAGCCAGCACCGGCAGCACAGCCCAGCGGGGCCCGTCGGTCTGGCGCAGGGCCAGCCAGATGGCCACCGCCCCGCCGAATACCAGACCGGCGGGCACGTCACCGTAGGCGGTCAGATAGGTGTCGGCCAGGTAGATGGTGTGGTTGTAGATGGTAAAGAAGAAGGGGGTGCACCACAGCACCGCCGCCAGCGGCACCGCCACCCGCCATTTCTGCCAGGGCAGGGCGCTGAGCACCGCGGCGAAGCAGGCAAAATAGAGGGCGTCGTAGGCCAGGTAGATTTTCCAGTCGGCATAGCTGCCGAAGAACTGGAAAAAGTAGCTGAGCAGCGGCAGGCCGGGGTTCTGGGTCACCGCCCAGGGGGTGCCCAGGGTGGCGGTGGAATAGAGGCTGTTGTCCACCTTGGTGACCTTGACCGCCGTGGCCCAGAGGTTCAGCTCATCAAAGCCGGTAGCCATGGGCTGACGGATGAAAAAGTAGACGGCAAAGGCCAGCGTCATCCCCCAGAAAAGAACGCTGCCGGGGGTAAAGAGGGCTTTCCAGTCGGGGCGCGTCCCCTTGCGGGGCCACAGCGCCCAGACGCCCCCCGCCAGGCAGAGGGCATACACCGCCCAGGCGGCCGGGTAAAGTATCCCGGCCATACCGGCCAGGGTAAACACCGCCACGATGCCGGAAAGGGCCGTCAGCGGGGCCATGCCCGCCGGCACCTTGGCTTGGAGCGTCAGCGCGGCGCAGCCCAGAAAAAGAGCCGCCACCGCCGCCAGTACGCAGAGCAATTCCATGGAGATCTCCTTCGTGTTTTGTCAATCCTGTTGGGGTTTCGTTTCCTCCTTGTCAAAGAAGGAAAGCACCAGTGCCGCCGCAGCCGATGCCAGGGCGGGCACAAAGAGCAGCACCAGCCACTGCCCTCCCTCCGGCAGGAACCGGTCGTACCAGGGGGTGACGGGGTTCAGCTCGATCCCCCGGAAAAGGGTGGGTACGCCGCCCACGCTGTCGGGGTCGATGCGCAGCCCGGTGACCCATTTGCCTCCCAGGGCAAAGGTATATTCCCCTGTGGCTGTCACCCGGGCGTAGACTTTTTGGGTTTCGGTGTAATCCGTCTGGCCGGGCAGCAGGTAGTAGAGGGCCACCCCGCCCGGGGGCAGCCGATGCCCGGCGTAGAGCCGCACCGTCTCGATGTAGCCCTGGCCCTGCCAGTAGATATGGGGATCGTTGTCGGTGGAAAGATACCAGTCGGGATCATCGTCCGGGGGGGTCCACCACTCATTGGAACTGTAGGGGGCAAAACTTTCGGTGGTCAGGTCAGCGGGAGCCACCGTCTGCTGGGGCATCTCCCCCCGCATCTTGTAGTTCAGCATCACCGCGCTGTCCACAAACCCCACGGCCAGCCAGAGCACCACCGCAAACAGATAGGCCAGCAAAAGCAGCTGCCGCGGCCGGAAGAGCGGCCGGGCTTTCCACAGATTTTCCCGCCGTGCCATCACTGCACCTCGCTTTCCGCCACTGCCGCCACCGTGAAGGGCACTTCGGCATCCTCGCCCTCAAAATGATAGAGGGTGGCGGGCATATCAGCGGTGAGACCGCCCTCAAACAGGGGGCTGAATTCCCGCTCCAGATAATCGTCCGCCCGGTCGATGAGCAGGTAGTCACAGTCCTTTTCCGCCATATAGGCCACCAGTGTGTCCGGCACACAGACGGCCTTGTAGTCATAAAGGGTCCAGTTTTCACTCTCCACCAGGTTCATGAAGTCGCTGTCCCACCGGTCCTGGGTCTCCCCCAGGCGGCCGTAGAACCCGCCGAAGCCGTTGACCACCTGGGCCGTCAGTTCGTACCGGTAGTAGTACCAGCGGGTGGCGTCGTCCCCCTGGCTGAGCACCAGCACCCGGTCCTTCCAGTCCAGCACGGTGTTCATCGTCCCGGCCCGTTCCTGCACATCGGCCCGCAGGGTGTAGAGGCTGTCGGCACCGGTCCAGAACCCCGCCGCCGGGACACCCCGCCAGCAGAAGATGGCCACCACCGCGGCCACCGCGGCACCCAGCGCCCCACGGCCCAGTTTGCCCCGGGCCGCCCGGGCCAGCTGGCAGAGCATGGCCAGCATCCAGGCCTGATAGTAGGGCGTGAGATAGCGGTCATAGTCCTTGAGGGCCAGGCCCTCCACGTCGGAAAAATTGTAGTAATAGAGAATCAGATGGAAAAGATAGAGCGCCCCGAAGCAGAAACCAAGCCCCAGGTGCATGACAAGAACACTGCGCCGGGCCGGGCCTTTTTCGCTGGCCAGCCAGGCGGCCGCCGCCACCAGGGTGATGGCCGCCACCGCCAGGGCGCCGCCCCCCAGCAGGCAGACACGGCGGGTGAAGAAGGCATCCCCCATGGCCGCCATGATCTGGGCAAACTTTTCATCCCGGCCGATGCCCAGCAGCTGTTTGATGCCGCCGGTGAGCACGGCCCCGTAGCTGAGGCCCGCGCTGCCCACACTGGCCGCCGTATCGGCGGTGGGGGTCACGGCAGCGGTGTAGCGGCTCCAGCTGAGGAAGGCCGCTACCACCACCACCGCCAGCCCGCCCGCCGGAAGCGCAGCAGAGACCAGCCGTTTGGGGAAGGGCTCCTTTCCCCAGGCCAGGCTGTCCAGCCCGATGACAAAGGCCGCGATGAGCCCGTAGGCAAAGCAGATATCCTTGGTAAGGGTGAGCAGGGCCAGAGGCAGGGCCGTGAGCCAGAAAACGCCCCGGCGCCCGCCGGTCCCCAGATAGAGGCAGAGGGTCCCGCCGAAAAGCATGGCCATGGGCAGGTCCGCCATGGCGTTGACATACTGGGTGGCATAGGCCCCCGGGGTGGGGTCCCGGAAGAAATAGGGCAGCAGCACCCCTGCAGCAAAAACCAGCACACCGCCGTACCACCGGTCCCGGGGCAGCGCCGTGGCGGCAGCCACGCAGGCCAGGGCCAGGGTGTCCAGCGCCGCCAGGCAGGCCCACTCGCTCCAGACGCCGAAGGGCTGGAACAGGAAGGTCACCAGACTGGTGGCCGGATAGGTAAAGCTGGCTTTCAGGTTGACGGGGTCCGCCACATAAAAAGCTCCCCGCTCCACCACCATCTTGGGGGCCAGGCCCCAGGCGGTAAATTCATCCCACTGGGTAAACATGGGCTGCTGTACAAAGAAAAGCACCCACAGAAAAGCCGCGCCCCCCAGGAACAGGGCGATGCCCGGGGTGGTCAGCGCCTTCCGACAGGCCTTGGCAAAGCCCGCCGGGCGGAGTTTCACAAGGCCCGCCACCCAGGCGGCCGCCAGAAGCAGGACCACCAGGGCAGCTCCCGCCCGCAGCGCCCCCAGGATGCCGAAGCCATAGAGCAGCAAGGCAGAGCCTGCCAGCAGGGGCAGGGGCAGCAGCGCCGGGTGGATCTTGTCGCCGGAGGCAAGCACCCCACAGGCGCCGGTCAAAAGAAGCAGCACAAACAAGCCCCAGAGCAACTGCAGCATAGGGTGTCGCCTCCTTTATACAAATTGTTGATTTTATTGTGCCAGATACACCGTGTATACCGGCCCCACAAAGTAATGCTGGAAGAGCAGCACTGCCCCCACCAGGGCGTATCCGCCGCAGAGGGGCAGGGCCAGACGTTCGGCCCGCGGGGTGGTGAGCCGGGGGGTCAGGGCGCGGCGGGCCAGGGCCGCCACCCCCAGCATCAGCAGCAGCCAGAGGGGCAGGAAGTACCGGGTCTGCAGCCCCACGATGCGCACCATCCCCACCGGGGTGTAGGTGATATACATAGCGGTCATGGCGCCGATACCGTAGAGAGCCGCAAACGCACCCAGACCGCCCAACCGGCGGCGGCCGAGGGCTTCGATGGCCGGGGTGCAGAGCAGCGCCGCCGCCAGCAGCACCAGCGGCCCGGTAAGGCTGAGGAAAGCGATGGGCATATCCTTCCAGCCGAACAGACCCAGCTGGCCGAGGAAACCGTCATTCTCATAGAGTGTACCCAGCAGCACCGCCAGATAACGCAGAGGGTTGGACAAAATAAAGGAAAGCTGCTCTCCCCCGTTGACAGCGGCCCCGCCCTGCCGGGCGATGGTGCCGTAGTTGTGGCGCATAAGCACGCCGTAGTTTTCCACAAACAGGGTGATGGTCAGGGAACCGGCCGCGCAGAGGGCCGCCCAGGCCAGGGGCCGGCCTTTGGCCTTCCAGTCCCGCCGGGCCACCAGCAGAGGCAGCACCACCCACAGCAGGTTCAGGTAGGGTTTGGTGCCGTTGGCAAAGATGCAGGCCGCCGCATAGATCACCGCCGTGGAGGTGGTCCACCGGGGCCGGGTGAGAAGCGCCAGCATCAGGTAGTAGCAGGCCAGCAGGGTGGCGTCATAGCTCAAAGACGCCCCCATATACAGCGAGATGGGCAGCAGCATCACACAGAGGAAGGCAGGCCGGGCTTTCTGGGCAGTGCGCAGTCCCAGCCAGCAGAGCAGCGTGTAGGCCAGGAGGTTGCCCAGCCGCCCGGCATAGAGGCAGCCCAGGGCCCCCAGACCCAGCAGCCGGGCCACCGCCATCCCCAGTGCACCGGGCAGGAAGGGCAGAATGAGGAAGCTCACCGGCTCGGTGACGGGGTCGGCGTCGGTATTCTCCCCGGACAGATACTGCCGGAAACTGTCCGCCATGCTCTGGACGGTGCCGTCCTTGCCGTATTGTTTCAGGGCATAGCCCGCCGTGTTGTAGGGCTGTTCCTCCTCGGTGTCGGGGTCGATGCCCAGTCCTGCCGAGGTATGGGCGTTGACCCATGCCCCCGGGAAAGCCTGGAGCAGCCGGGAGACATCCTCGGGGTAGCCCCGCTCGGCGTCAAAGTCGAAGCGCCCCATGGAGATGGCATAGGTGCGCAGATAATGTTCACTTTCATCGGGGGTTTGCAGCGGCGGGTTGGCAAAGGCGAAGAGTATCCCGCAGAGCAGGATGCACACCGCACCCCGGGCGGCAAAGTCCTTGATGCTGCGCAGCACCAGGGCCGCCGTGGCAGCCCCCACCGCCAGCACCACGCAGAAAGCCGTGGGCCACAAAGGCGGAATGCCCCGGGCATCCAGCCCGTAAAAGACCCGCCAATAATAGCTGAACACCACCCCCAGCACCGCTGCCACAGCCAACACGAAAGCCCACCGCACGGCTTGGGGCCAGACGGTGGGTGCAAAAAGGCTGCTCTTCTTCTTGGGAAGTCCGCTCATATTACAGGATATACTGCCCGACCTTGTACTGGTCGAGGTTGCCGCGCAGGAACTCAATGGTCTCGGCCAGGCCCTGCTGGAAGGTGTACTTCGGTGCCCAGCCGGTGAGGTTGCGCAGTTTGGTGGCATCGCCCAGCAGACGGTTGACCTCGCTCTTTTCGGGGCGCAGCCGCTCGGCCTCGCAGACGATGGTGGCGTTGGGGTTGATCTGGGCGATGAGCTCGTGGGCCAGGTCGCCGATGGAATGCTCCACGCCGGTGGCGATGTTCAGTTCCTGGCCGATGGCGGCATCGCAGTCGGCAATGGTCATGAAACCGTTGGCGGTATCCTTCACGTAGTTGAAGTCCCGGGTGGGGGTCAGGCTGCCCAGCTTGATCTCGGTCTGACCGGCCAGCAGCTGGGTGATGATGGTGGGGATGATGGCCCGGCCGCTCTGGCGGGGGCCGTAGGTGTTGAAGGGCCGCACGATGGTGACCGGCAGATCAAAGCTGCGGTAGAAGCTCTCGGCCAGACGGTCGGCGCCGATCTTGGTGGCCGAATAGGGGCTCTGGCCCTGGAAGGGATGCTTCTCATCGATGGGCACATACTGGGCGGTGCCGTAGACCTCGCTGGTGGAGGTGACCAGCACCCGCTGGGTGCCCAGCTCCCGGGCGGCGTTGAGGACGTTCAGGGTGCCTTTGATGTTGGTGTCCACATAGCTGTCGGGGCTGTGGTAGGAAAACGGGATGGCGATGAGGGCCGCCAGATGGAACACCCGCTCCTGACCGCGCATGGCGGTGCGCACACCGTTGGGGTCGCGCACGTCGCCCATGAAGATGTCGATCTCATTACGGATCTCGGGGGGCAGGGTGTCGATCCAGCCCAAAGAGCCGAAGGAATTGTACAAGCAGAATGCACGGACCTTTTCGCCGCGCTTGACCAGTTCTTCCGTCAGATGGCTGCCAATAAAGCCGTCCGCGCCGGTGACCATTACGGTATGTGCCATGGTTTGCTCCTTTTTTCAGAATGGGCATCTGCCCAAAATTACACTATGATTACAAAATAGTATAACCGATTTGACGATTTTTTTCAACCGTATTTGCAAAAGCGCCGCCCGGGCGGGGCAGCGCTTTGGTGTAAAGGTGTATCTTTTCAGTCTTCCAGCAGGGTGGACAGGGGCAGCCCGGTCTTTTGCTGAAACTCCCGGGCCCACGCGGCATCCCGGTAAAATACCATGCAGGACTGGTAGCCGTCCCCCACAAAATAGAGCTGCTTGTCCCCGCCAGCCTCCTGCACGATCTTGCTCAGCTGCCGGGCGGCCGCCACATCGAACCAGTCCTGCTGGGCGCTCATCTCCATGGTGTACCGGGTCCCGTTCCAGTCAAAACTCACCGATCGGGGGCCGGTGCCGGCTTCCCGGTCCATCCGGCTGAGGTCCTCGGTGATGTTGGTGAACTCCAGCTCCCCATCTCCCAGGGCAGCTACCCCTTCCAGGAAGTAGGTGTAGATCTTTCCCTCGTCATAGACCTCCATGTCGAAGCTGTACACCCCGTTGCGGGCGGGCGTCCAGCTGGAAAGCTCCGGCCCGAAGGTGCCCATTCCCACCACCGAAAGAAGGTTCGCCGTTTTGCTGAAGATGGCGCCTTCCGGCAGCTGGGCGCTCTGTTCTTCCAAGGACCGGACCAGCTCGTCGGTGATGCCGCCGATGCCCAGATCCTGCAAATCCCGGGCAATTTCCGCATAGCTTCGTTGATCCTGCTGCATAGATACCGCTCCTTTCTGTGCGTTTGCTCCATGTTCCATCAGGTACCGGACCATCCCTGCCCCGCAGCCGCAAAGAGGCACCAGGCTGAGAATCGCCAGCACCATACACAGCTTCCGGATTTGTTTCATCCTGCCCTCCCCTTTCCAAAAAACACAAAGCGCCCGGGCGGTTTGTCCGTCCAGGCGCTGAAAGGACGGACTTTTGTATCCGTCTTACGGTTCAGGGGCTATCAAACGATTTCCACTTTTTCCATGACCACGGGGGCGCGGGGCTTGTCGTTCCAGTCGGTGGCCACGGCGGCGATCTCATCCACCACGTCCATGCCGCTGACCACATGGCCGAAGGCGGCGTACTCACCATCCAGGTGGGGGGCATTCTGGTGCATGATGAAGAACTGGCTGCCGGCAGAGTTGGGGTCCATGGCGCGGGCCATGCTGATGACGCCGCGGGTGTGCTTGATAGGGTTGGCCACACCGTTGTGGGCGAACTCACCCTTGATGTGCCAGCCGGGACCGCCGGTGCCGTTGCCGATGGGGCAGCCGCCCTGGATCATGAAGCCGGGGATGACCCGGTGGAAGGTCAGGCCGTTGTAGAAGCCCTGCTTGACC
>CALXHP010000015.1 GCA_944388135.1 uncultured Gemmiger sp. | reverse complement strand
CCGATGGCCTTGGCAGCGCCGGTGGAGTTGGGAACGATGTTCTGAGCACCAGCACGAGCGCGGCGCAGGTCGCCCTTACGCTGCGGGCCGTCCAGGATCATCTGGTCGCCGGTGTAAGCATGAACGGTGGTCATGATGCCGGAAACGATGGGGTAGGCCTTGTTCAGGGTGTCGGCCATCGGAGCCAGGCAGTTGGTGGTGCAGGAAGCAGCGGAGATGACCTGATCATCAGCGGTCAGGGTCTTCTCGTTGACGGAGTAAACAATGGTCTTCAGGTCATTGCCGGCAGGAGCAGAGATAACGACCTTCTTGGCGCCAGCAGCGATGTGAGCCATGCTCTTCTCTTTGCTGGTGTAGAAGCCGGTGCACTCCAGAACGACATCGATGCCCAGCTCGCCCCAGGGGCAATCCTTGGCGTCCTTGATGGCGTAGATGGTGATCTTCTTGCCATCGACGATGATGCAGTCATCGCCAGCCTCGACGGTGTGCTTGTTCTCGCCGATCTTGCCCAGGAAAGAGCCCTGAGCGGTGTCGTACTTCAGCAGGTGAGCCAGCATAGCGGGGCTGGTCAGGTCGTTGATGGCGACGACTTCGTAGCCGTCCGCCTCAAACATCTGACGGAAAGCCAGACGGCCGATACGGCCAAAACCATTGATAGCAACTTTAACAGCCATAGTAAAATCCTCCCAAGATTTTATTGTATAACCTTGCGAGCGGTTCCCCGCTCTGCGGTATGTTACTATTGTACCCTATTCTTACACAATCTGCAAGGGGGTTGTTATTCTTTTAACGCAAATTTTTCAAAAAAAATTCAATTTCCACGGGGCATGGGAGTATTTTCCAGCACCGTTGCCGCGTAAACTGCGCAGACTAGGCTGTACCGAAACGGAGGTGATGCCCTTGCTGCCCGACGACCCGGCCCGTGCCGCCCTGGCGGAAAATGCCGCCCGGGGGCTGCCCGTTGTTCCGCAGCTGCGGCTGCTGTGTATTGCCGAAGCGCTGTCCGCTCCGGCGCCGCCCAACGCCCTGGACCTGAACGCCGAACTGGAAACACTCTGCGCCGCCCTGCGGGAAAGTGTTCGCCGCCGTATAGGCTGGTTGTATTTTGCTCCCGCCGGTCAGTGCGTGCCTGTGGCCGTCCCCCGACGGCTGCTGCAGGCTGCCATTCTCTGCTGGACCCGGGGGGTCCTGTCGCTTCCGGGGCAGCAGGCCGCCCTGCACCTGGACGCCACCCCTCACGCCGCTATTCTGGTATTGCGGGGCGGTATCGGCCACCGTCTGCCTGCCGATACCCGCGCCCTGCTGCTGCGGCTGGCTGCCGTCTGCGGCGGTGCCGTGGTACAAAGCGGTGGCAACAGCTCTTTTACCGCAGCGCTGCGCCTGCCACTGGCGGGAACGGCTTCTCTGCGGGAAGCTCCCGCCGAGGCTGAACTTCTCTATGACCGGTACAGTCCCCTGCAGATCTTTTTGCAGGAATACTGTGCCGGGCCAAACGAATGACCGGGGCCATCGGCCCCGGTCTTGATTTGTTTATTCGGTTTCGGCGGCGTCCTCTCCCCAGGCTGCCCAGGCACAGGCCAGTCCGCAAAGGCCCAGCACCCCCATGCCCAGTCCAGTGAGCAGATCAGGCAAGATCAGCATACCGCGGAATGCTTCAAACAGCGTCTGGGTAAGTTCCAGACCGGTGCAAAGCAGAAAACACCCGCTCCCGGCCGCAAACAGCGTATGACCGCAAGGCAGCCCCGGCACCAAAAACACCTTGAGCAGCACCACCGCGAAAAGCAGCGCCGCCACGCCGCTGACCACCCGCAGCGTGCAGGGCATCCGCTGGAGGGAAGCCGGGACAAACTGGAAACGCCACACCAGGCGCCACAGAAAACACAGCGGGAGCACCACAGCCGCCAGGGCGCTGCCCACCTTCCCGCGCTGCAGGCCGAAGCCGATCACCGCACGCACACCGTAGACCACCAGCCAGATTCCCCCCAGCAGCGGCGTGACCACATCTGCCCAGGCCGCAAACAGCGGGTAGGAGGTAAACAGATAGGGGTACTGGGTCACGTACCAGGCAGTGGAGAGGGTGAGCAGACCGCTGGCACCAAACAGCAGCCCCGCAAACACCATACAAATGCCCAGGGGCATGTTGCTGTTGCTCAGCGCCGCAGGCTGGGCAGCCGCATGGCGGGCGAGAAGATAGGGCAGCAGCAAAGCGGCCAGCCAGAGCAGATACCGCAGCCACACCGAACCGGCCAAAGCAAAGCCGGTGGAGGCATCGGTCCGGAGCAGCAGATCCGCACCATGCAGCGCGGCCAGCAGGATGCCCGCCAGCAGCACACACGGCGCACAGGGTCGTTTTTGTTTCATATCGGATTCCTCATTCCGGAAGTGGTCTATCGGATCGGGCCGCCGCATAGCTTAGGACAGGCCCGGACAAAGTCTGAATGTTATTGTACTGCCACGCCGGGCAAATTGCAAGAGCGAGGAAGCCGACCCTTGAAAAAAACACTTTTGTACGCTGTTTTTCTGGCCATTCTGGCAGCAGCCGCCCCCTTTGGCGCTCTTCTGCTGCCGGAGGGTTCCACATCCGCCTCTGCACCGGAGGCATCCCCCGCCCCCTCTGCGGAGATTCCTGCCCTGACGCCCCAGCCTCTGGCCGACACGCCTTCCACCGGCGACGCCGATGCCGCCCGGCCTTTGACCCTGTACGATGCAGCCGCCGGGGAATCCATCACCGTGCCGGTGGAGGAGTTTCTCATCGGCGCCGCTGCCTGCGAGCTGCCCCCCGACTGGCCCGACCAGGCCATCCTGGCCCAGATGGTGGCCAGCCACAGCTATGCCCTCTCTTTGGGGGAGGAGTCCATGCAGGTCAACAGCGCACTCTGTGCCGGGTGGACCGATGCCGAAGTACTCCAGGCCCGCTGGGGGGAGGATTATCAGGAGCGTTACGACCGCCTGGGGGCTCTGGCCCGGGAAGTCAGCGGCGCCCTGCTCTGCTACGAGGGGGCTCCGGCCGCCGCCTGCTACCACAGCATCAGCGCCGGAAAAACCGAGGCCAGCCAGAACGTCTGGCTCACCGCCCTGCCCTATCTCCAGGGGGTGGACTCCTCCTGGGATACCACTGTGCCGGACTACGAGGTGACCATTACCTACAGCGCGGAACAGATGTACACGATGCTCCAGGGGCTGGGGCTGACCCCGGGGGAGGACCCCGCCGACTGGTTCGGCGCCGCAAGTCTGGATGATGCCGGTTATGTAGCTCAGATGGAGGTTTGCGGAGAATCCTTTTCCGGCACGGCGCTGCGCAGCGCCCTTTCCCTGCGGTCGGCCAGTTTTACCGTCACCTACACAGAGGGTGCCTTTGCCCTGACCACCCACGGATACGGTCATGGTGTAGGGTTGAGCCAGTATGGTGCCAAATCCATGGCCGAGGGCGGCGCCACCTGGCGGGAGATCCTGACCTATTACTTTCCCGGGTGCAGCGTGGTGGAATAAAAAAACAAGCCTTCCGAAAGCGCAGGTGAGATAAGAAAACAAAGGTTCTGCAAGAACTGCGAAGCATCGCAAAATCGCTGCAAAGCGGCCAATGCAAAGCAGAGGGCTGCAGCACTCCTTGGTGGAATGCAAAGCCCGATAACGAGGCAGAGACCGCTTTGCAGATAGAGTTTTGCGACTTTGTTTTCTTATGGAAACGCGCAGAACAGGAAGGCTTGTACTATTTCAGGAACGCAGCGGCTTTTTCAGTACGCCCAGCAGTGCGGCCCCCGCCAGGGAACCGGCGGCCAGCGCCAGAAGAAATCCCACCGGGTTCTGGATCACGGCGATCAGGAACAGACCACCGTGAGGTGCCGGGCAGCCACAGCCCAGCAGCACGCTCAAAAAACCGGCCAGACCGCTGCCCAGGATGCAGGCCGGGCCCACCCTCAGCGGGTCCCGCAAGGCAAAAGAAAGGGCACCTTCGGTAACAAAGGACGCTCCCATCAGCAAGTTCTGGGGAGCGGTATGCCGTTCCCCGGCGGTGAAGCGGTTAGGGAAGATCAGGCAGGCCAGCGCCACGGCAATGGGCGGTACCATGCCCCCCACCATGACCGCCGCCATAATGTCGAACTGATCGTTGACCAGAGCCAGGGTACCGGTAAGGTAGGCCGCTTTGTTGATGGGGCCGCCATAGTCGGTGGCCATCAGCGCCCCCAGCAGGGCTCCCAGAGCCAACCGGCTGCCCCCCTGCATCCCATCCAGCAGATCGCAAAGCCAGAGATTGAAGTGCCCCAGCGGCGGGTTCACCACCAGGACCATCAGAATCCCCACGCAAAACAGACTCAGTGCCGGGGTCAACAGTCCGGTGCGCACCTGCTCCAGTTCCGCAGGCAGCCGGCGCCCCGCCCAGTTGAAGGCCCGGATCAGCAGGCCCGCAGCAAAACCGGCCACCAGAGCCCCCCAGAATCCACTGGAGACCCACTTTTCTTCCGGGGCGATGGTGGTACCCAGCTGCGCCAGATACCCGCCCATCAGGCCCGGCATGAAAGCCGGTATATCGCCGATACTGTAGGCGATGAACGCCGCCAGCACCGGGTATACCAGCACAAAAGCCGCCCGGCCCACCGTATCCATCATATCGGTTATGGCTGCGGGGACGCCCAGCTGGGCAAACAGCAGGGCAAAGGCGATGAGCACACCGCCCGCCACCACAAAGGGCAGCATATGGGAGATACCGCTCATCAGGTGGCGGTAGGCCTCCCGGCATTGTTCCTTCCAGTCGTTGGCGCGGAAACCATCGCCCCCGCGGTAGACCGGCACACAGCTTTCCGCCGCACGGTCCAGCACCGCTCCGGGGTCCCGGATGGCTTCCCGGGCGGAAACGGACACCACCCGTTTGCCCACGAACCGCGCCGTGGACACGGTACGGTCTGTCGCCACAATGATGCAGTCCGCCCCCGCAATATCCTCGGTGGTAAGGGGGTCGCTGACCCCTGCCGCCCCATTGGTTTCCACTTTCAGGCTGACGCCCCGTTCCTGGGCAGCTTTCTGCAATGCCTCCGCCGCCAGATAGGTATGGGCCAGGCCGGTAGGGCAGGCAGTGACCGCCACAAAACGCCAGTGCCCCGGCTTGGGTGCCGGGCATGCGGAACCGGTGGACGGCCCTTTTTCCTGCCCTTCCACCAGACGGCAGAACTCCTCCGGGGAATCTGCCTGGATCAGTTTGGCACACAGGGCCTCATCCAGCATCAGGGTTGCCAGTTCCGCCAGGACCTGCACGTGCAGATCATTGGCATCAGCCGGTGCCGCAATCAGAAAAAGCATACGCACCGGCTGACCATCCGGCGTGGGGCAATCCAGCGGCGGGTCCAACGTCAAAGCAGCCAGGCCCGGTGCCTTGACCGCAGCACTTTTGGCGTGGGGAATGGCCAGACCACCCCCTACACAGGTGCCACCCAATGCTTCCCGCGCCTGCACATCCGACGCAAAGGCCGCTACGTCGGTCAGGTTGCCGCCGGCCGCCATCAGACCGACCAGCATCTGCAAGGCATCTTGCAGGGAATCGGCCTGGCGGTGCAGCGCAACACTGCCGGGATGCAGCAAATCGATAATGTGCATGGGGGTGTTCCCTCCTGTCTGGCGTATTTCTGTGTAAAAAAAGCGGCTCCGCCGCAGCGGAGCCGCTTTGTAAAGGGCATACAATCAGTTGAGCAGCGTCTTCTCGCTCTCGGGATCGAACAGATGAATCTTGTTGGTGTCCATAGCAACCACGATCTTGTCGCCGCGGCGGGACTTGGAAGTCGGCGCAACACGAGCCATCAGGTTCTGGCCCTTGTAGGTCAGGTAGAGGTAGATCTCGGCGCCCATCAGTTCGGAAACTTCCACTTCCGCACTCAGATGGCTGTCGGGATGCTTGGCCAGGAATTCCTCGTCGTCCTTGATATCCTCGGGACGGATGCCGACCTTCAGGGTCTTGCCAACGTAAGCGTCCAGCTTGCCGTCGGCAGTCTTTTCGGTGGGCAGAGGAATGATGGTACCGGCCAGATCAACGGTGTACTGGTTGCCGTTCTTGTTCAGGGTGCCGTCCAGGAAGTTCATCTGGGGGCTGCCGATGAAGCCGGCAACGAAGACGTTGCAGGGATAATCGTAGAGGTTCTGCGGGGTATCGACCTGCTGGATCAGGCCGTCCTTCATGACGACGATGCGGTCGCCCATGGTCATGGCCTCGGTCTGGTCATGGGTAACGTAGATGAAGGTGGTAGCCAGCTTCTTGTGCAGCTTGATGATCTCGGTACGCATGCTGGTACGGAGCTTGGCGTCCAGGTTGGACAGGGGCTCGTCGAGGAGGAAGACCGCCGGGTTACGGACCATGGCACGACCCAGGGCAACACGCTGACGCTGACCACCGGACAGAGCCTTCGGCTTACGGTCAAGCAGGTGCTCGATCTCCAGGATCTTGGCAGCTTCACGGACGCGCTTGTCGATCTCGTCCTTGGGCATCTTGCGCAGTTCCAGGCCGAACGCCATGTTCTTGTAAACGGTCATGTGGGGATACAGGGCGTAGTTCTGGAACACCATGGCGATGTCACGATCTTTCGGCGGGACGTCGTTGATCAGGCGGTCGCCGATGTACATCTCACCGCCGGAGATCTCTTCCAGACCGGCGATCATACGCAGGGTGGTGGACTTGCCGCAGCCGGAAGGACCGACGAAAACGACAAATTCCTTATCGGCGATTTCCAGGCTGAAATCGGGAACGGCAACAACGTTACCGGGGTAAACCTTTTTAACGTGACGGCAGCTGATAGAAGCCATGATAAAACCCTCCAATATGGTGTTTGTTCCCCCGTGGCGGGGGCTGATTTACTTGACACGACTATGATAACAGGTTAAAATGAGTTTGAAAATAGCATTTTATTGATATTGGAGTGTGGAAATTGATATTTGAGCCGGAAATTTACTGCAGCTGTGCCCAGACGGTGGAACTGGACGGTACAGCACCGGAAACACTGAACGGCCCCGGTCTCTGGGTGGGGGTACTCTCCCGGGGGGAATGCCTGCTGGAAGGATGTGAGCATACCGGCCACAGCGGGGATGTACTGCTGGGGACGGCCCCCTTGGTGCTGACCCCCCAGTGTGATTGCCACTTGCTGGCCGCACGGCTGACCGGCTATTGCGCCGAGGCCTATCTGTTACGGCTGGGAGCAGCCCGCTGGGCGGACGGCGCTTCCTGCCCGGGGGCGGCGGAACTGCTGGCCCAGCTGGAAAGCGGCGGCACTGCCCCCATGGCCTACGCCCTGCTGTGCGCTGTGGGCAAGGCGGACGAAACCGCCCGTCCCCTGCCCCCCCTGGTGGCGGAAGCCCTGGAGGCCATCCGCCAGAACTACATGGCCCTCTACGGGGTGGAGGAGCTCAGCGAACAGCTGGGGGTGACCAAGAGTCATCTGGTGCGGGCCTTCAAGCAGGCGCTGGGGGTGCCGCCGGGCAAATATCTGACCAGCGTCCGCATCGAGGCGGTCAAAACGCTGCTGCTCAGCGACGAGTACAACCTGGAGATGATCGCCGGTCTGACGGGTTTTTCCGGTGCCAACTATCTGTGCCGAGTGTTCAAACGGGAAGTGGGGGTCTCCCCCGCTGCCTGGCGGGCCGCCGCCGCACCGCCCCCCGCCATTCCCAAACTGCCGCCCCGCAGCGAGTTAATGTTCGTATAAACAGAAAAACAGGCGCAGCCTTCCGGCTGCGCCTGTTGCATTTTGTCGGGAAATTACTGCTGGGTCTTGTAACCGTCGGGGTTGTGGCTCTGCCAGTTCCAGCTGTGGGCGCACATCTCCTCGATGCCGTACTGAGCCTCCCAGCCCAGTTCCTTCTTGGCCTTGCTGGGATCACACCAGCACTCGGCGATGTCGCCGGGACGGCGGGGATCGATCACATAGGGGATCTCCTTGCCGCAAGCCTTGCTGAAAGCGTGGATGACGTCCAGCACGCTGTAGCCGTGGCCGGTGCCCAGGTTGCAGATGAAGAGGCCGGGCTTTTCTTCCAGCTTCTTGATGGCTGCCACATGGCCGCGGGCCAGGTCCACCACATGGATGTAGTCACGGACGCCGGTGCCGTCGGGGGTGGGATAATCGTTGCCAAAGACATGGACCTTCTCCAGCTTGCCCACCGCCACCTTGGCGATGTAGGGCACCAGGTTGTTGGGAATGCCGTTGGGGTCCTCACCGATGAGTCCGGAGGGATGGGCACCGATGGGGTTGAAGTAGCGCAGCAGGGCCACGTTCAGCTCGGGATCGGCGTGGCAGCAGTCGGTCAGGATGCGCTCGGTGAACACCTTGGTGGTGCCGTAGGGGTTGGTGGTGCCGCCCACGGGGAAGTCCTCCCGGATGGGCACGCTGGCGGGGTCGCCGTACACCGTGGCAGAGGAGGAGAAGATGATGTTATGGCAGTTGTGGCGGCGCATCACATCCAGGATGTTCAGGGTGCAGGCCAGGTTGTTGGAGTAGTACTCGATGGGTTTGGAGACGCTCTCGCCCACCGCCTTGTAGGCCGCGAACTGGATCACACAGTCGATGTCGGGATTGTCGGCAAAGATCTTCTCCACAGCCTCTTTGTCGGTCATATCCGCCTCGACAAAACGGAAGTCCTTACCGGAGATCTTTTTGACGCGGGCCAGCGCCTCGGGGCAGGAATTGTAGAAGTTGTCCGCAACGACGATGTCGTAGCCGGCGGCCAGAAGCTCCACGCAGGTGTGGCTGCCGATGTAGCCGGCACCACCGCTAACCAAAATTGCCATACCAATCGTCTCCTTTATGTTTTCTTGTTGCTTTTTAACGGGTACGCATCACCCGTTCCTTACTTATCATTCTACTTTTTCTGCTCAGTTTCGGGAATAGACGTTTTCGGTGCCTCTTTATCTTTTTGTTGCCTGTTTTGGCGCCGCGCCGGAAGCCCCTGCTGCATTCTCCGGTAGGCGCTGGGGGTGTTGCCGGTGGCCGCATGGAACTTCTGGCTGAAGTAAGCCCCCGAGCAATATCCCAGCTGGGCGGCCACCTCCCCCGGGGTGGTGCCACGGGCCAGCAGCTGGGCCGCATAGTCCAGCCGCATGGCGGCAAACTCTTCCATGGCGGTATGACGCAATTTTGTGCGGAAGGCCTGCTGCAGCTGGGTGCGGGTACAGCCCACGGCCCGGCAGACTTCCTCCACTTTTACTTCGTGGGTCAGGTTCTGGGCAAAGTAGGCCCGGGCTGCCTCCACCAGGGCGGTCTGACGGCGGTCCCGCCGGACACGCAGGGTGGGTTTGCGGGGCCGCTTGCACCGCCGGGCCAGCAAAATGAGCAGATTTTCCAGGTGGATGGCCAGCTGCTGACGGGCCCCAAAAGCCACTTCCTCCCGGGGGACCGGCTTTTCGCCGGGGGCGGCGGGCGGGTCGTACAGCTCGGTCACTTCCTTCATCAGCCAGTTCAGGTCATGCTGCTCCCCCGGCTCGGCGTGGAACACCATGCCCCGGAACCGGTCCATGGCGGCACCGGAACAGAAGAAGTCCATCCGCAGTACTTCCGGCGGGATCTCGCCCATGCTGCGCATGCCGAACACTTCCTCCGGCTGGTGGAACAGAATGCTCCCCGACCGCAGCAGGACCCGCTTGTCATTGCAGCGTTCCTCAATGGTACCGGTACGCACATACACCAACTGCCACTCCTGGGTCTGGACCGCGGCAATGTCATCCTCGGCGCGGCGCTCGGCGGCCCAGGCTGCCGTCACAGCCTCGATCCGAAGGGGGAAATCCTCGTTGGACGCCATAGTGCCTCCTTTGTCAGACGGTCACCACGCCGCTGTCCGGCATAAGATCCTGCGGGCCGCTGTCCCCATAGTGAAAGACGCCCGGTTCCACCCCGGTCAGCCGGGGAAACAGCGCCAGCTCGGGGCAGGTATCGGTCAGGCCGATGCAGTAGGCCGTCAGCGGGCTGATGACCTTATCAATGGATGTATACAGGTTGCTGCCGTCCGCCGCGTAGGTGCTGAGCATGATGTCGTCGGGGTAGGTCTGCTCCACATAGGCGGTCAGTTCCCCGTCCACATAGGGATCGCTGCTGCCCTCATAGAGGTCCGGCGCACCGAAAAGGTGGAGGATCTCGTGGGCATAGGTGGCCGGGGATTCCGGCTCCGCCTGGGCAGCGTAGGCATCATAGCGGTACAGGCAGCAATATTCGTAGTAAAAGTTGGCTCCGTCCTCGGCATAATGGGCCATGGTGAAGGAGGTGCCGGACACCGGCAGGAACAGCAGGAACCCGATATGGGAGGTTCCGTACCGTGCCTGCAGTTCGGCGGTGTCCAGCGTGGCGCAGAGGGCGTCCATCTCATCCAGGAAATCGTTGCTTTCCTCGGAATCCACGCCCCCGCGCAGGCGGGAATGCAGGGAGTAGGTGTAGCTCAAAGGACTGTTGTCGCTGCCGTCGTCGTAGGTGATGTCCAACGTCACACCGTACCCGGCAGCCTGTTGGGTCAGCCAGTCCACCGCCATGGCCACGCTCTGTTGGGAAGCCGCCCGGGCTTCCCGGGTCCAGATGCTGCCGGTGGCGGCATCGTTGAGGTAGACACTGACCAGCACGGTGGGTTCTTCCAGCAGCTGTACGCTGCCGTAAAGCAGTTCCTCCTGGGGGAGGGACGGTGCCTCCGGGGTGGGAGCCGGCGTAGGGGCCGGGTCCTCCACCGAGGGCATACTGGGCACCACCTGGGCCTGACGGCGGGGTACACAGCCGCAGAGCAGCACCAGGGCCAGCAGCAGGGCCGCAAGGCGTTTTTTCATACTCTTTCCTTTGTGTTGTCTTACAGCTTCAGTTCCGGTTTGCCGTCCCTGTCGATGAGTTCCACCGTGGCAGGAGCGCTGCCCAGACGACCGTCCACCAGCGCTTCGGCAATGGGGTCCTCCACGGCCTTGCGGATGGTGCGGCGCAGTTCCCGGGCCCCGTATTTGGTGGAGCTCTGGGCCACGATGGCCGCCAGGGCGGGCTGATCGTAGGTCAGGGTGATGCCGTGGGCCGTCAGGCCGGGCTTGTATTCGTCCAGCATGAGGGCGGCGATCTTTTCCAGATTTTCCTGGCTCAGGGGGTGGAAGGTGATGATCTCATCCACACGGCCCAGGAACTCGGGGCGCAGGAACTCCTGCAGGGCTTTCAGGCTCTTGTCGGCGCTGGCCACTTCCAGCTTCTTGCCGAAGCCGGTGGCGCCGCTCTGGTCGGTAGAACCGGCATTGGAGGTCATGCAGATGACGGTATTGGAGAAATCCACCGTCCGGCCCTGGGCGTCGTTGATCTTGCCTTCGTCCAGGATCTGCAAGAGGATGTTCATCACGTCGGGGTGGGCCTTCTCGATCTCATCAAAGAGGACCACACTGTAGGGATGACGGCGGACCTTCTCGGTGAGCTGACCGGCCTCGTCATACCCCACATAGCCCGGAGGCGAACCGATGAGGCGGGAGACGGCATACTTCTCCATATATTCGCTCATATCGATGGAGATCAGCGGGTCCACCGTGTCGAAAAGCTGGTTGGCCAGCTGCTTCACCAGCTCGGTCTTGCCCACACCGGTGGGGCCCACAAAGATGAAGCTGGCGGGGCGATGACGTCCCGACAGGTCGGCACGGGCCCGTTTGATGGCACCGGCCACTGCGTGGACGGCCTCGTCCTGGCCGATGATGTGAGCCTTAAGGGCTTCTTCCAGCCCCTGCAGACGGCCGTACTCGGTCTCCTTGATCTTGACGGCGGGAATGCCGGTCCAAAGCTCCACCACCTGGGCCACATCGTCCATGGTGACTTCGATCTCCGCCACACGCAGCTGCAGCGCAGGCAGTTTTTCCCGCTGCTGGGCCAGCTCGGTCTTGACCGCCGCCAGGGCCTCATAGTCGATGGCCGCGTCCTGGCCGTTCTCCGGCTCGGGATTTTCCAGGTCGTGTTCCCGGCTTTCCAGTTCCGCCACCTTGCGCTGGGCCTCGATCAGCTCGGTGATCTCGGGGTGGCGCAGGTTACAGCAGGCACAGGATTCATCCAGCAGGTCGATAGCCTTATCCGGCAGGAAGCGGTCGGTGATGTACCGCTCCGACAGTTTGACCACACTGGTGACGATGGGGTCAGGTACCCGGACACAGTGGTGCTTCTCGTAGTAGACGCGGATGCCCTTGAGCACCTCGATGGTATCGTGGATGGAGGGCTCCTCCACCTTGACGGGCTGAAAGCGCCGCTCCAGGGCGGAGTCCTTCTCGATATATTTGCGGTATTCCGCAAAGGTGGTGGCGCCGATCACCTGCACCTGCCCCCGGGAGAGGGCGGGTTTCATGATGTTGGCGGCGTTCATGGCGCCGTCGGAATCTCCGGCGCCCACAATGGAGTGGATCTCGTCGATGAACAGGATGATGTTGCCGGCGGCCTTTACTTCGCTGATGAGCCCTTTGACACGCTGTTCGAACTGGCCCCGGAACTGGGTACCGGCAATGAGGGCCGTCATATCCAGCAGGAAGATTTCCTTATCCTTCAGGCGGGCCGGGACGTTGCCCTCGGCAATGCGCTGGGCAATGCCCTCGGCGATGGCCGTCTTGCCCACGCCCGCCTCACCGATGAGGCAGGGGTTGTTCTTCTGGCGGCGGCAGAGGATCTGGATGGTGCGGTAGATCTCCCGGTCCCGGCCCACGATCCGGTCGGTCTTGCCCTCCCGGGCTTTCTGGGTCAGGTTTTCGCAGTAGGTGTCCAGGAATTTGCGGCGGGGGGTTTTGTCCTTTTTGCCGTTCTTACTGTTCTTGCCCTGCTCCCCGTTCTGGCGCTGGGCGCCGAAGCCGAAGGGAAACACCGGCGAACCGCCGGGGACAAAATCATCCTGGGCGGACTCCTCGGGAGCGTCCTCCCCGGTGGGGGCCAGGGCCCCCGACTCGGCGGCTTCCTGCAGGAAGGAACTCATCCGTTCCTCCATATTTTCCAGATCCTGATCGGACATGCCGAATTGTTTCATCAAATCATCCACGGGCTGGATATGCATCGCCCGGGCACAGGTCAGGCAGTAGCCCTCCTGTACAGGTTTGCCGTTTTCCATGCGTTGCACAAAGACCACGGCGGGACGCTTTTGACAGCGTACACAAAGCATAAGCTTCACCTCTCTATAATAAAAAGCATTCGCTTGTAAATCCCAGTGGTTCTATTATCCGGCGAACCCTTGGTTTTTGCAAGCGATGGCAGGGAATGTTTAGAATTTTTTCATTTAATAGTGCACTAAAAAAGGATTGTATGCCCCAAACAGGCTGTAGCCGACGCTCTGGTCCAGCGTATGCAGGGTGAGGAATTCCACGGAACCGGCGGTCACACTGGCAAGGAACCACAGCAGCAAAGCCAGCAGCCAGCAATCCAGTGCGCCGGTGACAAGGCCCAGCAGCAGACCGAACAGACGGTTGACGCCGCCCAGCAGGGGCACCCCGTTCACATGGCGCAGAAGGCCCACCAGCAGCTGAAAGACCCACCGCACCACCAGGCAGAGGACCACAAAGAGCAGCACCTGCACAAAGGGAAGCAGCACCGGCTCCAGCGCCGTGGTGATCTGTTCCGGCAGGGTGTCCCCCGCCCCCTGCACCAGCTGGGACAGGGTATCCCGCACGGTTTCGGGCAAAAAGTCCAGTCCCTGCACGGCACTGGCCAAATCGCCGCCGGACTGGGCCACCGCGGTTTCCACTTTTTCTGAGACGGAGCCGCTGACGAACTGGTCGTAGATCGGGGTAGCCAGGGTACGGCTGGCCCACACCGCCACGCCAACGCCCACCACAGCGCCGATCAGTTCCGTCAGACTTGCCAGAAAGCCTTTTTTCCAGCTGATAACCGCCGCAAAGGCAAATACCGCCAAAAAGATAAGATCATAGATCCAAGCCATAGTACAAACAGAATCCTTTCTTTTTATTCATCGGGTTCGGACAAAACCTCCACCCGGTTGCCGGTAAACACCAGCGTTTCGGAGGCATCCAGCACCGCCAGGGGATGACCGTCCAGATCATCCCGCGTCCAGTTCTGGATCCCATCGTAGCCATAGCATTCCACCGCGTTGGGGCACAGCAGATACACGTCGGTGTCGGTGGCGGTCACACCGTACGCCTGCCGGGCGGGGATCTCCGCCAGGGGGGTCAGCTCTTCATCCAGGGTAACCAGGCTGTTGCCGCCCCGGATGTTCAGCAGCAGCGCCGTCTGGCGGCTGCCGGGGGCCGCGCTTTGCAGCGTGGCGCCGCCGAAGTCATAGCGGGCGGTCTCGGTAGCCGTGCGGGGGTCCAGCACCGCGATATAGGTGTCGAACACCGCCACCACCCGGCTGTCGCTCTGCCAGTCCAGAAGCAGCAGCATACTGCCCTGGGTGGCGGTATAGGCCGGGCCCTCCGTTTCGTCGGTGGTATCCATGAAATAGACGGTGCAGCTGAGCTGACCATCCCGGGCTGCCAGCGTACCGGCGGCAAAACGGCGATTGTCCGGGGCAAAGTTCACCGCAATGGGGGTTCCCTCGTTCCGGGTCATCTCCCAGCTGTAGGTCTCCCGGAAGGAGGGGTCAAAAATCTGCAGCTGGGCGGTATAACGGCCGGACTCCGTCACCACCGCCAGCGTATTGTTGTTGGACATGGCGCAGAGCAGAATCCCGTTGTCAAAGGTACGGGTGAACAGACTGCGGGTGCGGCTGGAGACCTGCAGCTCATTGCCGGCCCGGTTATATACGGCAAACCGGGTGCCGCCCACCGCCAGAACAGGGCGGGCGTAGCCGGGCTGAAAGCTGTACACCTTGCTGCCGTAGGCCGAATAGACCACCACGTCCTCGTCCCCCAGCTCCACGAATCCCCCCGCCAGTTCCTCGATCTGCAGGGGCTCGCTGATGCCGGTATCCGCCGGCCATCCTCCGCTGCCCCGTTTGAGGTAGAGGGTCAGGCTGTCTACCCCGTCGGCCAGCAAAGCAATGGACGCCGACATGGCGCCGGTAAAAATCGCAACAAACAGTGCAATGATCAGCACCACCACGCCCAGCACAATGTTGCGGCGGCGCTGCCGCTGTTTGAAAAGGGGCGTCAGCGATTTAAGGTTGGTGGTACGGGTCGCCGCGGGTTCCGGTTCCGGCGCGGCAGCCCCGGGGGGCGGCGCTGCGGTGCGGTGCACCGGCTGGGGCGTGCGCAGACCGATGTCTCCGCTGGTGCCGGGGATGGGTTTGGTGGAGGTATGCCCCTGTTCCCGTGCCAGCATCCGCTGCCGCCGTTCCAGACGTTCTTTTTCCGCTTTGTTCACGAGGGGCTTTCCTCCTTTCCAGAATATGAAGGTTTGCCCGGATGGTTACAGTTCCGGGTAGGTCACATCCTCCAAAAACAGCCCTTTGGCGGGCAGTGTGGGACCAGCCTGACGGCGGTCCCGGCTTGCCAGCAGGGCGGGAATGGAATCCGGGGTGCGTTTGTGCAGCCCCGCTTCCACCAGCGTACCGGCCAGGATGCGGACCATGTTGTACAGGTATCCGTCCGCCGTGACGGTGATGACGAACCGGTCGCCGCTGCGGCAGACCGTACACCGGGAGATGGTACGCACGGTGTCCCCGTGGGCCGCCACCGAAGAGCCCGACGCGCAAAGGGCCACAAAGTCATGGGTGCCGACGAACTGCGCCGCGGCGGCCTGCATGGCCTCCAGGTCCAGGGGCCGGGCCACCCGGTGGCAATACTCCACCGTGAAGGGGTCGTCGATCCGCCCGTTGAGGATATGGTAACAATAGGTTTTTTCATGGGCCGCATACCGGGCATGGAAGCCTTCCGGCACCCTTTGTACCGAAAGCGCCCGGATGTCCTGCGGCAGATGGGCATTGAGGGCCGGCACGATCTTTTCCGCCGGGACCTTGCCAGTATAGCAGAAGCTGAGCGCGAAACGCCGCGCATGGACGCCGGCGTCGGTGCGGGAACAGCCTTTTACATCGGGGCGGCTGCCCAGGGCCGCCTCCATGGCGTCCTGCAGCACGGCACAGACGGTGGGGGCGTTGGGCTGCACCTGAAAGCCCGCGTAGTTCGTACCTTTGTAGGTGATCCAGAGCAGACAGGTCATCACACCAACCCCGGCACAAAGAAACGGGTGGAAACGATGACGGCCAGGGCCAGCGCCAGCACCAGGGCGCAGCGCCCGTCGGTGGCGGTAAACCGCAGTTGCTTCAAGCGGGTACGGCCCTCGCCGCCGTGGTAGCAGCGGCACTCCATGGCCATGGCCAGCTCATCCGCCCGGCGGAAAGCCGAAATGAACAGCGGAATGAGGATGGGCACCAGCGCCTTGATGCGCTGGGTGAATTTGCCGGTGTCCAGCATGGCGCCCCGGGCTTTCTGGGCGTTCATGATCTTCTCGGTCTCCTCGATGAGGGTGGGGATGAACCGCAGGGCGATGGTCATCATCATGGCCAGCTCATGGACCGGGAAGTGGACCTTGTTCAGCGGCCGGAGCAGGTTTTCGATAGCGTCGGTGAGGACGATGGGGCTGGTGGTGTAGGTGAGCAGGCTGGTCCCCGCAATGAGGGCGCAGACCCGCACCGCCAGCAGGATGGCATAGCGCACGCCCTCGGCGTAGATGTTGAACACCCAGAAATGCACCAGCGGCTCCCCTTCCCCGGTAACGAAGAAGAGGTTGAGTACCGCCGTAAAGATGACGATGGGCACGATGGGCTTGAGGCTGCGCAGAATGAGCTTGCCGGGGATTTTGGCCACCCGGTAGAGGACCGCCAGCAGCAGCAGGGAGAGCCCGATGCCCAGGGGATTGGCCGCCACAAAAAGCACCACAATGTAGGCGATGGTGGCAATGAGCTTGAGGCGGGGATCACAGCGGTGGATCACCGACCGGCCCGGATAGTATTGCCCGATGGTAATATCCTTGAGCATTTACTCCACCCCCTTGGCCTGTTTGGCGGCCAGCGCCTTTTTGATGGTTTTTACCGCATAGGGGATGGTATAGACATCGGTGGGGATATCCAGCCCCATCTTGCGCAGTTTGAGGAAGATCTGGGTCACCTGGGGCACCGAAAGCCCCAGTTCCAGCAGTTCCTGGGCGCGGGCAAAGACGTTTTCCACCGTATCATACATGGCGATGCCCGCTTTATGCAAAACCAGCACCCGGTTGGCGTATTTGGCGATGTCCTCCATGGAGTGGCTCACCAGCAGCACCGTGATGCCGGTTTTCTCGTGGTAGGCCTTGATCTGGCCCAGGATGGTGTCCCGGCCTTCGGGGTCCAGTCCCGCGGCGGGCTCGTCCAGCACCAGGACCCGGGGCTGCATGGCCATGACACCGGCGATGGCCACCCGGCGCTTCTGGCCGCCGGACAGCTCAAAGGGGCTCTTTTCCAGCAGTTCATCGCTGAGGCCCACAAAAGCCGCCGCCTCTTTGACACGGCGCTGGATCTCGGCCTCGTCCAGCCCCATGTTCCGGGGGCCGTAGGCGATATCCCTGGCGCAGGTCTCCTCAAAGAGCTGGTACTCGGGGTACTGCATCACCAGCCCTACCAGGAACCGGAAGGAGCGCAGGTCGGCGCCGGGCGCCCACAGGTCCTTGCCGTCCACCAGCACCCGGCCCGAGGTGGGACGGTTGATGCCGTTGAAATGGCTGATGAGGGTGGACTTGCCGCTGCCGGTGGAACCGATGATGCCCACAAAGTCCCCCTCCTCCACCGAGAAGGAGACGTCATCCAGGGCGGTGGTAGCGTCCGGCATACCGGGGTTGTAGACATATTTCAGATGTTCGACGCGAATGATCTCTGACACGTTTGTTTCCTTTCCCGCGGAATACCGCCCGGCAAGCAGCCGGTGCCGTTTCCGCCTTTGATGGGATATGGCGTGTGTACGCCGTTTTTTTCAGTCTTTCAGCAGTTGGAACAAGGCCTCCGCGCAGCGGTCGGGGGTGATGACGTTTTCCGGCATGTCAATGCCCGCCTTCACCAGCTCGTCCCGCAGTTCCGCGGCCTGGGGCACATCCAGATGGTAGCTGTGCAGCCGCTCGGTCTGGCTGAACACCTGTTCGGGGGTGCCTTCCATGACGATGCGGCCCCGGCTCATCACCAGGACCCGGTCAGCCTGGGCGGCTTCCTCCATGTAGTGGGTGATGGAGACGATGGTGATGCCCGCCTCCCGCAGCTGACGGATGGTGCGCATGACCTGGGCCCGGCCGTGGGGGTCCAGCATGGCGGTGGCTTCGTCCAGCACCAGGCAGTCCGGCCGCATGGCGATGACCCCCGCAATGGCCACCCGCTGTTTCTGGCCGCCCGAAAGTTTATAGGGGGCGGCGTCCCGCTTTTCGTAGATGCCCGCCAGCTTCATGGCCTCGTCAATGCGGGTGCGGATCTCCGCCGGGGGAACCCCCAGGTTTTCCGGTGCAAAGGCCACGTCCTCCTCCACGATGGTGGCGACGATCTGGTTGTCGGGATTCTGGAACACCATCCCCACCTTCTGGCGGATGTCATAAAGATGTTCCTCGTTGCGGGTGTCCATATCCTCCACCAGCACGGTGCCGGTTTCGGGCAGCAGAATGGCGTTCAGGTGCTTGGCCAGCGTGCTTTTGCCGCAGCCGTTGGCCCCCAGCACCGCCACAAATTCCCCCCGGTGCAGTTCCATCGAGACACCATCCACCGCATAGCGGGGCTGGTCGGGGTCATAACGGAATTTTACCTCCTGCACACGGAGCATCGGCGTTTCGGTAGGCATGATCATTTCTCCCAGATGGCGGTCGCACCGCAGGGCACCACACCGCCGGTGGCCGAGACCGGCAGACCGATCTCGTCACAGTGGGTGCGGCCCCCCTGCACGGGGCAGAGCGTCGTTTTTACAATGTATTCCATCACCGCGGGGCTCAGGCCTTCGGTGTAGGAGTTGATGGCAAAAAACAGCGGATCATCGCTGAGGACCTGCTCGGTAAGGGTGATCAGGTCGTAGACGTTGTCCTCCAGCTTCCAGATCTCGCCGCCGGGGCCGCGTCCGTAGCTGGGCGGGTCCATGATGACGCCGTCGTATTTATTGCCGCGGCGGATCTCCCGCTGGACAAACTTGGCACAGTCGTCCACGATCCAGCGGCAGGGGCGGTCGGTCAGATGGCTGGCAGCGGCGTTTTCCCGCGCCCAGGCCACCATGCCCTTGCTGGCATCCACGTGGGTGACACTGGCCCCCGCCGCCAGGCAGGCCAGGGTGGCGCCGCCGGTGTAGCCGAAGAGGTTCAGCACCTTGATGGGCCGCCCCGCTTGCCGTATCTTTTCCTGGTACCAGGCCCAGTTGACGGCCTGTTCCGGAAAAACGCCGGTGTGTTTGAAGCCGGTGGGGCTGACGATCAGGGTCAGATCCTGCCAGTGGATCTGCCATTTCTGGGGCAGCTTCTTGTGGTAATTCCACTGGCCGCCCCCCTTGGCGGACCGGTAATAGATGGCATCGGCCCGGGCCCACAGAGGGCTGGTCTCGGCGTTTTTCCAGATGACCTGCGGATCGGGGCGGATCAGCAGGGTGCTGCCCCAGCGCTCCAGCCGGTTATGGTTGGTGGCGTCCAGCAGCTCGTAATCCCGCCAGCTATCGGCAGGGCGCATAGGCGATTCTCCTTTCTTGGGGACCGGGCAGGCAAAGGGCCGGACGGCCCGCGTTTCTTTCCGGTACAGCCTTCCCCGCAGGGAAGTACAACAAATCAGTACATGGTCTGCTGGCCGTCCACCTCATCCAGGCGGCGGGGCACCGCCATATGCAGGTGCTCATAGGCCAGCCGGGTCACACAGCGGCCCCGGGGCGTACGGGTGAGCATGCCCATCTGCATCAGATAGGGCTCACAGAGATCCTCCAGGGTAACGCTTTCCTCCCCCAGGGCGGCTGCCAGGGTCTCCAGACCCACCGGCCCGCCGCCGTACATCTCAATAATGGCACGCAGCAGGCTGCGGTCCAGCTCGTCCAGGCCCATCTCGTCGATGTCCATCCACTTGCGGGCTTCCACGGCGGTTTCTTCGTCGATGGTGCCGTCCCCCTGGACGGTGGCGAAGTCCCGCACCCGCTTGAGCAGGCGGTTGGCGATCCGGGGGGTCCCCCGGCTGCACCGGGCCAGCTCCAGGGCTCCTTCCTCGGTGATGGGGATGCCCAGGATGCCGGCACTGCGGGTAATGATCTGCCCCAGTTCCCTGGGGCTGTAAGGCTCCAGTTTGAGCAGGATGCCGAAGCGGTCCCGCAGGGGGCCGGTAAGCTGACCCGCCCGGGTGGTGGCACCGATGAGGGTGAACCGGGGCAGGTTGATGCGGATGCTCTGGGCGCTGGGGCCCTTGCCGATCATAATGTCCAGGGCGTAGTCCTCCAGGGCCGGGTAGAGCACTTCCTCCACCTGGCGGGACAGGCGATGGATCTCATCGATGAAGAGAACGTCCCCCTCCTGCAGATTGGTGAGCAGGGCCGCCAGGTCGCCGGGCTTTTCGATGGCCGGGCCCGAGGTGATGCGGATCTGCACCCCCATCTCCTGGGCCACAATGCCCGCCAGGGTGGTCTTGCCCAGGCCCGGGGGGCCGTAGAGCAGGATATGGTCCATGGGTTCCCCACGCTGCTGGGCCGCCCGCAGGTAGACCCGCAGGTTGCCCTTGGCTTTTTCCTGGCCCACATAGTCATCCAGGGTTTTGGGGCGGAGGCTGACTTCCTCGGCGTCGGCGGGCATGGCGTCGGGGCTGACCAGCCGGCTGGGGTCTACGGTAAATTCCTGATTCATGGTGGTCTATCCCCTCCTTACCGGGCACGCGACAGACTGCGCAGCGCCACTTTGATGATATCCTGTACAGGCAGTGTCTCGTCCACCCGTGCCACGGCAGCGGCCGCGTCGGAGGGGGTGTACCCCAGGCTGACCAGGGCCGCCACCGCCTGGGCCGGGGCGGAACTGGGCATCGGGGCGGAGAGATCTCCCCCGCCGAAACCGGTGCCCTCGGCCAGGCCCTTGCCCACCTTGTCCTTCAGTTCCAGGGTGATGCGCTGGGCCAGCTTGGGCCCCACGCCGGAGGCCTTGGTGAAGGCCTTGTGATCCCCCGAGGAGGCCGCCAGGGCCACCTTTTCGGGGCTCATCACCGAAAGGATGGCCAGCCCCGCCTTGGGCCCCACGCCGGAGACCGCTGTCAGCATCTTGAAGCAGTCCCGCTGTTCCTCGGTGGCAAAGCCGTAGAGGGAAACGTCGTTTTCGGTGACGTTCATCACGGTATAGACGGTGCCCTCCTGCCCCGGGGCAGGCAGCGCCTCGCCGGTGGTGGCGGGGATCTGGACGGCATAGCCCACCCCGCCGCAGCTGATGACGGCGGTGTCCAATGTCTTTTTCAGAATTTTGCCGGTCAGGCAATAGATCATGGTTCGTTTCCTCGCAATATCAAAAAGGGAAGCACTCAGCGCGGCCGGGTGCCCATCAGACGGCTGCGGCTGCAATGGCAGTGGGCAATGGCCATGCCCAGGGCATCCGCCGTATCGTCGGGTTTGGGAATGGTCTCCAGGTGGAGCATCATGCGGGTCATCTCCTGGATCTGTTTCTTCACGGCTTTGCCGTAGCCGGTGATGGCCTGCTTGACCTGCATGGGGGTGTACTCGTAGATGGGCACCCCGCACTGGGCAGCAGCCAGCAGGATCACCCCGCGGGCTTCCGCCACCCCGATGACGGTGGTCTGGTTGTGCTGATAGTAGAGTTTTTCGATGGAGAGGGCCTCCGGCTGGTACCGGCGGCAGACATCCAGCACCGAATCGTAGATCTCGGCCAGGCGCTGTTCAAAAGGGGTATCTTTTTCGGTAAGGACGGCGCCGTACCCGATGGGGGAAAAACGGTTGCCCACATACTCCACAACGCCCCAGCCCACAATGGCATAGCCGGGGTCAATGCCCAGTACCCGCAATTTTCTACACCTCCCCACAGTAACCGATATAGTATACCACAAAATCAAGAAAGCGTCCACCGGGGGATGATGGTTTTTCTGTGTACAAAAAGCACATGACTGCGTGTTTTTCAAAAATTTTTGATTTTTTTTGAAAAAAGGGGTTGATTTTTTCGTCGGGGTTTGGTATGATTATTGGCGTCGCAAGAAGCGCGGCGCCAAACCAGACATGGACGGTTAGCTCAGCTGGTAGAGCATCTGCTTGACGTGCAGGAGGTCACAGGTTCGAGTCCTGTACCGTCCACCAGATGGACCCGGAACGGAAGTTCCGGGTTTTTTCTTTTGTCCAAAACAAGAATGAGAAGAAGGGCGTGCAGACCAGATGGGTCTGCACGCCCTCTTTTACAGCTCTTTATTGGGCGCGGCGATTTTCCCGCTCTTTTTCCCGTTCCCGGTGTTCCCGGCGTTCCCCCTTGCGGCGAGAATCCTCCTCTTCCTCCGGCGGGCGGCGGGTCAGACGGACCTCCTGCACCCGGCGGTGGCTGACACGGGTCACCGTGCCGTCACAATCGCCCCACACAAAGTGGTCCCCCACTTTGGGCAGGCGGCCCAGCTTATCCTGGACCAGACCGCTGATGGCCACGGCGTCGATCTCTTCCTTGTCCTTGATGGACAGTTCCTCGGCCACATCGTCGATACCGGCCGAACCGGATACCAGCCAGCTGCCGTCGCTCTGGTGGTGGATCTCCTCCACCACGTCATCGTGTTCGTCCCAGATCTCGCCCACCAGCTCTTCCAGGATATCCTCCAGGGTGATGATGCCGGCGGTACCGCCGTATTCATCCACCACAACGGCCATATGATGCTTGCTCTCCCGCAGGGTGAGCAGCAGGGTGGAAATCTGGGTGGCGGTGGTGGTGTACAGGGTGGGACCGATGATGTTCTCCAGTTTGACGTCCTTGACATTGCCTTTGCGCAGGGCTGCAAAGCAGTCCTTCTCATGCACAACGCCTATGATATTGTCGATCGTCTCGTGGTATACCGGCAGGCGGGAATAGCCGCTCTCGGCGAACATATCCACCACCTCGTCCATGGGGGTGTCGTCCTCCACAGCCACCACGTCCACGCGGGGAGTCAGGACGTCCTGCACCTCCACGTCGTCAAACTCAATGGCGCTGCGGATCAGTTCGCTCTCCCGGTCGGTGAGCTCGCCGTCCTTCTCGGCCTCGCTGACCATCGTGACCAGCTCACCTTCGGTGATGGTGTCACGCTCGCCCTTGTAGAACCGCTTGGCCAGGAAGTTTTTCCACTGGCCGAAGATCCAGTTCAGCGGGGTGAATACGGTGACCAGTACGCTGAGGGTAGGGGCAAAGCTCAGGGCCAGGGATTCCGGCATTTCTTTGGCCATGCTCTTGGGGGTGATCTCACCGAAGGTGAGCACCACCAGGGTCAGCACCACCGTGGAGACCGTGGGACCGTAGGCCCCGCCCAGCACCTTGGTGAACAGCACCGTGCCGATGGAAGAAGCACCGATGTTCACGATGTTGTTGCCGATGAGGATGGTGCTGAGCAGACTGTCGTACCGCTCTGCCAGCGACAGGACCTTGGCGGCCTGACGGTCACCGGCGTCGGCGCGGCTGCGCAGGCGGATCAGGTTCAGGGAAGAATACGCGGTCTCGGCCGAAGAAAAGAAAGCCGACATGCACACCAGAATGACCAGTGCGACGATCATAAATATACTGCCATCGTCCATTGGGGAAACTACCAACTCTACTTTCTGTATTGAAATTTTATGCATCCTGCACGAGGTACAGTAAACGCATATTGTAATGTATGATACCATACTTTTTCCCAAAACGCAAGACGATATCCCTGCTCCGGGCAAAACGGGCAATTCTGCCAAAACGGCGTCCCCGGCCCGCCCCCGGGGCGCCGGGATGCACAAAAACCGCCGGATTGCGCCGAAAGAAGGGGCGTGCTATAATAAGATGAATTTTTGTATCCTTTGGTAAGGAGGGCCCCTTGATGAATTCCATCTCCACCCTGTGCCGGCGGCATCGCCGGCTGCTGCTGGCAGCCGGGTACCTGCTGGTCCTGGTCTTTGCGGTGATGTACCTGCGCGTCACCATCAGCGTCCCGCCGGAGGGCGACGACAAACTGACCCTGAACAAATGGCTGTACGACTTCAACCGGATGCCGTTCTGGCAGTATCTGCTGCAGGACCTGGGCCAGCGGCTGCGCTATTTCACCCTGCAGGAAGTACGGTTCTTCCCCTTCCATTACCCTTCGGCCTTCTCGCTGCTGTTTTTCGGCAGCCTGTCCAGCTACCGGCTCTACATCATCGGGGTCACGGCGGCGGCCGGGTTCCTGACCAGCCGGGTAGTGGCCCGGCTGAGCGGCAGCAATGCCCTGGCGCTGGGCGGGTTTGCCCTGGCGCTGTCCCTGGCTCCCCTCTTTAATGAAGGGATGTACAGCTACTACGCCGTCCCCCAGAAGGCCCTCTTCTGGGCCATGGCGGGCTGGCTCTGCCTGCTGCAATGGCAGAGTACCGGTCACCGCCGCTGGGCGGTGGCTGCCGGGGTGCTGGCGTTTCTTTCCTGCGGCACCTATGAGATCGGATACATGTACACCGTGATCGCCGTGGTTCTGTGGGTGGTGCTGCGCCGCAGCCTGAAACAGGGTCTGCTGGGCTGCGCCCCCACCCTGACGGGCACCGCCCTGGCCCTGGCTTTCCATCTGGGATGCTCCCACGGCACCGGCTCCACCGGCAACGCCCTCTCGCTGAACCTGCCGGTGATCGCCCGGGTCACCGTACAGCAGATGGCCGCCTCCCTGCCCTTCTTCAACCCCCTGATGCTGGAGGAGGACCCCGGCGCCATCACCAACGGGGACAAGCTCTGGCCGCTGCTGCTGGGCATCGTGGTGGGGCTGGTCCTTTGCTTTGCGGCGCCCCGGCTGAAAACCGCCCCAAAAACCCTGGGCGGTCTGGCCCTGCTGGGACTGGCTCTCTGGGCCGGGCCCGCTTTGCTGCTGGCCTGCTCCGAACGGTACCAGGCTCCCGAGGCCATCACCTGGAAGTGGGGCTACATTCCCGCGGCCGCCAGCTCTGTGGGGCTTGCCCTGCTGCTGGCCGCCCTGGTGGTCCTGCTGGCCAGGGCGCTGCGCCGCCTGCCGGTAGCCCCCGGAATCCTGCTGCGGCTGGTACTGGCGGGGGCCATCGCGGTGGGGCTCTGCGCCAACGGGGCCTATACCCGGGCCTGCCTGCGCAACCACCACGCCCAGAATCTGGACAACTACTATTTCTTTGTGGATACCCTGGAGGCCGGTCTGGCCGATGCCGTGACCAGCGACGACCTGATCCTCTGCAATGAAAACGTCTGGGGCAGCAACCCCGACGCGGAGTCTTTCTTCTTCAGCCGGTTCACCGGACGGGAGCTCCACGCCCAGGTCATGGGCGCCGGGGAGGTGCCCGCCGACCTGACCGGCCAGGTCTACGGCTACCAGACCTACCGCAACTACGGCGGCCACGATCTGGCCTGGTGCGGCCGCGCCCAGGATGCCAGCGGTGAGCTGCTGGACACCCTGCAGGTCTATGTGCAGGGGGCGCTGGTACCGGACAACGCCGTGATCAAATACACGGTGCGTCTGGCGGACGGCACCGAGGAAGCCCGCTCCATCTGCCTGCTGGACTGTGACAAGACCCAGCGCAACGCCAAGGGCGATTATATCGCCACGGTGGAGGACTCTTCCATCCTCAACGCCAAGGTCATGATCTGGGACGGCTGATCCCGGGAACGAGGTAGGAATCATGAAAAATCTGCTTTCCCTGCTGTGCCGCAACAAACTGTTTGCCGCGGTTCTGGCCCTGGAGCTGGCGGTAACGGTCTGGCTTGCGGCCGGTTTGTGGGGGCCGGCCTATACCCTGACTCTGACGCCGGATGGGTTTGCCAACGAGTTCGCCGACATTGCCGCCCTGAACGAGGACGGCACCGCCCTTCAGATCTATAACGACGGCACACACACCTATGAAAAGGACGTCACCTTTTCCTCCGCGCCGGCTGCGCTGGCCTCCGGCGCCTACGATGTGACGGTGGAATACTTTTCCTGCCAGACCCCTGACGCCCCCACCTTCAGTGTGCTGCAAAGCGCCGGGTCGCTGACCTTTTCCTCGGAGAAAACCCCGTCCGCCGTCCAGGCCGACACCCTGATCCTGGACGACGGTCACCGCACGGTCTCCACCCGGCTGTGGGTCAGTTCCGGTGCCCGGCTCCAGGACCTGACCGCCACCCTACACTACGGGGAGGGTCAGCTTTATCTCTATAGCCTGACCTTTACCGAACAGCCCATCTACCGCCTGACCCGGCTGGCCTGTTTTGTTTTCTTCTTTGCCGTGGTGGATTTCCTGATCTGGCTGTTCTTTGTCTGCACAGGTCCCCAGGGCGCCCGTCGCCGCCGGGCTTTGCGGCTGCCGCTGGCGCTGCTGGGCATCACGGTGGTGGCCTGCCTGCCCCTTTTCAGCGACCATCTGTATTTCGGCCACGACCTGCGCTACCATCTCCAGCGCATTACCGCCATGGCGGCGGAGCTGTCCTACGGGCAGTTCCCGGTACGCATCGAGACCACCACCCTGAACGGGTACGGCTACATCAACCCGCTGTGCTACTGCGAACTGTTCCTGACCCTTCCCGCCTTGCTGTACAACGCCTGGCTGCCCCTGCGGACCTGCTATCAGGTCTATGTCTTTGCCGTGACGCTGGCCGCCTGCGGATTCAGCTACCTCTCCTTTGCCCGCATTGCGGGCAGCCGCAAGGGCGGGCTGCTGGGCGCAGCCCTCTATACTCTCTCCCTCTACCGGCTGGTCTGCGTCTATTTCCGGGCCGCCGTGGGGGAATATACCGCCATGAGCTTTCTGCCCCTGGTATTGCTGGGCGTCTATGAGATCTATACTTGCGAGAAGCCCCGCTTCCCCCAGTGGGCACCTTTGGCGGTGGGGATGGCCGCCCTGGTCCAGAGCCATCTGATCTCCACCGAACTCACCGGCGCCTTCCTGCTGGTATTCTGTCTGCTGCGGCTGCGCCAGACCCTGCGCCCCGCCCGGCTGCTGGCCTGGTGCAAGGCGGCGGCCCTGGCCTTCGGGCTCAGCGCCTGGTTCCTGCTGCCCTTTATCTCCACCACCCTCTCCACCCCGCTGCAGGTCAACGGGGGCCTGGCGGGCAAACCCCAGCAGCAGGGGTTGACCCTGATGCAGTTGCTCAACCCCTTCGGCCCCGGTTTCGGCGGTACTGCGGCAGGTACTTCCACCGACATGAGCCTCACCCTGGGTCTGCCCCTGGTGGTCGGGCTGGCGCTGGTGCTGTTCTGCCTCTTCCGGCGGGACCGCTGGACTGTCTCCCCGGCCCTGCGGCTGACCGCCGGCCTGGGCATCCTGGCGGTGGTGCTGGCCCTGCAGATCTTCCCCTGGGATTTTGTGGAGAACTGGCTGGGCCAGGCGGGGGGCAAGATCGCCGGTACCTTCCAGTATCCCTGGCGGTTCCTCTCTCTGGCCACGGTGCTGTTCTGCGCGGCGGTACTGCTGGCGCTGCGGCTGGTACAACAGTACCAGCCCCGGGCTGCCCGCCTGTCGACGCTTTCCTTGGCAGTCTGCCTGGCTTTGAGCACCGGTATCTTCCAGATGCAGCTCCTCACCACCACCGAACTGACAGGCAACACCCTCACCCGGGACGACACCCGGGATGTGGGGTTGGGCGAATATATGATCGACGGATGCAGTATCTATGAGACGATCTGGGCCCAGCCCAAGCCCGGCAGTGAGGAACTGACCCTGACCGGCTATGAGAAGGAGGGGGGCGTTGCCTGCCTGAGCGTGACCAACGCCGGCGGTGACACCGATATTTCGGTGCCCATCTTCAACTACGGCCATTACATCGCCACCGATACTGCCACCGGCGCTGCCATGACGATCTCCAGCGGGGAAAACGCCCGCATTGTGCTGGACATTCCCGCCGGGTACACCGGTACCATTGCCATCGCCTGGCAGTCCCCCGGCTGGTGGCGCGGCTGCGAACTGGTTTCCCTGGTCTGTGCCGTAGGGTGCATAGTTCTGGCCCTGTACCGGCGCAGACGCTCCCCGGCTGCCGCCTGATCTTCTGCTTTTCTCGCCCTGCTGTCGCCCTTTGTGCGGCCGCAGGGCTTTTTTGATCCGCAAAAAAATTTTACAAAAGTTGCAATAGATCTCCATTTTCAATCGTTATAGTACATAGAAGGCTTATTTATGGCATAGCATCGCCAAACCGTACAAATTCTGACAGAACACACAGTTTTTTCTTGTCGTCTTTTCCGCTTGCTTTTATGGACGATTCCGGCGTATAATGGTACATTGTCATAGGTATAATTGTCTATTCTGCTCACCAAAAGGAGTGTCCTATGCGTAACTGGTGTATGCGGCATCCCGTGCTCTTCATGGGATTGTATGCATTGTTTTATCTGAGCAGTTTTGCTCTTCTGGAGCGGACCGTGATCGTGCCCGACCTGTGGGTCCATTGCCGGCTGGATGATCTGATCCCCTTCTGTAAATATGCCATCATCCCCTATGCCATGTGGTTCCCCTGGATTCCTTTCACCCTGTTCTACATACTGCGGCATGCGCCCCGTACCGATTTCTGGCGGCTCTGCCTGCCGCTCTTTGCCGGCATGACGTTGTCCCTGCTCTTCTATGTGATCGTCCCCAACGGGCTTTCCCTGCGGCCCCACAGCATTCCGGGCAACGATTTCTTTGCCCAGGCCGTGCGGGCCCTCTACCGGCATGATACCCCCACCAACGTCTGCCCGTCCATCCATGTATTCAACTCAGTCACCTTGATGATGGCCTATTACCGCAGCAATTGCTTTGATACGCCCCGCCGCCGCTGGATGCGCCCCGCCGCTGCGATGCTGTGTCTGGCCATTACCCTTTCCACCATGCTGCTGAAACAGCACAGCGTCATCGATGTGGTGTTCGGCATCCTGCTGGCTCTGGCCCTGGATTATGCCGCCGCCCTGGTGCAGTACGAGACCTCTCCCCTGCACCGTCATCCTTCCCGCAAGCAGCGTCTGCCGGAATGGTGGTAAATTTTCCGCAAGACAAAAGTCCCCGACGGGTAATTTGAACTGCACCCCATTTGTTAGACAGTATGGTATACTGAATAACAAGTGGGGTGTTTTGCTATGCCAAAAGGAA
>CALXHP010000014.1 GCA_944388135.1 uncultured Gemmiger sp. | reverse complement strand
AGACAACAAGCCCTTTCGGTTGCTTGAACAATTTTTATTTGAAATTATTGTCTAACTTTTTGGGGTCACTTCAGAACCCGGCGGGGGATTTTCTGTGTAAAAATGTGTTTTTTGGGGGTTGACGAAAGGGGGCCCGGGGTGGTAAAGTAAGGGCGGGTATGGAGACCCGAAATGAGAATGTAACAAAAAGAGAGGTGGTTGTCATGGATACGCCCAGTAGTCCCAGTCCCGTGTACCGATGTATCAATATTGGCAGCCATCCCGTTTTTTATATTGGGGCAAGCCTTACTTTGCGCTATGTCTGCGCAGAGCTGGGCTGAGCTTTGCATTGCCCTGCATAAAAATGGAGTGAGCTGCCGCCCGAAAAGGAGGCAGCTTTTTTATGTCTGATACTGCAATCATGACGTTGAAAACCATGCTGGCCAACCTGGACGACGCGAAGAAGTACCAGAGCCTGCGTGATGTTATGGAGACCCTGCCCGCCCCTGACCTTGCCGCTGTATTTGAGGATCTGCCGCCGGAGAAACTGCCGGTGCTTTTCCGCCTGTGCCCCAAGGATCTGGCCGCGGAAATTTTTGCCGAACTCACCCCCGAAACCCAACAGAACCTCATCGACGGCCTGACTGATAAGGAACTGAAAGCCGTTGTGGATGAGCTGTTCGTCGACGATGCGACGGATCTGGTGGAGGAGATGCCTGCCAGCGTGGTGAAACGAATCCTGGCCCAGGCCGACCCTGCGACCCGCCGCATGATCAACGAACTGCTCCAGTATCCCGAGGATTCCGCCGGCGGTGTAATGACCACCGAGTTCATGGAGCTGCGTCCCGATATGACGGTGACCCAGGCCATGGATTCCATCCGTGCCAACGGTATTGATAAGGAGACCATCAACAACTGCTATGTGACCGACAAGGACCGTACACTGATCGGTGTGGTATCCCTGCGGGCGCTGGTGCTGGAAAAAAAGCCGGAACGCCTGATCCGGGATATGATGGATACCAATGTAGTCAGCGTATCCACGACCACCGACCAGGAAGATGTTTCCCAACTGTTTGAAAAGTACGGCTTTCTGGCTATTCCTGTGGTGGACGCGGAAAAGCGCCTGGTGGGGATCGTAACCATCGACGATGCCATCTCAATCCTGCAGGACGAGGCCAGCGAGGACTTCGCCAAGATGAACGCCATCGGCCCCTCCGACAAGCCTTACTTCAAACAGTCCATGTGGGACCTGTATAAGAGCCGCGCCCCCTGGCTGGTGTTCCTGATGATCAGCGCCACCTTCTCCAGCTTGGTCATCCGCGGATACGAAAGTGCCCTGGCCGCTGTCACGGTGCTTACCGCCTATATTCCCATGCTGACCGATGCAGGCGGCAATGCAGGCAGCCAGAGTACCTCCACCATTATCCGCGGCATGGCGGTGGGGAACATCGCCCCTCACGATCTGCCCCGTATCCTCTGGCGGGAATGCCGGGTGGCATTGCTCTGCGGTCTGACCCTTTCGGTGTGCAACTTTGCCAAGCTGCTGATCTTTGACCGGGTCACAGCGCCGGTGGCCCTGGTGGTCTGCCTGACCCTGACCTGTACGGTGCTGCTGTCCCAGCTGATCGGCGGTCTTTTGCCGGTGGTGGCGGAAAAGCTCAAGATCGACCCGGCGGTCATGGCATCGCCGTTGATCACCACCATTGTGGATACCACCACGCTGCTGATCTATTTCAATATAGCCAAGGGCATCCTGAAAATCTGAAAATATTGAACACAGTGTTCAAATTTGTGCTTGTACCATACCTGCGGGTATGGTACAATTTTTTATATTTGACACGTGTCTTTTTCATGATGAAATAACAGGAGTTTTTGCCATGGAACTGCAGGATTTTTATACCGGCCATGCCTTTGATGCCTATGAATTTTTCGGGGCCCATCCCTTTGACGGCGGTACCCACTTTGCCGTGTGGGCGCCGGCTGCCCGGCGTATCCAGGTGGAAGGTGCTTTCGGCACAGCGGACCTGACCCAGACCCGGTCCGCTGTCTGGGAGGGGGATGTTCCCGGTGCGGTTCCCGGTATGGCATACCGGTATCTGGTGACCGGTGCCAACGGCCGAACGGTGGCCCATTGCGACCCCTACAGTTTTGCCATGACGCTGCGTCCCGATGGCCGCAGTATCATTGCCGAGCTGCCGGGAAACTTTACCGACGAGGCATGGATGGCATCCCGCAGCAAATGCTTTGACCGCCCGCTGAACATCTATGAGGTCCACGCCGGAAGCTGGAAGCGCAAGCCCGACGGCAGTTGGTATAGCTATGCCGAGCTGGCGGAACAGCTGCCCGCCTACTGCCGGGAAAACGGGTTCACCCACATTGAACTCATGCCGCTGGCGGAACATCCTTTTGACGGCAGCTGGGGCTACCAGGTCACCGGGTTCTATGCACCCACAAGCCGGTACGGCACCCCCGCGGAGCTGGCACAGTTCATCAACACCTGCCACAGACAGGGCATCGGGGTGATCCTGGATTTTGTACCGGTCCACTTTGCGGTGGATGACTACGGCCTCAAGGAATTTGACGGTACCCCCTTGTACGAATACCCGGCGGCCGCGGTGGGGCAGAGCGAGTGGGGCAGCTGCAACTTCATGCACTCCCGGGGGGAGATCCGCTGCTTCCTGCAGTCCTGCGCTGATTACTGGCTGCGGATATTTCATGCCGACGGCCTGCGGATGGATGCGGTCTCGCGGCTGATCTATTGGCAGGGGGAACCTGCCCGGGGTGTCAACGGTTCCACGTTGGAATTTTTGAAGGGCATGAACCGGGGCCTGCAGCAGCGGCATCCCACCGCGCTGCTCATCGCCGAGGATTCCAGCAACTATCCCAAGGTAACCGCACCGGTGGAATACGGCGGCCTGGGGTTTGACTACAAATGGGACCTGGGATGGATGAACGACACGCTGGACTATTTCAAAAAGTCCAGCGAGGAGCGGAAAGAAAACCTGGGGCGGCTGACCTTCTCCATGGTATACGCCTGGAACGAGCATTATATCCTGCCCTTCAGCCATGATGAAAATGTTCACGGCAAGGCTACCATCGTCCAGAAGATGTACGGCGATTATGAGGGAAAGTTCCCCCAGGCCCGGGCGCTGTACCTTTATATGGCGGTGCATCCCGGCAAAAAGCTGGATTTCATGGGCAATGAGTTCGCCCAGCTGCGGGAATGGGACGAAGGCCGGGAACAGGACTGGATGATCTTGTCCTACCCCAACCACGACGCATTCCGCCATTTCCGGGCCGCCCTCAACGAAGCCTACCTGCAAAATGAAGCCTTCTGGTCCCGGGAGTATGACCCGGCGGCCTTCCGCTGGGCGGATTGCGACCATGGGGCTGAAAATGTCTGCGCTATTCTGCGGCAGGGCCGGGAAAGCGCTGTCCTGGCGGTGTTTAATTTTGGGGCGGACCCCCATCCCGGCTACGAACTGAAACTGCCTGCCGGCAGACTGACCTTGCTGCTGGACACCGACTGGCAGTGCTGGGGCGGTACCACCGAGAGGGGACCGGCTCCCTGTTCCAGGAATGTCCGGGAGGGTGCGCCTTTCCGGGTGGATCTGCCGCCCTACAGCGGAAAGCTGTACCGCCTGGACTGCTGAAGAAACAAAAACCGCCTGCCCGATTTGCCGGGCAGGCGGTTTGTTTGGTTATTGCGGTGCCAGATCGAAACGATAGATGGTGGTGGAGCTGTAAGGAGTATCCGGAAGCACCGTAGTGTCGGGAAAATCCGGATGGTTGGGCGCGTCGGGGAACTCTTCCGTTTCAAAGCAGACAGCATCCCGTTTCTGGTAATGGGCGGATTCCTTTCCGGCGGTGACCGGGTCCAGGGAGTTGGCCGTATACAGATGCATACCTGGCAGGGTGGTCAGTACTTCCATCCGGATGCCGGTTTGGGGACCGGTGCACCAGGCTGCATGGCGCAGGCCGGTGTCCCGGATGATATAGCAGTGGTCATAGCCGCCGCCCTGCTTCAAGGCGGGGTAGTCCGCTTCAATATCCAGGCCCAGCGTTTTCTCCTCGGTGAAGTCCATGGGCGTGCCGGCCACCGGAATACGCCGGCCGGTGGGAATGCTGCCGTCGTCGGTCTCCAGGTAGGCGTCGGCATCCACGCTGACACGGTGACCCAGCACGGTGCCGCTGGCGTGCCCGTTGAGGTTGAAGTAGCTGTGGTTGGTCAGGCTGCAGACGGTGGGGGCATCGGTGGTGGCGGTGTAGTGGATCATCAGCCCGCTCTTGACCAGCTTGTACTGAATTTCCAGCTCCACATTGCCGGGAAAACCATCGGTGCCATCAGGGCTGGTGGCCGTCATGGTGACGCTGTCGTTCTCGCCGGGGGTGGGCTCCACATCGAACAGGGTGGCGCCGAAGCCGTGCAGGCCGCTGTGCAGACAGTTGCCGTTCTCGTTGGCGGTCACATGGACGGTCTCCTCATACAGCGGGAACTGCGCCCCGCCGATGCGGTTGGCAAAACGGCCGATGGCCCGGCCCATGTAGTCGGTATTGCGCTCATAGTCGGGTACGGTGGGGTAGCCCAGCACCACGTCCACGGGGTTGCCGTTGCGGTCAGGCACCAGGATTTTGTGAATCAGTGCTGCGTAGGTCAGCAGATGGACTTCCAGCTGATCGTTTTTCAGCACCACGAGCCGGACGTTCTCTCCGCCGGCGGTTTTGCCGAATGGGGTGATGGAAACAGACATGGAACTACCTCCTTTTATGCGTCGACGTCCTTCGGCTACTTGCGGGCCAGGTCTTCCCGGACGCTGGCCGCCACACTGCCGGTGCCATAGTTGAGCATACGGTTGACCCGGCTGACTGTGGCGCTGGAGGCGCCGGTCTCCCGCCGGATCTCGCTGTATACCTTGCCCTGCAGCAGGCAGCCGGCTACGGCATAGCGCTGTTCCAGGGTGCGAAGCTCGGTCACGGCGCACAGATCATCAAAAAAACGGATGCATTCATCCAGACTGTTCAGCCGTAAAATTGCCTCATACAGGGCGGTATCACGTTCATTTTCTTTCGGAGTTTGCGGGCGCATAGGCGCCTCCTTTTGTTTTGTCAGAATTGCTCCCGGTTTGGAGTGTTGTTAAACTTATTCTAGCAAATGGGTCCAACTTAGTCAATACTTTAAACGGGAAAAGCGATGCCCCGACGGAGACAGTCCCGTCTATGGGATAATTGCCGGCGGGCCTCTTGCACCTTTTGGCAAAGCAGGGTATGATATACCATATATAGAGAAGGGAAAGGAATGGAAATCATGCCGATACAACTGATCGTCGTTTACCGGGTGCTGGGTATTCTGTTTCTGGTGCTGGCGGTTCTGGCCCTCGTGGAAAAGTACCGGACCGTGCGGGGGGCGACCCTGCTGCCGGGGCGGATTCTGACATGCCGCAAGGCGGACCGGACCAACCCACGCAACGGAGCGGGGGGTTACCGCTATCTGGTGGAGATCCACGTAAACAGTCAACGGCTGGAGCTGGAGACCAATGACTCTTTCTGGTTCAACCATGACAGGCAAAAGAACAAAAGTGTTCTGGTGTGGTACAATCCGGACCGCCCCGTACTGGAACGGAAAAGCATCGGCACAGAGCTGCTGGCGCTTGCCATGGCAGCCATTGCCGTGGGGCTGCTGGTGATCCATTGAACCGGACGCCAAAAATGTCGAGTGAACGACCAAAGAATTGAACAACTGTACTTGGTATAAGGCTGCCGGATATGGTATACTGAATGCAAGGCAGCCGGAAGGATTTATAGAAGATGGACTGGATTTTGTACCTGCTGCTGGCGCTGGCCCTGATCGGGGATGTGCTGCTGGCAATCCTTTTGGTTCGCAGTAACCGCAAGGCCCCCCGGGGCGATACCGCCGATGATTTTGTGCGTGCCATGACCCCTGTGCTGCAAGGGGAGACCGACCTTTTGGCCGAGCAGCTCCGTGCCATGCAGGGGGAATCGGCCCGTACCACTTCGGCTACCCTGCGGGATTTTTCTGCCGTGCTGGCGGAAAGTCAACGTCAGAATGCCGCCGCCAGCACCGCCCGGCTGGATTCCATCGACCGGGCCGGCGCTGCCCGCCAGAAAGCGGCCAACGATGCTTTGTTGGCACAGCTGACCATGCTGGAACACCGGCTGAAAAACCTGGAAGATTCCAACGCTACCCGGCTGGATGGCGTGCGGGGGGCGCTGGTGCAGGGGCTCAACGTCATCCGTGCCGACAACAACAAAAAGCTGGATGAGATCCGCGGCACCGTGGAAGAAAAACTCCAGGATACCCTGCAAAAACGGATCAACGATTCTTTCCGCACCGTCAGCGCCCAGCTGGAACAGGTCTACAAGGGCCTGGGCGAGATGCAGAATCTGGCTGCCGACGTGGGCAGCCTGAAGCAGGTGCTGTCGGGGGTCAAGACCCGGGGCATTCTGGGCGAGGTACAGCTGGGGGCCATTCTGGAGCAGATCCTGGCACCCGGGCAATATGCCACCAACGTGGCCACCGTGCCGGGCAGCAACAACCGGGTAGAGTTTGCCGTCAAACTTCCGGGGCAGAGCGGCACCGTCTGGCTGCCCATCGACGCCAAATTCCCCGGCGATACCTACGCGCATCTCCAGGCCGCCCAACAGCGGGGAGATGCCGCCGCCACCAACGCCATGCGCAAGGCACTGTACAATGTGCTGCGCCAGGAAGCCAAAGACATCCACGACAAATACATTGAGGTGCCCTATACCACCAGCTTCGGCATCCTCTTCCTGCCCTTTGAGGGACTGTATGCCGAGGTGGTCTCCAGCGGTGTGACCGAAACCCTGCAGCGGGAATATCAGATCACAGTGGCGGGGCCTTCCACCATGGCGGCCCTGCTCAACGCCCTGCAGATGGGCTTCCGCACACTGGCCATCCAGAAACGTTCCGGGGAAGTCTGGACGGTGCTGGGGGCGGTAAAAACCGAATTTGAAAAGTTCGGCGCCGGATTGCAGCAGATGCAGCGGCATCTGAATCAGACTGGTTCCGACCTGGAAGAACTGATCGGCCCCCGCAGCCGGGCCATTACCCGCAAGCTGGAGGCGGTCCAGCAGCTGGACCCCGATACCGCCGCCGGTCTGCTGGGGCTGCAACAGAAAAGCGACCCGTAAAGCGGCATTTGCCGCACCACCCCATACATACAAAAGTGAGGGAAACAGCTATGATCCGTATCATTACCGACTCCGCAGCCGACCTGACTCCCCAGGAACTGGCCCAACCGGGCGTCTGTGTCGTACCCATGTCCATCACCTTTGAGGACGGCTCCTCTGTGGAAGATGACGGCCGGATGACCAAAGATGAGTTTTTCCAGCGTCTGGCTTCCGACAATAAGCTGCCCCGTACCAGCCAGCCCAGCCCGGCGGCTTTTATCGAAGCCTACACCGACGCCGAGCTGGCCGGTGATGAGGCAATCGTCATCACGGTGGGCCAGAAGCTGTCCGGCACCTACCAGTGCGCCGTGATGGCCGCCAACGATGTGGATACCCCCGTTTATGTGGTGGATTCCGAGACCGCCACCCAGGGCGAGGCCGTCATCCTGCGGGAGGCGCTCCGTCTGCGGGATATGGGCCTGACCGCCCAGCAGATCGTGGATGTGCTGGAACGGTTCAAAAAGCGGGTGCGCATTGTGGCCGTGGTGGACAGCCTGAAACATCTGCAAAAAGGCGGCCGCATTTCGGCTGCGGTGGCCATTGTGGGCGGCGCCCTGGGCATCAAGCCGGTCATCTCTCTGTACGAGAGTACCGTCAAGCTGGCAGGCAAAGGCCGCGGCCGTCCCGGCGCGCTGGTGGCCATGTTCAAGCAGCTGGACGAGATGGGCGGCATCGACACCAACTATCCCTGCGTTGTGCTCTACAGTGATGAAAAGCAGATGGCCGGCCCGGTGCATCATTATCTGACCCAGAACCTGAAGCTGACCGGCGTGCGCACCTGCCAGATCGGCGCCACCATCGGCACCCACGTGGGGCCCCGGGCTGCAGGCATCGTTTTTGTGACAAAAGAATCCCTTTGATTTCTGCTCTTACCCATAAAAACCGGCCCCGCAGCAGATGGCTGCGGGGCCGGTTTTGTGTGTTACGATTCGTCGCTGTGGTGGGTCACTTTATTTAAAAGGTAGACCGCCAGAATAATGACGCCGATCACAAGAAAGATGCCCAACATTCCCACCAGCATCATGGGCAGCGTGGTGTCAAGGGAAGCAATGTTCATAGTGAAATCCTCCTTACATACCCATCAGGGTCAGGATCAGACCGCCGGCGATGACCGACGCGATCTGGCCCGAAACGTTGACGCTGATGGAATACATCAGCAGGAAATTCTGGTTGTCCTCCGCCAGGCCCATCTGGTTGACCACACGGCCGCTCATGGGGAAGGCCGAAATACCCGCCGCGCCGATCATGGGGTTGATTTTCTTGTCTGCGGGCAGGAAAAGGTTCAGCAATTTGGCAAAGAAAACGCCGCCTGCGGTGTCAAAAATGAAGGCCACCAGGCCCAGGGCCAGGATCAGCAGGGTGTCGGGTTTGACGAATTTGTCGGCGGTCATCTGTCCGGCCACCGTCAGGCCCAACACGATGGTGATGAGATTGGCCAGCACATTCTGGGCCGTCTCGGACAGAGAATTGAGCACGCCGCACTCACGGATCAGATTGCCGAACATCAAAAAGCCCACCAAGGCCACACTGGCGGGGGCCACCAGACCGGCCAGGATGGTCACCACGATGGGGAAGAGGATCTTGGTGGTCTTGGTCACGCTGCCCTTGCGGTAGGGCATACGGATCAGACGCTCTTTTTTCGTGGTGCAGAGGCGGATCACCGGCGGCTGTACGATGGGCACCAAAGCCATATAGCTGTAGGCCGCCACCATGATGGCCCCCAGGTATTTGCTGCCCAGCGTGTTGGCCACGAAGATGGCCGTGGGACCGTCGGCGGCACCGATCACCGCGATGGAGGCGGCGTCGGGCAGTTCAAAGAACAGTCCGGCCACGGCCAGGGTGAAAAAGATGCCGAACTGGGCTGCCGCACCGAAGAGCATCAGCCAGGGCTTCTCCAACAGGGGGCCAAAGTCGATCATGGCGCCGATGCCGATGAAGAGCAACAGCGGAAACAATTCGTTGGACATCCCGGCCTCAAACAAAGCGGTGATGGGGCCTTCGGTGTCTCCCTGGGTGATGGCACCGGACAGGGGCAGGTTCACCAGAATGGCACCGAAGCCCATGGGCAGCAGCAGACTGGGCTCCATTTTTTTGACGATGCCCAGGTAGATCAGCAGCCCACCGATGACCCACATGACCACCATCTGCCAGGTCAGATTGCCGAAGTTGGCAAACAGACCGGCAAAAGTTTGTGCAACGTTCATACAGGAAATTCCTCCTTTATCCCGTAGCGGGAAACAATAAAAAAGACCTCTGCCGCAAAAGAAATCCCTTTGCGGCAAAAGTCTCAGTGCTTGGGCAGGACCCCGGGGTGCATACAACACCCGTGATGACGAGATCCAACGCACGGTCTGGCTGGCAAGACCGTGCCGCTTACTCCCTTTTACCTTATTAGAGAGTATAGCAGTTTGCCCCCCGAATTACAACCCCCCGCAATGCACAAAACCGGGGGTGTTGCTTTCGGCAAGCTGCATAAAAATGTTGACAAACGCTGCCATTGCGGGTATTATAAAGGTGTTCGCATCTGCCAGGTGGAGTCTTTTGCATGCAAAAAATTGACGATGACCTGCTTGCCCGTGCGCAGCAGGGGGATGAGGCGGCTTTGGCCGCGTTGATTGCCCGTATGATGCCGGCCATCCGTAAGGGTGCGGCGGTATATCGGGCACCCGGCCTCGATTTTGAGGATGCCGTGCAGGAAGGGCTGATCGGCCTCTTTCAGGCGGTGCGCGGGTACAAATCTGCGGCCGGCACACCGTTTGCATCCTATGCGGCGGCCTGTATCCATCATGCCCAGCAGGATGCCCAGCGTGGTGCACTGCGCAAAAAACATGCACCGCTGAATTTCAGCGTGCCGCTGCCCGATGCGGAGAATATCCCCCAGCCGGGGCCGGAAGAACTGGCCATTGCGGGGGAGCGCTATGCCGATACGCTGCAGCGGATGCAGACAGAGCTTTCGGTGCTGGAGCGCCGGGCCCTGGTAGCCAGCTTGCACGGACAACCGGTAGCCCAGACGGCACAGAGCCTGGGCACCACCCCCAAAGCGGTGGCCAATGCATTGGCCCGTGCTCGCCGCAAACTGCGTGGCGAGTGACTTTATTCGGATTCAGGTGATACACGCCTGGTCATATATCAACCTGCCCCCAGTAGCGCCTAAAATCAGTTCGTTGGTCCATTCCATATGCGTTGGTTTAGATTCTTCCGCGGGCAAATACAAACAGAGGAGATACCCATTATGTTCGAAGACAAGACTTTGGTATGCAAGGATTGCGGCAAGGAGTTCGCCTGGACCGCCGGCGAGCAGGAGTTCTACGCCAGCCGTGGTTTCGAGAACCAGCCCCAGCGCTGCAAGCCCTGCCGCGATGCCCGCAAGAACGCTACCCGCGGTGAGCGCCAGATGTTCGACGCTGTTTGCGCCAGCTGCGGCAAAGCCTGCAAGGTTCCCTTCCAGCCGCGTGAGGACCGTCCGGTCTACTGCAGCGAGTGCTTTGCGAAGATGAAAGAGAACGGCTGATTTGCGCGTTATAAACGTGTAACACGAGTTTGAATTTCCACTCCGCGCCCCGGTCGGTTTCGACTGGGGCGCGGTTTGTTTTGGGAGGTGTCTCTGTGGCCCGGCTAACCAAAGGAAAAAACGCGCTGTGGTGCGTGGGCGTCGCCGCCGTTGTCCTGTTGTTGTGCAGCAAATCATTTCCTCTTTTTGCTTTCAACGACTGGATGGATGCCAATATCTTTTTTACGATGGGCAAGTCCATGTTCAACGGCAAAGTCCTGTACCGGGACGCTTTTGACCACAAGGGGCCTGTGCTGTATTTCCTGTACGGAATCGGCTGGTTGTGGGATCATACCGGGTTTGCCGGCATTTTGCTGCTGGAGATCCTTTCTTTGGCAGCCTTTTTGGGCATCAGCCTGCACACTGCGGCACTGTTTGTCCAAAGACCGGTGCACCCCGGCTGGGCAGCCCTGCCGGCGGCGGTCATCGCGGCCAGTCGTGCCTTCGCCCATGGCGGCAGCGCGGAGGAATTTCTGCTGCCGCTGCTGGCGGCGGCCCTGTACGGCCTGCTGAAAACGATGACGCAAAAACGTGCCATGCCGCTGCCCGTGGTGCTGGCACAGGGCTTTTTGGCGGGATGTGCCCTTTGGCTCAAATACACGGTACTGGGCTTCTACCTGGTCTGGGTGGCGGTGCTTGCGGTGTATTACGGGCGCAGGGGCTGGTTCCGGCAACTGGCACAAAGCTGCGGTGCATATCTGGGGGGCATGGCCCTGGCTACGCTGCCCTGGGTGCTCTATTTCGGCGTGCACGGTGCCCTGGCGGATTGGATCACGGCCTATTTCTACGATAATCTGTTCCTTTATTCCGGAACCGGTGGGGGCGTGACGGCCCTGGCCCGCCATCTGTGGTGGGCGGTGAAGGATGATCTGCCGGCTGCAGCGCTGCTGGCGCTCTTCCTGCTCTGGGCACTGGCCTTCCGCCATCGGCACACGGCCGGGGCCGTGTGCTGCCTGACCGGCGGCCTTGCCCTTACCAGCCTGATGGGGGGCTATCTGGTCTACTATGGATTGGTACTTGCGGTGTTTGCTCCCCTGGGCCTTGTGCCGCTGCTGTCTTTGCCGGGACGGCCTCTTTCCCCCTGGCTGCGCAGAACAGCCCCTTGGGTGGGTGTGGCGGCGGCCTGTCTGTTCTGCTGGTTCTGCAGCCCCAACAAAGCACTGCGGGGCCGGGGAAAAGAAACGCTGCCCCAGTGGCGTTTTGCCCAGGAGATCCTGAAAGATCCCGATGCCAGCCTGCTCAATTACGGAACACTGGACGGCGGTTTTTATACTGCCACGGGATTGCTGCCGCCCTGCCAGTACTTCTGCGTCACCAATATGCCGTTGGAGGACCAATGGGCCGAACAGAATGCCCTGCTGGAAAAGGGTTCGGTTGCCTATGCAGTGGCCCTGGTGGACGATCTGGAACAGCGGTTCCCCCGGTATACCTGTGTTGATCAGTGGAGCTATGACGGCGGGGAAGGCCCGGTTACCTGGTATCTGTATCAGCGCCAATAAGGATTTGCGCTTTTGCCCCGGTTGCGGTATAATAACAACGGCTTATGCAAATCCTGTAAGAAAGGCGGCGAACCTGATGCACAACTCTCACCGCGTCCGCCGGGGAATTTTGGCGCTGCTGGCGGCTTTGCTGGCGGCAGCGGCGGTTTGGCTGCTCTGCCGTTGGGTGGGGTACGATTTGCAGGAACGCCTTGGCAATCAGCCGGTTTATGAGATCCTGAACGATGATTACAGCCAGATCATTGATCTGTCCGAAGAAGGCCTTACCCAAAAGATCCCCTTGCGGGCGGGGCAGGCATTTTACGGGGTCCGTCTCAAATTCAGCACCCACGGTCAGTTATACAAATCCGGCATGCTGATGGTGGATGTTTTTGCCGAGGATGGTACGCAGCTGGCGCAGGCAGCCGGTAATTTCCTGAATATATTCGATGATACCTTTACCGAGTTTACGGTGGAGAATCCGTATGTTCCGGCAGAGGATGAAACCCTGACGGTGCATATCTATAATGCCGTCCCCTGGGACGGTCCCCTTGGCCTCTGGGCCAGTGAGGGCGAAGTGGATGGCATGCCCCTTTACGGCGGCAGCGGCCAGCAGGACCCTCTGGATGCCACGCTGGCTGTCCAGCTGGTGGCTGATTACTCCGGCCGGTGGCCCGCTTTGCTGGCAGAGCAACTGGCTCTGCCGCTGGCGGCTGCTGCATTTGCCGCCGTTCTGCTGACCATGCTTCATGCACCGTTGGCTTTGCTGGTGGCGGTGGTGGGCCTTGCGCTGGGGGTCGGGTTCACCCGGGTGACCCCCGCTTTGGTGGCACCGGACGAATATACCCACCTGGCAGCCGCCTATGAACTGGCCGGCGTCTGGAGCGGGCAGCAGACCGCTGATGAAAACGGCAACCTGCTGGTACGGGAATGCGATGCGCCCTATTTCTCCACCAAAACCGGAGAAATCGGAATTTTTGCCTACAAGGCCCAGGCCCGGGCACGGACCGGCGACCCGGGCAGCCCCAACGAGCTGACCCGGACCAGTGAAGTCCAGGCCGGGCAGGGGAGCGGAAACTACTGGGCTCAGGCGTTTGGCATCTGGCTGGCCCGTATGCAGAACAAAAATTTCTACACCATGCTGGATTACGGCCGCCTGGCCAATCTGGTAGTCTATCTGGTGCTGGTCACCGCTGCGGTGGCTTTGGCGCCGCAAGCCCTGCGGGGGCTGCTTGCCTGCGTATCGCTGCTGCCCATGTCGCTGCAGCTGGCGGGAAGCCTCTCGCCGGATGCCGGGGTGTTGGGAACGGTATTCCTGTTTACGGCGCTCTGTATGAAACTCCGCTGCCGCCGCGCTTCCCCCTGGCAGCTGGTGCTGCTGGTATTGCTGGCCGCGGCGGTCGCGCCGGCCAAGGCAATCTATCTGCCGGTGATCCTGCTCTGCCTGGCCATTCCTCCGGAGCATCTGGACCTGCGCAAAACGGCGGCTTCTTCCACCGTTTTGTTGGGAAAACTATCGGTAAAGCCCGGCCGTCTGGTACAGGTGGGGGTATTGCTGGCCGCGGCTGTTCTGTGGACCATCACCAATCTTTCGGCGTTGGCCTATGCGGCCCGGGATATGAATATGGCGCTGCTTCTGGCAGGCGGCATCGCCTGTCTGGCACTGGCGGTGCTGGCGGGCTGGCTCTATCTGCGGCTGCGGAAAACAGCTGCCGGGCGCCGGTGGTTTTTCCGCGGCACGGTCATGCTGGCTGTGATGGTTGTGGCAGGCGGTGTCTATGCGTTGTCCCATATGGGCGGCGGCCTGACCCCCGACCAACTGCTGCTGGTGAACCCCAACGGGGATTCCGTCTGGACTTTCTCTTTTGGGTATATCTGCCGCAATCTGCCGGCTACCCTCAAACTGCTGCTGCGTACCCTGCCTGAACAGGGAGGGCTCTGGTTGCAGGGACTGCTGGGCACGACACTGGGCGAACCCATCGTCTACCGCATCGATGTGAGCTGGCTGTTGGGTGTGGGCCTGGTGCTGGCATTGCTGATCGCATCCTTGCCGGTGCAGGGGCGGAAGCCCTTGCTTTCCCGCCGCTCCCTGTGGGGGACGGTGGCCATCCTGGCCTGCGTGATCCTGGCGGTTTTTGCGGCGGCCCTGAACTGGACCCCCATCAACTACCAGACGCTTTTCGGTATGCAGGGGCGTTACCTGCTGCCGGTCCTGCCTGCGGCACTGCTGCTTGTGCAGAACAACCGCCTGATCACACTTCGCCGCAGCACCGCCCACGGGGCTGCATTGGCTGTTGCCTTCTTCACCTTGTTGACCCAGCTGCAGGGCTTTGGCCTTTATGCCTCCTGGCAGCTGGTTTCATAAAATCAAAATTTTCATCTGAAAGGAACATCTCCCATGACTGTTACGAAAGATACCATCATTGCCGAAATCCTCAACAACGACCCCGCTCAGGGCTGCGTGCCCATCTTCCTGGCCACCGGTATGCACTGCCTGGGCTGCATGGCTGCCCACGGTGAGACGGTGGAGCAGGCTTGTGCCGTTCACGGCGTGGACGCCGATGCCCTGGTGGCACAGCTGAACGATTACTTTGCGCACCAGTAATTTTCCGCAGCTGGATGCCCGTCTGTCGGCGGCCTTTGACTTTGTGCGTCCGGGGCATGCCGCAGCGGATATCGGCTGCGACCACGGAAAATTAAGCGCCGCACTGGCGGGCAGCGGTCGCTGCCCGCTTGTTTTGGCTTGTGACCTCCGTCCCGACCCGCTGGATAAAGCCCGCCGCCGCTGCGCTCCCTACGGGGACCGGGTGCAATGCCGGCTGGGCAGCGGACTTTCGGTGGTGTGGCCCGGGGAAGTGGATGACATCATCATCGCGGGAATGGGTGCCGAAACCATCATGGAAATTCTGGAAGCGGCCCCCTGGGTGTTTGACGCCCGGTACAATCTGGTGCTGGTGCCGGCCACCAAGCACAGCATCCTGCGCCGGTGGCTGGCCCGCCGCGGGTTTGCCCTGGTGGGGGAAACTCTCTGCCAGGCGGCCGGGCGGTGGTATGCGGTCATGAATGCCCGCTATGCCGGAACCGAATACGAACCGGACGGCCTGGAATGTCTGTGCGGCAAAACCGAGGGACAACCTGGTTTTGGGGCATATTGTGCCCAACAGAATGTCAAATTGAAAAAGTACCGCCTTGGTCTGGCCCCCGGGCCGGAGGCCGACGCGGTGGATGCCCTGATACAAGAATTGGAGAAACGCTCATGTCTGTGACTGTACAAGAAATTTTGCAGGAACTGAAAGCTTTTGCTCCGCCGGAGCTGGCCTGCAGCTGGGACAACGTGGGTCTGCTGGTGGATGCGGGCCGCCCTGTGGAAAAGGTACTTACTGCCCTGGATATCACCGCTGACGTGGTACGGGAGGCTGCGGCCGCCGGCTGCCAGCTGATCGTCAGCCACCATCCGGTGATTTTTGACCCCATAAAGCGCATCACGGCGGAAGATGTACCGGCCATGCTGCTGCAAAAGGGCATTTCCGGCATCTGCATGCACACCAATCTGGACGCTGCCCCGGGCGGCGTCAATGATACCCTGGCGGACCTGCTGGGAATGTCCCGGGAGGACCGGCGCAACTTTGCGGAAAACTGCGGCCGCATCGGTACGGTGAAAACCACCACGGTGGCAGATATTGCAAAGTTTTGTGCTGAAACGCTGCACAGCGGCGTCAAGTTTGTGGACAGCGGCAAGCCGGTGACGCATCTGGCGGAAGTCAGCGGTGGCGGCGGCAGCTACCTGCAAGAGGCCATCGACGAGGGCGCCGACTGCCTGGTCACCGGGGAGGCAGCCCATCATATTGCCTTGCTGGCCAAACAAAAGGGCGTCGGCCTGGTGGTGGCAGGCCACTGGGGCACCGAGCAGGGAATCGCCGATGTGCTGGCCGCACGGCTGCGCGGGGGGTTCCCCCAGCTGGACGTCCGCCACGCAACGGCCGACACCGATCCCTATACCTATCTGAATCTTTGATCCCGGCCCAGGGCCGGAAGGAGTGAAACTATGTCTTTGGATGCCGCAACGCTGGCACTGGTCTCTGACGAACTGAAGGCGACGCTGCTGGATGCCAAGATCGACAAGATCTTTGAGCCCACCCGTGATGAGGTGCTGGTGACGCTGCGCACCCGTACCGATACCCATCGGTTGCTGCTTTCGGCCCGCAGCGGTTCGGCACGGGTCTGCCTGACGAAGGAATCCTTTGAAAACCCCATGACGCCGCCGGGGTTCTGCATGCTGCTGCGCAAGCATCTGACCGGTGGACGTCTCATCGACCTGCGCCGGGAACCGGGGGACCGGATCGTCTATTTTGATTTCCGGTGCACCAACGAGATGGGGGACCTGGTCACCAATACATTGGCAGCGGAACTGATGGGCCGGTATTCCAACCTGGTCCTGGTACAGAACGGCCGGATCATTGATGCCCTGAAACGGGTGGATTTTGAGGACAGCGAGGTGCGCCAGCTACTGCCCGGCTTGCCCTACACGTTGCCGCCTAAGCCCAACCGCCCGGATTTTCTGGCGGTCAGTTCGGCGGCTCTTGTAGCGGCTGCCTGCGAAAAAGACCTGCCCGTTGCCTCGGCGTTGAGCAAAGTGGTGGCGGGCGTAGGGCCTGTGGTCACACGGGAAGCTGTTTGCCGTGCCTTGGGGGAGACCCCGGCATTGGCTTGTGACCTGAACAGCGAGGAACGCAAGAAACTGGCGGAGGCACTGGATGAACTGAAGGCAGAGCATGCGGCGGGTGGCAGCCCCACGGCGGTACGGCTGCCCCAGGCAGACGGCGCCCCCAAACCGGTGGAGTTCAGCTTTTTTGCGCCCCGGCAGTATGGCACACAGGCCATCCTGACCCAGTATCCCACCTACAGCGAGATGCTGGAAGACTACTATGCCACCAAGGACCGGGCAGAGCGTCTGCGGCAGAAGAGCCGGGAACTTTACAAAGCGGTGCACAATATGCATGAACGTGCCGTGCGTAAACAGGCTGCCCGTCGGGAGGAACTGGCCCAGTCGGCCAAGGCAGATACCCTGCGTTTGTATGGCGAGCTGCTCCAGGCCAACCTCTGGGCCATCCACAAGGGTGACCGCCAGGTGGCGGTGCAGAACTATTATACCGGGGAGGATGTGACCATCCGGCTGGACCCCCGCCTGGGACCCAACGAAAATGCCCAGAAGTATTTCAAGGATTATAAAAAGAAGCAGACTGCACACTCCATGCTGCAGAAGCTGCTGGTGGAAGGGGAAGCGGAGATCGAGTATCTGGGCACCGTTCTCTATGAAGTGGAATCCGCTCCCGGGGAGGCGGCCCTCAACGAGATCCGGGCCGAACTCAAAAGCCAGGGCTACCTGAAATATTACAAGCAGCGGGACCGCAAGCAGAAACCGGCGGATTTCCTGCGCTACACCTCCAGCGATGGGTTTGAGATCCTGGTGGGCCGCAACAACCTGCAAAACGACAAGCTGACCCTGCACACCGCCCGGGGTAAGGACCTGTGGTTCCATGTCCAGAAGGCGCCGGGCAGCCACTGCGTGGTGATGAGCCGGGGAGAGGATATCCCCGACACCACCAAACAGGAGGCCGCCGAGCTGGCGGTGCTCCACTCCAGCCAGAACGGCGGGGCCAAGGTGGCGGTGGATACCACCGAGGTGAAAAACATCTGGAAAGCCAACGGGGCCAAACCCGGTATGGTACTCTACAATGTCTACACCACGGTTTACGTCACCCCCCGTCCGGGGCTGGAAGAACAGCTGAAAAAACACTGAGTTGTAAATTTTATTACAAAGCCACATGCCGTCTGTGCGGTGTGTGGCTTTTGTGGTATACTGAAGAAAAAACCGAATATTTCTCGCAAGGAGGCGAACATCCATGAAACGTATGATGCCTGTATTGACTGCCGCTCTTCTGTTGGCAGGCTGCACCGTGCCCACGGCAACGCCGGATTCTGCCATGGAATCGGGAACGGAACCTGCATCGGAAGTCGTCACCACCCCAACACCGGAACCTGCGCCGACGGCAACGCCTGTGCCGGAGGAACCGGGCCTGGACTACGACGAGATCCGGATGATCGTGTGCGAGGGCAGCGAGGCGGCTGAATTGCGCGAGGGATACTATACCATGTCCCGGGATGGCCTCTGGGGACTGATGCGGGCGGATGGCACCGAGGTTCTTCCCTGTGAAGCGCTGCGCCCGGTGGCAGTCTGCGGTGCCATGCGGAAGTGGCATTGGGATGTATACAGGAATTGGGACGAACTGGATGCCTTGTCTGCAAAAATGACGGCGGCCGGGGATGGAGCACTTTGCGCGGCACACGGCGGGTCTGTGCACAGCTTCTATTACGATTTGGATTCCCCGGGCCGGGATACAACATCGGTAGACCTGTCGGCTCTGCGGTATCTGCAGGGTGGCACGCCGGCCTGGGCGGTGCCCATGGAAGAAGGCTGCTGGGACTACTTCGGGGATATCCTGCCGGTTTACTCTGCCCATGAGGACCCGGAAGGCGGTCCGGAAATGGGCTGGCCCGGTCCGATGGTGGAAGAAACCCGCGACGACGGACAGACCGTCAAGTGGTGGTATATCTGCCGGGATGGTACGGCGCTTTATCCGGCAGACCTGGACAAGGCCGGGTGGTTCTTTGACGAAGCCCTGGCTCCGGTGGAAACCGGCGGCAACTGGGCCTACCTGAACCGCAGCGGCGAACTGGCTACCGAAGCCATCTACGACCCCATCTGCACCACCGCTTTTGCAAAGGCGGACGAAGAGCCTGTCAGCGGTGCTCCTCTGCAAAATGGCTATGCCGTAGTGCGTCGGGGCAATGGCTGGGGACTGCTGGATGAAAATGGTGTGGAGGTCATCCCCTGCGAGAAGGACGGCGTGGCCTGGGAGGGAACGACCCTTCTGGTCAAGGAAGGTGACGAGTGGTATCACACCGAGCTGCCTGCCTGAAACCTACAAAGCCTCACTAGATGAAGAACAAAACGTATAATATACAAACAAAAATACGATTTGTATTTAAAAAGCAACGGAACATCGTACAGGAGGTGTTGTAATGCAGAAAAAATGGTATGCAGCCCCGTTGGCGCTTTTGCTGTTGACAGCCTGTGCTCCGGCGCAATCAACGGCCTCGGAGGCTTTGCCCACAGAGACGCCGGCCGCCACAGGGGCTCCCGACGCCACGCCGGAGCAGGCCGGCACCGCCTGGCAGGAGCAAGTCTCCTTCGACGATACCTACACAGCCAGCCTGCGGGACGGCAGTCCCATCCCACAGGCGACATTGCCCCTTTATTATAAAGGAAACTGGTGGGGCAAGACGTGGGCGGCCCTGGCAGAGGAGACCGGCTTTGCCGAGGCGGAACTGCGAGCGCTGAACCCCCAGGTCACCGAAGCGGCGGATGGGACCCTGCAATCTGACACCAGCGAGCTGTTGCTCTCGGAGGACTATGCCATCCCGCAGACGGAGGAAATCCTGGCGACGGTCACGGTGCCGGGCATGCCGGAGCCTTATCAGGAACGGCAGTATCCGCTGCCCGCTGCACTGCCCCGGGAAGCAGCCGAGGCGTTGGCTCTTTCCTATTATAATGCCGAGGCCGAAGGCCAGGGCTTTACCTGCGAATCCTCTGAGTCGGACGACTACCGGCAAGTGATGGCCAGCCAACGCTTTACGACTTTCTCGGAAGCCGAGGCGTATTTTGAAACCATCTATACACCGGCGGCGCTGTCGGAACTGCTCCAGCCGCTGTCCGATGAAGGGGCAGGGGAGGGCACCGCATACTATCGGGAAGGCACAGGGGGCACGCTGCTCATCGCGGGGTATCCCTATGACAGCATCATCCCCCAGTCCGGGTATACCTACACCGAACCCCAGGTCCTGCCGGACGGCAGCCTGCAGTTTGGGGGGGTCTGTGTGATCGTCACCGATGATCTGGGAGAACCGCTGCCGGAAGGAGAGGGAAGACTCTACTATGCGCCCACCGTGGTGGTGGAAACAGAGGACGGTTGGCGGGTGGGAACCACCAATCCGCCCTTCTGAGTCAGGGAAGATCTTCTTTCGGCAAAACGCAGAATTTTTTCAAAAAAATTTAGAAAATCGCCCAAAAAACACTTGCAACGCCGGGAAACGTGTGCTATAATCATTCTCGGCTGCGAAAGGCTTGGGCGGAATGCTACAAGCGTTCTGCGCAAGCCGCGATATGCGTTGATGCGGGAGGTTGCCGTCCGCCAATAGGCAGACGGGTTTTTCCGCGGAGTATGTCCGATCTTAGAACCGGGCGAAAGAATTACGGAAACAAAGGGATATGTACGTCGCTGCATTCTGCGGTACGGACCAATGTTCGACTGACTTTGTGATGATTCTTTCCGGGAGAACTGTGCAAAACGGTTCACCGGATTTTGTCATGCGAGAAAGTTGAACGCCCGGAAACGTGTGTGGTTTATCGGCTCGCCTAAGGCACAAATTTTATTAGGAGGCGAAAGCAATGGCAGTCAAAGAGAAAATCAGAATTCGGTTGAAGAGCTATGATGCATCCCTGATCGATGCTGCAGCACAGAAGATCGTGGAGACCGCAAAGCGCACTGGCGCCCGCGTGTCCGGCCCGATCCCCCTGCCCACCGACAAGGAGATCGTCACGATCCTGCGCGCTGTCCACAAGTACAAGGACAGCCGTGAGCAGTTCGAGACCCGCACCCACAAGCGTCTGATCGACATTCTGAAGCCGTCCAACAAGACGGTTGAGGCTCTCATGAGCCTGCAGCTCCCCGCGGGCGTTGACATCGAGATCAAGCTGTGATCGAATCTCTTACATTATAATACGCCGGTACGCGCAGCCGTGATCTGCGAACCGCCGGCACCCGATGTGAGAATCGAAAACGCCAATCTCGCTGTGAACCCTACAGCGGAGAGGTCATGTTGATGGGAAACCACCAACCAATAACCTTTACAGGAGGACAAAACAATGCAAAAAGGTATCATCGGCAAGAAGCTGGGCATGACCCAGCTGTTCGACGCCAACGGCAAGGTCGTTCCGGTCACCATCATTGAGGCCGGCCCCTGCACCGTCGTGCAGAAGAAGACCGTCGAGTCCGACGGTTACCAGGCCGTCCAGATGGGCTACGGCGAAGTGAGCGCCAAGAAGGTCAACAAGGCCGCCAAGGGTCACTTCGACAAGGCTGACGTCGCCCCCAAGCGCACCCTGCGTGAGTTCCGTTTCGATGACATCGCCAGCCTGAACGTGGGCGATATCCTCAAGGCGGACGTCTTCGCAGAAGGCGACAAGGTTGACGTTGTGGGCACCAGCAAGGGCAAGGGCTACCAGGGCGTTATCAAGCGCTTCGGCCAGCATCGCCTGCGCGAGAGCCACGGCACCGGCCCCGTTGCCCGTCATGCTGGTTCTAACGGTTCCACTTCCACCCCGTCCCGCGTGTTCAAGGGCAAGCGTCTGCCCGGCCACATGGGCGCTGTGCGGGTGACCGTCCAGAACCTGAGCGTCGTCAAGGTCGACGCTGAGAATAATCTCATCGCCATCAAGGGTGCGATCCCCGGCCCCAAGGGCTCGGTCGTGACCATCCACGACAGCGTGAAAGCGTAAAGGAGGAAAACACAATGGCACAGTTTGATGTCGTCGATATGAACGGCAAGAAGGTTTCCACCGTTGAGCTTTCCGACGCCGTGTTCGGTATCACCCCGAACGAGAAGGCTGTCCACGAGGCAGTCGTCAACTTCCTGGCCAACCAGCGCCAGGGCACCCAGAACACCAAGATCCGCAAGGAAGTCCGCGGCGGCGGCAAGAAGCCTTGGCGCCAGAAGGGCACCGGCCATGCTCGCCAGGGTTCTATCCGCGCTCCCCAGTGGACTCACGGTGGTGTTGCCCTCGGCCCCAAGCCCCGCAGCTACTACTACACCATCAACAAGAAGGTCAAGCGCCTGGCTCTGCTCAGCGCCCTGTCTGACAAGGCTGCCAACGGCAACCTGATCATCGTGGACAAGATCGCCGCTGACGAGTACAAGACCAAGACCGTGGTTGCTTTCCTGGCTGCTGTGGGCGCCGGCAAGAAGAACCTGATCGTCAACGATGCTCTGGACGCCAAGTTCGTCAAGAGCGCCGCCAACATCCCCGGTGTCAAGACCGCCGCGACCGGCGTCAACACCTACGACGTGGTCAACGCCGACAAGCTGATCCTCAGCCTGGACGCCGCCAAGAAACTTGAGGAGGTATATGCGTGATGAAATTCGCACAGGACATCGTTCTCGCCCCCGTCATCACCGAGAACTCCATGGCTGGTCTGGCCGATAAGAAGTACACCTTCAAGGTTGCCACCGACGCCACCAAGATCGACATCGCCAAGGCAGTGGAAGAGCTGTTCGGCGTCAAGGTCGCCAAGGTCAACACCATCTCCGTGCGCGGCCGCTATCGCCGCCAGGGCATGCACGCCGGCTACACTGCCAAGAGCAAGAAGGCCATCGTGACCCTGACTCCCGACTCCAAGGAGATCGAGTTCTTCAACAGCATGGTCTGATGACCCGGCAGGTCTCCTGCCGTTAAGAACCCCGCCGAGGGGTTCGCTTATGGGGATATGACCCCGATAAAAATTCATAAGATAACAATAAGGAGAACATCATGGCTATTAAAAAGTACAAGCCGACTACCCCCGGCCGCCGTGGCATGACTGTTACCGACTACAGCGTGCTGTCCAAGGTTGAGCCGGAGCGCAGCCTGCTCGAGTCCAAGAAAAAGCATGCCGGCCGCAACAACACCGGCAAGATCACCGTCCGTCATCACGGCGGCGGCAACCGTGTCAAGTACCGTGTCATCGACTTCAAGCGCAACAAGTTTGATGTCCCCGCCACCGTCAAGACGCTGGAATACGATCCCAACCGTTCCGCCTTCATCGCTCTGGTGGAGTACGAGGACGGCGTCAAGAGCTACATCCTGGCTCCCGATGGCCTGAAGGTCGGCGACAAGATCATGGCCGGCCCCAACGCCGACATCAAGCCCGGCAACGCTCTGCCCTTCGAGAACATCCCCGTCGGTACCATGATCCACAACATCGAGCTCTACCCCGGCAAGGGCGGCCAGCTGGTCCGTTCCGCTGGCGTTATGGCTCAGCTGATGGCCAAGGAGAATGGCTACGCTCTGGTTCGTCTGCCCTCCGGTGAGATGCGCAACGTTCGTCTGAACTGCATCGCCACCATCGGTGTGGTTTCCAACCTGGACCATGAGAACGTCAACCTGGGCAAGGCCGGCCGCAAGCGCCACATGGGCGTCCGTCCCGGCAGCCGTGGTTCCGTCATGAACCCCTGCGATCACCCGCACGGCGGCGGCGAGGGCCGCGCCCCGGTTGGTCATTCCAGCCCGCGTACTCCGTGGGGCAAGCCCGCTCTGGGCCTGAAGACCCGCAAACACAAGGCACGCAGCGACAAGTTCATCGTCAAGCGCGCCAATGGCTAAGGGAGGTAATTGAACAATGTCTAGAAGCACCAAGAAGGGCCCTTACGTTCTGCCTTCCCTGATGAAAAAGGTCGAGGCCATGAACGAGAGCGGCAAGAAGAGCGTCGTGAAGACCTGGAGCCGTTCCTCCACCATCTTCCCCGAGTTCGTCGGTCACACCTTCGCCGTTCATGACGGCCGCAAGCATGTGCCCGTATACGTTACCGAGGACATGGTCGGTCACAAGCTGGGTGAGTTTGCTCCCACCCGCAAGTTCACCGGCCACGGCGGCGGCAAGACCGCTGGCAAATAAGAGAGGAGGAACATCGAATGGAAGCACGGGCAATTCTCCGTTACGCCCGCATTAGTCCCCGCAAGGTTTCGATCGTGATGGACCTCATCCGTAACAAACCCCTGGACGAAGCGCTGGCTATCCTGCAGTACACCCCGAAGGCCGCCTGCGAGCCCCTTCTCAAACTGGTGAACTCTGCCGCCGCGAACGCGGAAAACAATTTCCAAATGGACCGCAACAACCTGTACGTCGCAGAATGCTATGTCTGCCCCGGCCCCACGCTCAAGCGCATCATGCCGCGCGACCATGGCCGTGCGTACCGCATCCTCAAGCGCACCAGCCACATGACGGTCGTGCTGAAAGAGAAAGAGTAAGGAGGTAAACAAATGGGCCAGAAAGTCAATCCCCACGGCATGCGCGTGGGTGTCATTAAAGATTGGGACAGCCGCTGGTTTACCTCTAAGCAGGCATTCGGCGACACCCTGGTCGAGGATCACAAGATCCGCAAGACCCTGAAGAAGCAGCTCTACGCTGCCGGCGTTCCCAAGATCGAAATCGAGCGTACCGTCGACAGCCAGACCGGTGCTCCCCGCGTGAAGGTCAACGTCTTCTGCGCGAAGCCGGGCATCGTTATCGGCAAGGGCGGCGCTGAGAGCGCCAAGCTGGAAAAGCAGCTTGCCAAGCTCACCGGCAAGGCTGTGAACCTGAACATCATCGAAGTCAAGGGCACCACCACCAATGCTCAGCTGGTTGCTGAGGATGTTGCTTCCCAGCTGGAGCGCCGCATCGCGTTCCGCCGCGCTATGAAGCAGGCCATCCGCAACGCCATGCAGCCCCGTGACCGCAGCGCTACGCCGGCCAAGGGTATCAAGGTGACCTGCTCCGGCCGTCTGGCCGGTGCCGATATCGCCCGCACCGAGAGCTACCATGAGGGCACCATCCCCCTGCAGACTCTGCGCGCCGACATCGATTACGGCTTCGCCGAGGCCAACACCACCTATGGTAAGGTTGGCGTCAAGGTTTGGATCTACAAAGGCGAGATCCTGAAGGGCGCCAAAGCCCCCGCCAAGAAGGAAGGAGGCAAACAGTAATGTTACTGCCGAAACGTGTTAAGTACCGCCGCGTCCAGCGCGGCCGCATGACCGGCAAGGCCATGCGCGGCAACAAGGTGAATCAGGGCGATTACGGCCTGATCGCACTGGAGCCGGCCTGGATCACCTCCAACCAGATCGAGGCGGCCCGTGTTGCCATGACCCGTTATATCAAGCGTGGCGGCAAGGTCTGGATCAAGATCTTCCCCGACAAGCCTGTTACTGAAAAGCCCGCCGGCACTCGAATGGGTTCCGGTAAAGGCAGCCCGGAGTACTGGGTAGCCGTTGTGAAGCCGGGCCGCGTGCTCTTCGAGCTGGCTGACGTCAGCGAGGAGACTGCCCGCGAGGCCCTGCGTCTGGCCAGCCACAAGCTGCCGGTCCGCTGCAAATTCGTCAAGCGCGAAGGCCTTGACACTGTAAAGGAGGGTGACGCTGAATGAAAGCCACTGAACTGCGCGAAATGACCGATGTCGAGCTGAACAAGCAGCTCAAGGACCTGAAGGCCGAACTCTTCAACCTGCGCTTTCAGCACGCCATCAACCAGTTGGACAACCCCATTCGGATCGAGACCGTGAAGAAGGACATCGCCCGCGTGATGACCGTCCTGGCCGAGAAGAATGCCAAAAACGCGTAAGAGGGAGGGTAAAACATGGAACGTAATCTGAGAAAGACCCGTGTGGGCACTGTTGTCTCCGACAAGATGGACAAGACCATCGTCGTCGCCGTCAAGGACAGCGTCCAGCACCCTCTGTACAAGAAGATCTTGAAGCGCACCAAGAAGTTCAAGGCCCATGACGAGAACAACGAAGCCGGCATCGGCGACCGCGTCGAGATCATGGAGACCCGCAAACTCTCCAAGGACGTCAACTGGCGCCTGGTCAAGATCATCGAGAAAGCGAAATAATCAGCCTGGTACTTTGAAAGGAGGACCTGAAAGATGGTTCAGATGCAAACTTATCTCAAAGTGGCCGACAATACCGGTGCCAAGGAGTTAATGTGCTTCCGTGTACTGGGCGGTACCCGCAAGAGATACGCAAACATCGGTGACATCGTGGTTTGCAGCGTCAAGAAGGCTGCTCCCGGTGGTACCGTGAAGAAGGGCGACGTGGTCAAGGCCGTCATCGTCCGTAGCAAGCATGGCCTGCGCCGTGACGACGGTTCCTACATCCGTTTCGATGAGAACGCTGCCGTCATCGTCATGGCCGACAAGAGCCCCAAGGGCACTCGTATCTTTGGACCTGTGGCGCGTGAGCTGCGCGACGCCGGCTTCACCAAGATCCTGAGCCTGGCTCCCGAATCGCTGTAAGGAGGTTTTAATAAGAATGAACAATCTTCATGTTAAAACCGGCGACAACGTCATGATCATCTCCGGCAAGGACAAGGGCAAGACCGGCAAGGTCCTGCAGACTTCCCCGAAAGAGGGCAAGGTCATCGTCGAGGGCCTGAACATGGTCACCAAGCACGTCAAGCCTCGCCGTCAGGGTGAGCAGGGCGGCATTGTCAAGGCCGAGGGCGCTATCTACGCCTGCAAGGTGCAGCCTGTCTGCCCCAAGTGCGGCAAGCCCACCCGCGTTGCCCATTCCATCAAGGACGGCAAGAACGTCCGCATCTGCCGCAAGTGCGGCGCTGAACTGTAAGGGAGGAGTACACAATGGCACGTTTGAAAGAACAGTATGTCAACGAGATCGCTCCGGCCCTGAACAAGAAGTTCGGCTACAAGAGCGTTATGCAGATCCCCAAGCTGGATAAGGTCATCATCAATGTTGCCGCCGGCGAAGCCAAAGAGAACGCCAAGGTCATCGATGCCATCATCTCCGACCTGGGCCAGATCACCGGCCAGAAGGCTGTTGTCTGCAAGGCCAAGAAGAGCGTTGCAAACTTCAAGCTGCGCCAGGGCATGCCCATCGGCGCCAAGGTCACCCTGCGTGGTGAGCGTATGTACGAGTTCGTGGATCGTCTGTTCAACGTGGCTCTGCCCCGTGTTCGTGACTTCCGCGGCATTAACGGCAACTCCTTCGACGGCCGCGGCAACTACGCCTTCGGCCTGAAGGAACAGATCATCTTCCCCGAGATTGACTTCGACAAGGTCGACGCCATCCGCGGCATGGATATCTGCTTCGTCACCACCGCCAAGACCGACGAGGAAGCCAAGGAGCTGCTGAAAGCTCTGGGCGCTCCGTTCGCTAACTAAGGGAGGGAACCACAATGGCAAAAACTTCTATGAAGCTCAAGCAGCAGCGTCCTGCCAAGTTCTCGACCCGCGCTTACAACCGCTGCAAGATCTGCGGCCGTCCCCATGCTTACCTGCGCAAGTACGGTATCTGCCGTATCTGCTTCCGTGAGCTGGCCTACAAGGGCGAGATCCCCGGCGTCAAGAAGGCTTCCTGGTAAGCCCTTGATTGCTTCTGTCTGAACGAAAATCAACACTTTGAGAAACACAACCTAAGGAGGTTAGTGGCATGCAAATCACCGATCCCATCGCGGACCTGCTTACCCGCATCCGCAACGCGAGCACTGCCAAACACCCTTCCGTGGATATCCCTGCTTCCAACCTGAAGAAGGCGATCTGCCAGATCCTGGTTGACGAGGGTTACATCAAGGGTATGAAAGTGACCGAGGACAACAAGCAGGGGACCATCACCCTGACCCTCAAGTACCAGGACAATGGTACGCCGGTTATCGCCGGCCTGAAGCGCGTTTCCAAGCCGGGCCTGCGTATTTACACCAACTGCGAAGATATGCCTAAGGTCATGAAGGGCCTGGGCACCGCGATCATCTCCACCTCTAAAGGCGTCATGACCGACAAGGCTGCCCGTGCTGCTCATGTCGGCGGTGAAGTCCTCGCCTTTGTGTGGTAAGAAAGGGGCAATAGACAATGTCGAGAATTGGAAGAAAACCCATCGTCATTCCCGCGGGTGTGGAAGTCAAGGTCGACGCGGCCGAGCACGCCATCACCGTGAAGGGCCCCAAGGGTACCCTGCATTCCAAATACCATCCCCTCATGAACGTCAACGTCGAGGGCAATGAGATTTTGGTTACCCGCCCCAATGACGAGAAGGAGGCCCGCAGCCTCCACGGCCTGACCCGCACCATCATCCACAACATGGTGGTGGGTGTTACCGAAGGCTTCAAGAAAGACCTGGAGATCCAGGGCGTTGGCTACCGTGCTGCCAAGCAGGGCAACAAGCTGGTCCTGACGCTGGGCTTCTCTCACCCCGTTGAGGTGGAGGAGACCGACACCATCAAGATCGAACTGAAGGATGCTCTGCATTTTAGCATCGTCGGTATCGACAAGCAGGAAGTCGGTCAGTTTGCCGCCGAAGTCCGCGGCAAGCGCCCGCCCGAGCCGTACAAGGGCAAGGGTATCCGCTATGTTGGCGAGTATGTCATCCGCAAGGAAGGCAAAGCCGGCAAGGGTAAATAATAGGAGAGGAGAAACATTATGGTCAATAAGGCTGATAAGAACGAAGCTCGTCTTCGCCGTCACCGCCGCGTCCGCGGCAAGATCAGCGGCACCGCCGAGCGTCCCCGTCTGGATGTTTTCCGCTCTGCCAAGCACATCTACGCCCAGGTTATCGATGATACCAAGGGTGTTACCCTGGCCAGCGCGTCCAGCATGGACAAAGATTTCAACGCTTACGGCGGCAACATTGAGGCCGCCAAGAAGGTTGGCGAGGCCATCGCCAAGAAGTGCCTCGAGAAGGGCATTACCGAAGTGGTCTACGACCGCGGCGGTTTCGTCTACCAGGGCCGCGTTCAGGCGCTTGCTGAGGGCGCCCGCGAAGCCGGCCTGAAACTGTAAGAGGAGGGAGAAGATACAATGGCCATGCAGAGAAGAGAACAAGATGACGGCATGATCACCAAGGTCGTCTCCATCAACCGCGTTTCCAAGACCGTCAAGGGTGGCCGCGTCATGAAGTTTGCCGCGCTGATCGTCGTCGGCGACGGCAAGGGCAATATCGGTTACGGCGTCGGCAAGTCCGGCGAAGTTCCCGAGGCCATCCGCAAGGGCGAGGGCGCTGCCAAGAAGAACATGCGCAAGGTTTGCATGAAGGGCAGCACCATTCCCCACGAGATCGTTGGCGAGTTCGGCGCCGGTCGCGTTCTGATGCGTCCCGCCGCTCCCGGTACCGGCGTTCTGGCCGGCGGTCCCGTCCGTGCGGTGCTCGAGTGCGCCGGCATCAAGGACATTCGTGCCAAGAGCCTGCGCTCCAACAACCCCATCAACGTCACTGCTGCCACCTTCGCAGGTCTGTGCGGCCTGACCGACGCCGAGAGCGTCGCGGCCAAGCGCGGCAAGACTGTTGCCGAGATCCTGGGTTAAGGAGGGTACCACAATGGAAAAAGTTACCATTCGTCTCGCCAAGAGCCTGATCGGCCGCGGCAAAGAGCAGATCGCCGTTGCGCACTCTCTGGGCCTGAACCGTCCCGGTGAGGTTACCGAGCAGCCTGACAACGCGGCAACCCAGGGCAAGATCGCCAAGATCGCCCACCTGGTCGTCGTGACCAAGGCGTAATGCAAGGAGGTGCAAGCATGAAACTTCATGAACTGAAAGCGTCCGCTGGCGCCCGCAAGGCCGTGACCCGCAAGGGCCGCGGTGCCGGTTCCGGCAACGGCAAGACCGCCGGCTACGGCCACAAGGGTCAGAAAGCCCGTTCCGGCGTCAAGAAGGCCGGTTTCGAAGGCGGCCAGATGCCTCTGCAGCGTCGTCTGCCGAAGCGCGGTTTCAACAACATTTTCGCGACCAAGTATGTTACCATCAAGGTATCTGACCTCGAGAAGTTCGAGGCTGGCGCGACTGTTGATGCCGAGGCCCTGCTGAAGGCCGGCATCATCTCCAAGACGCTGGATGGCGTCAAGGTGCTGGGCAATGGCGAGCTGACCAAGGCTGTCAACGTCAAGGTCGCTGCCTACACTGCCTCTGCCAAAGAAAAAATCGAGAAAGCAGGCGGGAAGGCTGAGGTGATGTAAGGTGTTTGAAACCTTCCGGAATGCCTGGAAGATCGACGATCTCCGTAAACGGCTCCTGTTCACCTTCCTGATCCTCGTTCTGTTCCGTCTGGGCTGCGCGATCCCTGTGCCGTACATCACGGCCAGCGCGCTGTCCTCCATGTTTGCCGGCGGTACCGGTGATATGCTGGAGTACCTGAACATGATGTCCGGCGGCGCTCTGAGTGAATGTACCATCTTCGCTCTGGGCGTGCAGCCCGCCATCAACGCCTCCATTATCATGCAGCTGCTGGCGGTAGCCATTCCGTATCTGGAAAACCTCACCAAAGAAGGGGAGGAGGGGCAGCGCAAGATGCGCCGCATCACCAACTATGTTGGCGCGGCCATCGGTCTGATGCTGTCCATCGGCTACTACTTCATCATCCGCAACATGAGCGCCCTGAAGTATACCGACGGCTTTGCCGGTATCTTCTCTGCCGTGGTTATCATTCTGGCTTTCACCGCCGGTTCGCAGCTCTGCACCTGGCTAGGCAACCAGATCGATTCCAAGGGCATCGGCAACGGTCTTTCGCTGCTGATCTTCGCCGGCATCGTGGCCCGCTGGTCCTCCGTCTACAGTGCGGTGACCAACATTGTGGGTCGTGCGCAGAACGGTGAACCCCAGTTCTATCTGTTCCTGCCCGCTCTGCTGGTGCTCGCCCTGGTGGCGGTGATCTTCGTAGTCGTCCTGACCAACGCAGAGCGCCGCATCCCGGTGCAGTACGCCAAGCGCGTGGTGGGCCGCAAGATGTATGGCGGCCAGGCCAGCTACATTCCCATCAAGGTCAACATGACCGGTGTTATGCCGATCATCTTCGCCTCGACGTTGTGCAGCCTGCCGGGCCTTGTCTTCCGGTTCATCAACCTGGACGCTGCGGCACATCCGTATTTGTACGCCTTCTTCAGCGCGTTCAACTACAACAGTGCGCTCTACCTCATCGTTTATGTTCTGCTGATCGTAGCATTCAACTACTTCTATGTTGCGATTCAGTACAATCCCGTAGATATCGCCAACCAGCTCCGTAAAAACAACGGTACGATTCCCGGTATCCGTCCCGGCAAGCCCACCAGTGATTTCATCACCAAGACCCTGTCCAAGATCACCCTGATCGGTGCCATCTTCCTGGCCATCGTCGCGGGCCTGCCCATCATCCTCGGCAACATCACCGGCACCTCCATCCAGTTGGGTGGTACCAGCCTGCTGATCGTCGTGGGCGTTGCGCTGGAGACCGGCCGTGCGCTGGAAGGTTATATGACCGCTCGTTACCACAAAGGGTTCCTGGAATAAGAAAGGGAATGTGCGATGAAAATGATCCTTTTGGGCGCCCCTGGCGCCGGGAAGGGTACCCAGGCAGAGATCCTCTGCGATAAGTTGGGTATCCCCACCATCTCGACCGGTAACATCCTGCGTGCTGCTGTCAAAGAGGGCACGCCTATGGGCCAAAAGGCGAAGAGCTTTATGGACGCGGGTGCTCTGGTGCCCGACGACGTCATCGTCGGCATCGTCAAGGAGCGCCTGGCGCAGCCCGACTGCGCAAAGGGATTTATCCTGGACGGCATGCCGCGCACCATTGCACAGGGCGAAGCCCTGGAGCAGATGGGCGTGGAGATCGACAAGGTCATCAACTTGGTGGTTGCCGATGAGGCCATCATCCAGCGTATGTCCGGCCGCCGCGTCTGTGCCAACTGCGGTGCAAGCTATCATATCATCAACAAACCCAGCGCCAAAGAGGGCGTGTGTGACCGCTGCGGCGGTGAGCTGGTCATCCGCAAGGACGATGAGCCCGCCACCGTGCTGGACCGGCTGAAAGCCTATCACGAGCAGACCGAGCCGCTGGTGGAATTCTACCGGCAGCGCGGCAAGCTCGTCGAGGTTCCCGACCAGGGTTCCATCGAGGCCACCACCGCGTTCCTTCTCAAGCTTTTGGAGGCTTAATTCATCCATGATCCAAATCAAGAATGCCGCTGAACTGGAAAAAATGCGGAAAGCCTGCGCCATCAGCGCGGCTGCATTGAAGGCTGGCGGCGAAGCGATCGAGCCGGGAATCACCACGGCAGAGATCGACAAAATCATCTACGACTTTATCGTGCGCCACGGTGCAAGGCCCAACTTCCTGCACCTGTATGGCTTCCCGGCTACGGCGTGCATCAGTGTGAATGACACGGTCATTCACGGTATCCCCAACCGTCAGCAGCAGATCCGCCCCGGCGACATTGTTTCCATCGATACCGGCTGCAAGATCGACGGCTTCAACGGCGACAACGCCTGCACCTACGGATGCGGCAAGCTCGACCTGGAAGCCCAGCGGCTGCTGGATGTGACCAAGGAAAGCCTCCATCGCGGCATTGAGATGGCGCGTGGCGGCAACCGGATCGGGGATATCGCCCATGCCGTACAGACGTATGTGGAGGAAAACGGCTTCTCGGTCGTGCGCAGCTTTGTCGGCCACGGTGTCGGCAAGGAACTGCACGAGGACCCCGAAGTCCCCAACTACGGTACGGCCGGTCGTGGCCCGCGGCTGGTGCCGGGCATGTGCATCGCCGTGGAACCCATGGTGTGCCAGTACAAGTACGCGGTAAAGACGTTAAAGGACGGCTGGACGGTCAAAACCTGTGACGGTGGTCTGGCAGCTCATTTTGAGCATACCCTCGCCATCACAGCGGCCGGTGCGGAAGTCCTGACCCACGGCTGGGAGGAACCCGGATGGACTTTGTAAGAGGTCAGCTGGTACGCTCCAAGGCCGGGCGGGACAAGACCCGCACGCTGGCTGTTTTGGCCGTGGACGGGCCGATGCTCTGGCTTGCCGACGGAAACCTGCGCAAAGTAGGGGACCCGAAGCGGAAAAAAGCCAAGCATGTGGCCCCCACGACCACTGTTCTTGCGAACGAGCTTCTGAAAAGCGATCAATCACTCAGTGATGCCATTGCCGCCTACGATGCGGCGTGTGCAGACTGACGGAACCCTTCAAGGAGGCAATCAGCTTGTCTAAAGAAGATGTCATTGAAGTAGAAGGTATCGTACGGGAGGCCATGCCCAACACTGTGTTCAAGGTCGAGCTGCTCAACAAAGAGGGCAAGCCCAACGGCCACACCGTGCTGGCTCACATTTCCGGTAAGCTGCGGACCAACTTCATCCGTATTTTGCCCGGCGACAAAGTCACGATGGAAATGTCACCCTACGACCTGACCAAGGCCCGGATCACCTGGCGTTCCAAGTAAAATTGAATCGCCTTGTGTTTTGAAAAGGAGGTTAACATCATGAAGGTAAAACCTTCCGTGAAACCCATTTGCGAGAAGTGCAAGGTCATCAAGCGCAAAGGTCGCGTGATGGTCATCTGCGCCAATCCGAAGCATAAGCAGCGTCAGGGCTAAAGGTCCGCGGAGCATTCCGCGGAAACCGTACCCAAAACGCTTGGGGGCCAAGTGCGTAGATTCCCGGCGCAGGCCCCGACTAGGACATGGGATGTTATTTATGGAGGTGCTTTATGGCACGTATTGCTGGTGTTGATCTGCCTCGCGAGAAGCGGATCCAGGTTGGTCTGACTTATGTTTACGGTATTGGTCAGTCCACTGCCGACGAGATTCTCGCCGGAACCGGAATTAACCCTGATACCCGCGTCAAGGACCTGACTTCCGACGAGGAAGCCAAGATTCGTGACTACATCGACAAAAACAACATCATGGTAGAGGGCGACCTGCGCCGCAACGTCGCGCTTGACATCAAGCGTCTGACCGAGATCCAGTGCTACCGTGGTGTGCGCCATCGCAAGGGCCTTCCCTGCCGCGGCCAGCGCACCAAGACCAATGCGCGTACCTGCAAAGGTCCCAAGCGCACTGTCGCGAACAAAAAGAAGTAAGGAGGAACTGAGACATGGCTGCTAACAAAGCTACTGCGGCAAAAACCCGCACTAAGAAAAGAGAGCGCAAGAACATCAGCGCCGGTGCTGCTCACATTCAGAGCACGTTCAACAACACCATCGTGACCATCACCGATACCCAGGGCAACACCGTTTCCTGGTGCAGCACTGGTGCGCTGAACTTCCGCGGTTCTCGTAAGAGCACCCCTTACGCCGCCCAGAGCGCTGCTGAAGTCGCCGCCAAGGCCGCCATCGAGCATGGCATGAAGACCGTTGAGGTCTACGTCAAGGGCCCCGGTTCCGGCCGTGAAAGCGCCATCCGCGCCCTGCAGGCAACCGGTCTGGAAGTCACCATGATCCGTGACGTGACTCCCATTCCCCACAATGGCTGCCGCCCGCCCAAACGCCGCCGCGTTTGATTGAAAGGAGAATTTGAGTTATGGCTAAAAATACCCAACCGATCGCCAAGCGTTGCCGTGCTCTCGGCATTTCTCCTGCTGTTATGGGTTACGGCAAAAAGACCACCAATCGTAACCCCGGCGGCCAGATGAGAAAGAAGAAGAGCGAGTACGCCACCCAGCTCAACGAGAAGCAGAAGGTGAAGTTCGTCTACGGTATCCTGGAAAAGCAGTTCCATACCTACTACGAGACCGCTACCCGTATGCCCGGTCAGACCGGTGTCAACCTGCTGGTCCTGGTCGAGCGCCGTCTCGACAACGTCGTCTACCGTCTGGGCTTTGCCAAGACCCGCCGCGACGCTCGTCAGCTGGTTTCCCACAACCATTTCACTGTCAATGGCAAGCGTGTCAACATCCCCTCTTACCTGGTTAAGCCGGGCGATGTGATCGAAGTCATCGAGTCCAGCCGTTCCTCCGTCAAGTTCAGCAAGCTGCTGGGCGAGGACGCTCCCGTCGTGCTGCTACCCTCCTGGCTGGAGCGCGATAAGAACGCTCTGAAGGGCACTGTTGTCAAGATGCCCGTGCGCGAGGACATCGATGTGCCCATCGCTGAGCACCTCATCGTCGAGTTGTACTCCAAGTAATCCTCTTAGCTTTATTCTACGATTTTTCCAACCTGACTGGCACTTCTGTGTGCCAGCGAAACAAGGAGGGTTTTTATGATGGAGATCGAACGCCCCAAGATCGAAACGGCCAGCCTTTCCCCGGATGGTCGTTACGGTAAGTTCGTGGTCGAGCCGCTGGAGCGCGGTTTCGGCACGACCTTGGGCAACAGCTTGCGTCGTGTGCTTCTGTCCTCTCTGCCCGGTGTGGCTGTCACCAGCGTCAAGATCGACGGCGTGGTGCACGAGTTTTCCACCATTGAGGGTGTACGTGAGGACGTGACCGAGATCGTCCTGAACCTGAAGGGCGTCGCCGCCAAGATCTACGGCGAAAGCCCCAAGACCGTCCGTGTAGAGGCCGTGGGCCCCTGTGAACTCATCGCCGGCTCCATCAAGGGCGGTGATGACTTGGAGATCCTCAATCCCGAGTGGCATATCGCCACCCTGGGCGAGGGTGCCAAGCTGGTCATGGAACTGACCTTCGACAAGGGCCGCGGTTATGTCCCCGCCGAGCGTAACAAACTGGCGCTGATCGAGAAAAACGACATCAGCACTCTGCCCGTGGACAGCATTTATACCCCTGTGCTCAAAGCCAACTACACCGTGGATCACACCCGTGTAGGCCAGATCACCGACTATGACAAGCTCATTATCGAGGTCTGGACCGACGGCACCTGCAACGCGCAGGAAGCCCTGAGCCTGGCGGCCCGTGTGCTGACCGAGCATCTGAACCTGTTCGTGAACCTCTGCGACGAGACCGGCGAGACGGAGATCATGGTCGACAATGACGATCAGGGCCGTGAGAAGGCGCTGGAAATGACGATTGAAGAGCTGGACCTGAGCGTCCGTTCCTTCAACTGCCTGAAGCGCGCCGGCATCAACACGGTGGGCGACCTCATCAACAAGAGCGAAGACGAGATGATGAAGGTTCGCAATCTGGGCCGCAAGAGCCTGGAGGAAGTCATGGCCAAGCTGGACAGCCTTGGTTTCTCTCTGACCAAGGACGACGAAAACTAACCCCCCGCGACACGCGG
>CALXHP010000013.1 GCA_944388135.1 uncultured Gemmiger sp. | reverse complement strand
GGTGTAGCTCACCTGGGAGAGCGCCTGCATGGCATGCAGGAGGTAAGGGGTTCGATCCCCCTCATCTCCACCACAAACTCCGAACCGAACGGTTCGGAGTTTTTTGTTGCCTTTTTTTACGAAGATGAATCCGGCAAACAGGCTGTCGCAAAGGCAAGGCCGTCCCGCCCGGCAGGATACCGAAGCACAACACAGTGGAACTCCGGCAGAACCCACTCCGCCGGTATAAAGTCTTATCCGCCAAAGCGGGTGCTTCCTTCGCCGTGAAGCCTTGCGGGCTGGGAAAATCAGCCAGGAAGCGGCACGCCGGAGAAAAAGAAAAAGAGAATCGTCCCGACCAATATCACAAAATGCAATGCAATAATTCTTGCGGCGTGCAGTGCGTTCCATACAATTTCTTCTGTTTCCGCGTTCCGGTGGGGGCTGGCCAGCATTTCCGCGCACATCTGTTGCAGCCCTTTTCGCACCCGAAATGTTCCCGGCAAAAAATTGTCCCTGGCGTTGCCCCAGCGCACATCATCATAGCGGGTGATCTGATCGGGGAAAAGACGTAGCCATTCCTTTTTGAAAACACTGATTGTCCGCAGCGCCAGCAGAAAACCGGCCAGATAGTACCCCAAGACAGTGACCATCAACAAAGGGAAAGGGATCGCTCCATACCACAGCACGGAAAGGGCGAGAATCCCCCAAAAGCAGGCCGTACAAAGCAGAGATGCTTTTCCGTAAGGAATCTTCATGGGACTGCCTCCTGACGCGCGAATCATGCGCTTTCGGGCCCGGGGTACAAAGACAACCTTCTCCTGCGGGCGGCGGAGGCCATACTCAAATCCCGGACTGTCCGGTACTTTTGGGACCCGAGGCAGCGGCTGACAGCCGGCAACCGGACCGGTTGGGAAGGAAACCTTCTAAAAATACTATAGCGCCGGGCCCGGCCGAATACAAGGGGCGGCACAAAAAATCCCCGGCAGGGGGAGACTTGTCTTCCCTTGCCGGGGTATATACAATTTTCTCAGATGGCCTTAAAACCGACGCTCTGCATAAAGCGCAGGAACGCATCCTGGCCTTCCTTGTCCTGCTTGAAGACGCCCGCGTTCTCCAGCACGTGGCTGAACACGGTGCCGATCTCCTGCTTCACGGCGTTGTTGGCGTCCTGGGGAGCCATGGAAGTGCCGTATTTTGCAATCAGCTGATCGATCCAGTCGGCGTGCACCGCCAGGGGAGAGCCTTCCTCCCGGCTGGTGTTGGGACGTTGACCGGCCAGAATTTCGGCGATCTGAGCGCCCTGGTCTTTCAGGCGGGCGGGCAGAATAGCCAGACCCATGACCTCGATAAGGCCGATGTTTTCTTTCTTGATGTTGTGGTATTCCTTGTGGGGGTGGAAAATACCGTCGGGGTACTCCTCACTGGTACGATTGTTGCGCAGCGCCAGGTCAAGGATGTAGCCATCCTTTTCGTCATAGTGCAGGATGGGCGTTACCGTGTTGTGGGGAGTGTCACCGGTATGGGAAAGAATCCCCACGCTCTCATCGTTGTAGTTGCGCCAGGCCGTGAGGATATTGTTGGCGACGATCTGCATCTGCTGGCTGCTGCGGCCGATCAGCCGCACCGCAGAGACCGGCCAGTTGAGGATGCCGGCCCGGACCCCGGGATAGCGGATGTCCGTCATGGGCACAGCGATGGAGGCCTTCTGCATGGGGAACACATACCGGCCGCCCTGGAAGTGGCTGTGGCTCAGGATGCTGCCGCCCACAATGGGAAGATCGGCGTTGGAGCCGCAGGTGTAGTGGGGAAACTGCGAGACAAAGTCGAAGATTTCGGCCAGGGTCTGGCGATCCATCTCCATGGGTTTGTGGGTCTCGTGGAGCATGATGCAGTGCTCATGGAAGTAGGCATAGGGGCTGTACTGCAGATAGAACTGCTGCCCGGCCAGGGTAATGGGCACGATACGATGGGTCTGCCGTGCAGGGAAGTTGATGCGGCCCGCATAACCGATATTCTCTTTGCAGAGCATGCAGGCGGGGTAGCCGGACTTCGGCTGCAGGCGTTCCAGGGCGATGGTCTTGGGATCTTTTTCCGGTTTGGTCAGGTTGATGGTGATCTCCAGATCACCATAGGGGGTATCGGAAGTCCACTGGATGTTCTTGGCGATCTGGGCGGTGCGAATGTAGTTGGAAACCACACACAGATCATAGAACCAGTCGGTGGCCGCCTTGGCACCTTTGCGCTCGTACAATTTCTTGAATTTTTTGCAGACTTCGCTCTCCCGGGGCATCAGAGCTCCCATCAGCCGGGTTTCGAAGTTGATGCGGAACTGAGGCACCGCACCGTCGAACAGGTCCTTCTGGGCGGCCAGCTCCACCATCTCATCCAGCAAAGCGGCAGGGGTCTCGGGCTTTTCCTTCGGAACTTTTTCTTCGCTGGGGGCGCTCAGCGCCAGCAGATCAAGCAGTGTGTTCCGGGCGACCAGGACGTCCAGGTCTTTGATGAGTTTGTGCTTGCGTCCAAAACGAAGCAGCCGTTCCACATCCAAGGCCAAGCGTGCGTCACGCTGCTCCGGGGTCAATGCCGTGCAGTCAAATTCGTTATTTGCCATAATTGCCCTCCTGTAGCGGTGTGTTTTCGATTCTGTTGTACTAACCATACCGCAAAAATCCTCCGTTTTCCATAGCGCTGCGTGCCATGCTTTTGCAGTTTTCATGCACCGTGCACAATGTGTTCCAGGCATCCCATGCCGTGCAACGCAACAGCCGATTTGATAAGGGTGCAGCTTCGGGTGAACTTGTTGGTGTGTTCCCCTGTGCGGGAAAGGGCGCGAGACCTCCCGAACCATATACCATGTTCCCCCCGGGAACACACAAACGACAGTCGTGTCTTTTCTTTTATTGTCGCATGTTGTCGAATCGTTGTCAATCAAAAATCCCCCCTCGGCCAAATGCCGAAGGGGGATACCGTTTTATTACTTTTTCAGGTCGCTGAACAGGTCCTTGCTGTAAACGCCGTCCGCCACCAGTTTGGCAAAACTGTCAATCACGGTCTGCTTGTCCTCGGCGTAGGTGACACCGAACCACTTGTCGTGGGTGGGCAGCACCTTGACGCTGACTTTGCCCGCATGAAGCAACTCATCAATATAGATGGGCAGCAGGTATTCGGCTTTCAGCGGATTGGAGGGGGCGGATTTCTCAAAGAATTCCACAAAACCGGCTTCCAGCAGATCTACGAAGGCGGGGGTAAGCCCCCACATATTCATCGAGACCAGACTGTCAATGTCGATGGCCTTTCCACCGGCCGCAGCGCCTCCGGCAGTTTTTTCAATGCCGCTGGTCTCCAGCACACCGGTCAGATAATGATCCTCGTTCATCTGGCAGATGCCGCGGGTCACCGCGCCGTTGTCGCTCAGGGTGTTTTTCAGCACGAAACCGGCCATGCACAGGTTACCGGGCCGGGCGGGATCATACCCCTGCAGGAAGTCATGCAGCTGTACAAAAGCCTCTTTGCCGTAATAGTCGTCGGCGTTGATGACGGCAAACGGCTCTTGCAGAATCCCCTTGCAGGCCAGTACCGCCTGGCCGGTGCCCCAGGGCTTGGTACGTCCCTCCGGCACAGAATATCCGGCAGGCACCTTCTCCAGGGACTGGAAGGCGTAGGCAATCTCCACGCCCAAGGCCTTGCAGGTGGCTTCGATACGGTCGCCGATGGCCTCTTTAAAAGCCTGCTCAATATCATGGCGAATGATAAAGACGATCTTGTCAAATCCGGCCTCGATGGCGTCGTGGATGGAATAGTCCATGATGATCTCGCCGTTCGGGCCAACGGCCGCCAGCTGTTTGATGCCGCCGCCGAAGCGGGAGCCAATACCGGCTGCCATGATAACCAATGCTGTTTTCATAGGTCCCTCCTGTATTTCACAGATTTTTTGTGTTTTTATACAAGATCCGGCCGCACAATACCGGCCGGAAGAGTCCCGCAATCACAACCCCATATTGTAGAACAACAGGTTGACAAATGTCGGCCCTGCCATATACAGGAAAGCAACCTCCAACAAACCGACGATACCAAAGTACAAAATCGCCGCCAGAATATTGGTGCCCCCTGTACGGGAGAGGGTTTCGCTGCGTTCAGGGCCTTCGGGATGCTGGGCGCAGATCGTCTCGATACGGCTCTTGGCCCGTTTTTCGTACCAGGAGACCGAGAACAGCGCCAGGATCACCCGCAGTGCCCAGCTGGCAATCTCCCCCACGGTGCTTGCCCAGGGAAGCCACCCCACCGGGAAACCGCCGAAAAAGGCGGGATTGTAATAGGCCACCACTTCCAGCAGGCCGGGCAGGCTGAGCAGTATGGACAGCAATGCCGTCAGGATACCTTCCTTCCACATTTTGCGGTAGAGAAGATAGGCCGGGCCGAAGAAAAAGGCCGAGAAAGAAAACGTCATGCGGTGCTTGGTCTCGCTCATGCGGAAAAACTGCATGAGGTAGTACATCGGGGAACGCCCCAGAAAAACGGCCCAGTGCTTTGCTTTGATGCCGTCGATGGGGTCCTCCGGGCCAACCTCCCGCCGGTAGATGGCACCATCCGCACCGGTGCCGTAGGCATCGATGTGAGGCCCCGGGGCGGTGCGGGAATTCTGCCCGGCTTCCGGTGTATAGGAACCGGGCTTGCGGGCATAAATGGGGCCGGATTCCTGGCGGAAACCATCCTCCCGACCGGCATCTTCCGGGCGGGGCAGGGGAACGCCGCAGTGGCTGCAGCGCAGGGAACCGGGCTCGTTGTGGGTGCCGCAGTTGGGGCAGATGGCCGCGTGGGCCGCCGCCTCTGCCTCGGGGCCGAATTCCGGTTTCCATTCAAAACCGGCCGCATGCTCCGACTGGTGCATGCAGGCGCCGACCTTCTGCCAGCAGGCGCGGTGGTAGGGGGTGCCGCAATCCGGGCAAACGACGATATCGTCATCGTCGGTGAAAGCCTGTTCACAGACAGGACAATGATTTCCAGTGTAACGTGCCATGTGTATGTGTCCTCCCAATAGCATAGAGCCATTATACCGCATTGATACAGTAAATGCAAAGAATTTTCTATGAAGTTTGCCCATTCTGCCGCCTTTTTGGCCGCAAAGCCCCCCTTTACAACCCATCCGATATGGTTTATACTAGTACTATGTGAATTTATGCCAACCAAGGGGTAACGATATGATCACCATTGACGAATTGAAAGCAAAACTCGGCGGTATGAAAACCTCCGTCGATGACCTGCGCGATGCACTCTCCATTGAGGCCAGCGAAAAGCGGCTGGCCGAATTGGAGCATCAGATGACACTGCCCGGCTTTTATGACGACCAGGAAAAGAGTCAGCGCGTGATCAGCGAGATGGGCGAAGTGAAGAACAAGCTGGAGCGCTTCGGCAAGCTCTCCACCCAATATGAAGAAGCCGAGACCCTGCTGGAGATGATCGAGGAAGAAAACGATCCTTCCCTGGCCAGTGAAGGGGAGCAGGCTGTGGAAGGGGTGGAAAAGGCCATCGATGAGCTGCAGCTGATGACGATGCTCAACGGCGAATATGACCACAACAACGCCATCCTGACCTTCCACGCCGGTACAGGCGGCACCGAGGCCCAGGACTGGGCCGAGATGCTCTACCGCATGTATACCCGCTGGGCGGAGGCTCACGGCTACGGCGTGGAGGTGCTGGATGTCCTGGACGGGGACGAAGCCGGCATCAAGTCTGCTTCCATGATGATCAAGGGCGCCAACGCCTACGGCATGCTCAAGAGTGAGCATGGCGTGCATCGTCTGGTGCGCATCAGCCCCTTTGATGCCAATGCCCGGCGTCAGACCAGCTTTGCCAGCCTGGAAGTCATGCCCGAATTGGATAACAATATCCAGATCGAGATCAACCCGGCGGATATCGAAATGCAGGTCTACCGTTCCTCCGGTGCCGGCGGCCAGCATATCAACAAGACCTCCTCGGCGGTCCGGCTGATCCATAAGCCCACCGGTATTGTGACCAGCTGCCAGACCCAGCGCAGCCAGCTGCAAAACCGTGAATACGCCATGGAGATGATGAAGGCCAAGCTGTACCAGATCGCCCTGCAGCAGCACAAAGACAAGATTGATGACATCAAGGGCGTCCAGAACGAGATCGCCTGGGGTCATCAGATCCGCAGCTATGTCTTTATGCCTTACACGCTGGTCAAGGATCATCGTACCAACTATGAAAGCGGCAACGTGCAGGCTGTCATGGACGGCGACCTGGACGGTTTTATCTACGCCTATCTGAAGGCAAGCTCCCGCGGCGAGCTGCAGGACGTCTGATCCCACAAGAATTTGCAAACGGCACACAGTGGTTTACTGCGTGCCGTTTTTTGGCATCCGGACGCTTTATTTGTTCACAATCGGTTGGTATACTGTTGCTCTATCAGGAAAGGAGAACCCGGTATGGCATCATCCAACGGGCTGTCGTCGGCAGAAGTGGAAAAACGTCGGCAGCAAGGCAAAGTCAATCACCCCCCAAAATCCCCCACCAAGACGGTAGGGGAGATCGTGCGGGATAACCTGTGCACCTATTTCAACCTGGTTTTTGTAGTGCTGGCCCTTATGCTGGCGGCGGTAGGGTCCTGGCTCAATATGGGCTTTTTGGGCGTGGTGGTGTGCAATACCCTCATCGGCATCGCCCAGCAGCTGCGGGCCAAAAAGACCATTGATGAGCTGACGCTGGTTTCAGCCCATAAAGTCCGCTGCCTGCGGGACGGCAGCTGGGGGCTTTGCCTCTCGGAAGAGCTGGTTCAGGATGACGTAGTGGAATTTGCGGCCGGGGATCAGATCGTAGCCGATGCGTTGGTGCTGGAGGGAAATGCGCAGGTCAACGAATCCCTGATCACCGGGGAAGCCCGGGCCGTGCCCAAGACGGCGGGGGATGAACTGCGTTCCGGCAGCTTCCTTATGGCAGGGCATTGTACCGCCCGGCTGACCCGGGTGGGGGCGGAGAGCTATGCCAGTCGCCTGACGGCCGCTGCCCAGGCCGACGGTCACAAAGTGGCCAAAGGTGAGATGATGCGCTCTCTGGACAAGCTGATCCAGGCCATCGGGTTGGGGCTGGTTCCGGTGGGGATTGCTCTTTTCTGGAAACAGCACTGGGTGCTGGCACTGGATCTGCGCAGCGCGGTGGAAAGCACGGTGGCGGCGCTGATCGGTATGATTCCGGAAGGACTGTACCTGCTTACCAGCGTAGCGTTGGCAGTGGGGATGCTGCGGCTGGCCCGCCGGCGGGTACTGACCCAGGACATGAACTGCATCGAAACACTGGCCCGGGTGGATGTACTCTGCGTGGACAAAACAGGCACGATCACCGAGAGCACCATGGAGGCGGATTCCCCCGTACCGTTGGGCAGCGGGTCGCTGCAGGATATCCTGCACAGTTATTATGGGGCAGAAGAACCGGACAACGATACCGGCCGGGCGCTGAAGGCCCGCTTCGGGCAGGGCGGCCGCCTGTGGCCGGTGACGGGGGAGATCCCCTTCCAAACGGCGTATAAGTACAGCGCCAAATCTTTTGGCGAGAAGGGCGTCTATGTGGTAGGTGCTCCCGATGTACTGGCAGGTGCCCGCATAGGGGAGTTCCGGGCGGTTTTGGACCCCTTGCTGGCAGAGGGGCGCCGTGTCCTTTTGCTGGCCCGCTATACCAAAGGGCTGCCGGAGCCGCCGGCCGGGCTGGACCCGGCGTGCCTGGAATTTCTGGCGCTGCTGCCTTTGCAGAACCGCATCCGGGAAAGTGCCCCCAAGACCTTTGCCTATTTTGCAGGGCAGGGGGTGGCTGTCAAGGTCATCTCCGGCGATGACCCCCGGGCGGTAAGCCATGTGGCGGCTCAGGCGGGCATTACCGACGCCCATCGTTGGGTGGATGCCGCCACCCTGGATACCGATGAAAAACTGGTGGAAGCCGCCCGGCATTGCACGGTGTTCGGGCGTGTAACCCCCGAACAAAAGCGAAAACTGGTCCATACCCTGCAAGAGCAGGGCCATACGGTGGCCATGACCGGCGACGGCGTCAATGACGTGCTGGCCCTGAAAGATGCGGACTGCGGCATTGCCATGGCCTCCGGCGCGCAGGCAGCCAGCCAGGTAGCCCAGCTGGTGCTGCTGGACTCCGACTTTGCGGCGCTGCCCGATGTGGTGGCCGAAGGCAGACGGGTCATCAACAACATCCAGCGCTCTGCGTCCCTCTTTCTGGTCAAAAACATCTTCTCGCTGTTGCTCAGCCTGGCGGCGCTTTGTCTGCCGCTGCCGTATCCCTTCCAGCCGCTGCAGTTGTCTCTGCTCTCGGCGGTGACCATCGGTCTGCCGTCCTTTGTGCTGGCTTTGGAACCCAACTACGAGCTGGTGCGGGGCAAGTTCATGCACAATGTGCTCCATGCTGCTTTGCCCGGCGGTCTGACGGATTTCCTTCTGGTATTCTGCGCCCAGGGTTTTGCGTACGCCTTTGATTTTTCCGCGGATGCGCTGGGAACCATCAGTACGCTTTTGGTTCTGGAGGTCGGCCTTATTGTGCTGTTCGGTGTCTGCCGCCCCTTTACGGTGCTGCGCTGGGCCCTCTGGGGCAGCTGTACCGTGTTGGGGCTGGGCGGTGCCGTGATCTTTGCCCCCTGGCTGGAACTGATTCCGTTGGATCTGGGCGGGGTGCTGGTGCTGGCCGTCTTGGCGGCGTTGGCATTGCCGGTATTGCACACAGTGACCGGCGTTGTGAACCGGCTGTGGCTGGCAGGCAGAAAGCTGCGCGACCGCCTGGAAAAGAAACACGCCTAAAACAAAATCCGGCTGCGCGGAAAATTCCGTGCAGCCGGATTTTTGTGAATAGGTCAGTAGGTTTCCCCGGGGCGGTTGGTTTCTTTGCGGAACATCAGGCAAAGGCTGACGCAGAGCAAAGCGCAGGAGATCCAGATGGTGCGCAGCCCCAGCGGTGCCATGCACTGGGCCCCCACACCGGCGCCCAATGCGAACAGCAGGATCACGGCAAAATAGTGCCCGGCCTTACGCAGGACTTTCCCATCGTGAAGGCGCAGGCCGGTGACCAGTGCGTCCATCCCGCTGCGCAGATTACCGATGCACATGGTGCTGGCAAAGGGGTAGCCGTGTACCTTCCGGAAAGCCTGGACCTGCATGGCGCAGGCAAAGGACACCAGCGCATTGGCGGCCAGATTGAAGGCATCGGGAAGGAACCCCACTCCGAACAGCAGAAGGATCTCCACCAGCAGGACCAGCTGCCGCCAATGGAGGCGGTAGCCCTCTTTGAAGAATACACGAATCAGTTCGGCAGCAGCCACCCCCAGGGCAAAAGCCATCACCGGCACCAGGTAGTGCAGGAACCGCTGCCAGTCACCGGTAAACAGGGACTGGCCCATAAAAACGATGTTGCCCGTCTGTGCATTGGCAAAGACATTGCCTCGCCCCAGGTAGGTGTAGGCGTCCTGCAGGCCGCCGGACAGCGACAGGAACAGGACTGTGCGGAATGCCTCGGACATTTGCCGGGGCGGTTGCGAAACTTGTTGTGCCATAACAAAACCCCTCTCATAAAAAACGCTGTGGTCCCTTACCACAGCCGTTCCGTGGCCCATTATACTCCGCTGCCGTGCCGGTGTAAAGGGCCGCAAAAAAGCCCGGTGCAAAAACACCGGGCATTTTTTAAAAGTCTGCACTGTGCTCTCCGGCACGAAGATCGTCCCGCTGCAGTTCCGCCAGCAGTTCATCTTCACCGGCGTGCAGCAGCAGCTTCTGGCTGTACTGTTCGAACCGTTCGCACTCGTTATCGGCCAAAAACGGCGCCGAATCCGGCCCCAGGGCCAATTCATTGACGAATACAACCATTTCCTGGCCGTCGGCAAAGGCCCTTTCCATAAAGTCAAAGGCAGATTCCAACGCCTCGGAGGCGACAGCCACCGCCTCTTCCCGGCAGCGCACCTGACGGTTGAAACCGGACCGTACCGCATCGAAAGCATCGTCGGAATCAGGGCACTGGTCCAGCAATTCGGCCCAGCGGTCCAGCAGCGCGGCTGCCCGGGTGCGGGTAGCGGCCTCGGCAGGCAGCATGGTCCCTGCAGACTTGCCTTCCTCAATGCGTTCCCGATAGGCTTTGCGCTGTTCGGCAAACAGGGCGGCAGGGGAATCCTCCTCTCCCGCCTGGTTCAGGGCGCGCTTGAAGCTGCGCAGCTGCTGGTAGCAGGCGTCGGTCACGGCATCGGCGCTGCGGGCAGCCGCAAACCGGGTATTGAGCCCCGCCAGCAGCAGGCTTACCAGACTGATCCGTTCATCAAAGCTGGCGTTCAGCGCCCGTTCCAGAACGGCATCGAAAGGCTTGCCCTGGAGAATGTCCTCCACACCATAATCCTGATGATATTTCCGGTAGAGCACCCAGTAGGCGGCAAAGTCCCGGGCCACTTCGGGGTGCCGCAGATACTGGCCGATGACGCCTTCATCCACCGGCAGGCCAAGCTTGTCGGCAGCCTGCAAAAAGGCGGAAAGATCCTCCCAGCCGCGGGCGGTCACAAACTGTGGGCCGTCCACATCATTCTCGATTTTGTAAAAATGCTGGGGGCGCAATTCCAGATAGGCCATCACGGCAGGATGAAGCCGGTGGGCACGGGCATAACTCTGCCAGACACTGAGCTTGGGTTCGATATCAATGCGGCGCACACGGTCCAGCGTCACCAGGTCGAAATCCCGCACACTTTTGTTGTATTCCGGGGGGTTGCCGGCTGCCACGATCACCCAGCCTTCCGGCACTGCCTGGTTGCCGAAGGTCTTGCACTGCAAAAATTGCAGCATGGTGGGGGCCAGGGTTTCACTGACGCAGTTGATCTCGTCGATAAACAGAATGCCGTTTTTCTTTCCGGTGCGTTCCATGGCGCTGTAGACGCTGGCAATGATCTCGCTCATGGTGTATTCCGTCACACTGCGGGTCTTGCCGCCGAAGTTGCGCTCCCGGATAAAAGGCAGACCTACAGCACTCTGCCGGGTGTGGTGGGTGATGGTATAGGCCACCAGGGCAATGTCACATTCCTGGGCGATCTGCTCCATGATCTGGGTTTTGCCCACGCCCGGAGGTCCCATCAGCAGGATGGGGCGCTGACGGATCGGCGGAATCAGCGGGCAGCCGGTGTCGTCGCAGGCCAGATAAGCCTGCACGGTATGTTTGATTTCCTCTTTGGCACGTTGGATGTCCATCTATTTTTTCATCCTTTCGGTTGGGGGTAAAATTCTTCGGGCTGCAGGACCATCCGCATGGCCCAGGCAGGCACTTCCGGCGGCGGTTCGCCGTTTTCCAAAAACAGAAAGGCCACATCAAAAGGCGGCCGTTTGGCCGGATAAATCCCTTTGCCGTCGGTAAAGTACAAGACGCCCTGCATATCCCGCAGGGGGCCTTCGGCACGCAGTTCCTCTATGCGGGCAAAGGCGGGGCGAAAATCCGTTCCGCCGCCCCCCACCAGGGTAAAGCTCTCGGTGTAACGGTCCAGGGCTTCCAGATCATAGAGCCAGGTTTCCTCCCGCACGGCGTTGTCCGCCTGCATGACCAGAATGCGGCACTGGCGGAAAAAGCTGTCCTGGCTTTTCAGCAGGGTAAAGGTCTCCCGCAGAAAATTCTTTACCAGATCACCGGCGGTGGATTCGCTGGTATCCAGCACGATGACAAAATCCCGGATCTTTTTGCTTTCCCGGCTTTCCAAAGGCTCAATCAGCGGCATTTTGCCATAGGTGCGCAGACCATAGGTGTAGTATCCCAGATCAAATTCATCCGGGTCCAGGTGAGGTTCTTCCCGCCAGACGGCAAACCGGCGCAAAAATTCCTTGTAGCTGCGGCGGCTGCGGCTGGCCTGCACCTGGGCCTGCAAGGCTTTAGCGCCGTCGGTCTCTCCGGCCTGTTGACCGGATTCTTCCATGCTCAGTTCGGTCTGGCGGCCCATCTGTTCCCATTGTTTGCCCCGCATCTGGGCAGCGGGACTGTCCGGGTCGGCGGGCCACAGACGGTGATCGTCACAGTAAAATTCCCGCCGGTATTTTTGCAGGGTTGCCTCATCAGTACCGGACAGAATGCGGTAGATCGGCCCGGCTGCCAGCAGTTTGCACTGCGCTTTCAGGCTGGCATAAGCCTGTTGCCGGAGCCACCCCACCGGACGGGTGGTGGCAGGGGTTTCCAGGGAGTCCAGCAGGTGTTCCACCGCGATGTCACAGGCAAGCCCCCACAGGTCAGGGTCACGGCGATCCCGCAGCCAGAGATGACGCAGAATACAGTGAAAAAGGCTGTGCAGATAGGCTCTGGGCAGGTACCGGCGGTTTTTGCGGTAGAGATGCAGCACCCATTCCGGCGGGTAATAGAGCTTGGCGCCATCGGTGGCCAGGGCAGACTGGCTACTGTTCAGCGGGGCAGGGGGGAGTGCCCCCAGTGCGGCGTTCAGGTATCGCTGGTCTAAGTACAGTTCACTGCGGATCTGTTCCATAACGCGGCGGGCCATCGTCTGTTCCCATTCAGTTTGGGTCTCGGTATGCGGCATACTGCCCTCCGTTACAAATCATCAAAATCGTATTGTTTGGCTGTTCGTTTGGGCCGCGCCAGCAAAATGGCGGCGCCGGCGCTCCAGCCTGTTCTGGCACATTGGGCGGCAGCCTCCTGCACAGGCAACCCCAACCCCACTAGAAGCCGCAGCGCAGCTTCCAGCCGGTCTGCAATGGCCAGGGCAAAGGCCGCTGCGGGATGGGCGGTCAGATAATATTCATAGTCGGCCCGGGCATCCTCCCCCAGCGCAAAGGGGGCAAGCAACCGCCCCAGCGCCATGCGGCAGAGTTTCTCTTCGCTTTCTCCCACACAAGCCTGGGCAAAGGTGGCGTCATAGGCGGCGTAATCCACCACACCGCCGGCAAAGCACTGGCGCATGCGGTAGCCCTCTCCCTCGATGCTGTGGTTGAAGATATGCGCGGGGGTGTTTTCGTCCAGCCATTCAAAGTACTCCGGATAAAAAAGCCGGGCGCCCGGGGCCTCCAGAAATTCCACCTCCACGTCGGCACTTACGGCCCCCAGCAGTTTCTTCAGCCCGGTGTTGGCAGCCGGGGCAGCCCGCAGAGCAAAGGTGCGCAACGCCCGGCAATTGGTGAAGAGATCACTGCCCAGACTTTCCAGATGTGGACCTGCCTCCACCCGGCGCAGCCGGTGGCAGTTGTAGAAAACCGCACTGTGCAGCACTTGTACCGAGTCCGGCAGCACCACTTCTTCCAGAAAGTCTCCGGTCACCTCGTGGGTGTCGGTGCTGTCGGCGGGCCAAAGGGTGCCGCCCGGAACAGGCCGGGCGGCAAAGCAATAGGGGCCCAGTTCGGTCACCGGATGACCCTCCACCGTGTCCGGCAGAACGGGGCAGGGGGAATCCCCCAGAACGCGCAAAATCCGCGCTCCTGCCCCGCAGGGTTGCCACAAAACTGCCATATCCGTTCCCCCCTCTTTACATTGTGGCCATTATAGCATAAAATAGGTGCGCAAGGAATACGAAAGAGGAGAAAAACAGATTTTATTATGCGCACTGTCAAACAAACGGATATCCTGACCGGCAGCATCCCCCGCCAGCTGCTGGTTTTCTTTCTGCCTATCTGGTTCGGTACGCTGTTTCAGCAGTTGTACAACACGGCCGACACCCTCATCGTCGGCAACTTTGTAGGAACCAATGCACTGGCCGCCGTGGGCGCCACAGGCGCCTTCGTCAATTTGCTGGTGGGCCTTTTTGTGGGCCTTTGCAGCGGCGCCGGTGTGGTGGTAGCCCAAAGCTACGGGGCACGGGATGTGGACGCCGTCGACCGTCAGGTCCACACGGCGTTGGTCTTCAGCGTTGTTGTAGGCGCGCTGCTCACAATAGCGGGGCTGCTGTCGGCAGAGCCTGTGCTGCGGCTGATGGATACCCCTGACGAAATTCTGGGGGATGCCGCACTGTACCTGCGCATCTACTTTCTGGGCATGATTCCCCAGATTCTGTATAACATGGGGACCAATATTCTGCGGGCGGCGGGGGACTCCAAACGGCCGCTCTATTTCCTGATCGTCGCCTCCCTTGTGAACATCGTGCTGGATGTGGTGTTTATTGCGGCATTCCATTGGGGGGTGGCAGGGGCTGCCCTGGCCACAGTACTCAGCCAGATCGCCAGCGCGGTGCTTACCCTTCGCTGCCTGGCAGGCTCTCAGGGAATGCCCTGGCATCTGCAAGCCGCCAAGCTGCGGATGGAAAAGGCGATCCTGGTGGCAATCTGTACCATTGGCATTCCGGCGGCCGCTCAGAGTGCGCTGTACAATGTCAGCAACATGATGATCCAAAGCTGTATGAACGGTTTCGGCACCAACACCATTGCGGCCTGGGGCGTTTACGGAAAAATCGACTTCATCTTCTGGATGACCATCAATTCCCTGGGCATCGCCATCACCACCTTTGCAGGGCAGAACTTCGGCGCCCAACAGTATGACCGTGTGCGCCGCGGTACCCGCATCTGCCTGGAAATGGCTGCCGGCATTACCATTTTCATCAGCGTGGTATTTTATTTTACGGCAGAACCCCTTTTCCGGCTGTTCAGCCAGGACCCGGAAGTCATTGCGGTGGGTGTGGATATGATGCATGTGCTGGTTCCGGCCTATGTCACTTACGTTTGCATCGAGATCTTGTCCGGTGCCTTGCGCGGCTGCGGCGACGTGCGCATTCCGACCCTTATTACGGTGTTCTGTGTCTGCGGGCTGCGTATTTTGTGGCTGCTGACGGCGGTGCCCGTGTGGCATTCGGTGACCACGGTGGAACTCAGCTATCCCATCACCTGGGTGCTGGCTTCGCTGCTGTTTATCGTATATTACAAAAAGGGCGGGTGGCTGCACCGTTGCATCGCGGCACGTCACGGAGCCTGACAAGACGACAAGCAAAAAGACCGGCGCGGCTGCGTCGGTCTTTTTTGTTTGTCTTACAGTTTGAAGCTGTCCTTCAGGGTCACGATACGGTTGTACACACCGGGGTTCTTGCTGTCCGGGGTGAAATAACCGGTGCGCACGAACTGGAAGCGCTCCCCGGGCTGGGCGTCCCGCAGGCTTTCCTCCAGTTTGGCGTGGGAGATCACCGACACGCTGTCGGGATTCAGGTAATCCTTGAAGTCGGCGCCGTCGGGAATGCTGTTCATATTGGCTTCTGTGAACAGCTTGTCATACAGACGGACTTCCGCTTCCACGCAATGGTCGCAGCTGACCCAGTGGATGGTGCCCCGCACCTTGCGGCCGTCAGCGGGGTTGCCGTTTCTGGTCTCCAGATCGGCTTCCGCATGGATGGCGGTGATGTTACCGGCCTCATCCTTGTCCACACCTGTGCAGCGCACCAGATACGCCCCCATCAGGCGGACTTCGCTGCCCAGAGTCAGGCGCTTGAACTTCGGCGGCGGCACCTCAAAGAAGTCGCTGCGGTCGATCCAGACTTCTTTGGTGAAGGCCACCTTCCGGGTGGAGCTGTCGTTGGCGTCCCGGTTCGGGTTGTTGGGCAGGTCAAAATACTCACAGCCATCGGCAGGGTAGTTGTCGATGATGAGCTTCACCGGGTCCAGCACGGCCACACGGCGCTGGGCGTTCAGCTCCAGTTCGGCGCGCAGCACCGCTTCCAGCTGGCGCATATCCACCAGGCTGTCCGCCTTGGAGATACCGGCCTCTTTCACAAAGGTGAAGATGCTGGTGGGCGTATATCCACGGCGGCGCAGGCCGCTGAGGGTGGGCATGCGGGGATCATCCCAGCCGTCCACGATGTTTTTCTCCACCAGTTCCCGCAGGTAGCGCTTGCTCATGACGGTGTTGGTCACATTCAAACGGGCAAACTCCCGCTGCTTGGGAAATTCGGTGCCGAAAATATTGGCGATGACCCACTCATACAGGGGGCGGTGGTTCTCAAATTCCAGACTGCACAGGCTGAAGGTGATCCCTTCAATGGCATCCTGAATGGGATGGGCAAAGTCGTACAGGGGATAGATGCACCACTTGTCCCCCTGGCGATGGTGGGCAACATGTTTGATGCGGTAGATCGCGGGGTCGCGCATATTCATATTGGGGCTGGCCAGGTCGATCTTGGCACGCAGTGTCTTTTCACCGTCGGCAAATTCACCGGCGCGCATCCGGCGGAAGAGGTCCAGGTTTTCCTCCGGCGTACGGTCACGGTAGGGGCTGGGACGGCTGGGCTTGCCGGCGTCGTTGCCGCGGTACTCCTGCATTTCTTCCCGGGTCAGATCGTCCACATAGGCTTTGCCTTCCAGAATGAGCTTTTCCGCATATTCGTAGCAGCGCTCAAAGTAGTCACTGCCGTAGAAGATACCGCCGTTGGGATCGGCTCCCAGCCAGTGCAGGTCCTGCAGGATGCTCTGGACGTATTCGTCGCCTTCCCGTGCAGGGTTGGTATCGTCAAAGCGAAGGTTGAATTTGCCGCCGTAATGTTTGGCAATGGTGTAGTTGATGAAAATTGCCTTGGCCGAACCGATATGCAGATATCCGTTGGGCTCCGGCGGAAAACGGGTATGCACGGTATCGACCTTGCCCTCGGCAAGGTCGGCATCGATAATATCCGTCAGAAAGTTGGAAAATTTTTCTTCTGCCATAAATCGCACCCCAAATTTTTAGTGTCCTTCCATTGTACACTACTTCGGATAAAATGGCAAGTATACCCCTTGGAAAAGCCGGAAATTTCAGGGCCCTTTATCCCAAAAACAGACACCCCGCAACGGCAGGGTGTCTGTCATAAACAGCGTATAACGGTTTTTCAGGAATCGGAATCCAGCTTCAGGACGGCGGTAAAAGCCTCACTGGGCAATGTCACGCTGCCCAACTGGCGCATCTTCTTTTTGCCTTCCTTCTGCTTTTCCAGCAGCTTTTTCTTACGGGTGATGTCACCGCCGTAGCATTTGGCCAACACATCCTTGCGCATGGCTTTGACGGTCTCCCGGGCGATGATCTTGCCGCCCACCGCCGCCTGGATGGGGATCTCGAACAGCGCACGGGGGATGTTTTCCTTCAGCTTTTCGCAGATGCGGCGTCCCTTGGCATACGCATTGTCGGAAAAGACGATCATGGACAAAGCGTCCACAGGGTCGCCGTTGAGCAGGAAGTCCAGGCGCACCAGTTTGCTCTCGTGCCAGCCCTCCCACTCGTAGTCGTAGCTGGCGTAGCCGCGGCTGCGGGACTTGATGGCATCAAAGAAATCGTAGACGATCTCTCCCAGCGGCAGCTGATAGTGCAGATCCACACGGGTCTCATCCATATATTTCATATCCATCAGCACACCCCGCTTGGCCTGGCAGAGGTCCATCAGCGGGCCCACATAATCGTTGGGGGTATAGATATGGGCATTGACGAAGGGTTCTTCCTGCTTGACGATGCGGGTGGGGTCCGGGTAGGCGGCAGGGTTGTCGATGATCTCCACCGTGCCGTCGGTCAGGGTCAGGCGGTACTGAACGCCGGGGGTGGTGGTGATCAGGTCCAGATCAAACTCCCGCTCCAGACGCTCGGTGATGATCTCCATGTGCAAAAGACCCAAAAATCCGCAGCGGAAGCCAAAGCCCAGGGCCGCACTGGTTTCCGGCTCAAAGCTCAAAGAAGCATCATTGAGCTGCAGCTTTTCCAGGGCGTCTTTCAGGTCTGGGTAGTCGGCGCCGTCGGCAGGGTAGATGCCGCAGAACACCATGGGGGTCACGGTACGGAAACCGGGCAGCGGTTCCGGTGTGGGATTGGCGGCCAGTGTCACGGTATCGCCCACGCGGGTATCCCGCACCGTTTTGATGCTGGCCGTCAGGTAGCCCACCTCACCGGCTTCCAGCTTGTCGCAAGGGGTCAGACTGGTGGCGCCCATATGGCCTACTTCCACCAGCTGGAATTCGGCGCCGGTGCTCATCAGGCGGATGGTATCCCCCGGTTTGACAGTGCCCTCAAAGACACGAACATACACGATGACGCCCTTATAGCTGTCATAGATGGAGTCAAAGATCAACGCTTTCAGCGGCTTGTCCACGTCGCCGGTGGGGGCGGGAATTTCCTTGACCACACATTCCAGCACATCCTTGACGCCGATGCCCAGTTTGGCAGAAACACGGGGGGCTTCCATGCAGGGAAGGCCGATGACATCTTCCACCTCCTTGGCCACCGTATCAGGATCGGCACTGGGCAGGTCGATCTTGTTCAGAATCGGCACAACCTCCAGGTTGTGGTCCAGGGCCAGGTAGCAGTTGGCCAGTGTCTGGGCTTCCACACCCTGGCTGGCATCCACCACCAGGACGGCACCTTCGCAGGCAGCCAGACTGCGGCTGACCTCGTACTGGAAGTCCACATGGCCCGGCGTGTCGATCAGATTGAGCTCATAGGTCTGGCCGTCGTCGGCCTTGTAGCGCATGGTAACGGCGCGGGCTTTGATGGTAATGCCGCGCTCTTTTTCGATATCCATATCGTCCAGGACCTGATCGGTCATGGTACGCTTATCCACACTGTCGGTCAGTTCCAGCATACGGTCGGACAGGGTGGATTTGCCGTGGTCGATATGGGCAATGATACAAAAGTTGCGGATCGTATCGCGAGCCATCAATTTTCCTCCAAATCATTCCAGATCTTGCAGATTTTTCCCTTCTCGAGATAAACGCGGGGAACACGGCGGGCAATGCCGCAGACGATCTCGTAGGAGATGGTATCGGTCTTGCGGGCGATGGTGTCGGCGGTATCCGGGGCGCCGGGGCCGAACACGGTGACCTCGTCCCCCATACGCACGCCGGGGATGTTGGTCACATCCAGCAGCGTCTGGTCCATACAGACACGGCCCAGGACCGGAGCCGGCTGGCCGTTGACCATCATCAGTCCCTGCCCCTGGGTGCCGGAAAGCATCCGGGGATATCCGTCGGCATATCCCACGCAGACCGTGGCCACCCGCATGGGAGCCCGGGCTGTAAAAGTGCGGCCGTAACTTACGCTCTGACCGGGCAGCAGGTCTTTCACAAAGGTCACGATGCATTTCAGTGTCATGACCGGTTTCAGGACCGGAAAGTGCAGTTCATCGCTGGGGTCCAGCCCGTACAGGATGATGCCCGCCCGGGTCATATCGTTGCGCCATTCCGGGTGTCGCAGCTGTGCGGCGGAATTGGCGCAATGGATCGTACCTACGGCATAGCCGTCGGCCTGCAGCCGGTCCACCACCTTGCGGAACAGCGTGTACTGGGTATCGGTATACGTCCGGGCCTCCGGCGTCAGGCTGTCTGCCACGGCAAAATGCTGAAAGATCCCGCAGATCTTCAGCCCGGGCAGGGCGTACAGGGCTTCCAGCTCTTGTACAACACCCTGCCAGTCGCTCCTGGCAGAAAAACCGATGCGCCCCATACCGGTGTCGATTTTCAGATGAACGCTTACCCTGACTCCCGCGGCCACCGCTGCCGCTGAGAGAGCCTGGGCATACTCGGTGGAAAAACAGGCGGTAGCGATATCCTCCCGGGCCAGGGCAGCGGCCTCGGAAGGGTCGGCATAGCCCAGGATCAGCACCGGAACGGTGATCTCATGGCGTCGCAGCCGCTTGGCCTCGGCCAGGCAGCTTACCGCAAAAGCGGCGGCCCCTTCCTCCTGCAGGACCCTGGCCACAACGATGTCCCCGTGGCCATAGGCATCGGCCTTGACGACGGCACAGACCGGGCCGCCGACAGTACGTTTGATAAAGGCAAAATTGTGCCGCAGGGCATCCAGATCGATTTCTGCCCAGCAATGTTTTTCCAAAACAGGATCATTCATTTGGCCCACTCCTTCTTACGGCCGGTGTGCAGCGGCTTCCAGCCGTCAATGCCGCTTTCCTGCAGGGCGTGCAGCGTCTTTTGGCGGAACGCCGGGTCCTTGCGGCTGAATTCACGGACAAACTGTTTGGTCTCTTCCCGGGTGGTAACACCGTCGGCGGGGCAGCGACTTTTGATGACCGGCAGTCCGGCCCGTTTTATCGCAGAGGTGACTTCGCTTTCGGTGGCCAGCAACAGCGGCCGGATCATCGTCAGGTCCCGGCGGGAGAGATAGGTCACCGGCGAGAAACAGCCGATGCGGCCTTCCCGCCAGAGGTTCATATAAAAAGTTTCTACGGCATCGTCCAGGTGGTGGCCCAGCGCCACCTTATTGCAGCCCAGCTGCTGGGCTGCGGTGTGCAGGGTACCCCGGCGCAGCTTGGCACAGAGGGCGCAAGGGTTGGATTCTTTGCGGTAATCAAAAACCACCGGCCCGATGTCGGTACGCCGCACCTCGTAGGGAATGTTCTCCGCGGCAAACAAGTCCGCCAGGGGGGAATAGTCGGTTTCCACCCCACCGAAACAAGGGTCCAGCGTAACAGCCTGCACTTCAAAGGGAACCCCCAAATAAGCACGCAGGCGTCCCAGGGCAATGGTCAGCACTACACTGTCCTTGCCGCCCGAAACCCCCACCATGACGCGGTCACCGGGGGCGATCATTTCATAGTCCTGCACGGCCTTGCGCACAAGACCGGTGATGTGTTGCATGGCGTCCATAACCGCCCTCCTTTCCCGATAGTAACACTTTATTATACCATCTTCTCACCTGGTATACAACTCAATTCTCCGTATTCGGGTCGGTCTCGGACCAGTGCCCTTCCTGGAACTGTACGCTGCCGATGCGCAGCTTGGAATGCTGGAACCGCTGTTCATGATAGAGGCTGAAATAGCTGGACACCATATAGGAAACCGCGCACACCAGGGCAAACAGCGGCAGGCACTGCCCGCCGAAAACTTCCAGCCCCAGGCAGATGGAGGCCAGGGGGCTGTTGGTGCAGCCACAGAAGAGCGCTGCCATGCCCAGGGCGGCCCCCAGGGGAGCGGGCAGTCCCAACAGTGGGGCTACGGCACAGCCGAAGGTGGCGCCGGTAAAGAAGATGGGGACGATCTCGCCGCCCTTGTAGCCGGCCCCCAGCGTCAAAGCTGTGAAGAGCATCTTCAGTGCAAAAGCCCAGGGAAGGGCCTGCCCCGCCATAGCAGCTGCTATGACAGCGCTGCCGGCGCCGTTGTAATCGGTAGTACCCAACAGTTTGGTCAAGGCGATGATCAGCAGGCCGCCCACGGCCACCCGCAAGTAGGGGTTGGGCAAAAACCGTGCATACAGTTTGGGTGTCACATGGAGGAGCTCACAGAATACTATGCTCAGCCCGGCCAGCAAAATGCCCAGGACCAGTACCTGCGCCAGGGTGACCGGGTTGAGGTCCGCGGTAGCCCCCAGCGTGAAAGCCGTGGGGGCAAGGCCCAGCTGCCCGCTGATCCAGACCCCCAGCAGGGCCGAAACAAGGCAGGGCAGCAAGGCGGCATATTGCATGGACCCCACGTTGACCACTTCGATGGTAAAGATGGTGGCGGCCAGCGGCGTACCGAAGATAGCCGAGAAGGCCCCGGCCATACCGCACATCGTCATCAAACGGCAGTCGTGGCGGTTCAGCCGGAGCAGACGCCCGAACTGACCGGAAACAGAACCGCCCAGCAGCAAGGCGGCACCTTCGCGGCCGCTGGAACCGCCCAGCAGATGGGTGGTCACGGTGGAGAAGAAGATCAGCGGGGCAGTGCGCAGACTCAGCACCTTCCGCTCCCGCACCGCCACAAACACCTGGTTGGTGGACCCGCCTCCGTCGGGATCGAAATGGCGATACAAAAAGACGATGGCCAGGCCGCCCAGCGGCAGCAGATAGAGCAGCCAGCCGTATACGCCGCGGGTGGCATTTGCCCAGTTCAGTGCCAGACCGAAAGCAGCCCCCAGAGGACCGGTGATGCATCCTACCAGGGCAGCCAGGATCAGCCATTTCAAGCAGACACCCAGATAGCGCAGCGTGCCGAGCAGCGCATGTTTCACAATTTGCATGAAGAAAGCCTCCAAAGTAATATCTATACAATTATACCTTGTAAAATCCCAAAAGACAAGGAGATTCGGAGCTTCCTGCTGTCCCGGAACCGAGCCGGAACGGGGACGGTGAACCGAGTCAATCTGTACCGATGCAGTTGCCCAAGCCTGTTCCGAAACCGGATAACAAGACTCCCCGGTCTGTACAGACCGGGGAGTCTTACGGATCGGAAAATCAGGACCCGGAAGCACCGGGCAACAGTGTGACCACATCCCGCAGCAGGACCAGCGGATTTTCGCCCTTCTGGACCCGCAGGCTGAAATAGGGGCGTCCCAACGCATTGTACAATACCCGATGGGGATACTGGTCCATCACGGCCGCCAGCTGCTGCGGCCCGATGACGTCGGAGTACAAGATCAGCAGATCGTTGCGCTGCACAATTTCCACGATCCCTACCCGGGCGGCGGTCACGCGCACCAGCGAAACATCCACCAGGCCCTGGACGCTCTTGGGCGGGCTGCCGTAGCGGTCGATCAGTTCGTCCAGGACATCCTCTGCATCTGCAGTGGTTTCGATGGCGGCAATGCGTTTGTAGGCCTCGATGCGCCCGGCCGGATCGGGGATATAATCCTCCGGCAGATAGGCATCGATGGAGATATCCACCAGGCAATCGCTCTTGTCGGGCGGCGGTGTCTCGCCCCGGGCGGTGGCAATGGCCTGGCCTAACATCTTCACATACAGATCGTACCCTACGGCCTCCATGTGGCCGTGCTGGCTGTGCCCCAGCAGGCTGCCGGCGCCGCGGATCTGCAGGTCCCGCATGGCGATGCGGAACCCGGAACCGAAGGCGGTGAATTCCCGGATGGCAGAAAGCCGTTTGGCGGCCACCTCGGTCAATACTTTGTCCCGGGTAAAGGTGAAATACGCATAGGCTTTCCGGGAGGAACGCCCTACCCGGCCGCGCAGCTGGTACAGCTGGGAAAGTCCCATGCGGTCGGCGTTTTCAATGATGAGGGTGTTGCAGTTGCGCACATCCACGCCGGTTTCGATCAGGGTGGTACAGACCAGAACGTCGATTTCATTGTCCAGCAATTGTTGCCAGACAGAAGAGATCTGTTCCTCGGTCATTTTGCCGTGGGCAATGCCGATACGGGCCCCCGGCACCAACTTTTCGATGCGGGTGGCACATTCCTGAATGGTCTCTACCCGGTTATGAAGGTAGTATACCTGCCCGCCCCGGGCCAGCTCTTTGCGGATGGCTTCCGAAATGATCCCTTCGTCATATTCCAGCACATAGGTCTCCACCGGTTGGCGCTCAAAGGGGGGCTGCTCGATGGTACTCATATCCCGAATGCCGGACAAGGCCATATTCAGCGTGCGGGGAATGGGGGTGGCCGAGAGCGTCAGCATATCCACCCCGATAAAGGCTTCCTTCAATTTTTCCTTATGCTTTACGCCGAAGCGCTGTTCCTCGTCGATGATTACAAGCCCCAGGTCGTGGAACTTCACATCATCGGAAAGCAGCCGGTGTGTTCCCACCACAATGTCAACGGTGCCGTCTTTCAGACCGCGCAGCGTCTCTTTTTGCTCTTTGCTGCTGCGATACCGGGAGAGCAGCCCGATGCGGATGGGGTAGGCTTCCATGCGGGCGATAGCCGTGTTGAAATGCTGCCAGGCCAGGATGGTAGTAGGGGCCAGGATGGCACACTGTTTGCCGCCCATCACGCATTTGAAGGCCGCACGCAGGGCTACCTCGGTTTTGCCCACACCCACATCCCCGCACAGCAGGCGGTCCATGGGCCAGGGCTGTTCCATATCATGTTTGATGTCTGCGGCGCTGGTCAACTGGTCGGGGGTCTCCTCGTAGGCAAAGCGCTGTTCAAAGTCGCCCTGCCAGGTGTCGTCGGCGGGGAATGCGTAGCTCTTGGCCTGTTTGCGGCGGGCGTACAGTTCGATGAGCTCCTTGGCCATCGCCTCGGTGGCGGCGCGTACCCGCTTGCGGGTCTTGGCCCAGTCGCTGCCCCCCAAGCGGCTCAGCTTTACGTTTTCCCTGTCCCCCGGCGCCGTGTAGCGGGACAACAGATCCAGCTGGGTGACCGGCACATAGAGCACATCTTTTTTGTCATATTCAATGCGCAGATAATCCTTGGTAACGCCCTGCACGGCCATCCGCTGGATGCCTGCATATCGGCCGATGCCATGATTCTGATGCACCACCAGATCCCCGGGGGAAATCTCGCTCAGGCTGTTCAGGGCATCCTTGTTCCGCTTTTTCTTTTTCTGGGCCGTGCTGATCCCAAAGGCCCGGGCCGTAAATACGGCATAATGGGCAAAGGGCAGGCTGCACCCGGCAGTAAGCTGGCCTGGCAGGACCTGGACAAGACCCGCCAGGGGGGCAGCCGCCGCGTCGGTGGTGACGTTCATCCCTTTTACCCGCAAGTCGGCAGCCAGACCGGCCGCCGCCCGGGGCGTGCCGGCCAGCACAGTGACGGCAGCGCCACCGTCACACAGCGGCTGCAGATCTTCCAGCAGATGCGCCACTTCGCCGTTCCAGGCGGGAAGGGAATGGGCCGGGGCGTTGACGATCTCCTTCAAGGCAATGTCCGGCATGCTGCGGGCAAAATTTTCGGCACAGATGGTCCGGCAGCGGGAAGGCCGGGTCCAAAGCCAGGCGGAGTCCGCATAGAGTTTGTCCAGCCCCGAAGCCAGCACCCCATCCGTCAGCAGGGTGGTCAATTCTTCTCCCCGGCGATAGGCGGTGGCCCGCTGCGCCTCCCGGATGGAAGCAGGCTCCTCCAACACAAGCAGGGGATCTTCAAAATAATCCAGCAGGGTGGCAGGGTTCGGGTAGCGGATGGCCAGATATTTGTCCATGTTCACCGGCACGGCACCGCCGTCCAGTTGGGCCAGCTCCGAAGCCATGCAGGCTTCCAGGGCGGTACGTTTTTTGCCACGCTGTTTTTTCAAAAAGGCCCGCAGCAACTCGGCGGCCTGCCCGGGGGCGCCGAACAGGACTTCCCGGGCGGGGCTGACATAGATCTTTTCCACCGGGTCCTCCCGGCGCTGGGTGGTCAGATCAAAGGTGTGCATCGTGTCGATCTCATCACCCCAGAACTCCATACGCACCGGCAATTTCATATCCGGCGCATACAGGTCCACAATATCCCCGCGGATGGAAAACTGACCGGGACCGTCCACCTGGGTGCGACGAATGTATCCGGCGCCGTGGAGCAGCTCCGTCAGCTCGTTCCGCGGCAGGGAATCGCCGGGACGCAAAGTGCGGGTGTTGGCGCAGAAGTCCGCCCTGGGGGTTGTATACTGGGTCAGTGCTTCTTCCGAAACGCAGACTGCCTGCAAGCGTCCGCCCACCAGATCTCCCAGCACGCCCAGGCGGCGATATTCGTATTCGCGGGCGGTCCCCTCAATGGGGCGCAGCACATAATCCCGGGCAGGAAACACTGCGGCCGGGATTCCCAGTGTGTTCAGATCCCCGGCAAACCGGGTAGCTTCCGCCTCGCCGGGGGTCACGATACACAGGGGACGCCCCAACGCCCGGCAGAGAGCTGCATAGACCAGGGCCCGCCCGGAGCCGGGCAGCCCAAATAAGGCGCATGCCCCTGGTTCGGAGAGCGCATGCGCCAGTTTTTCGTATTCCTTGGTTTGTGTAAAACGTGAATCAAACAGTGTCATAGCAATTTTACGGTAGGTCGGTGCGTACCAATCCCCATTGGCCCCAACGCCACAGGGTTTCCTCACCGTCCGGTGTCAGAATAAACAGTTCGTCACTGCCGTGGAGTGACCAGCGGGCCACCTTCGGCCGCAGTTGACTGGACATCCACTGCGGCGCGAGGGTGTTCTCCCGTCGGTCATAGATAAAAATGTGCTGACTCCATCGGGTGTCGTTGCGCTGCACCCAGATGGGCTTGCTGGGCCCGTAGTTGCCGCGGCGCCAGACAAGAAGCAGGATCTCGGTATCGCCATCCCGGTCGATGTCGCAGGTCAGAAAGTCCTGCACATGCCATGCCGAATCGCTTTCCCACAACACCGTGCCGTCACAGGCGGCGGCAAAGCGGTTGTCGGCCAGTGTCAAAATCCAGAGGGTGCCGTCCGCAAAAGATACACTTTCGGAACGATCCAGCCCGGCGGGCAGAAAGACGCCCCGTGCCCAAAGAAGTATCAGGCACAAACCAACCATCATGGCTGCATACAGGCTCCAGCCAAGCCGCCGCCAGCCTTTAGCCACCGTAGGTGTCTTTCACGGAATAGGTGGATGTCCATTCGGCGGGGGAGGGCTTGTCATCCCAGTTGAATTGCCCGTTCTCATCCGGCATTTTGCCCAATTCGGCCCACCAGTCCTGATCGGTCATCCGTTCCGCAATAGGCTGGGTGAACTCATAGAAGGTGTAAACGGTACCCACCGCAATGCGGGGGGAGTTGTCCACGTTGACCAGCACATAGATCGTACCCACATCGGTGGCAGTCTGCAGCACGCGTCCATTGGGGTCGGTTGCAACGTCAGCAATCAAGGCGGCCGGCTGTTCCTGCGGGGTGAAGAATTCTTCTCCCTCAGGGGCCACCGCTTCCAGCCAGAAATGTTCCAGCTGCCCGCCGAAGCTGCGGATCAGTTCAAATTCTTCATCAGTGGGCAATTCGTTGCGCAGTTCCTTTTCCGCAATGACCATCAGCTGCTGATTGAGCGTAAACAGTTTGGCAAGGTTCTCCTTGGATTCGCTGTCCAGAAGCCCCAATTGCTCCAGGCCGTCGGAAGTAGCCTGGGTCAAAGCGGCCAGACGTCCGAATACCACCGGCTCGGTTTCCACCCAGCCACGGTCATCCGCTTCCTCAATGCCGCCGCCGCCCATTTCGGCATAACTCTGTTTGGAGTACAGGGCGGTGTCATGCTTGAGTTCCGTCCAGCTGCCCAGAAAACTGGCCAGGGACTTGGTGCGCCAGGCCTCATTCTGCATATACTGGGGCCAGCCTTGCCCACGGGTCTCAGTCAAAGGCCGCAGGGTATTCAGCCAGGAAGCGTACAGACTTGCATTCCAGGTGGTATCCGACGCTTCTGCGATCTTGGCGCGGACCTTTTCCATCTGGCTGTCATAATTGGGGTAGTCCGTATCCCCCTGGGTGTGAAGGATGTCCAGGGCCGTGTCGGATCCCATGGCGGCCGGCACATCCAGGGCTTCCGGCAGAAGCCGCTTGCTGCCGTCGGCCGACTCTTCCACATCACGGTAGACCAGATTCTGCAGAACGTCCGCGTCCAGGGTATAGCGCTGGCCCATAAAGCGGTAGCCGGCAGTGGCGGTATCGCGATCCTCCCACTCATAGAGGGGCATGGAATTGATGGCAGAGGGCTGCAGGGTCTCAAGGGAAGCGGTGAAGGCCTCCCAGCCTTTGTCATTGCCGGGCAGCTCACTGGGCTGTACACCGCTGCCATAGGCGTTCTCGATCAACAAAATGTAATCGTTGTAATTGGCATCATCGCTGGTGCCGGCAAAAAAGCTGGTAACTTCATAGACGCGCTTCCAGCTCTCGAGAGCCTCGCTGTCCCGCAGTGCCAGATTCAGCAGCACGGCACTGCGGCTTTCGTCGGCATCCGACTGCAGAAAAGCCATCCGGCCATACCACATCATCGCCTTGAAATAGCGGGTCAAATCTTCGCTTTCGGTGTAATAGCTGCGGGGGATATACTGTGTATAGTCCTCCTGGTGGGAAGGCTGCGCCGCTCCCATATTCATCACGGGAGAAAGCTGGATGGCGGATGCCTCATTGATCAGGGACAACTCCTGGAGCGCTTCCTGCGGCAGGGAGGAGTCCGATGCAAGGGTGGGGTCCAGCAGCGCTGCGGCAACCGCAAAATAGGCCACATTGCGCCGTGCGGCGTTTTCCCAGTCGGTACCGGCCAAAGCGTCCGCCTGTGCCTGACTCTGCGCCAGCATCGTTGTGGTCAGGCTCTGCAGCAGCGGCAGTAAGCTGCCCTGCTCTACCTGGCGCTGCAGGTAGAGAAAATACAGGTGATAGGTATGAAGCATCGCATCCACAGTGACAAAGTTGGGGGTATACACATACCGGTTGCTTTCATACTGGGGATAAAACTCATCCCATCCGTTGGAAGCGACCACAAAACCGTTCTGCAGCAGTTTCTGTTTGGCTTCGTCGCTCCAGTAGCCCACCAGTTCGCCGTTGATCACATTGGAAAAATCGCTGGCTACCGTAAATTCCGGCACATTGGGGGTCAGCCCGGCCTCGTACAAAACGGGGACGTCTCCCAACAGACCCACAGTCTCCGCCTGCGGTGCCGGTGTAGGGGCTCCCGCATCCGACATTGCTTCCGAAAGAGCATCAGACACAGCAGGAGATTGCAGAAGCGCATCGATTGCAGAAGAGGTACGACAGCCGGTACAGGCGGCAAGCAACGCAGCGGATAACAGCAGGGATGTAATTCGCTTTTTCATCGTGTAATTCCTCCTATTCCATTGTCAATGGGAACAGAACCGTCCGGTTCAGCTCAGATATTCCTTCGCCAACCAGCCGTACTGCCCTTCGTATTGCACAACCACCCAGGTCTCATCGGCATTGGTACCCAATGCCGTCACCGTGGTGCTGGCGGGGACCTGTGCCACCTTGTCAAAGTCAGTGCCGGGCCCGGCGCGCAGATTCATGTTGGAATCCGGCGTGACGGTGTAGCTGGGCTGCTCCCCTTCGTTATAAATGGTGGTGGGCTGTTCGGCCAGGCCGTCGAAGCTGGCGGGAGTAGCTTCCGGCGTGGGCTCCGGTGTAGGTTCTGCGACAGATTCCGACGCCGGATCGCTGCCCTCGGAAGGAACTTCGCCATCCGTGGAGGATACGGTTTCCTCGGTGGTGGAATCAGAGGTGGAAGTATCCACCGATTCCGACGTACTGGAAGGGTCCGCGGCCGGGGCGGTATCACCGTCAAAGGTGCCGGTCAGCAGCAAAACACTGAAAACAATGGAGGCGATCAAAAAGACGGCGCACACCACCAAACGAATCACAGCTTTTTTACGAAGCGAGCTCATGGGTCTGTCTCCTTTACCGATTGAATTTGTTTTGTGCATACTGTAAGTTGTCATCCATCAGCAGCTTACAGGCTTGTTCAATATCCGGGTACCGGTCCGTCACAGCCTTTCGGTCTTCCGGCGGAAGTTTGCCCAGGACCCAGGCGGCCAGATCGTACTGCGGATTGGGCTTGGCGCCGATCCCGATGCGGATACGGGAAAATTCCTCGGTCCCCAGGCTGGCAATGATGCTTTTCAGGCCGTTATGTCCACCTGCAGACCCGTGGGGCCGGATGCGCAGATGCCCGGGCTGCTGTGTGATGTCGTCGCACAGCACAATAATGTGGTTGGCCGGGATTTTGTAAAAGTGGGCAGCAGGGGCAATACTCTGTCCGCTCAGGTTCATGTAGGTAAGTGGTTTCAAAAGAACCACTTTGTGCTCATCCACTTGTACCGTGCCGTACAATCCCTGCCACTTGCTTTTGTTCAAAGCGCACTGCCACTGGTCGGACAGATAGTCCAGCGCCTCAAACCCCGCATTGTGCCGGGTGCCGTCGTACTTGGACTCAGGATTTCCCAGACCGGCAATCAGCCAATCGGCTCCCGCGGTATTACTGAAAAGCGACATAAAAAATAAAACACTCCTTGGTTGAATTGAGGAAATCTCCCTTACCCGACTGCGACGATTCGGCTGCCAAAGGGGAGAAGAGCCAGCCGTGCCAGTTTGAAAAACTGCAAGCCGAAGGGAATTCCCACAATGGTAATGCACAGCAGGCATCCCCAGGCGGCGTGGGCGAACGCCAGCGGCAGGCCGGAGACCACCAGCCAGAGAATATTCAGCAGCAGTGAGGGCGCACCCCCGCCGTACAGCACATCCTTGCCGAAGGGGAAAAGGCTCAGCGAAGCAAATTTAAAGCATTGCAGTCCCACGGGAATGCCGATGATGGTAATGCACCAGAGCACGCCCGCGAAGGCCCAGCTCAAGGCGCTGACCAGACCTCCCAGAAGAAACCATAAAATATTGCCTAGAAACTTCATAGGTCTCCTTTCTAAGAAGGAAGAAGATCAAAGATCATGCAGTCTGCCCTGCAGCACAAGCTGCGCCTTGGGCAGGTCGGCCTTTTTTACAAAAATCTGATACTCAATGTTGCGGTCTACCCGCTCACCGATAGAATACAGGGTACCGGTGCGGCGGGAAGCGCTGCTGAAATTCACAGTCCGTGTGCGGCAGGAAATCCCTTCTTTTTGCAGCAGCTGTATGGCTGCGCCGTATTGCACGGCATCAAAGGTGCACACTGCTTCCACATAGCCGAGGATCGTGAGCCAGACGGACATCATATTTCATCAACCTTTCTTCTTATCGGCCTCCAGCTTTTGCTTTTTGGCAATGTATTTTTCCAGTTTGTGTTCGCCCCAGGCGTTGATGTTGACCTGCTTGGCCCGCTCGATGCCCAGCGCCCCGGCGGGCACATCCTTGCCGATGGTGGAGCCCGCAGCGGTAAATGCGTGATCTCCCACCGTGACGGGGGCCACTAGGTTGGTGTTGCATCCGATAAAGACGTAATCCCCGATAGTGGTGTGGAACTTTCCTTCGCCGTCGTAGTTGCAGGTGACGGTACCGCAGCCGAAATTGCAGTATTTGCCCACGGTGGTATCGCCGATATAGGTCAGATGGCTGACGGTGTTGCCTTCGGCGAAGTCGGCATTTTTGGTTTCCACATAGGCTCCCAGATGGCAGCCCTCCGCGGTTTTCGTGCCGGTGCGGATATGGGTAAACGGCCCGATCTTATTGTTGGGACCGATATGGCTCTGGTAGCACTGGCTGGCGTTGATGGTGGAGCCTTCTTCCACGACGGTATCCTCCAGCAGGGTATGGGGCCCGATAACGCACCCCGCACCGATGACGGTCTTTCCCCGCAGGATGCATCCGGGCAGAATGGTGGCTCCCGGCGCGATCTCCACTTCAGGATCGATATACACATCACGGCTGATAAATTCCACGCCGTTATCCAGATGGCGCTCAAAGGTGGCAGCGTAACGCTGCTGCGCCAGATCAAATTTTTCTTTGGCGGTAGACATAAAAATCCCCCTTCTATAATTGGTAACCATACTGCTATTGTACCCCACACAGGGCGATTTCGCAACCCGAAAAAAGGGCCGGGAAACAGGAAAAATAACAAGTCGACAAAAGAAACAAAAAAGGCGGTGTTCAGAACAATTTCCGAACTTTCCGCCCAGTATATTGTACACGTTTTTTGTGCAAATTGCAATACCCTGGGGAGAAAAGTTTGTTGGTTTTTCAGCCAAACTATTGAGCATTTTTTTAACAATCCACTGGAAATTCCTTTTAGGGTCTGTTATAATGGACTATGCAAACACGAAACGTTGTATGCAAACACGTTACCGTTTTTGGGAGGTTAGTATGAGCAAGAAATTCTTGTACCTGTTCAAAGAGGGCCATGACGCCTTCGGCGGCGACCAGACCACCATGAAGAACATTCTGGGTGGCAAGGGCGCCGGCCTGGCCGAGATGACCCACGCCGGCATGCCGGTTCCGCAGGGCTTCACCATCACCACCGAAGCCTGCACCCAGTATTATGCCGACAACCGCGAGATCAACGATGAGATCAAAGCGGACATCTTCAAATACATGGGCATTCTGGAGGAGCAGACCGGCAAGACCTTCGGCTCCGTGGACAACCCGCTGCTGGTTTCCGTCCGTTCCGGTGCCCGTCAGTCCATGCCCGGCATGATGGATACCATCCTGAACCTGGGCCTGAACGACCAGGCTGTTGAGGGCCTGGCCAAGAAGACCGATAACCCCCGTTTTGCTTACGACTGCTATCGCCGCTTCATCCAGATGTATTCTGATGTTGTTATGGAGCTGGGCAAGAGCTTCTTCGAAGAGCGCATCGACGCCATGAAGGAGCGCAAGGGCGTCAAGCAGGACGTTGAGCTGACTGCCGATGACCTGAAGGAACTCGTCAAGGAGTTCAAGCAGATCTATCGCGAGAAGCAGGGCAGCGAGTTCCCGCAGGACCCGAAGGAACAGCTGATCGGTGCCGTCAAGGCCGTCTTCCGTTCCTGGGACAACCCCCGCGCCAATGTGTATCGTAAGATGAACGAGATCCCCTACGAGTGGGGCACTGCCGTCAACGTCCAGCAGATGGCGTTCGGTAACTCCGGCATGCGTTCCGGCACCGGTGTTGCCTTCACCCGTAACCCCGCCACCGGCGAGAAGAAGCTCATGGGCGAGTACCTGATCAATGCTCAGGGCGAGGACGTCGTGGCCGGCATCCGTACTCCTTCTCCCATCAGCAAGCTGCATGAGGAGATGCCCGAGGTTTACGATCAGTTTGTTGAGATCGCTACCCGCCTCGAGAACTACTACAAGGATATGCAGGACATGGAGTTCACCATCGAGGATGGCAAGCTCTTCATGCTGCAGACCCGTAACGGCAAGCGTACCGCCCAGGCTGCTCTGCAGATCGCCTGCGACCTGGTGGATGAGGGCGTTATCAGCGAGCAGACTGCTGTTCTGCGCGTCGAGCCCAAGCAGCTGGACACCCTGCTGCATCCCCAGTTTGACGCTGCCGCTCTGAAGGCTGCCGAGGCAATCGGCAAGGGCCTGGCTGCTTCTCCGGGATCTGCCTGCGGCCGCGTTGTCTTCTCTGCTGAGGACGCCGAGGAAAAGGTCAAGGACGAAGCCTGGAAGAAGATCGTCCTGGTCCGTCTCGAAACCAGCCCCGAAGATATCGTCGGTATGCAGGTTTCTCAGGGCATCCTGACCGTCCGTGGCGGTATGACCAGCCACGCCGCCGTTGTCGCTCGTGGCATGGGCACCTGCTGTGTTTCCGGCTGCGGCAACGACAACGATGTTGTCATCGACTACGATGCCAAGACCATCACCATCAACGGCCACCTCTTCCATGAGGGCGACTGGATGAGCATCGATGGCTCCACCGGTAACATCTACGAAGGCCAGATCGCTACTGTGGCTTCCACCGAGAACGCCAACTTCAAGCGCTTCATGGGCTGGGCTGACGCTGCCCGCCAGATGAAGGTCCTGACCAACGCCGACAACCCGCGCGACGCCCAGAACGCCGTCGACATGGGTGCTGAAGGCATCGGTCTGTGCCGTACCGAGCATATGTTCTTCGCCGAGGACCGCATCAAGGCTGTCCGTGAGATGATCTGCGCCCGTACGGTTGAAGAGCGCAAGACCGCTCTGGCCAAGGTCGAGCCCTATCAGGAGGCCGACTTCACCGCCATGTACCGCATCATGGGCGACCGTCCGATGACCATCCGTTATCTGGACCCGCCTCTGCATGAGTTCCTGCCCACCAAGCCCGAGGAGATCGAGGCTCTGGCCAAGGATATGGGCATGACCACCGAAGAGCTGAACAACGTGGTTGTCAGCCTGCACGAGTTCAACCCCATGATGGGCCATCGTGGCTGCCGTCTGTGCGTCACCTATCCGGAAATCGCCGAGATGCAGACCAACGCCGTCATCAAGGCTGCCCTGAAGGTCAGCGCCGAGACCGGCAAGATGATCACCCCGCACATCATGATTCCTCTGGTTGGCGAGGTCAAGGAGCTCAAGTACGTCAAGGATGTCGTTGTCAAGACTGCCGACAAGCTCATCGCTGAGGCTGGCGTTGACATGAAGTACCAGATCGGTACCATGATCGAGATCCCGCGTGCTGCCCTGACCGCTGGCCAGATCGCCAAGGAAGCCGACTTCTTCAGCTTCGGCACCAACGACCTGACCCAGATGACCTTCGGCTTCAGCCGTGACGACGCTGCCAAGTTCCTGACTGCCTACTACGACACCAAGATCTACGAGAGCGATCCGTTCCAGCACCTCGATCAGGTCGGTGTTGGCAAGCTGATCAAGATGGCTGCCCACGACGGCCGCGAGACCAACCCCAACCTGGGTCTGGGCATCTGCGGCGAGCACGGCGGAGATCCCTCCAGCGTCGAGTTCTGCCACAATGTTGGTCTGGACTACGTCAGCTGCTCTCCCTACCGTGTGCCCATCGCTCGCCTGGCTGCTGCTCAGGCCGCTATCAAGAATCCTCGCAAGTAAAACCGTTGGACTCTTGGAGCTCACGCTCAGCTTAGAGGATGCGCAAGCATTCCAAAAAGCGCATAACAGCGTGATAAAGCCAAGCCGATGGCGTGATATCGACTTGGAGATCTACCTGTAATACGCCAATCCCCCTGCTACTGATTTCAGTTGCAGGGGGATTTTTTATGCCTACTTTTTGTTCAAAAGGCGATTTTGGGCCCGGAAAATCTGGATTTTCTGAAAATGTACCCGGTTTTTCGTATACATTTTTGGGCACAAAACGCCTCTTGCAAGCCCTCAATCTACACAGAAAAGGAGCGTATTGTCATGGCAGAAAACCAAGCCCAAAACCCACAGACTGAAAAAGTAATTACTCTTTCAGCCAGTCTGCTGGAACCCTTTCAGGGGCATCCCTTCCGGGTGGCCAGCGGCGAGGAGATGGAACAACTGAAGGAAAGCATCCGGGAGTACGGTGTCCTCTCTCCGCTGCTGGTCCGCCCCCGTGGGGATGGCCGCTACGAGATCGTCAGCGGTCACCGCCGCAAGGCCGCCTGCGAGGCTCTGGGCATCACCGAACTGCCGGTGCTGGTCCGGAATATGACTGACGACGAGGCGGTAATCCTGATGGTAGACAGCAACATCCAGCGGGAGCATATCCTGCCCAGCGAGAAAGCGTTTGCCTATAAGATGAAGATGGAAGCCATGAAACATCAAGGTGCCCGCAGTGATTTAACTTCGGGCCAACTTGGCCCGAAGTTACGTACAGACCAGCAAGTTGCAGAAGATGCTGGAGAGAGCAGAAAACAAGTCCAGCGTTACATCCGTCTGACTCACTTGATCCCCTCCATCCTCCAGATGGTAGACGAATACCAGATTGCCTTCAATCCGGCGGTGGAGATCTCCTATCTGACCGAGGAGCACCAGCGGATGCTCAAAGAGGAGATGGACGCCTGTCAGGCTACCCCGTCCCTCACCCAGTCCCGCACCCTCAAACAGATGAGCCAGGCGGGAACGCTGACCCGCGAATACCTGCACCACCTGCTCACCGAGGAAAAGCCCAATCAGCGGCAGAAGTTCTTCCTCAACCAAGAGGACGTGCAGCGGTACTTTCCCAAGCACTACACCCCGCAGCAGATGCAGCAGGTCATTCTCCATCTGCTCCATACCTGGCAGCACAAACGCGGCTACAACAAGGACACTCAGGAACGCTGAAGGAGGCACACCATGAAACTGACTTATACCGAGATCAACGGCTATCTCATTCCCGATCTGGTTCTTCCTGAAACCGATACCCGGCCCATCGGCAAATACGGTGAACTGCGGCGGCAGTTCCTCCGGGAGCACCGCCCCGATCTGTTCGACCTCATGCTTCTGGAAGGTACGCTGCACAGCCATCTGGCCGATGTGGACGCCACAGCCCGGCAGATGGTGGAGGACACCATCACCCGGATGGCCCGCCAGCAGGGCGTGGATGAAGCCCTCAAACGGGCCGACCCGCTGGCCTGGGCAGGGCGCATGAATGCAATCAAGAATGCAGCCGAGGAAGCGGTCCTGCCGGACCTTCTGTACGGGGACGCGCTGGAGTGATTCCTTTTCAGTCCGTACAAAAACACCTGTCCGCAGGGGTAACGAGCACTGGCTTTGTATAGCTTTTGCAAGCCATACGCCGCCCCAGCGCAGGACGCTGGCAAGGGGCGCAGCCCCTATGACCCCCGAAAATCCAACAACGCAACAATGCAAAGACCGAGCCCTGGCGCGGCTCCATAACAAAACAAAGCCGCAAGGCCTGACGTAAAAGCAGCATCTACTTCGTTATCGGGGCACCGACATACATCCAGTATGGCGGTGCCCCTCTGCCTAGTATCTGCTGCCTTTACGCGGCCCTGCGGTGCTTCGCAGTTCATTAAGAACCTTTGTTTTCTTATGTCACCTGCGCTGGATGCCCGGTCTTTTGCTATATGGAGGTGAAATTATGTTGACTCGAAACGTGCAACTGAACATCCGGGTGACACCGGAAGAAAAGAAGCTGTTTGAACAGGCAGCCACCCGATGCGGGCTGACACTCTCCCAATACATTCGCATGCGGCTGCACAACCAGATGCCCCGCCAGCTGCCCGGCGCCGACTACCGGCAGGTGCTGGAAGTCCTTACCGCGCTCTACCAAAAGGACAACACGCCGGAGGTGCAGCGGGAGATTCTGGACACGCTGCTGGCCGTTCAGAG
>CALXHP010000012.1 GCA_944388135.1 uncultured Gemmiger sp. | reverse complement strand
AGGCCTTCCACCTCGTGCTGGACGATGTCCTTGGGCAGACGGAACTCGGGGATGCCGTACATCAGCACGCCGCCCGCCACATGGAGGGCCTCATAGACGGTGACCTGGTAGCCCATCTTGGCCAGGTCGCCGGCCACCGTCAGGCCGGAGGGGCCGGCGCCGATGACCGCCACCTTGTGGCCGTTGGGGGTGGGCTTTTCGGGTTTGGTATGTACGTTCTCCCGGTACCAGTCGGCCACGAACCGTTCCAGACGGCCGATGCCCACCGGCTCGCCCTTGATGCCCCGGACGCATTTGCCTTCACACTGGTTTTCCTGGGGGCAGACCCGGCCGCAGACGGCGGGCAGGGCGCTGGACTGGGCGATGACCTTGTAGGCTTCCTCAAACTCGCCCTTGGCCACATGGGCGATGAAGCCGGGAATGTCGATATCCACCGGGCAGCCGGAGCGGCAGGGGTGGTTCTTGCACTGGAGGCAGCGCTGTGCCTCGTTGACCGCCATCTCAGCGGTGTAGCCCAGGGCCACCTCTTTAAAGTTCTTGTTCCGGACGTTGGGGTCCTGGCTGGGCATGGGACATTTTTTCGGGTCCATGTTGGGCATGATCACTGCACCTCCTGTTTCAGCAGATTGCACTCTTCCTCGCGGGCGTGGGCCTCAAAGGGCTTGTACATGGAGCCGCGGTGCATTGCCTCGTCAAAGTCCACTTCAAACCCGTCGAAGTCGGGGCCGTCCACGCAGGCGAACTTGGTCTTGCCGCCCACCGTCAGGCGGCAGCCGCCGCACATGCCGGTGCCGTCCACCATGATGGGGTTCATGGACACCACGGTCTTGACGTTGTGGGGTTTGGTGGTCTTGACGACGAATTTCATCATGATCAGCGGGCCGATGGCGATGACCTCGTCAAAGTTGGCGCCCTCGTTGATCTTGGCCTCCAGGGGGGCGGTGACGACACCCTTCTCGCCGTAGGAGCCGTCGTCGGTCATGATGATGAAGTCGTCGCAGCAGGCGCGGAACTCCTCCTCCAGGATGACCAGGTCCTTGTTGCGGAAGCCCACAATGCCGGTAACCTTGGTGCCCTGGGCGTGGAGGGCCTGGGCCACGGGCAGGGCGATGGCGCAGCCCACGCCGCCGCCTACCACGCAGACGTTTTTCAGGCCTTCGATCTCGGTGGCCTTGCCCAGGGGGCCTACGAAGTCATGGACCGCTTCGCCCTCCTTGAGGGTGTTCAGCTCCATGGTACCACCGCCCACCACCTGGAAGATGATGGAGACGGTGCCCGCCTCCCGGTCATACCCCGCGATGGTCAGGGGGATGCGCTCGGAGTCCTCCTTGGGACGCACAATGATAAACTGGCCGGCCTTCGCCTTTTTGGCGATGAGGGGCGCATGGATCCACAGTTCGGTGACGGTGGGGTTCAGCTCCCGCCGTTTCATGATGGTGAACAAAGCGATCTCTCCTTCTCTTTGTTTTAGTTGGTCATTTTATTGTACCGTATTTGGGCGGCGTTGTAAAGGACGAAGCCGCGGCATTTCTTTGCAAATCCGGGGATTTTTCACTGGGTAAAGGCCACCCGGGCGGGGGTGGGGTTGTGCCAGAGGGTGTACCCCGCCGGGCAGGCAATCCCCGAAGGTTCCAGCCCGGTGGTGTCCAGGGGCACCCCGTCGGAGACGAGAATCCAGTCCGCCCCGGTCAGGTCCTCATAGGGGCGGCCGGGGTATTCGGGGTAGGGCTTTTCGGTCCCCAGGTCCAGCACCCCGTCGTCCAGGAATCCCCCCGCCAGCAGGGTGTCATACTCGCAGAGGCAGACATCCCGGTCCACATAGGTGTCGATGAGCTGGCTGTCCCGCTGGCGCACCCCCTTGGGGATAAACAGCACGGTGCCCTCCAGGGTTTTGAGGGAATCGTTGAGGGCGCTGGCGTCCCGGACGGTTCCCTCCTCCACGCCGTAGGTCCAGCGGTTGATCCGCCATTCCCCGGCATAGCAGAGGACGCAGAGCGCCAGGGCTGCCAGGGCCAGTGCCCGCCGGGCCTTGCGCCGTACCAGGGCAACCCCCAGGGCGGCGACGCCCGCCACGATCGCCAGCCGCCAGACCAGCAGCCAGCCCCCCAAGCCCAGCACCGGCAGCCGGTCCAGCCGGTCAGCCACAAAGTCGAACCACTGCAAAAAGGTATTGTCCCCGGCGCCGGGGCCGATGTCCCGGCAAAAGACCAGGAAGCCCGCGCCCCACAGGGCGGTAAGCACCGCCAGAACACGGCGGCGCACCGGGGTCAGGGCGCCGTCCAGGGCGTCCATCGTTGCCAGCAGCAGGGGGATGAGCAGGGGTTCCAGATACCGCATATGCTGCCGGGGGGAGGCAGAGCCCAGGTCCTCCCGCACGGTGATGCTCCAGGCCACCACCCCTACCCCGATGCCCAGGGCCAGCAGCACCAGCAGGGGCAGCTGGGTGCGGCGGGGGTCGGTGCCGGGGCGGGGGCGGCGCAGGGCGGCCAGGGGCACCAGCACCGGGAACACCCCGAAGGCCAGCACGGTAAAGAGGACATCGCAGACCACCGCAAAGGGCAAAAAAGCCCACTGTTCGGCGGTGAGCCAGCCGGTCTGGTTGTAGGAGTTGCCCAGCCCCGCAAAGAGGGTGAGTTTGGCGGCCAGGAAGCAGACCAGGAACGCCCCCAGCAAAGCGGCCACCCCGGCCAGTTCGGCGGGCCAGCGGCGGCGGTCCTGCCAGAGGACCCAGGCCCGGAGCAGCACCCAGGCGATGAGGTAATAGAGGGCCACTTCTTTATTTAAATAGAGCAGCCAGCACCAGGCCCCGGCCAGGGCGCTCCAGCCGACGAAAGCCCGGGGGGTGGGGGCGGCCATGGCCCGCCAGAGAAAGTAGACCTGCCACAAAGAGAGGGGCAGAAAGACCGTCTCGCTCATGAAGGTGGAGCAGGCGGACAGGGTAGGCAGCACCGCCGTGATGCCCACCAGAAAGGCGGTGCGCCGCCGGTTCTGGCCGGTGGCCCGGGCCAGGGCGAAAGCGGGAAAGACCGTGCTGGACGCCCAGGCGGCGTTCAGCCAGCCGATGGCGGTGATCTGGGCGGCGGTGGTTTTCAGGGCCAGGGCGGGCAGGATGCACAGGGGGTAAAGGATCTTCTGGTAATCGCTGGGCATGTTGCGCACCCGCAGACCCCGCCCCTGCCAGAGGCTGCGGGCCACATCCAGGTAGCGCAGCTCGTCGCTGTAGACGGCCAGTTCCCGGGGATAGCTGCTGAGCAGGCCGTACACCACCGTGCACACCGCAAAGAGCAGCACCACCCACAGCCAGCCGTAGTGTTTTTTGCCCGTGGTCATAAATTCTGGTTCCTCCGTTTGGTTGTTAGGCCCATTATACGGCAAAGAGGGCGGGCAAGTAAAGGGGGCGTAGATTTCACAAAAAATTCGTGACAAACCACGTGCCAGTGTGGTATACTATAAAAGTTACAAATCGGAAACAACCCTGGAGGTGCTTGACCACGCATTTCGATACGATCCGTTTGCCCCGGCTGCTTTGTCTGCTGGGGTTTGTGTTGGCCCTGTTCCTGTGGGCCGCGCCCCGTGCCGCGGCCGAGGACTACGACGCCACGCTGGACCGCCTGAGCCGGCTGCAGGAGCTGGCCAACGACTACGCGGCCGACCACGACGATGCCGATCCCATTCTGCTGACGCTGTCCTACACCCGCACCGGTGACTACAACACCACCATCTGGCAGCTGACGGCAGGTACCCGGGATACCGAGTTTGAGAGCTATGTTTCCCAGCAGGACGCCGATCTTTCGGCCCTGCAGGGGATGAACACCGTCACGCTGCCCAACGGCGAAAAAATCGACTTCGGCCATCTGCTGGCTTCGATGAACCTGGTGTACAACGGCCTGCCCATCACGGGCAGCTGGGGCGGCGACTGCATGGAGCTGGCCCAGGTCTACTACGGCCAGGCCAACGACGCTGCCGGCTACGCCGACGCCATGCGGGCCACCTTCAATATTGACGACGACGGTTCCGCCAGCAAGTTCGGGGACCAGGACCTGCGGGCGGACCTGGACTCGGTGGTGGTGGGGTCCCAACTGACCAAAGACACCAGCATTGCCGACGCCCTGAAAAACTACTACGCCGACCTCACCGATTATGACCGGTGCTACCAGTTCATCTCGCTGAGCTTCGGCACGGTGGACACTTCCTCCACCACCTTTGCGGAAACCGTCTACAACTCGATGCTGTCGGACTCCGGCATGCAGCTGCTGCTGTATATGAACAATATGTGGAGCACCAGCGGCTGGACGGTGGATGAAAACTACGCCCCGGCCCTGCGGGGTGCCACCGACCTGCTGGCGGAATATCTGTCCGGCGCGGTGAACGGCGAAAAGGTCAAGAGCGAGACCAACAACCGTCTGGTAGCCATGGGCGGCCAGGCGCTGGCGGACGCCCTGACCGCTTTGGGTGACACCGATGCCGCTTCGGCAGCGCTGGCTGCGGCGGAGAGCGGTGCTTCCAGCACGGTAAGCAGCACCAGTGCCGCCATCGAGGGCGCCACCCAGACGCTGCAGAGCAACTTCAACGTGAAGATCTTTGAGCTGATCCTGCTGGTGGTGGCCGCCATTGCGGTGTTTTTCCTCATCATGAGCTGCGCGCTCTTTGTCTCCCACCGGCGGCGGTGATTTTCCACAAACCAAAAGGCACGGTCTTTCGACCGTGCCTTTTTTGCTGGTATTTCTGGTTTTGCGCTGCCGGAACTACTCATTCCCGGGTAAAAAGGTTACAGTTTCTTTGCCTGCTTTCTTTTCAAAGAGACTTTCCCCCTGCCTCTCTGTGCAGGCGAGACCGCCATATTTCCGGAACTTCTCACTTCCGGGTAAAAAGGTTAAAGTTTCTTTGCCTGCTTTCTTTTCAAAGAGACTTTCCCCCTGCCTCTCTGTGCAGGCAAGACCGCCATATTTCCGGCGCTACTCATTCCCGGGTAAAAGGTTAAAGTTTCTTTGCCTACTTTCTTTACAAAGAAAGTAGGGGTCAGTCGCAGGCGTCCTTGGTTTCGCCGCAGCCGTCGCAGTCGCTTTCATACTGCACGGCGTTGCGGGCCAGTTCGGGGTCGAGGCGCTGGGCCACCTGGATCATCAGGGCGCATTCCATCCGCTTGCGGAATACCTTGCAGCCGTACTCGTAGGTACCGTGGATGTCGCCGGTGGCGTGGAGGGCGTTGGCCGCGCAGCCGCCCGCGCAGTAGAGCCGTGCCCAGCAATCCTTGCAGTCGGGGCGGGCATAGACGTTGCAGAGCTTGAACTCATCCCGCAGGGCGGTGTTGGTCACGCCGTCCCAGACGTTGCCCAGCTTGTAGTCGGGGTCGCCCACGAACTGGTGGCAGGGATAGAGATCGCCCCAGGGGGTAACGGCCATATACTCGGTGCCGGACCCGCAGCCCGAGATCCGCTTGTAGATGCAGGGGCCGTGCTTCAGGTCCAGAATGTAATGGTAGAAGGTGATGGGCTTGCCCGCCTTCTGGCGGCGGAGCATGTCCTTGGCCAGCAGCTCGTACTGGTCAAACAGCTTGGGCAGGTCCTCCTCGGTGAGGGCTTCGGGGGAATCGGGGGAGGCCACCACCGGTTCCATGGACAGCTCGGTAAAGCCCAGGTCGTCCGCCATATGGAAGAGATCGTTGGTGAAATCCACGTTGTGGTGGGTAAAGGTGCCCCGCATGTAATAGCCCTTGCCGCCCCGGGCCTTGACCAGCTTCTGGAACTTGGGCACGATGCGGTCATAGCTGCCGTTGCCCGCCAGGTCTACCCGGAACCGGTCGTTCACTTCCTTGCGGCCGTCCAGGGAGAGCACCACGTTGTAGCACTCCTTGTTGGCCCACTCAATGACCTCGTCGGTGATGCCGATGCCGTTGGTGGTCAGGGTGAACCGGAAATTCTTGCCCGCTTCCTTCTCGATGCTGCGGGCATAGGCCACCAGCTGCTTGCAGACCTCAAAGTTCATCAGCGGTTCGCCGCCGAAGAAGTCCACCTCCAGATTGCGCCGGGTGCCCGAATGGGCCACCAGGAAATCCAGGGCCTGCTTGCCGGTCTCGAAGCTCATGAGGCCGGCCTCGCCGTGGAACTTGCCCTGGGCGGCGAAGCAGTAACTGCAATTCAGGTTGCAGGTATGGGCCACATGGAGGCAGAGAGCCTTCACCACGTTGGACCGGTTCTTGAAATCAAAGGCATGGTCGGCGTAGGCGTCGGGGGCAAAGAGCTTGCCCTCCTTGGTCAGCTCGTCGATGTCGTCCAGGCAGTCCTGGATGTCGGCGGGGGTGACGTCCTGCCGGCCGGCGTATTTCTTCTCCAGGGCCGCGGCCGCTTCCTCCCGGCTCTTGCCCTGGTCGATGAGGGCGATGGCATCGTAGGCCACGTCATCCACGGCATGGACGCTGCCGCTGAACACGTCCAGCACGATGTTGTAACCGCCCAGTTTGTATTGATGGATCATGGAAAAACTCCTTGTAAAACAGCCATAGAAAATGCCGGGCGCCGCACGGGCAGCCCGGCACGATTGCCAGATGGGAAAAAATCAGTTCTCAGCCTTCTCGCAGGGCTGGTTGGCGATGCCGCAGCTGGTCTTGCAGGCGCTCTGGCAGGAGGTCTGGCATTCACCGCAGCCGCCGTTCTGGAGGCTCTTCACCATATCGCGGGTCTCGAGGGTCTGAATGTGCTTCATACAACAGTCACTCCTTTGCACAATTTTGGATTATTCTTATTGTACACAGATACCACGGCCTTGTCAAGCCGGGTCCCCCGCCTCCACTGCCCCGCTGTGGAAAACTTTGGAAGCCAAATCGCTCTGCGGCAAGCTTTCCACCGGGTTTTCCACAGTTTCAACAGAAAAACCGGGGTAGTTTTCCACGGTTTCCACAGAGTTTTCCACAATTTCAACGTGGATAACCCCTTTACGCAGTGGATAACCGCCCTGAAATATACACTTTGTGTACAGGATATGAACACCCTTGTTCCTTCTTTGCAAAGAAGGAACCGAAGAAATTCCAATCTTTCAACCGGGCATGGGCGATCCCGGAACCACAGCGGCCTCGCCCCCACCGGGCGGCACGGGGAAAAACCTTCTTTACAAAGAAAGAACCGAAGAAATCCAATCTTTCAACCGGGCATGGGCAATCCCGGAACCACGACGGCCCCGCCCCTTTTTGCCAGGAAGAGCCGAAGAAATCCCAAGAAAAATATCCCGCAGGGAAAATCCCTGCGGGATATTTTTTATGAGAGTTCTTTTGGTTCTTTTCTTGCAAGAAAAGAACGGTCCCCGTTCAGCTGAACATGACCACGTCGTCCTTGGGCTTTTCGCCGGGCTCCACCTTCAGGGCGGTGAGCACCGGGCCGGTGGAATCGGGGGTCTGGCCCTTGTAGATGGGGTGATATTTCACATTGACCTTGGCGGTCAGGGTGATCCAGCTGCGCTGTTCCAGGTTCTTGTAATCGTCGTACTTGCAGGGGAAGCCTACAAACTGGATGTCCTGCACGCAGCAGGTCATGGCGAACCGGCCGGGCACAAAGCTGTTCTTGCCTGCCCGGTTGGTCTGGCAGACCTGGGCCAGGAATTTCACCGTCTTGCCGTCGTATTTCTTGGCGTCGTCCATGCAGTCCATATACCAGATGCCGAAGAATTCCTCGGGGATCTCGATGACCGGGGCGTTCACGTCGAAGGGCAGCGGGTCGGGAATATCGTCGTAGGCCACGCTGCCGTCGGCAAACTCATAGGCGATGTCGCAGCGGCGGCTGGCCTGGCGCACCAGCTTGTGGATGAGCTGGCGGCTCTCCTCGTCGTTGACCTTCTCGGCCCGGTTCACCACCAGCAGCTCGCTGCCCCGCAGCTTGTCCAGCAAGAGGGACCGCATGGCGTTGTCCCCCGCGTAGGTCTTGATGGTGGTGCCGTCCGCCGTGGCCAGGCACTGGTAGACCAGCCAGTTGTCCGGCATAGCGTCGTACAGGTCCTGGATCAGCCACATGCCGTTGTATTCAATGATGACCCGCCCGCAGCCGGATTTCTTCTCCAGGGCGGTGAGGTTTTCCTTGTTCAGCTCGCTCTTGTCCTCCAGCTGGGCCACATGGACGCCGCCGAAAGCGAAGCGGTCGGGGTCGTACTCTTCCTCGCCCTCCTCGCAGACCAGCAGCAGCGTCTTGTCGCCGGAATCAAACTGGGGGTCCTCCATCGTCTCCTGGATGAACTTGGTCTTGCCGCTCTCCAGCTGGCCTACAAACAGGTAGACCGGAATCTGTCTTGCCATAGTACTATCCTTTCTGTTGCAACCGCCGCCGGGACGGTTCCCCTCTTTGCGCGCTTACAGGCCGAACAGGGTGGCCAGGTCGGCCTCTTTCAGCTGGGAGCCAATGACGCAGAGCTTGCCGGTGACATCGGGGGTGCTGGTGCGGATCTCGTGCTCGCCGGGGACCATATCGAATTCCAGCCAGCCGTCGGCTCCGCCGTCCACGATGCCCTTGGCACGCAGGATCATGCCGTAGTCGCCGCCGTCCAGCTTGGTGAGGGCCTCTTCCAGGGCCGCCCGGCTGAACTTGTGGGCCGTCTCCCGTCCCCAGCTGGTGAACACCTCGTCGGCGTCGTGGTCGTGGTGATGATGGCCGCAGCTGCATACGCCGTGCTCGTCATAGTGGTGCTCGTGGTGATGGTCATGGCCGCAGCACTCGTGGTCCTCGTGGTCATGGTCATGATGATGGCAGCATTCGCCCTCCTCATGGTCATGGTCGTGATGATGGCAGCATTCGTGTTCCTCGTCCTCATCATGGTCGTGATGGTGGCAGCACTCGTGCTCCTCCCCGTCCTCATGGTGATGATGATGGTGGTGATGATGCTCCTCCTCACCGGCATGGGCCTCGTTGGCGGCCCGGGCCTGGTCCAGCAGCTCGGCCACCAGGTCCCGCTTGCCGTCCATGACCGAGACGATCTGGGCGCCGGAGAGGGCGGTCCAGTCGGTGGTGACGATGGTGGCGGTGGGGTTCTTCTCGGTGAGCAGGGCCACGGCGTCGGAGATCTTCTTCTCGCTGGTGTTGCCGGTGCGGCTCAGGATGATGCAGGAAGCATGGCTGACCTGGTCATCGTAGAACTCGCCGAAGTTCTTCATATACATTTTGACCTTGTTCACGTCGGCCACCGTGACAAAGCTGTTCAGGATGACCGGCAGGGTCTCGGCGACGCCTTCCACAGCCCGGGTCACGTCGGACAGCTTGCCCACGCCGGAGGGCTCGATGAGGATGCGGTCGGGGTGGTAGGTCTCCACCACCTGCTTCAGGGCCTCCCGGAAGTCGCCCACCAGGGAGCAGCAGATGCAGCCGGAGTTCAGCTCATTGACCTGGATGCCCGCTTCCCGCATGAAGCCGCCGTCAATGCCGATCTCGCCGAATTCATTTTCGATCAGGACGATGCGCTCCCCGGCGAAGCACTCCTGGATCAGTTTCTTGATGAGCGTAGTCTTGCCTGCGCCCAGAAAGCCGGAAAAAATATCGATTTTGGTCTTATTCTCTGCCATGATGGCACCTCTGTTTCGCTGAATTGGTTGGTTCTGGCAGTCGCACAAACTAACTGCTAATACCATTATAACAAACGCGTCAAGGGGTTTCGGCCCTTTTGGCCGCTGTTTTTTTGAACTTTTTGCAAATATTGTGCCCGCTTGACCTTTTAGTAAAACGTGGTATGATGAAGTCAAGCCAAAATACGAGGGAGTGTTGAAGATTGACGACCAATGAAAAAATCGCCGCGCTGCGCGCCGCCGCCAAAGCCGCGGGCGCAGACGCCGTATTGCTTATGACCAGTGACCCCCATTGCAGCGAGTATCTGCCCGCCTACTACAATGCGCTGCCCTGGTTCTCCGGCTTTACCGGGGAAAACTCCACCCTGGTGGTGACCCAGGAGGGTTCCGCCCTTTGGTGTGACGGCCGGTTCTATGTCCAGGCAGACAAGCAGCTGGCAGGCACCGAAATTGAATGCATGCACGCCGGTTCCGCCGGGGTGCCCACCGTGGCGGAGTACCTGGCCGACCATATGACCGAAGGCCAGACCCTGCTGCTGGACGGCAGCTGCGTGCCCGCCGACCTGGCCCACGAGTACACCGCCGTGCTGGCCAAGAAGGGAGCTTCCCTGAAGAGCCAGGATGTGGCCAGCCCCATCTGGGATGCTTCCGGCGAGCGTCCTTCCCTGCCGGATACCCCCTGTGAGCTGCTGACCACCGCCCAGACCGGTGCCGCGGCGGCGGAGAAGATCGCCCGGGTGCGCGGCGAGCTGGCCAAGGCCGGTGCCACGGCGCTGGCCGTCACCGGGCTGGACTGCGTGGGTTGGCTGCTGAACCTGCGGGCCCGGGACCTGCCCTGCACCCCGCTGGCGGTGGCCTATGCTCTGGTTACTTCCCGGGACGCCACCCTCTTTGTAGCGCCGGGCCGTCTGAGCGAGGCGGACGCCGCCACCCTGGCGGAGAACGGGGTGGCCGTCCGGGGCTACACCGACCTGCTGGACGCCGTGAGCAAGGTGGATGCCGGGGAAGTCTTCCTGGTGGACGAGAAGGCCACCAACTATGACCTTTATAATGGCCTTTCCGCCTACAAGACGGTGGCGGGCACCGACCCCATCTTTGCCCTGAAGGGCGTGAAGAATGCGGTGGAGCTTGAGAATATCCGGGAATGCCATATCCGGGATGGCGTAGCCGTGGTCCGGTTTGAGATGGACCTGGAGAAAGCCCTGGCGGAAGGCCAGGAGCTCTACGAGACCGACATCGAGAAGATGCTCCAGAAGCGCCGGGCCGAGCAGCCGGGCTATCTGGAGGACAGCTTCTCCACCATTGCGGCCTGGGGTCCCAACGCGGCCATGATGCACTATCATGCCGAAGGGGAGGTCAACAGCAAGATCGAGCGCAAGGGCTTTTTGCTGGTGGACAACGGCGGCCAGTATGACTGCGGCACCACCGACATCACCCGGACCTATCCGGTAGGCCCCCTCACCGAGGACGAGCGCAAGTACTACACCTGGGTGCTCCAGAGCCACATCGACATGGCCCGGGCGGTGTTCCTGGATTACTGCACCGGCTTTGCCCTGGATACCTTTGCCCGGGGTCCGGTCTGGGCCCACAAGGTGAACTACCGCTGCGGCACCGGCCACGGCGTGGGCTTCATCTCGGGCGTCCATGAAGGCCCCCAGAGTCTGCGGCCCAACAACCCGGTGATCTTCAAGCCGGGCATGACCATCACCGACGAGCCGGGCATCTATGAGACCGACGAGGTGGGCATCCGCATCGAGAACGAGCTGGAGTGCATCGACCTGGGCGACAACCAGTACGGCCACTGGCTGGGCTTCACCCCCCTGACCGTGGTGCCCATCGACACCACCCCGGTGATCGTGGATGAACTGTCCCGGGTACAGATCGACTGGCTGAACAACTTCCACCAGCATGTCTATGAGACCCTGGCCCCCCGCCTGACCGACGAGGAGAAAGCCTGGCTGGCCAAGAAGTGCGCTCCCATCGGCCGGTAAGCGCGTCTGTATGTTCTTTTCTTGCAAGAAAAGAACCAAAAGAACTCTAATCAAAAATCCCCCGCAGGGTAATTCCCTGCGAGGGATTTTTATTTGGAATTTCTTCGGTTCCTTCTTTGCAAAGAAGGAACATCAAGCCCGCTTGTAGAGGATAGGTTCGTCGTAGCCGAAGGTGCGTTTGCCGTTGACCTCCATGCTCTCGGACACTTCCAGCACATCCTTGCTGAACCGTTCAAAGAGGGTGAACTTCAGCACCGGGCTGAACATCGACACGCTGCCGCCCTCCCAGACGCCGTCCTTCTCCCGGTAGAGGGCCGGGGTGAACTTGGCCGAGGGTTTCAGGTCGGCATAGGCCACCGGCTTCAGGTTCTCATAGGTGAAGCTGTCCTTGTCGTAGCCCGCGGGCAGGTCGTAGCTGGTCAGCAGCACGCCGCCCTCCTGCTCGGTGAAGAGAAAGAGATGGGGCGCCGCATGGGTGGTGCCGTTGGCGGAAAAATAACTCTCCTCCACCATAAACACCCCCGCAAAATCGGCGGGCAGCCCGGTGATCTTGTCGTTGCAGGCGGTGTTCACATGCTCCGCATAGGGGAAGTTCTCCCCTTTCTTGGCCTCGTACTGGGCCTTGTTGTTGAAATGTCCGGTAAGGATCTCCATAAATTCATTCAGCTTGCTCATGTCGTATACCCCTTTCTGAGGTGGGCCCGCCGCAGCGGGCGAAATGTTCCGGTTCCGTCACGCGGTCTTTCCGCTTGACAATGTCAAGTATAGCCCTGTTGGTTGACTAAGTCAAGTACAAAAACCGAAAACTTTCTGTGAACAAAAAAGGCAGGGCCCGCGGGCCCTGCCTTGCAGGAATTTTCAGTTGGTGGAAAGCTGCAGCGTGCCGTTGTTGAAGTCTGCCTCGGTGCAGGGCAGGCAGCGGTCGATCTGCCAGATACCGTCCTGCCAGATGGCCTGGATGGTCATATAGTCGGTACCGGTCTCGGTCTGGCCGCTGGTCCGGTTGACCCCCACCCATTTACCGAAAACGTTCAGCGTCACTTTGTGGTCCCCGTACCCCAGGCCGGTGGTGGTAAAGCCCATATCGGACTGGGCCAGGTCATATTCCACGGCGTCATAGGCGCCCATGGTGATGGCCTCGGTCCAGCTCTGGTCGTTCAGGTCAGTGGAAAACCGCAGGTCGGACACCTTGCGGGAGTTGTAGGCTTTCAGCAGCGACCGGTAATAGACCGACAGCATGGCGTCCAGGTATTCCCCGTCGGGGTTGTTGTAGCCGTCCTCCTCGCAGGTGGTCATCGTGCCGAAGGACGCCGTGGGGTTGCTGGGCTTGGACACCAGCGCCAGGGAGGTCTGGTACTCCGCACCGCTGGGCACGATGGCCCGCAGCAGGGTATCGCTCTCCCCCAGGACGGTCCGGTCAATATAGAAGCGTCCGTCCTCCGCCGTGTACCAGGGGGTCTCCTGCCCGTCCACCGTGATCCGCATGCCCGGGGCGGTGGGCAGATTTTCCAGGTACAGCCGTTTTTCCTCCGCCAGGGCGGCCGTGACCGGCGCTTGAGTGGGGGCAGGTTCCGAGGTGACCTCCGCTGTGGAATCAGCCGGTGCCGAAGCCTCCACAGGCTGGGTCCGGCTGTTGGCGCGGGCCGCCACCAGCCAGATCAGCACCCCCGCCAGCACCACGACGGCCGCCACCCCGGCCACAATGGCCGCGATCATCCGGCGACGGCGGCGGATCGCCGCCTGGGGCGGCCAGGTCACCTCCTCCGGGGCGGGCGCTTCGGTCAGCGGTGCTCCGCACCGGGCACAGAATTTCTCACCGGGCCGCGTACTGGCGGCGCCGCATTGGGGACAGCGTTTCATCTTGATGCTCCTTTCTTTGGCTCGCGCCTCAGCTTTCCGCCGTGGCCACGAGGTATTTAAAAATCTGAGGTTTATACTCTTCGTATAATCCCAGATGTTCGTACAACTCTTTGTAATAATTGAAGAGAGCCGCCCGGGTGGTGACGATGTTCACCGGGTTCAGCACGGTGTGCACGGCGCTGCCCGGGGTGTTGTAGTAGTTGTAGATGGGGGTGGACAGGGCGTAGAATTTTTCCGCATAGCGGATGTAACTGAGATTGAAGTAGAGGTCCTCCGACCAGTCCAGCTCTTCGGCGCAGAGGATGTCCTCATGGGCATGGACGATGTCCGCCCGGTAGAGTTTGTTCCACATGACGCCGTAGTAGAAGCTGGCGGGTTCCTGCATGAGCCCCGCCGCAAACTCCTGTTTGTTCATGGGGCCTTCCAGCAAAAAGCCGAAGGTCTGGACCTTGTCGGGCCGGGGCGGGCGGGGGCGTTTGGCCTCGGCTTCCTCGCTGCGGGGGCGGGGCGGGGTGATCCGGTTGTAGTGGGCGATGACCAGGTCGGCGCTGTACCGTTCGGCCCGGTCCACCAGCAGTTCGGTAGCGTTGGGCAGCAGGGTGTCGTCGGCGTCCACAAATTGCAGATACTTGCCCCGGGCAAACTGCAGGCCCAGGTTGCGGGTGGCGGCCACCCCGCTGTTGGCCTTGTCGATGAGCAGGATGCGTTTGTCCACCCCGGCGTACATCTGGCAGACCTGCAGGCTCACGTCCTGGCTGCCGTCGTTCAGCAGCAGAATCTCCAGATTCTGGTAGGTCTGGCGTCGGATACTCTCGACGCAGCGTGCAATATGGTCCTGTGCATTGTAGATCGGCACAATGATGCTGACCAGCGGCTGTTCCTGCGGCACGGCCGCATCCCCCCTTTCGTTTCTGTACTATCACAATACCATAAATTTGCCCCGGTTACAATGGAAAAACCTGCCGCCGTGTGGTAAAATAACAGGCAGTGACACCATTTTACAAAACACGAGGTATTGACCCATGAAAGAATCCATTGTACGTCTGCGGGCGCTGGAAAAGCAGCTGTATGCCTACCGGTACGCCCTGAATGTGGTGGACTTCGACGCCGAGACGGTGGCCCCCGAGGGCGGTGCCGACGGCCGTGCGGAGGCCTGCGAAGTGCTGAGCCGGGCCAGCTTTGACCTGCTGGTGAATGAGGATACCGCCACCCTGCTGCGCCAGGCGGCCGCCGATGCCGGGGACGAGCAGCAGGCCGCCGAGGTGCGGGAGCTGCAGCGCCAGTACGACGAGATCGCCAAGATCCCTGCCGCCGAGTACGCCGCCTTTACCAAGCTGGTGCAGCAGAGCATTCCGGTCTGGACCAAGGCCAAGCGCACCAACGACTTTGCCCTGTTTGCGCCCTATCTGGAAAAGATTGTAGAAGCCCGCCGGGCCCAGGCGAACTACTTTGCCCCCGACCGGGACCCCTACGAAGTCTGGCTGGACCGGTACGAGCGGGGTCTCACCATCGCCCAGTGCGACGCCTTCTTCGATACCCTGCGCCAGACCATTGTGCCGCTGCTGGCGGCCATCCGGGAGCGGGGCGCCGCCATCCGCACCGATTTTCTCGACCAGGACTGGCCCCTGGACGCCCAGAAGCAGGTTTCCAAAAAGATCATGGAGCTGTGGGGCCTGGAACCGGAGCACTGCCTGCTGGCCGAGAGCGAACATCCCTTCACCACCGAGTTCTGGCGGGGGGACGTGCGGATCACCACCCACTATATGCCCCGGGACATGTTCTCCAACCTGTACAGCGTAGCCCACGAGGGGGGGCACGCCCTCTATGAGCGGCACATTGCCCCCGAGCTGGACTACACCGCCGTCACCGGCGGCGCCACCATGGGCCTGCACGAGAGCCAGAGCCGCCTGTTTGAGAACTATGTGGGCCGCAGCCGTGCCTTTGTCCACTGCCTCTACCCCACCCTGCGGGAACTCTTCCCCACCCAGCTGGCGGATGTCACCGAGGAAGAAGTCTGGCGGGCGGTGAACCGGGCGGAGCCGGGGCTCATCCGCACCGAGGCCGACGAGCTGACCTATGCGCTGCACATCATGGTGCGGTACGAGCTGGAAAAGGCGATGATCCAGGGCACCCTGGCGGTGGGGGACCTGCCCGCCGCCTGGAACGCCAAGTACAAGGAATACCTGGGCCTGGATGTGCCCGACGACGGCCACGGCTGCCTGCAGGACATCCACTGGGCCATGGGCGATATGGGCTACTTCCCCAGCTATGCCCTGGGCAGCGCCTACGGTGCCCAGGCCATTGCCGACCTGCGGCGGACGATGGACCTGGACGCCCAGTGGGCCCAAGGCAATCTCCAGCCCCTGAAGGACGCCCTCTGTGACCGGCTGTGGAAGTACGGCAACCTGAAGGAACCCGCCTGGCTGGTGAAGAGCCTCTGCGGCGGCGACTTCGACCCCCACTATTTCACCGACTACCTGAAGGCCAAGTACACCGACCTCTACAAGCTGTAACTTAAAAATTTACACTTTATTCACAGCCCGGGGCTTGTATTCGGGGCAAACTATAGTATACTAGTATTGTAGGAATTGGAAGATACTGGCATCCCTGCCGGGGATTCCCCGGGCGGGCTGCCATTTCCGGTAAAGGAGTGTGACGCCATGGAGCGTGTAGATATTGCCATCATCGGCAGCGGCCCTGCAGGGGTATCGGCGGCCATCACCGCCCGGCTCCGGGGCAAGAGCCTGCTGCTCTTCGGCAGCAAGGAGCTGAGCGAGAAGATCGGCAAAGCCCATACCATCCAGAACTATCCCGGTCTGCCCGCTGTAAGCGGCGAGGACCTGCGGGCGGCCTTCCAGAACCATCTGGACACCATGGGCATCCAGGTCACCGAAGCCCGGGTGAACGCCGTCTATGCCATGGGGGACTATTTTGCCGTCCAGACGGCCAACGAGACCTACGAAGCCACCGCGGTGATCCTGGCCACCGGGGTGGTGCAGGGCAAGCCCCTGCCCGGCGAGGAAGAGTTTCTCGGCCGGGGGGTGAGCTACTGTGCCACCTGTGATGCGCCCCTCTACCGGGGCAAGGCGGTGGCGGTGATCGGGTCCAGCCCGGCCGCCGAGCCGGAAGCCGCCTATATGGCGGAGGTAGCGGGGTCGGTGCTCTACCTGCCCCTCTACGACGGGGCGCCCGACCTGCCCGCCACGGTACAGGTCCTCCGGGAGAAGCCCACCGCCGTGACGGGGGAAGTCACCGTGACGACGCTGCACACCGACGGCGGGGAATACCCGGTGGACGGGGTGTTCCTGCTGCGGGACGCCATGGCCCCCACCCAGCTGGTGCCGGGTCTGGAGGGCAAGGGCGGCCATGTGGCGGTGAATGCCAGAATGGAGACCAATCTGCCGGGCTGTTTTGCCTGCGGCGACGCCGTGGGGCTGCCCTATCAGTATGTAAAGGCTGCGGGGGAAGGCAACGTGGCGGCACTGTCCGCCGTGGAGTACCTGGCCGCCCGCAAACGCAACACAAAGGAGTAATGCAATATGGTACACGAAGTGCACAAAAATGATCTGACCCAGGCCCTGGCCGCCGACGTGGCGGTGCTGGATTTCAACGCCACCTGGTGCAATCCCTGCAAGATGCTGGCCCCCGTGCTGGAATCCGCCAGCCAGGACCTGGAGGGCAAGGCACTCTTCTACGGCATCGACGTGGACGAGAACCTGGCCCTGGCCCAGCAGTTCGGCATTTCCAGCATCCCGGCCCTGGTGGTCCTGAAGAAGGGCCAGCCGGTGGCCCGCCAGGTGGGCTTCATGCCCAAGCCCACCCTGATGCAGTGGCTGAACGGCGTGCTGTGAGGACGGTTTGTTCCTTCTTTGCAAAGAAGGAACCGAAGAAACTCTCATAAAAAGTACCCCGCAGGGCGATACCCTGCGGGGTATTTTTATGGGGGTCCCGGTTCCCCCTCGCAGACAGGAAACAGACAGCCCCACTGCGGTGTGACCGGTCCCGCAATTTCCAAACACATTTTTATCTGTATATAAAAAAGGCATGGTCATGGACCATGCCTTTTTGGTTGGAATTTCTTTGGTCCTTTCTTTGTAAAGAAAGGACATCATTTCCCGTAACTTGCCAGAAACTGCCGGGTGCGCTCCTCCTTGGGATGGTCGATGACCTCCTTGGCGGGGCCCTGTTCCACCACCACGCCGCCGTCCATGAAGAGGATGCGGTCCGCCACATCCCGGGCGAACTTCATCTCATGGGTGACGATGATCATGGTGGTCTTGTTGGCCGCCAGGTCCCGCAGGACCCGCAGCACCTCCCCGGTGAGTTCGGGGTCGAGGGCCGAGGTGGGCTCGTCGAAACAGAGGATATCCGGTTTCAGGGCCAGGGCCCGGGCGATGGCCACCCGCTGCTGCTGTCCGCCGGACAGCTGGTGGGGATAATGCCCCGCCCGGTCGGACAGGCCCATATCGGCCAGCAGTTCCCGGGCATGGGCCTCGATCTCCGCCAGGATTTCCTTTTTGTGCTGTTTGTAGTCGGGGCGTTCCTTGGCCAGCAGCTGTTCCGCCAGCATGACGTTCTGCAAAGCCGTATACTGGGGGAAAAGGTTGAAGTTCTGGAACACCAGCCCGAAATGGAGCCGCTTTTTCCGGATGGCCGCCTCGCTCTGGGTGTGGATGTCGTCGGCGCTCCACAGCGTCTCGCCCCCCACCGTGATGGAGCCGGTGTCCGCCGTCTCCAGAAAGTTCAGGCAGCGCAGCAAGGTGGTCTTGCCGGAGCCCGACGACCCGATGATGGCGATGGCCTCCCCTTCGTTGAGGGTAAAGGAGATATCCCGCAGCACGGCGGTACTGCCGAAGCTTTTGCCGATGCCGGCCACTTCCAATAATGCCATAGCAGTCCCCTCCTCAGCGGAAATACGCCAGCCGCTTTTCCAGCCAGCCGAAGAGCAGCGTCAGGGCGCCCACGAACACCAGGAAGAAGATGGCGGTGGAGAAGAGGGGCCAGATCAGGCCCTTGGCGCTGTACTCCTTGGCCATCATGATGATGTCCTTGTTGGCGATGACGTTGGCCAGGGAGGTATCCTTGACCAGCGTGATGATCTCGTTGCCCATGGGGGGCAGGATGCGCTTGATGACCTGGAGCAGCGTGACCTTGAAGAATATCTGGCTGCGGGTCATGCCCAGCACCTGCCCGGCCTCGGTCTGGCCCTTGGGCACCGCCTCAATGCCGCCGCGGTAGATCTCGGAAAAATAGCAGGCATAGTTGATGGCAAAGGCCACCACGGCCGCCACCAGACGGCCGCTGGACCCGGAAGGCCAGGGGCTGGTAAAGCCCAGCAGGCCGGGGCCCAGGTAGATGACCAGGATCTGAAGCATCAGCGGGGTGCCGCGGATGATCCAGACGAAGGTCTTGACCGCCCCGCGCAGGGGGGCGAACCGGTTCATCGAGCCAAAGGCCACGATGAGTCCCAGCGGCACCGCAAAGAGCAGTGTCAGGCCGAAAAGCTGGCAGTTCAGCCAGAAGGCTTCTGTCAGCCGGCCCCAGATTACCCCGGCCTCGCTCATCAGTCAGCCAGGGTCAGGCCGTACTTGTCGGCCAGGGTCTGCATGGTGCCGTCGGCCTTCAGGGCGTCGAAGGCTGCATCCACGGCGGCAGCGGCGTCGCTGCCCTTGCGGAAGGCCACGCCGTACTCTTCGGCGTTGAGCTCATCCACGATCTCCAGGTCGGCGTAGTCGGTGCCCTCACCGATCATGGCGGAAGCCAGGGTCAGGTCGAGGACGGCGGCGTCGGCGGTGCCGGCGGCAACTTCCATCAGGCAGTCGGTCTGGACGCTCTTGCTCACATAGTCGGCCTGGGAGAGGTTCTCGTCCTCCTGGACGGTGGTCTCACCGGCGGAACCGGCCTCGGCCACCACGGTCTTGCCCACGAGGTCGGCGGTGGAGGTGTAGCCGCTGTCCTTCTTCATGACCACCACCTGGGCATTCTTGGCGTAGGCCTTGGTGCAGGCGGTGTTGGCCATAATGTCATCGGTCAGGGTCATGCCGTTCCAGATGCAGTCGATGCTCTTGGCATCCAGCTCCACCACCTTGGTGTCCCAGTTGATCTCCACGAACTCCGGCTCCACGCCCAGCTGTTCGCAGACGGCGGTGGCCAGCTCGGTGTCAAAGCCCACGAACTCGCCGTTCTCGTCGGTGTAGTTCATGGGGGCGTAGACGGTGTAGCCGATGGTCATCTTGCCCTTGTCCTGGATGTACTGCAGGTCGCTCTCGCCGGTGGTCTCGGCCTCGGCGGCCTCGGCGGCCTCGGCGGTGGAAGCGGCTTCGCTGGTGGACTCCGCCGTGGAGGCGGACTCGCTGGTGGATGCGGCGGAACCGCAGGCGGCCAGGCTGGCCATCATACCGGCGGCCAGCAGCAGACTGATCAGTTTTTTCATAATTTCTTCCTCCCTAAAATGATACCCGTTTTCCCTCGCACAATCTTTGCTGCCTTAAAGCAGCAAAGCAACGGTGTTTTTAATAGTACCGCAAAAATCCCCGTTGCGCAAGGGAAAACCACAAAAAAACGGCAGGACCGGGGCAAAAATGCCCCGATCCCGCCGGATTTTACAGAACTTTGCTCAGGAAATCAATGGTGCGGGGCTGCTTGGGATGGTTGATGACCTCGTCGGGGGTACCTTCCTCCACGATGTAGCCGCCCTCCATGAAGATGACCCGGCTGGCCACTTCCCGGGCGAAGCCGATCTCATGGGTGACCACCACCATGGTCATGCCCTCGCTGGCCAGCTGCTTCATGACCTGGAGCACCTCGCCCACCATCTCGGGGTCCAGGGCGGAGGTTGGCTCGTCGAAGAGCATGATGTCGGGGTTCATGGCCAGGGCGCGGGCGATGGCCACACGCTGTTTCTGGCCGCCGGAAAGCTGGGCCGGGTAGGCTTCCGCCTTGTCGGCCAGGCCCACCCGGTTGAGCAGCCGCAGGGCGTTTTCCTTGGCTTCGGCCTTGGTGGCCTTTTTCAGCTCGGTGGGGGCCAGCATCATGTTGCCCATGACGTTCAGGTTGTTGAAGAGGTTGAAGTGCTGGAACACCATGCCCACGTTTTCCCGGACCTTGTTGATGTTGGTCTTTTTGTCGGTGAGGTCGTGGCCGTCCACGATGACCTCGCCGCCGGTGATCTCTTCCAGCCGGTTAAGGCAGCGCAGGAAGGTGGATTTGCCGGAGCCGGAGGGGCCCAGGATGACCACCACTTCCCCCTCATGGATATCGGCGGAAACGTCCTTGAGGACTTCCAGGTTGCCGAAATTCTTTTTCAGGTGGGAGACATGGATCTTGACGTTGTTCTTATTCACGGCCACGGTTGAGCCTCCTTTCCATCTGCTTGGCCAGCACCGACAGGATGGTGATGACGATCAGATACATGACGGCCACGATGGCCCACACCTGGAAGGACATAAAGGAGTTGGCCACCACGTTCTTGGCGGTGTTGACCAGCTCGGGGAAGCCGATGACCGACAGGATGGAGGTATCCTTCAGGGTGATGATGAACTGGTTGATGATGCTGGGGATCATGGTGCGGATGGCCTGGGGCAGCACCACCCGGAACATGGCCCGCCAGTAGGGCAGGCCCAGGCTGCGGGCGGCTTCCATCTGGCCTTTGTCCACGCTCTCGATACCGGCGCGGATGATCTCGGCCATATAGGCGCCGCAGTTCAGGGCCAGGCAGATGGTACCGGCCTGGAGGGCCGACAGGGTGACACCGCCGAAGCCCATGATCGTGTTGAGCAGATAGGGGATGCCGAAGTAGATGAAATAGGCCAGCACGATCATGGGTACGCCGCGGATGGCGTCCACGAAGATGATGGAGATGATGTTGCAGGCGCGGTTTTTGACAACGCTGAGCAGACCGAAGATCAGGCCCAGGATGCAGGCGAAGAACAGCCCGCAGAGCGCCAGCAGCAGGGTCTGGCCCATAGCGGTCAGCAGCAGCCCGCCGTAGGTGGTAAGGATCTGGATCAAGGACGGAACTCTCCTTTCGGGGGAAAATCGGGAACGTGAAAAACAGGGACGCCTGCAGATACCAGGCGTCCCCGGACTTTCAAAGTTGTCGGCGGCGGCGGACATGTGCCGACGTCGGCGACACAGCCAGGGAAATTTTGCTCAAAATTGTGTGCGAGGCGCCCGCGCCGAGTGCGCGGTTTTGGGCAAAATTTTGTCGAAGGGGATTCCAAAGAGGGCTGCAGAGCCGTGCGCTGCCTGCGGCAGAATCAGCACGGCGGAGCAGGGGCCGCGGTCGCAGAATGCAAGCGCCGCCACAAGGCGCGCCGCATGATGCGGGTACCGCAACCCGTTAAACGGCCGCGTCAGGCGGCAACCTGCGCGGCTGTTGCCCCTTTTGACCACTGATTAGCCGAGGTACTTGGCCAGGATCTCGTCGTAGGTGCCGTCGGCCTTGATGTCGGCCAGACCGGCGTTGAACATGTCGATCAGTTCCTGGTTGTCGGCGTTGAAGATGGCGAAGCCGTAGTCGCCGCCCTCATTGGCGGTATCCTCCAGCACCTTCAGGGCCAGGCCGCCGTCCTTGATGGACGCCTGCATGATGGGGGTATCCTCAAAGCAGGCTGCGCACTGGCCGCCCAGAACGGCCTGGTACATCGTGGGGGAATCCTCGAAATAGGTGATCTGGAAGCCGTACTGATCCTTCAGGCTTTCGGCATAGGCAGCGCCCTGGGTGCCGGTCTTGACCGCCACGGTCTTGCCGGACAGGCCGTCGAAACCGGTGATGTCGGAGTTGGCGGGCACAGTCATGGTCTGGGTGGCGGTGTAGTAGCCGTCGGAGAAGATCCAGCCGGAGGACTTGCGTTCATCGGTGATGGAAGCGCCGGCGATCATGCCGTCGGCCTGGCCGGCCTGGCAGGCAGCGATGGCGCTGTCCCAGCCCAGGCTCTTCAGCTCATAGGTAAAGCCCTGGTCCTCGGCGATGGCCGCCAGGATGTCCACGTCGATGCCCACGAAATCGCCGTTGGCGTCGGTGTACTCAAAGGGCTTGAAAACGGTGTCGGTAGCGATGACCCAGGTCTTGTCGGAACCGGCGGTTTCGGCAGAGGCCTCGCTGGAAGCCGCTTCGCTGGAGGAAGCGCCCTCGGTGGTGGAAGAGGCGGAAGCCGCGTCGGAAGATGCGGAGCCGCCGCAGGCAGCCAGAGACAGAGCCATCATGGCAGCCATGCTCAATGCAAGCAGTTTTTTCATAATGTTCTTCGTTCCTCTCTATACAAATTCCACGGCCGGGCGGCCGCGGGGATGCAGAAAACTACAGAAAAAGGGCAACAGCAATCCATACGGATGCTATCGCCCTTGATAGTTCCCATACATCGTACTTTTCTATTATAACAATTTTTTATGAAAAGTCAAGCTGCAGGGCCATTTTCGGTTTTTTTTAAGTTTCGGCCGAAGTTCTCTTTACAGTTCCTTCGCCGCACAGAGCAGGATCTCCAGCGCCTTGTCCAGACCCAGCTTGCTGGTGCACAGGGTCAGGTCGTAGTTGCGGCTGTCGCCGTAGACCTGGCCGGTGTGTTTGGCGCAGTAGTTGCGCCGGGCCCGGTCGGCGGAATCCATATCCGCTTCCAGCTGGTCCAGGGGGGTATCGGGCATCAGGTCCCGCATGTGCATCAGCCGCCAGTTCCGGTCCGCGTGGACGAAGACCCGCAGGCAGTGGTCGAACTCCCGCAGGATGTAGTCGGCATTGCGGCCCACGATGACACAGCTCTCCTTGTCGGCCAGCTCTCGGATGGCCTTCACCTGGGCATTCCACAGTTCCTCGCTCAGTGGGCGGTCGTAGAAGTTGAAAAGGCTCTGGGTAAAGCCGAACTCATGGGGTACCCGCTCGTCCCAGCGGCGGACCTGTTCGGGGCTCAGGTGGGCGCTGGCCTTGGCGGTGCGCAGGATGATGTCCCGGTCATAGTAGGCGATGCCCAGCTCCCGGGCCAGACGGCGGCCCAGTTCGCCGCCCCCGGCGCCGAACTCCCGGCCGATGGTGATGATACGTTTCATAAGCAAACCTCCTTGGTTTGGGCGGTCAGACAAAGTCTTGCCGCATGGGGGTAAAGATATCCAGCAGGATGCCCGGTTCCAGGCAGACACAGCCGTGGCGCACCCCGTCCTGTTTCAGGATGGTGTCCCCGGGGCCCACCTCCCGGGTGGTATCCCCCACGGTGAACCGGAACCGGCCCGACACCACATAGGTGATCTGGGTGTGGGGGTGGCTGTGCAGCGCCCCCACGGCGCCCCGTTCAAAAGTGTTTTCCACACACATAAGCTCGGGGCCGTAGGCCAGCACCCGGCGCACCACCCCTTCCCCCGCCGGTTCGGGCAGGGTCTCTGTGTGGGGGACCCACACGGCATTCTGATGCTGTTTTTCCATACAAAAGGCCTCCTTCAGCGGGCGGTGTGCCGCTTTTCGGCGGGCAGATGATCTTCCAGCAGGGACCAGGCCGCCTCGGGGCCGCCGGGGATCTGCTCCGCCGGCAGCAGATAGGCCTGGGCTGCATTGATGTAGAGATAGATGGCCTGGGGGGTCCGCCAGGCGCCGTAGATCCGGTCCCAGGGGTGGGTGACCGCCGCCTCCTCCTTGTCCTGCTGGCCGGCGGGCCACATCCGGACTCCTTCCTCATCCAGCACCACCCGGTAGACATCCTTGGGGGTGGTCAGCCCCATCTTTTTTGCCTGCTGGCTCACCGAGCGGAAGAACATCAGGAAATAGACCAGGGGCAGGCCCAGCCCCACCACGGCCAGCACGGTGCCCACCAGGGCGGCGCCTTCCCGCACCCCCACCTGGGTGAAGCAGACCACCGCGAAAGCCACCATCAGGACGGCAAAGACCAAAGGCCGCCGCCACCGCTTCTGACGTTTGAGCACATCAAAAGCCGCAAAATCACGGAACATCGCAGTATCCAGCTGCACGGGAACGGAAAGAACGGTATGTTTACCAGCCATAGACCAACCTCCGGGGATGAGGGGAAAAAATCCCCTGTTTGCCCCTATGATACCATGGAGCCGGTCAGCCTGCAAGTCAGACCGCACAACTTTTTTCGCCGGGCTTGCGGTTTTTTCGCCAAAGCTGTACAATAGGAGGCAAATTTTCCGGCAAAGGTGGCGGCAGCATGCAGTGGTTTCAGCGGCACATGACCCTGAAAGGACGCATCGTTCTCTTTTTTACCGCTTTTTTTGCCGTTTTGCTGGTACAGCTCTATGTGAACCACTACCAGTCCACCGTGATCCTGGACCAGCTGGACCGGCAGAACGGCAACTTCCATTCCATCAGCCGGTTTTCCGCCGGGGTGGACAACCAGCTCACGGCGCTGGAAAACTTCCGGTGGGAGAACGGCGACCTGAACGAGCTGGCCAAGAACCTCCAGGCGGGCACCGTGACGGCGGATGCCTGGCTGCGCCACATCGACGGCGACCTGCAGGAAGTGGGGGAGGAACAGTACTTGCTGGCCCAGGCGGTGTTCACCACCTATGGGAACTACGACAAGCTGATGGAACAGATAGACGCCCTCCTCCAGGCGGGGGACGCCTCGGCAGCAGCCACCCTCTATTATAATCAGGTTTCGGTCTGCGGGCGGTATCTTCAGCAATACACCGGGGAGCTGCTCCGCACCGCCATCACCGAGGGGCAGAGCACCTACACCCGGCTGTCCGCCCTGAACGAGCGGCTGAAGGCGGTCCAGACGGTAGCCTCCCTCCTCTGTGTGGTGCTGGGGGCGCTGGTGGTCCACGCGGTGTGGCGGCTGCTGGACCCGGTACAGCAGATGATCCAGGCTTCCCGGGCCATTGGCCGGGGCGCCTTCGACACCCCCGACGTGACGGTGCCCCAGAACAGCGACGAGATCGGCCAGCTGGCGGGGGCCTTCAACCGGATGAAACATTCCATGGCCCGGCAGGTCAAGACCCTGCAGGAGAAAAACGAGATCGAACGGCAGCTCCACCGGCGGGAGACCGAGGCCCTGGAGCTGCAGAACACGGTGGAGCGGGCCCGGCTGCAGCATCTGCGCAGCCAGATCGACCCCCATTTTCTCTTCAACACCCTGGGGGTCATCCTGCGGGTCTCCGACGAGGAGAATGCCCACCGCACCCAGGCCCTTATCACCGCCCTGTCCCAGCTGCTGCGGTACAGCCTGGCCAGCAACGACCTGCAGGTCCCCCTCTCCCGGGAGGTGCGGATCATCGACGAGTTTTTCGCCATCTACCATGTGCGGTTCGGGGACCGGGTGCGGCTGACCTGGCAGATCGCCGACGACATCGACCTGACCGAGACGATGGTCCCCTCTTTCCTGGTGCAGCCCCTGGTGGAGAACGCCTTCAAACACGGCATCATCCCCCGGGAAAAAGGCGGCACGGTGCGCATTGTGATCCGGCGGCTGCCCCGGCACCGGCTGCTCTACATTGCGGTGGCGGATGACGGCGTGGGGATGGACCGGCAGACCCTCCATGCCGTGCGGGACCGCCTGCGGGAAGTACCCGAGTCCGGCGAACATATCGGCCTGAGCAATGTGGCCGCCCGGCTGCGGCTGCTGGACCCGCCGGGGCCAAGCGTCCCATGGAGAAGGTGGTCGTGGCGACCCTGCCCTTCTACCTCTGCATGATCATTGCCCTGCTGCTCATCACCTTCATCCCCGACATCAGCCTCTTCATTCCCAAGCTGGCCGGGTATGTACCTACGGTGACTCCGGCCTGGTTCTGACCCCCGGCCGCGATCCCTCTGTTTTGCTACTGCCTCTGCATGCCGAAGAGCGGCACCGTCTTTGCGGTGCCGCTCTTCGGCGTTCGGGCGGTCTTTTTTCCCTATTATATATAAGGAAGAAACCCCCGGGGCCGCTACAGTTGTAAAACTTTTCCGCCCGCCTTGCCCGGGCCCCCCAAACATGGTATAGTGAAGGTATATCATCGAAAAAGCGCGGATTTTGTCCGATCACCCGCGAAAGGGGGCCCTGCCATGAAACGAACCATCTGCCGCACCCTGGCGCTGCTGCTTGCCGGCGCTGCGCTCAGTACCGCCGCTGCCCTGCCCGCCGCCGCCCTGTGGGATTTTACCCCCAGCGGCTCCGCCATTGTGCGGGTCGCCCCGCCCCTCACCGTTACCGGCGGCACCCAGGGCCGGAACTACACCTTTGATACCGCCACCAACGTTCTCACCCTTCTGAAAGGGGACCTGACGGTGACCTCCACCGGCAGCGACCCGGTAGACGCCTCCATCCTGGTGGCCGACGGCTATACCGGCACCATTACCCTGGAGGATGTGCAGCTGAACTGCACCACCGGGGCCGCCTTTGCCCTGGAACCGGGGGCCACCCTGGAGCTGGACCTTACCGGCGACAGCACCCTGCAAAGCGCCAAGGGCTATGCGGGGCTCTGCCTGCCCGAGGGCGCCGACCTGACCATCCACGGTCCCGGCAGTCTTACCGCCACCGGCGGCCGGGGCGCCGCGGGCATCGGCGGCAACGCCCAGGACCCCACCGCCTCCGGCACCAACACCGCCGACCCTGGCTCCCTCACGGTGAACAGCGGTACCGTCTCCGCCTGGGGCGGTCCCGGCGTGGCTGACATCGGCGGCGGTTCCGGCTGCACCCACCACGGTACCTTCTCCACCGGCAGCCAGGGCAGCGCCATCCTCTACGCCGACACCATCGGTGACAACGACGACACCTCCCTGTGGAGCGGCCTCTTTGTGAGCAATTCCATCGCCTCGGTCTACGGCAGTGTCACCCTCTCCCAGGACCTGGCCCTGACCCAGTCCCTCTTCCTCAACCCCGGGGCCGCCCTCACCGTGAAGGGCACGCTCCGGGTCCCCGCCGGGCTCAACAACAACGGCACCCTGACGGTGGCCAAGGGGGCCACCCTGGAACTGGGCGGCTCCTATACCAGCGGCGTTGCTTCCCGGCTGGACAACGGGGGCACCCTGACCTTCCAGGGCAGCGACTTCCAGCTGGTCACCGGCGCCGTGGCGGAAAACACCGGTACCATGACCCTGGCCGGCGCCGCCCTGACCAACACCGGCACCCTGGACAACCAGGGCAGCCTGGCCCTCACCGACGGTACCCTGGACAACCGGGGGACCCTGACCAACACCGGCACCCTGATCCTCACCGACACCGAGAGCACCAACGGGGGCACCCTGACCCAGGACGGCACCCTGGAACTGGACGGCGCCCTTCTGACCCTGGGAAAAACCGGCAGCCTCACCGGCACCGGCACCTTCCTGCTGGCCCACGACGGCCGGGTGTCCGGGGACCTGCCCGATGACTTCGTCACCGAATACCGCCTCTTCCTGGACTGCAACGGCGGCACCGTCACCCCGACTTCCGCCGTCACCCAACAGGGGGTCGTGGCCTCTCTGCCCACCCCCACCCGGAAGGGCTACACCTTTGACGGCTGGTTCACCGAGAAGGAGGGCGGCACCCCGGTGACGGAGGACACGGTGTTTTCCGCTTCCGCCACCCTGTACGCCCACTGGCATCTGACCCCCACACCGACCCCCACACCGACCCCCACGGCGACCCCGACCCCCACACCGTCCCCCACACCGGTGGTGACGCCGGCCCCCACACCCGTTCCCACGCCGGTACCCACCCCCAGTCCTACCCCCAAACCCACCCCGCTGGAGATGCACACCCTCCATTTCAACACCATGGGCGGCCTGCCCCTGGAGGATGTGCGGTTCGGTCTGGGTGCCCCGGTGGAGCTGTGGCCCTACACCCCGGTGCGGACGGGCTACCTCTTCGCAGGGTGGTATGCCGACGAAGCCCTGACCCAGCCGGTGGGCACCATCGTGCTGGTGAAGGACACCACCATCTACGCCAAATGGAACGTGGACCCCACCGTGGCCGCAGCCCAGAGCGGCAGCGCTTCCGGTTCGGGCAGCGGTTCGGGGAGCAAAGGCAGCGGCACCGCCAAAGCCACCCCCACCCCGGAGCCCACGGCAACCCCCACACCCACGCCTACGCCGGAACCCACCCCGGAACCTACCCAGCGGCCCATTCCCACCGTACCTCCCAATGAGGAGGACCAGGAGGGCGGCTTCCCCGTTCTGCCGGTGGCAGGGGGCGCAGCGGCCCTGGCCGTGCTCACCGGTGTGGCCGTAGCTGTTTCCCGCAAAAAGTCCGGCGGCAGCGGTCATTATCACCGCCGCTGAGGATCTTCCCGCTTCTGTCAGGGACGCCCGCCGGGGCGTCCCTCTTTGTTTTTTCGGAAAGGAGGCCGCTATGTCCGATCACCGCTTTCTCTTTCTGGCCCGCGCCGTGAATGACCCAGGGGTCATCGCCGCCAAAGCCCAGGCCCTGCTGGACAAGGGCCAGCGGGTGGATGTGCTGGGCCCCAACCTCTGGCGCTGCACCCCCAACGAGGCCGGGTACCGCCGGGCGGCGGTGTTCTACGCCCTGCCCGGCCAGCCTCTGCCCGCCGGGTGGCAGCGGGGAGCCCAGTGGGGGGTGCTGCGGCTGGTCTACACCACCGACCCCGACGCCCCGCTCCCCGCCGTGACCGACAAGGAACAGAACGAGGTCCTGGTGCGGACCTGCCGCTCGGTGATCCGCAGGGTGGCGGTGACCCTTCTGCTGGTGGTCCTCCTGCTGGGCAGCCAGCTGCAGCTCTTCCGGCAGGATCTGCCCGCCACCCTCAGCGACAGCGCAGCGGTGGGCATGACTCTGCTGGCCCTGGGGTGCCTGATCTATCTGGCGGTCCTGCTGGGCAGCTGCCTGGTGCGGCTGACCCGGGTGCGCCGGGCCCTGGCCCGGCAGGAACCGCCCCCGCCGCCCCAAAGGCGCTACCTGCTCCTCACCCTGGCGGGCTGGGCGTGGCTGCTGGGTTCCCTGGCCCTGATCCTCCCCGCCAACCCTCTGGCGGCGGTGATGCTGGGGGCGATGCTGCTGGCCAGCCTTGCCCTGCTGCCCCTGCGGATTCACCTGCAGGCCAAAGGCCGGTCTCCCCTCTTTGTCCGGCTGGTCAACGCCCTGGTGCTGCTGGCGGTCTGCCTGGTCACCCTGGTGGCCGGGGTGGCCGCAGTGCTGGACGGACGGCTGCTGCCCCGGGGGCAGACCCGGCCGGTGGCCCAGTACCGGGAGGGGGAATATCTCCGGGACGTCTACGACGACCCGCTGCCCCTCACCGTCGAGGCCCTCACCGGCAATGAAACAGGGCTCTGGAGCAAGCGCCGGACGGTGCAGTGGTCGCCGCTGCTGTGCTGCACCAGCTGTTCCCAGCATGCCCTGGGGGAGGATGCCGGAATTCTGGAAGATCTGGAATACCAGATCCTGGACAGCCCGCTGCTCCCGGTGCAGCAGGGGGTACTGGACGCCCTGCTGGCGGACCATCAGGACGAGGTGCAGCCCGACGGCACGGTGTTCCGGGATTCCTACCAGCCGGTGGACCCCGCCCTCTGGGGCGCCGAGGCGGTCTACCAGCGCCACTGGAGCCAGACCGTGCTGGACGACTATCTGGTGGTCTGGCCGGGGCGGATCGTGGCCATCACCTTCTACTGGACCTCCACCGACGACCAGCTGGCGGCAGCCGCCGACGCTTTGCGCCCCCAATGACTCTACAAAAAAAGACGCCCCCCAGGCGGGGGGCGTCTTTTTGGTTTTTACCACACCTGACGGCGGGTGTAGAGCCGCCCGGCCAGGGGGGCCAGCAGGATGAGGTAGACCGGCTGGACGGCCAGCTGCATCACGGGGGACCAGACCCGCAGCCCGGCCAGATGGTAGAGGTTCTGGCGGAAGAGGTCGTAGAAATCCCCCGCCGTGGGCAGCAGGGCCACCAGCTGGCGGACCTCCCAGGGGAAGAGGCCGCTGGCCATGGGCAGCAGCACCAGCAGCCCGAAAACGCCCAGGATGGCCGGGAAGTTGGCCGGCGCCAGGGCGGAGAACACCGCCGTGAAGCCCACGGTGCCCAGGCAGCAGGCCAGCCCGAACACCAGGGCATAGTGCTGGCAGTCCCCGAAGGTGAGGGGGGCGGTGGCCAGGGGTTTCATCAGCTGGATGGGGCAGTCCAGTCCCCGGGTGCCGAAGGCCAGCCGCTGGCTGACCACCAGCAGGCCGGCCACCAGGGCCCACACCGCTACCGCCACCGTGAGGGCTGCCCCCAGCTTGGCGGCGGCCAGACGGCCCCGGCCGCGGCGGGCGGCGTGGCTGATGGCCAGGGTGCCGGTCTGGACCTCCCCGGCAAAGAGGGGGGCCAGGGCGATGCCCAGCAGCAGGCAGACCCCCAGGAAGGTATCCTGGATGACCTGGATGGCAGAGAACTGTCCGCTGTACCAGTCATACACAAAGGGGGTCTCCACCCGGGCCTCCTGGGCTTCAAACAAGGCCCGGTCCGCCGGGTCAGGCAGCTGGCTGGCGAGCCACCGGTCCACGGCGTCGGCCCGGTCGTCGTAGTAGGTCCGCAACCGGTCCGGTTCCAGCTCCCCCCACCCTGCATAGGGCAGGTCGTCATACACGGCGGCGGCTATGTCCATCAGGGTGTCGGCCATGTCCCCCATAGGCCGGATGACGGCATTCCAGGAATCGTTGGTCAGACTGCCGTCGGGGGTCCGGTTGGCGGGGTCGTGGTAGTAGTCCCAGACGGTCTGCTGGGCGGCGGCCAGCTCTTCCCCGGTAAGGGGTCCCTGCCAGGGTTCGGCCCAGGCCAGCTGGTTGGCGATCTCCTGGGGGCCGGGGATGCGGGGCGTCTGGCCGTCCACCTTATAGCTGTTGTTGAAAAACACATTGACCAGGATGCCCAGCAGGGCCCACCCCACCGTGAGAGCCAGGGCGATGCGGGCGGAGGTCCGCCGCCAGATCTTTTTCAGTTCCCAGAGATAGAGCGACATGGAGCGCCTCCTTTCATCCCACCTGGCGGCGGGTGTAGAGCCGCCAGGCCAGGGGGAGCAGCAGGACCAGGTAGACCGGCTGGACGGCCAGGCGGTAGAAGAACTGCAGCCGGACGCTGCCGCCGGGCAGGGTGATGAGGGTATTGCCGGTAAGTTCCCCCAGGGTGGCCAGGAAGGGCAGCGTCTGGGCCAGGCAGCCCCCGCCCGCCTGGATGGCCAGCTGGCGCAGAAAGACCAGGACGGCGAAGAGGCCCAGCAGGACGGGGAACTCGGTGGAAAAGACGGCCGAGAGGGCGGCGGTGATGGCGGCGGCCGCCAGGCAGGAGAGCAGCCCGCTGCCCAGGAGCAGCGCCTCGGCATGGCCCACGGTGAGGGGGAGCATACAGGACCAGGAGACCATCTGCAGGGAGGCCGACAGCCCCCGGGTGCCGAAGAAGGCCAGCTGGATGGCCACGAAAAGCCCCATGCACACCGCGAAGGCGCCCCCGGTAAAGAGGAGGACCGCCCCCAGCTTGGCGGCGGCCAGTTTGCCCCGGCCGTAGCGGGCGCAGTGGCTGAGGGTATAGACCCGGGTGCGCACCTCGCCGCAGAACACCGGGGCCACCGCGGCGCAGAGGAGCAGCCCCACCAGCAGCATGGTGTTGATGAGCTGGTCCAGTTCCAGGGCGTGGCCGCCCACCCAGTCGTAGGTGAAGGGCTTGGTGACCCGGGCTTCCTGGGCCCAGAGGAGTTCCTGTTCCGCCGGGGGGCGGCTGCCGTAGACGGTCTGGAGCAGGTCGGTGCGCCGGTCATACACGCCGGTGAGGGTGTCGTCCTCCAGGGCCAGCATCCGGGCGGGCCAGTCCTCGGTGGGGATGATCCCCGCCGCCGCAAAGATGCGGGAGGCCCAGCTCAGGATGTTTCCCTCCACAAAGGTATGGTCCCCGGTGGGGTCGCTGCGGCAGGCGTCCCGGGCGGCCAGCAGGGCTTTCCCGTCCAGGGGGCCGTGCCAGGGGGCGGCGTCGGCGGTGGCCTGAACGCTGCGGGCCCGGGCCTCCCAGGTGGGGGCCTCCACCTCGGTGCCGAAGCCCAGGTTGGCAAACCCCGGCGTCACCGACATGAGCAGGATCACCGCCAGGCAGATGCCCAGCAGCACCCGGGTCATCCGCCGGTGGAGGATCTTTTTCAGTTCCCAGCCCAGCAGCCTCATGACTTTCCCTCCTCGTCGGCAAAATGCCAGAGATAGACATCCTCCAGGGTGGGCTCCACGGCCACAGCCCCTTCCGGCGGGTCGGTGGTGATGAGCCGCAGCTCCACCCCGTCCCCCGCCCCGGTGTGGCGCAGGTTGGCCACCGTGTAGACCGCCTCCAGCCGGGCGGCGGTGGCGGCGTCGGTGTGCACCGTCCAGACCTTGCCCCGGGCGGTGTCGGCCATCTGGGCCACGGTGCCCTCCTCCACGATGCGTCCCGCCTTCATCAGCAAAATCTTGTCGGCGATGGCCTCCACGTCGGAGACGATGTGGGTGGAGAGCAGCACCGTCCGGCCCTTGGCGTAGTCGGCGATGAGGTTGCGGAACCGCACCCGTTCCCGGGGGTCCAGGCCGGCGGTGGGTTCATCCAGAATGAGGATGCGGGGGTCGTTGAGCATGGCCTGGGCGATGCCCAGCCGCTGGCGCATCCCGCCGGAGTAGGCCCGCAGCTTTTTGCGGCCCGCCTCCTCCAGCCCCACCTGGGCCAGCAGCTGGGCGGTACGGCGGCGGGTCTCGGCGGGGGTCAGCCCCTTGAGCACCGCGATGTAGCGCAGGAACTCCGGCCCGGTAAAGTCGGGGTAGCAGCCGAAGTCCTGGGGCAGATACCCCAGCAGGGCCCGGTATTCCTCCCCCAGGCGGGCGATCTCGGTGCCGCCCCACCGCACGGTGCCCCGGGTGGGTTCCAGGATGCCGCAAAGCATCCGCATCAGGGTGGTCTTGCCGGCGCCGTTGGCCCCCAGCAGGCCGTAGACCCCCTCCCCCAGGGTCAGGGTCAGGTCGTTCACGGCGGCAAACTGTTTATAGCATTTGGTCAGATGCTGCAGCTGCAATTCTTCCATGGTGTTCCTCCTTCGGTTACAGGGTGGTCCGCAGACCGCCCCGGGTCAGCCGCCGGGCCTGCCAGGCCAGCGCCAGCACAGAGAGTATCAGGGCCGCCGCCCAGAAGGGCCGGGCGTCCAGCCCGTAGAGATGGCGGCGTATCCGGCCCGCGGGCAGGGTGAGCACCACCAGGGCAGCCGCCGCCACCGCCAGGGCGGCTTTGGCGAAGGCGGCCGGGCGCAGACGGCGCAGCAGGGCCAGGCAGAGGGCGCTGACGCAGCAGAAGGGGGTCAGGCAGTAGAGCAGCACCACCCAGAGGGTCTGGCGGCAGGCCACCGCCCCCGCCCCGGCCAGGACGGCCAGCAGCACCCCGTCGCAGACCCCGAAGATGAGCAGCCGGGCGGCGGTGATCTTGGCCAGGCTGTACCGGGTGGCCAGTTCCAGTTCCAGCATCCCCTGGTGGTAGACCCGGGCCAGGTCCTGGACGTTGGCCACCAGCAGCAGGGGGGCCGCCCCGGCGCAGAGGGCGTACCGGTAGAGCAGGTCGCTGCCGGGGTCGCCCCCCGTCCACACCAGGGCCAGCACCGCCGCCAGCACGACGAACTGGGCCGCCCACATCCCCTTGCGGATAAATCCGGCCTGGCTGCGCACAAAGTCCCAGCCGGTGGGGCGGGGCGGCGGCAGGGTGCGCAGCAGGCGCAGGGTGTTGGCCGGGCCCGCCGGGTCGGGGGCGGGCGGGGCGTCCCGGCGCAGCAGCGCGCCCCAGTCCGGTTCCGGTGTTCTGGGTGTCATGGCAGTTCCTCCTTCAGCAGTTCCCGCAGACGGCGTTTGGCCCGGTGCAGGCGGTACCGCACGGCGGGCACCGTGGTGCGGGTGATGGCGGCGATCTCGGCGGCGGTGAACCCCCGGTCATAGAAGAGCAGCAGGGCGTTGCGCTGTTCAAAGGGCAGGGCGGCCAGGGCAGCCCGCACCGTCAGGGCGGTGTCCCGGTCGGGGGGCGGGGCGCCGGGGTCCCGCTGGCTTTCCGGCAGGTCCTCCAGGGCCACCGCCTTTTTCCGCTTGCACCAGTCCTTGCAGAGGTTCCCCGCGATGGTGTACAGATAGTTCAGTTCCCGGCCGTCGTGGACGTACCGGTCCCGGTGCTGCCAGAACCGCAGAAAGGCCGTCTGGGTCAGGTCCTGGGCAAGCTCCCGCCCGCCCACATGCCGCCAGCAGTAAGCGTAAATTTCCTCATAGTGGGCAAGAATCAGCTGTTCCAGCTCTGCCTGTTCCATCCTTTCACCACCGTTCATAAGGTATAACGACCGGCCACCCCCAAAGTGAGCAGCTTTTTTCGTTTTTTTGCCGGAAAACAAAAGGGCCCCCGCCGGGCAGGCAGGGGCAGGGTCTGTCACCCCTCCAGGCAGGGGTCCACAAAGGCAAAAACGGTATCCCAGTAGGTCTGGCCCAGGGCGTACATAGCCTCCCCGTGGCCGGCACCCTCGGCGGTAAGCTCCGCTTTGTTGTCGCCGGGTTTGGCGCTGTAGAGGGTGTCCATCATCTCATAGGGGATGAAGTCGTCGGCGGTGCCGTGGATGAAAAGCATGGGCTTTTCACACCGGGCCACCTGGTCCAGGGCGGAAGCCTCCCGGAAGTTGTACCCCGCCTTGGCATCGGCCAGGGCGCTGGCGGTGTAGAGCAGGGGGAATTCCGGCAGCCCGAACCGCAGCTGCAGCTCGCTGGAAAAGACATCCCACACGCTGGTGTAGCCGCAGTCCTCCACAAAGGCGCGGACGTTGTCGGGGGTGTCCTCCCCCGCCGTCATCATGGTGGTGGCGGCTCCCATGGACATGCCGTGGACCACGATGGCAGCCTGGGGGTCCCGGGCCACGATCCAGTCGATCCAGTCCAGCACATCCATCCGGTCCAGCCAGCCCATTCCCACATAGTCGCCCTGGCTTTCGCCGCAGGCCCGCAGGTCGGGCATCACCACCTGGAAGCCCTCCTCATAGTAGGGCTGGGCCAACCGCAGGGAGTCCTGGCTGCTGCCCCGGTAGCCGTGGAGGGCGATGACCCACCGGTGGCCGTCGTTGGCGTAGTAAACGCCGGAGAGGGTCAGTCCGTCGTCGGAGGTCACCTCCACCCGTTCGCCGGGGTGGGCGGCGGCGAAGGCCTCGTTGCGTTCTTTCTGGGCGGCCTTGTTGGCGGCGATGGTGGCTTCCACCGTGTCGCCGCCGGGTTCCACTTCCAGGGCCACCTCCCGGTCGCCGCCGTCGCCGCTGCGGCCGATGGCGTATTCCACCAGATAGTTGCTGCCAAAGCCGATGGCTGCCGCCAGCAGTACCACCAGCACCGCCAGGGCCACCAGCGCCCGGCGCAGCCAGCGGGTACCGGTTTTGGGTTTGATTGCAGTTTCCATTTCCTTATTTTCCTTTCCCTCCCCCAAGGGGAGCCGAGGAAAATTATACGACAAAAAGTGGAAAAATGTCAAGAATTGCCAGGCAGCACAAACGCCCGCCCCGGGGTTGCCGGGGCGGGCGGAAAGGGACTATACAGGTCAGGACAGGTCAGGCGCCGGGGTTCACGGGGTGGACGGTCACCCCGTCGGCGGTGCAGGGCAGGTCCTGGGGCTGGACATACCGGCTGAGCTGGCTCCAGTGGAGGGTGGCGGTTTCCAGCGCCTTTTCGGCTTCGGCCACCGAGCCCTTCATGGTGAAGGAGACCGCCCACTCTTTCACATGGGTCACCTGGTCGTCACCCCACTCCATCCGGCGGCTGTGGCCGCCGGTATAGTACATCCCGTCCATCTGCAGGTGAAGGTTTTCGGGGAAGGCAGCGCTGGCGGGGTCGATCTTCACCACCAGTTCCAGGTCTGTGCCGTTTTCCAGTTCCACGCTCTCCACCCGGAAGTCCCCCAGGTCCTGGTCGCCCTTGGCGGGGGCGGACTGTTCCTCCACCTCCTCGGTAAGGCAGAGCTGGGGCGGGACCATATACAGGTCGGCGGTACCGGCGGGCACCGCCACCGTATAGGTGACCCGGGCGCCGCTGGAAGTCGTTTCGGTGATGTTCATCTGTTGGGTCAAAGCCTCGTCCAGGAAAAACCGGGGATCGCCGGAAAGGACGTCCCCCTGGGCGGCATCGGTATAGGCCGCCAGGTCGAGGGTGACAGCGGCGGTGGCGTCGGCGGACTCGGCGGTTTCCGGCGGGGTCTGTGCCGGGGCAGGGCGGGTGCAGGCGGTAAGGGCCAGCAGCAGGCAGAGGGCGGGCAGCAGTTTTTTCACGGTACAGTCCTCCTTTTCCGGAATGTATTTTCAGTATACAGGCAGACCGGGCGGGGCTGCAATGTACGAGGTGCACAAAAGGGTGTAAATTAAATTGTATCTTCTGCCCATGCTTGCAGCCCCACGGCCGGTGTGGTATAGTGGAAGCAAGTTTTCCACAGGAAAGGAAGTTGTACACCATGCGCAGAAAAGACCGGGAAGTTACCGATGGGGCGGCCATGCAAAAGATCCTGACGGAGTGTGATTGCTGCCGGCTGGGGTTGGTGGATGAGGAGGGCCTTGCCTACATCCTGCCGCTGAATTTCGGCTGGGAGGAACAGGACGGCCGGCTGGTCCTCTGGTTCCACGGTGCCTCGGCGGGAAAGAAGATTGCGCTGCTGCAAAAGAATCTTTTGGCCAGTTTCGAGATGGATACCGGTCACCGCCTGGTGCCGGGGTCCAAGGCGGAGGAATACACCTTTGCCTACCGCAGCGTCATGGGCCGGGGCCGGGTGGAGATCCCCGCCGACGACGCCGCCAAGCTCCACGGGCTGAACTGCATCATGGCCCACTACACCCGCCGCGCCGACTGGACGGTGGACCCGGCCATGCTCCGGGCCACCACGGTGTTCTGCCTGCGGGTGGACGCCTGGACCGCCAAGGAACACAAGGTGCCGTGATCTCCTTGTTCCTTCTTTATAAAGAAGGAACCGAAGAAATTTTACCCTTATAGCCCGGGAAAGGATATTCGCCGGTGTATCCGGCCCACCCGGCAAGGGGATACTTCCCCTCTGCCTTTTCCCCAAGTCAGGACCCCCGGCTAAGCCGGGGGCTTGTGTAAGCCCTAGAAGGGCATAATACGGACAACGCCCCTCAAGGGG
>CALXHP010000011.1 GCA_944388135.1 uncultured Gemmiger sp. | reverse complement strand
CCCTTGAGGGGCGTTGTCCGTATTATGCCCTTCTAGGGCTTACACAAGCCCCCGGCTTAGCCGGGGGTCCTGACTATGGCAGAACTCAGTGGGTCTGCACCATGTCCATGGCAAAGAGGGCCGCGCCCAGGGCACCGCAGAGCTGGGCCTTGTCGCTGACCACCAGGGTGGTGCCCAGCTTCTCTTCCAGTGTCTTGACCAGGCCCTCGTTCTTGGAAACACCGCCGGTCATCATGTACCGTTCCTCGCCGCCCACACGCTTGGCCAGGGCGGCGGTCTTGGAGGCCACCGCCTTGTTCAGGCCGTGGACGATGTCGTCGGTGGGCTTGTTCTGGGCGATCAGGGAGACCACCTCCGACTCGGCGAACACCGTGCACATGCTGGAGATGGTGATGTCCTCCTTGTAGTGGATACCGGCCTTGCTCATATCGTCCAGGCTCATCTCCATGGTGCGGGCCATCATCTCCAGGAAGCGGCCGGTACCGGCGGCGCACTTGTCATTCATGACAAAGTTCACCACGGCGCCGTTCTCATCCAGCCGGATGACCTTGCTGTCCTGGCCGCCGATGTCAATGACGGTGCGGACGCTGGGGTCCAGATAATGGGCGCCCCGGGCATGGCAGGTGATCTCGGTGATGCTCTTGTCCCCGTCCTGGATGGCGGTGCGGCCGTAGCCGGTGGTGACGATGGCGTCGATGTCCTCCCGCTTCAGACCGGCTTCTTCCAGGGCCTGCTCCAGGGCGCGCTCGGCGCCCACGGCGGCACCGGCCCCGGTGGGCAGGATCACGCCGGTGACCATCTGTTTCTCTTTGTCCAGGATCACCACGTCGGTGCTGGTGGAACCGCTGTCAATGCCTGCAAAATAGCCTTTTCCCATCTTGATCTCCTTTTTCTCCCCCTGGCTGGGGTCCATGCTCTCGGCAAAGGCCTCCAGGCGGGTCAGCAGCTGGCCGCTGCTCTGCAGCGTATAGTCGGATTCGATCTTCAGCAGCGGCACCGCCACGCTTTGTTTCACCTGGGCGTACTCGAAGCTGTAAAAATCGCAGAATTTTACCGTGTGGTAGATGATCCCCTTCAGGTCGGGGTCGTTGAAAAGCCGCTTGCGGCCGGTGTTGTCCATCATCCGCATGCAGGGAATCTGACCCAGCAGCTCGGCGGCGTACCACTCCATCAGGGCGTCAAAGTCGGCGTCCTCGGGGGGCAGTACCTCGCCCACTGAACGGTTGTGCACACAGGTCTCGTTCTCCACGGGGTAGGGCATGGCGTCCTGCACCATCTCGAAGAGCTCCTTGCCTATCCGGGCACCCAGCACACTGATGTGGGGGCCGCGGGTCTTTTCGGGGGCATGGAAGGCCGCCCGGAAGGCTTTAGCGTCAAAGGTGGTGCCCTTGTAGGCCGCATAGGCCTTGGCCAGCCCTTTCAGCTGGGCCGCGGTGCGTTCCCGGCTGCATTCGCCGCCGCTGTGGAGCATATCCACGATGTAGAGGAAGTCCAGCTTGCCGCTCTCCTCCAGCACGTCGTAGACGCTGCGGATGGTGTCGCAGCAGTTCACCAGCACCAGCTCGTGGACCTGGCCGCTCATGACCGCCTCCAGCAGGGACTTGCCGAAACCGCAGATGTTGGAATGGGCCAGCTGGTCGGCCCGGTCAAACCCCTCCTGCATGCCGTTCAGGTTTTCGCACTCTGCGCCCAGGGCGGTCAGCAGTTCAATGGGGGTGTATTTGCAAACGTAATAGGTCTTGTTCATGCCTCGGCTCCTTCCTCGGTGCGGCCCGGTTCGTTCAGCATCTCCAGGAAGGCGCCCAGGCGGGTGGAGGTCTGTCCCTCCCCGCCGTGGCTGCGGTCGCAGCCGTCGCCGTCCAGGATCAGCAGCGGCAGACCCGCTTCCTCGAATTTCTTTTTGGCCAGCTGGGCGGCGCCCAGGGTGTGTTTGCAGCCCCAGTGGTCGAACCACACCACACCGTCGGCACCCACCTGTTTGGCGTGGCGGATGCCCGCCTCGATGCGGCGCACCGCGCTGCCGTTGAGGGCATGGTAGACCATCCGGTGGGCCATGGCCTCATAGGGGTGCTCGGGGTCAAAGTCCGGCTCCGATACTTCGCTGAGCTCGCAGCCCACAATCTGGGCGTCCTCTTTCAGCAGCAGGTCCTCCTTGATGGCGTCGGACCAGAAGGGGATGGTGTGCATCCAGTAGATCCGCTTGCCCCTGGCGGCGGGGGCCTTCTCCACATCCTTCAGCAGCTCGTCCACATAGGCTTCCACCTGTTCGGTGCCCAGCAGGATGTTGTTGGTCATGCCGCAGTACAGGGGGGTCACCAGGTCGGTGGGCACATAGCGATGGGCCCGTTTCTGCTGGTAGGTGCGGTACTTTTCCAGGGTGCGCTTGCTCCGGCGCAGCCGCTCTTTCAGGGATTCTTCGTCGATCTTCCGGCCGGTCTGCTGCTCCAGGAAGGCGGCCAGTGCCCGCAGCTGGGCGGCCACATAGGCCACGTTGTCCTCGTTCTGCTGCATGGGCACGTCGATGGCAAAGGGCTGCACATGGTACAGCTGGCTCAGGGTGCGGAAGGTCAGCAGGTTGGCATCGCAGGTCAGGTTGGTGTAGACGATGCATTTGGGTTTGGGCAGCACCCCTTTCTGGGCCGCACCCAGAAAGGTCTTGTGGTAGCTGCACAGGGTCTCGGAGATGCCGGTGTTTTCCGCCTGCTGCAAAAAGCCCCGTTCCGCCATGGAACCGGACAGATAGCAGGAGAACGCCTCCACATTATAAGGGTTGAGCCCCACTTCCTGCAGCATCTCGCAGGGGGTAAAGACGCTGACCATGGCGGAATGCTCCGGGTCCTGCAGGGGGGCCAGCATGGCATCCATCATGATGCGGGCCAGCTTGCGGTCCGCCGGTTGCAGCCGCTTGTCGGGGCTGAAACGGTTTTTCAGGTTCTGGGCTTCCCATCCGGTGCGCAGCAGTCTGCGCGCCCGGGCCGGATTCTGGTTGCTCCAGGCTTCCACGGTACGCCCGAAAGTTTCTACTATTTGCATATGATTTTCCCTCTCTCTACGCTCCACGCCGAATCCCGTGCAAAAAAACAGCGGGCCTCCCGACCGGGAACCGGTCGGAAAACCCTCGCCCTTTTCAGTGGTTGCGGTGTTTTATACGGGATACGCTCATTCTATAATACACCCGCTGCACCGTAAAATCAATGCGTTTTTTGTACAGTTCTTTGCCATTTGTCCGGGCAAAAATTAGGCCGGATGTTGCTGGGCACCGCCGCCGGGGGCGGGCATGGGGCAGTGGGTCAGGTACCAGGCAAACAGCAGGGAACTGATGGTCCAGGTGATGGGATAGGCCCAGAAAACCACCGCGATCTGGGGAATAAAGCGGACGGTGATGGTGATGTAGGTGATGCGCAGGGCACACCACACCGCCAGCATGACCACCATGGGCACCACAGGGCGGCCCAGTCCCCGCAGGATGCCGGCGCAGCAGTGGCTGAACGCCAGCAGGCAGTAGAACAGCGAGACGGTGCGCGCCTGCTGGACGCCGAAGGCGATGACGTCCGGTTCATGGTTGAAGGCGGCGATCAGCCAGGGGGCCAGGGTGAACATGGCCAGCCCCACACATTCCGCCAGCAGGGAAGAGGTAAGGATGCCGAACCGCATGCCGTGGCGTACCCGGTCCAGTTTGCCTGCACCGATGTTCTGGCTCACAAAGGTGGCCAGCGCCATGGAAAAACAGGTCACCGGCAAAAAGGCGAAGCCTTCCACCTTGCTGTAGGCGCCGCAGCCCGCCATGGCGTTGGCGCCAAAGGCGTTGATGTTGGCCTGCACGATGACGTTGGCGATGGAGATCACCGAGTTCTGCACGCCGGAGGGGACGCCCTGGGCCACCACCGCCCGCAGGGTGGCGGGGTGGAATCTTACTTCCCGCCAGCGCACGCCGTAGGCTTCTTGGGTCAGGGTCAGGCGGCGGAAAGCCAGCACGGCGCTGACCGTCTGGGAAAGGATGGTGGCAAAGGCCGCGCCGCCCACCCCCATATGCAGTCCGGCGATGAACCACAGGTCCAGGATGACATTGAGCACCGAGGCGGTGATCAGATACCGCATGGGGCTGCGGCTGTCCCCCACCGACTGCAGGATACTGGCGCCCACGTTGTACATGACCACCGCCAGGGACCCCAGGAAGTAGACCCGGAAATACACGATGGAGTTGGGCAGGACTTCCTCGGGGGTATCCATCCAGCGCAGGATCTGGGGGGTGAGCAGCACGCCGATGACGCTTAGCGCCACACCGGCAGCCAGGCCCAGGGCCACCGTGGTATGGACAGCCCGGCGCAGGGCGGGCCCGTCTTTGGCCCCGTAGTGGCGGGCCACCAGCACCCCGGCGCCCAGGCTGACGCCGTTGACAAAGCCGGTGAGAAGGAAGATCAGGCTGCCGGAGGAACCCACCGCCGCCAGGGCGTCCCCGCCCAGAAAGTTGCCCACGATCAGCGAGTCCACCGCGTTGTAGAGCTGCTGGAACAGGTTGCTGAAAAAGATGGGGATGGCAAACACAAGCATACCCCTGGCCACACTGCCGCTGGTCAGGGAAACGTTTTTCTCAAACACGCTTTTCCTACTCCTCTGTTGATTTTTTCTCTACTATCCTACGCGTCCGGCAACGGGGTGTCAAGCATGGAGGAAAACCGTCGAAACGGCATCAATTGTCAATGGACTTGTTTTGTGAAATATGCTATACAAATATGTTGCAATCCAACGGGGCACAAGCATGGGGACATTTGTTTGAATATAACAAAAAATTGTTATAAAGAAATATAAAATCATAAATTACAACAAAAAATAGAACGATAAAAAGAGAATGTGAAACGAAGGGTTGCGGCATGGGCGATGAAAAACAAGAAAGGACCAAAAACACACATGCTTTCGAAATGGACAAAACGATTATTTTCTGCCGGGGTGGCCTTATGTCTGGCGGCGGGACTGATGCCTTCCGCTCTGGCCCAGACGCCGGAAAAACAGGCGGACGCCGACACCCATACCAGCTATCTCACCGCACTGGGGACCGACACCTCCACACGGTACAACGGCCGTGTCTGGTCGGACAAAACCGTAAGTGCCGACGCGCTCTCCTTTGACGGCAAGGTGGGCGGTGCAGAGGTACACTACAGCTACACCGCCGACCCGGCCCAGGGGGAGGAGTTCCTGGTGGCCTTTTCCACGCTGGCCACTTCGGAGGAGGTGACCCACCTGCCCAAAGTGCCGGTGGATGTGGTGTATGTATTGGACTTTTCCGCCAGCATGACCTGGGGCACCGACTCCAAGGCGGTGGTGAATACCAACGATGCATCGGGCTCCCGGATTGCCGCCCTGGTCAAGGCGCTGAACCAGTCCATCCATCAGCTTCAGCAGGACAGCCCCCTGAACCGGATCGGCGTGGTATATTTCAACCGTATCGGCCACCAGTGGCTGGACCTGACCCAGCTGGGGGATACCGTTCCGGCGGATACCGATCAGGATGGGACCCCTGATTATTTTTCCGTGGCTTCCTTTACCGGCACGGCCAACCAGGACGACGGCGAGGCAACGGTACAGTGCAATTTCGGTGACAAAGCGGGGACGGTCGCCCAGACCGATTCCAAGACCAACATCCAGTTTGGTCTGAACCTGGGGATGCGGATGCTGGCAGATGCCCAGGATACCACCTTCCAGTCGGACCGGGGCAATACCTATACCCGGATCCCCAACGTGGTGCTCATGTCCGACGGCGCTCCCACCACGATCTCTCTGCCGGGGGACGGCACCTCCTGGTGGGATGACTTGCAGGAGAACGGCGGCGACTCGGTGGGCTGGGGCGATAATGAACGCCCCTGGAGTGCCAACGGATTCATGCCCATGATCACAGCCCAGTACCTGAAAGAGCAGGCCACCGGGCATTACACCGGTCAGGCCACGGCCCTTGGCGCCAGGAATGTTGATCAGGCAGAGGCTTCCTTCTACACCATCGGTTTCAGCGTGAACCAGCAGAGCGACGGGACGGTGGAACTGGCCAACCTGGTCCTTGACCCTGCCCATAACTGGGAAAAGGCCAAAAACAGCGACTTTGATGCCCTGCGGGCCATTGCTGACGCCTGGGCAGGCTATGCGGCCGGGGGCGACGCCAAGGTGAAGTACCCGGAGGATAAAGGCGACAGCTATCCGGAAGGGGGCAAGAGTTTTCACGCAGCACACAACGGCGGGTGGAACGCCCCCGGAACACCGGATTATGTGAATGCCTATTACCCGGCCAACGATGCCGACCAGCTGGCGGATGCCTTCCGGCAGATCATCAACGAGATCACCGAGACGGCCAAATCCCCCACCGCCATCGAAAACAATGATCCCCTGCACGGCGGCTACATCACCTACACCGACCCCCTGGGAAAGTACATGGAGGTCAAGGAGATCAAGGCGCTGCTGTTTGCCGGTGAGGAATTTTTGCAGTACCAGACCAGCACACAGGGCAATGTGACCACCTATACCTTCAGCGGCACCATCGACAGCGAGGTCTACGGGCAGCAGGACGCCAGCCAGATCCTGATCACCGTCACCGAGAACGGCGACGGCACCCGGACCCTCCAGGTCAAGGTACCTGCCGCGGCCATTCCGCTGCGGGTAAACCATATTACCGTGAATGAGGACGGATCGGTCCAGGAAAATATCTACAACGATGCAGCCTATCCCCTGCGTGTGATCTACGGGGTGGGCCCCGTGGACAATGCCGGGGTCCTGCTTGCCTGTGATCCCGATTATGCGGCGGCAAACGGGGCAGGGAACAACGGGGTCTACCTGTACAGCAACCTGTACAGCGGCACCGACCTGGGCATCGACAGCAGCACGGCCAAGCGTGGAGATGCCACGGTGACGTTCCAGCCGGCCAGGAACAATCCCTTCTATTTCCTGCAGGAAGATACCCCGCTGTACGCCGATGCAGCCTGCCAGACCCGGGCCACCGGCACCCTGGATGCAGCCGGGACCTACTATTTCAAAATCCGCTTTTACGCGGAGGAAGAGGATGTGGCGGGCCAGCCCGACGTTACGCTGGAAAATGGTGTGGCCACCGCGGTGATCACCCGCCAGGGCAGCGCGCTGCTGCACGAGGGCGTGGATGTGCAGACCGACGGGCAAGGCCTGTATATCGCCAAAGGTTCGCCCCGTCTGGGCAACCTCAGCGATCTGGCGGTGGCCAAGACCGGGACCGATCCGGTGACCCCGGCCTATGCCTTTGCCACCGCCGCGGCCAGACAGAACGGGGAATGGGTGATGACCTCGTACCTGGGCAACAACGGCCGTATGGCCATCACCCCCGCAGACCTGAAAACCGTCACCGATGCCAACGGCAACGACCTGAACGGCCGGGAGGTGCAGGTGGGCCAGGAACTGACCTACACCATCCATTACGGAAATTCCGCCGCTACGAAGGAGAACATCACCATCACCGATACGATCCCCGAAGGAACGGAGTATCTGGCGGGCAGTGCCGACCAGGGGGTTTTGTGGGATGAACAGAGCCGGACCCTGACCTGGACCTTGCAGGATGTGGAGCCGGGAACCACCGGCAGCGTCAGCTTCAAGGTCACGGTCACCTCCCAGGCCCAGCAGCTGGGGACCCTTACCAATCAGGGCAAGATCCGGATCGGAGCCAATGGCCCGGCGATCACTACCAACACCGTGACGGTGCAGCCGAACAAGCCTGCCCCCACCCCCGGGTCGACCCCCGCGGGCGGGCAGGAGACGACCCCGACCCCCACGGGCGGAACGGCCACACCCCAACCTTCGGCGGCGCCGGAGAACGGTGCCGGGACCACGGTCCAGGCGACCGGCAGTACCATCCCCCAAACCGGGGATTCCAGCCGGCCCCAGCTGTGGGCAGGCTGCATGGTTCTGTCCGCCCTGGGCTTTGTGGGATTGCTGCTGGCACGCAGACAGCGCCGGTAATACAGCGCCTGTGATGAACCTGTAAAAGACCGCTCTCCCCCCGGGGAGAGCGGTCTTTTTGCACCCTATAGGGAAAACCCCCAGGACAAAACCTTGTGAACCGGCTGAAAAGTTTGTATAATAAAAAACAAAACCCAAACCACAGGGGAGATGGAGTGCATGAATATACAGTTGCAGGAGCTGACCAAGCGGTTCCCGGCCCGGGGGCGGAAGGCCCGCGGGGAGGTTACCGCCGTGGACAGGCTGACCTTTGAAGTGCCGGACGGTCTGCTGGTGGGGTTGCTGGGCCCGTCGGGCTGCGGCAAATCCACCACATTGAATATGATCTGCGGGCTGGAAACGCCCACCGAGGGCAAGATCTTTTTCGGCGGGGAGGATGTGACCCATCTGCCCCCCGAGCTGCGGGGCGTGGGGATGGTGTTCCAGAACTATGCCCTTTACCCCCACCTGACGGTGCTGCAGAACATCACCTTCCCGCTGGAAAACCTGAAGGGCGCCCAGAAGCTGACCAAAGCCGAGATGCGCCGCCGTGCCCTGGAGGCAGCGGCCCTGGTGCAGATCGAGGAATTGCTGGACCGCAAACCGAAGGAACTGTCCGGCGGGCAGCAGCAGCGGGTGGCCATTGCCCGGGCGCTGGTGAAGATGCCCAAGGTGCTGCTGCTGGACGAGCCCCTTTCCAACCTGGACGCCCGGCTGCGGCTCCAGACCCGGGAGGAGATCTGCAAGATCCAGAAAAAGACCGGCATCACCACCCTCTTTGTCACCCACGACCAGGAGGAGGCCATGAGCATCTCGGACCGTATCGTGGTGATGAAGGACGGCGTCCTGATGCAGCAGGGCGCCCCCCAGCAGGTCTACGACGACCCGGCCAACCTCTTTGTGGCCAAGTTCCTGGGCACCCCGCCCATCAATGTTTTTGAGGGCACCGTCCGGAAAGAGCGGCTGCTGCTGGCCGGGCAGGATGTGCTGGCGGTACCCGGCGCGCCGGACGGCAGCGTCTGGGTGGGCATTCGGCCCGAGGGCTTTACCCCCGACGCCAACGGCCCGGTGGCGTGTGGCCTTTCCCGGGTGGAGGTGCTGGGCCGGGATGTGAGCATCGTCTGCACCCATCCCGCCTGCACCACCGACACCCTGCGGGCCATCGTCAACGCCCGCCACGATGTGGACGGCGCCGCCGATACGGTGCATTTTGCCCTCCACCCCGACAAGGTGTTCCTGTTTGACCATGAAACTGAAGTCCGCATCCCCTTTGCGGTGCAGGGCTGACGGCCCGAAGGGAGGAAACTGTCCATGCATTCCAAACCCAACAAGGCGTGGCTCTACCTGCTGCTGTCGCTGGTGCTGCTGGGGGCCTTTCTCGTCTACCCCCTCATCGATGTGCTGATCTACTCGGTGGAGGAGGGGTTCAACTTCGCCTCCCAGACCTACCTGGGGGTGGGCCTGTACAACTACAGCTATGTGCTCCACGACCCCTACTTCCTGCAGGCGGTCCGGAACACCTTTGTGCTGGTCATCATCACGGTGCCCGTCTCCACCGGGCTGGCGCTGCTCATCTCCGCGGGGCTCAGCTCCATCAAACCATTGCGCAAACTCTACCAGACCGTCTACTTTCTGCCTTACGTCACCAACACCCTGGCCGTGGGCCTGGTGTTCATGGTGCTTTTCCAGAAAACCGAATACACCGACGGTCTTGTCAACCTGATGCTCCGGTGGTTCGGCGCCGGGCCCATCGACTTCATCAACGGCCCCCACTGGGCCAAGATGTTCGTCCTCTGCTTTTACACCATCTGGGTGGTCATGCCCTTTAAAATCCTCGTGCTCACCGGGGCGCTGGCCTCGGTGAACCAGGACTACTACAAGGCCGCCCGGGTGGACGGCACCTCCCGACGGCGGATCTTCTTCCGCATCACCCTGCCCATGATCTCCCCCATGATCGTCTACCTGGTCATCACCGGCTTCATCGGGGCCTTCAAGGCCTACAGCGATGCGGTGGCCCTCTTCGGTACCGACCTGAATGCCGCAGGCATGAACACCATCGTGGGCTATGTCTACGATATGCTCTATGGCGACAGCGGCGGCTATCCGTCCTACGCGTCGGCGGCGGCCATCATCCTGTTCGTCATCGTGCTTACCATCACCTGCATCAACCTGCTGGTCAGCCGCCGGCAGCTGCGCGACTAAGGAGGCTTTGTTATGTCGGAAGATTTTGAAGCCCGGCGCCGCGCCGCCCGCCGCAAGGCCGGCTTCCTGAAGGCGCTGACCTACCTGGGGCTCAGCATCTGGGCCGTGGTGGTGCTCTTTCCCTTTTACTGGATGGTGCTCACCTCCCTGAAAAGCTACGGTGCCTACAACTCGGAGCATACCCCCCAGTTCTTTACCCTGGCTCCCACCCTGGAAAACTACCAGCAGGCCTTCACCGCCGTGCCCCTGGGGGGCTATCTGCTCAACACCCTGATTTTCTCCCTCATCACCACCGCCGCCATGGTGGTGGTCAGCACCCTGGCGGCCTACGCCTTTGCCCGGCTGGAATTCCGGGGCAAGAACCTGCTTTTCGGCGCCTTTTTGTCCCTGATGATGATCCCCAGCGAACTGGTGGTCATCACCAACTATGTGACCATCACCAATCTGGACCTGCGCAACACCTTCACCGGTCTGATCCTGCCCTCCATCACCTCGATTTTCTATATCTATCTGCTGAAAGAGAGCTTCGAGCAGGTGCCCGATGAACTCTACCGGGCCGCCAAGGTGGACGGCACCTCCGACCTGAAATACCTGTGGAAGGTGATGATCCCCATCTGCCGGCCCACCATCGTCACGGTGACGATCCTGAAACTCATCGAGTGCTGGAACTCCTACGTCTGGCCCCGGCTGGTCACCGACGACCAGGCCTATTTCCTGGTATCCAACGGCATCCAGCAGATCCGGGAGGAGGGCTTCGGCCGGGAGAACATCCCCGCCATGATGGCCGCCGTGGTGGTCATCTCGGTGCCGCTGGTGGCCCTCTTCCTGGCGTTCCGCAACAAGATCATGGAGGGCGCGTCCCGGGGAGGTATCAAAGGATGAAAAAGGTTGTATCTCTCTGCGCCGCGGCACTGCTGGCGGCTTCCCTGGTCCTTTCGGGCTGCCACGGCCGCCGGGAACAGGCGGCCTTTGCGGTGCCGGATTCCTTTGACACCACCAAAAACTATGAGGTGGTCTTCTGGGCCAAGAACGATACCAACAAGACCCAGACCGACATCTATGAGCAGGCCATCGAGGATTTCCAGGCCCTTTACCCCAACATCACGGTGACGCTGCGCCTCTACACCGACTACGGCGATATCTACAACGACGTCATCACCAACATCTCCACCGGCACCACCCCCAACGTCTGCATCACCTACCCCGACCACATCGCCACCTACCTCACCGGCGACAACGTGGTGGTGCCCCTGGATGATCTCTTCGCCGACGAGCACTACGGCCTGGGGGGCGACGAGCTCCTTTACGACGGCCCCACCCGGGAGGAGATCGTCCCCCAGTTCCTGGAGGAATGCCGCCTGGGGGGCGCCTACTACGCCATCCCCTATATGCGCTCCACCGAGGCCTGCTACATCAACAAGGACTTTGTGGAGGCCCTGGGTTACGAGATCCCCGACGTGCTCACCTGGGATTTTGTCTGGGAAGTATCGGAAGCGGCAGCCGCCACCAAAGGGGCCGACGGGGTCTACAGCCTCAACGGCCAGAAGGTGCTGATCCCCTTCCTCTATAAGTCCACCGACAATATGATGATCCAGATGCTGCGCCAGAAGGGGGCGGGGTACTCCACCTCCACCGGCGACATCCAGCTCTTCAACGATACCACCACGGAACTGCTGGAAGGCATCGCCGCCCACACCGCCACCGGGGCCTTCTCCACCTTCAAGATTTCCGGCTACCCGGCCAACTTCCTCAACGCCGGGCAGTGCGTCTTTGCGGTGGACTCCACCGCCGGTTCCACCTGGATGGGCAGCGACGCGCCCCTGATGGATATTGCCGCCGACGAGGTGGTCCCCTTCGACACCGAGGTGCGGATGATCCCCCAGTTTGACTCCGACCATCCCCAGATGATCTCCCAGGGGCCGTCGGTCTGTATCTTCAACAAGGAGGACCCCCAGGAGGTGCTGGCCTCCTGGCTGTTTGCCCAGTATCTGCTCACCGACAAGGTGCAGATCGCCTACTCCGAGACCGAAGGCTATGTGCCGGTGACCACCAAGGCACAGGCTGACCCCGACTATCAGGACTACCTCAGCCGGGCAGGGGAGGACAACGACACCCACTACCAGGTAAAGATGGATGCCGTGCAGCTGCTGCTGGACCATCTGGACGATACCTTCGTCACAGCGGTGTTCAACGGTTCGGCCTCCCTGCGGGATGCGGCGGGCCAGCTCATCGAGGACGTGACCAAATCGGTGCGGCGCAGCCAGACGGTGGATGACGCCTACATCCAGTCCCTCTATGCCGACACCCGGTCCCTCTACCACTTGGATGCCGCCTCCCCCTCGGGGGGCAAGGCCGATCTGGGCCCGCTGCCCGGCACCGCCGTGGCGCTGCTGGCGGGGCTTGCCCTGGCCTGGGTGCTGATCTTTGCCTATGTGGGGTGGCAGGCGGTGCGCCGCCGGGGGGCGCCAAAGGCGCAAAACGGCCTTGACACAGGCAAAAAAGGTTGATTTTCCCGGCGGGTGCGGTATAATAAAAACTGTGACCGCGCCTGACTGCGGTCCTTTAAGGAGGATAAGAACCATGAAAAAGATTTTGTCTGTGCTGATGGCACTGGGCATGGCCTTCTCTCTGGCCGCTTGCGCGGGCAGCACTTCGTCTTCCAGCGAAGCGTCGTCCACCGAGCCGGAGGCCACCCCCGCTGCCGAGTCCGAGGCTGCCACTTCCGAGGCCGCCGCTTCCGGCACCGTGCTGAGCCATGAGGAGTATGTGGCCGCCGCAAACGAGACCGAGGTCACCATCGAGGCTTATGTTCAGGCCAAGCAGATCTGGAACCAGGAGGAGTCCACGACTTCCCTTTACCTGCAGGATCAGGATGGCGCCTACTTCGTCTACGGCGTGGCCTGCTCTCAGGAGGACTACGACAAACTGACCGAGGGCACCTGCATCCGTGTGACCGGCTTCAAGAGCGAGTGGAGCGGTGAGGTGGAGATCGCCGACGCCACCTTCGAGTTCGTGGACGGCGCCGACACCTTCGTGGCCGAGCCCCTGGACGCCACCGATCTGCTGGGCACCGATGAGCTCATCGACCATCAGAACGAGCTGGTCACCTTCAAGGGCATGACCGTGGAACCCTCCACCGTGGAAGGCTCCGATGAAGAGTACGCCTACCTGTACGGCTGGGATGGTTCCGGCACGGAGGGCGATGACCTTTACTTCAACGTTTCCTACAACGGCCAGACCTATAACTTCACGGTGGAGAGCGATCTCTGCGACAGCACCACCGATGTGTACAGCGCCGTGAAGAACCTGGAAGTGGGCCAGACCATCGACCTGGAGGGCTTCCTCTACTGGTACGAGGGTGCCAACCCCCACATCACTTCTGTGACGGTGGCCGGCTGATCGGATACAACGCAAACATCATGGGGCGGTGCAGCTTGGGCTGCGCCGCCTTTTGTGTTATACTGGAGCCAAAGACCAAAACAGGAGGACCCCGCCATGCGCATCATCACCCTGATCGAAAACACCCCAGGCGCGCCGGGCTGCGCCCATGAACACGGTCTGAGCCTCTACATCGAGACCGCCCGCCACACCCTGCTGCTGGATACCGGCGCCACCGGTGCCTTTGCAGACAACGCCGCCGCCCTGGGGCTGGACCTTTCCCGGGTGGACACGGTGGTGCTCAGCCACGGTCACTATGACCACGCCGGCGGTCTTTTGCGGCTGGCGGAACTGGCCCCCGGGGCACAGATCTATATGCAGCGGGGCGCCGGCCGGGATTTCTACCATGGGGACCGGTACATCGGCATCGACAAGGCCATTCTGGACCTGCCCAACCTCCATCTGCTGGACGGGGACTGCCGCCTGGACGAGGAACTTTTCCTCTTCACCGGCATTACGGGGCGGCGCTTCTGGCCGGAAAGCAACCGGCAACTGCGGGTAACCGCCCCCGACGGCAGCCGGGTACAGGATGATTTCTCCCATGAACAGTGCCTGGTCATCACCCAGAACGGCCGGCAAATTCTGCTTTCCGGCTGTGCCCATAACGGCATCCTCAATATCCTGGACCGTTACCGGGCCCTTTTTGGCGCCGACCCCGATGTGGCGGTCAGCGGCTTCCACATGAAGCAGGCCGACCCCTATACGGAGGAAGAATGGCAGACCATCGAGGCCACCGGCCGGGCGCTGAAAGGCTGCCGCACCCGGTTCTTCACCGGCCATTGCACCGGCAAGCCCGCCCAGGAACGGCTGCTGGAAATTCTGGGGGATCAGCTGCATCCGCTCCACAGCGGGGTGCCGCTGGACCTGTAGGGGAGGGCAGACGCCATGGACCGTGCCCGGGCCATTGCCCTCTGCCTGCAGCTGCCCGACGCCTGGGAGGATTATCCCTTCCACGACCCCAACTGGACGGTCATGCGGCACAAGACCAACCACAAATCCTTTGCCATGATCTTTGAACACCAGGGCCGCCTTTGGATCAACGTCAAGGCGGAACCCGGCTGGGGCGATTTCTGGAAATCCACCTACCCGGCGGTGGTGCCTGCCTACCACATGAACAAGCGCCACTGGATCGGCATTGTGCTGGACGGCACCATGACCGAAGAAGAGGTGTTTCAGCTCATCGGCGAAAGCTACGCCCTTACGGCCCCCAAAGCAGCCGGACGGAAAAAACAATAACCCCGCGGAGCCCTTGGAAACAAGGACTCCCTTCTTTTTTGCACCAAAACCATAAAAAAACAGCAAAACGGGCAAAAATTTGTTGCTTTTTTAACAAGCTGTGATACAATAGAAGTAACATAAAATAACATGTGTTACAAAAAGGAGGGACTATGCCCCGGTCTAAACAGATCGAAAAGGAGGATATTCTGCGTGCAGCAGCCGATGTGATCCGGCAAAAGGGGGAACAGGCCCTGACGGTGCGCAGTATCGCTGCCCAGCTGGGGTGCTCCACCCAGCCGCTGTACTATGAATTTGAAAATGTGGAGCAGCTGCGGGCAGCTTTACTGCCCTATGTGCGGGAACACTATATTCAGTTCCGGTGCACCAACTACAAGGAGTTCGGCCGTCATTTCCTGAATTTTGCCCGGCGGGAGAAGGAACTCTTCCGGTTTGTCTACCTGCGCCGCCGGGAACCCGGCGAGACGCTGCTGGACGACATCAACTTTGACGAGACCATCCGGCTGCTTTCCCAGAATCTGGAGATGGCCCCCGAGACCGCCCGCCGGATGCACCACCAGATGCAGATCCGCTGCTACGGCCTGGGGGTCATGCTGGCCACCGACTACTGCGAACTCACCCAGGACCAGATCGAATCCGACCTCACCGAGTTTTATTGCATCATTCTGCGCCACTACAAGGGCATCACCGACGACGCCCAGCTGCAATACTGGCTGCAGCGTTCCCGCAATCTGATTTTGTGACCTGTAAGGAGGTTTGTATGGAAAAACAATCCGCAAAGCGCTATGACGTGGTGGTCATCGGCGCCGGCAACGGCGGCTTGACCGCTGCCATCCGCGTGCTGCAGGGGGGCTATTCCTGCCTGCTGCTGGAAAAACACAACCTGCCCGGCGGCTTTGCCACCAGCTTCAAGCGGGGCCGCTTCGAATTTGAAGCCAGCCTGCATGAGCTCAACGACTTTGGTTCCCCCACCGAGCCGGGGGACATCCGCACCCTCTTCCGGGACCTGGGGGTGGAGGACAAGATCGACTGGGTCCGCATCCCCGAGGCTTACCACCTGATCACCACCGACAAAAAATACGACTGCGAGATGCCCTTCGGCGTGGAGGCTTTCATCGACAAGATGGAGCAGTATGTGCCCGGCTCCCGCAAATCCATGACCGAGTTCTTCCAGCTCTGCAATGAGGTCCGGGACGCCCAGACCTACTCCAACTCGGTGAACGGCAACACCGACTCCGACTATATGAAGTCCCATTTCCCCAACTTCATCAAGGCAGGCAGCTACTCGGTGAATGAGGTGCTGGACGCCCTCAAGATGCCCAAGGCCGCCCAGGACATCCTCAACGCCTACTGGTGCTACCTGGGGGTGGACTGCGACCGGCTGAGCTTTTTGCATTACGGTTCCATGGTCATCCGCTATATTACCCGGGATGCCTGGATGCCCAAAATGCGCTCCCACGAGATCAGCCTGGCCCTGGATACCCGCATCCGGGAACTGGGCGGCGACATCTGGTACCACTCCGAGGCGGCGTCCATCCTCACCGACGAAAACCGGGCCATCACCGGGGTGCAGCTCACCGACGGCACCGTCATCGAGACCCGCCACGTCATTGCCAACTGCGCCCCTCACCTGGTGTTCGGCAAGATGCTGGACAAGAAGGCCGTCACCGAAGCCCAGGTCCGTGCCACCAACGCCCGCACCTTTGCAGGCCGCGGCTTCACCCTCTTCCTGGGACTGAACAAATCCGCCGAGGAACTGGGCATCAAGAGCCACAACTACTTCATCTACGATACCGCCGATACCGCCAGGCAGTATGACCTGATGCGCAAAGTGTCCACCAACCATGTCCAGGCCACCGTCTGCCTGAACAACGCCTACCCGGAGTGTTCCCCCGCCGGCACCTGCATGATGTATTTCACCACCATGTTCATGTCGGACGACTGGGGCAATGTGTCCGAGACCGACTACTTCAAGGCCAAGGACCGTGTGGCCGAGGATATGATCACCGTCTTTGAGCGGGAGACCGGCTGCAAGATCCGGGATGCCATCGAGGAGATCGCCGTGGCGTCTCCCACCACCTATGCCCGGTACTGCGGCCACCCCGAGGGCGTCATCTACGGCTACGAGACCGCCGACTGGGACAGCCTGATGCCCCGCATGATGATGATGAAAGAGGACGCCGCCCTCTGCCCGGGCCTGCGGTTCGCCGGCGGTTACGCCATGCGTTCCAGCGGCTATTCCAGCGCCTATGTGTCGGGGGACCTGTCGGGCCGCCAGACGGTGGGCGATCTCAAGAAGGAGGCGCAGTGATATGAACTTCAAAAAACAGATCTTCGGATTTATGGATATGCTCCGCTTCACCAAGTTGGTGCCCAACCGCCGCCAGGCCCTGGCCTCCGGCGCCGACACCCCGCTGCCCCGGCACTACCGGGTCAACGAGATGGCCAAAGCCCTCCATCCCGGCCGGATGGAGGTGGAGGTCACCGCCGTGCGCGCCCTCACCGACCGGATGACCGAGCTGACCTTCCGCCGCACCGACGCCGACGCCTTCCCCTTCTTCCGGGCGGGGCAGTATGTGTCGCTCCAGGGCAGTGTGGAGGGCAGCGTGGTCAGCCGTCCCTACTCCATCTCCTCCAGCCCCCGGGAAGCCCTGGAAAACAAGCTCACCCTGGGCATTGAGGATGCCGGTTTCTTCTCGGATTATCTCAACCGTCAGGCCAAGGTGGGGGACCGGTTCCTTATGACCGAGCCTGCCGGGGAATTCCACTACGAAACCCTGCGGGACAAAAAGCAGATTGTCTGCGTGGCGGGCGGTAGCGGCATCACGCCTTTCCTCTCCATGGCCAAGAGCCGGAAGGAGGGGGACGAGAGCTATGAAATGCTTCTCTTCTACGGCGCCCGGGATGAAGCCCATCTGGCCTACAAGGCCGAGCTGGATGCCCTGGCGGCCGAAGGTGCCCTGAAGGTGGTCTACGTCCTCAGCGACGAGACCCGGGAAGGCTACGAGCACGGCTTTGTCTCGGCGGAGCTGATGGCAAAGTATGCCGATCTGCAGAATGTGACCTTCTTCCTCTGCGGCCCGGCGGCCATGTACGCCTTTATCCAGAAAGAACTGGCGCCCCTGAACCTGCCCGTGAAGGCGGTGCGCAAGGACGCCACCTGCTGCGGTGCCCGGAATGTGGAAAATCCCCGCACCTTCACCCTCACGGTCCATATCCGGGACAAGGTCTATACCGTCCCCGCCCGGGAGGATGAGACCCTGCTGGTGTCCATGGAGCGGGGCGGCATCCAGGCCCCCAACAAGTGCCGGGCCGGCGGCTGCGGTTACTGCCACAGCAAATGGCTGGGCGGTGACTATCTGGTGGCGGAAGGCCGGGACGGCCGCCGTGCCGCCGACCGGAAGTTCGGCTTTATCCATCCCTGCGTGACCTACCCCCAGGCGGACATGGAGATCGACGTGCCCCCTGCGGAATAATCCACAAAGTCCTCCCAACCCGTCGGACCTCCGGGCCCGGCGGGCTTTTTTGTGTAAAAAGAGAATTGACAGTCCGCCGCCCATTTTCTATAATACCGTAGGGAATTTGGTTATAAACGAGGCATAGGAAGATGAAAAGCGGATTCGGGCAGCGGTGTGTTGCCTTTTTCAAGCAGGAAACGGTATTGTGCATTGCGGCGGTGCTGGCCCTTGTGTCGGTGGCCTTCAACCCGCCCAGTGCGGCCTACGCGGGGTACATCGACTGGGACACCCTGGCCATGCTCTTCAGCCTGATGGCGGTGATGAAGGGCTTCCAGAAAGCGGGGCTCTTTGTCTGGCTGGGCAACTGCCTGCTCCGCCGCACCGACACCACCCGCAAGATGCTCTTTGTGCTGGTGTTTTTGCCCTTCTTCTGCAGCATGATCATCACCAACGACGTGTCCCTCATCACCTTTGTGCCCTTCGCCCTGGTGGTGCTCCACATGGCTGGGCAGGACTGGCTGGTGGTGCCGCTGGTCATCCTCCAGACGGTGGCGGCCAACCTGGGCAGTATGCTCACCCCCATGGGCAACCCCCAGAACCTTTACCTCTACACAAAATCCGGCATGTCTTTTCTGGAGCTGGTGGGGCTCATGCTGCCCTACGCGCTGCTGTCGGCGGTCTGCCTGGCGCTGCTGATCCTCCGGTGTGATTCGGTGCCCGTCCAGGCCGCCACGGTGGAAAGTAAGCTGGCCCCGCCCCGCACCCTGGCGGTCTACGGCGCCGGGTTCGCCCTCTGCCTGCTGGGCATCTTCGACGTGCTGCCCCCGCTGGCCATCGCCGCCATTGCCGCGGTGTTCCTGGCTTTTTATGACCGGGGCGTGCTGGCCAAGGTAGACTACTCCCTGCTGGGTACCTTTATTGCCTTCTTTATCTTTATCGGCAACCTGGGAGGCGTGGCCTGGTTCAAGGACTTCATCGCCTCGGTGCTGGAAGGCCACGTGGTGGCGGTGTCGGTGCTGGCCAGCCAGGTCATCAGCAACGTGCCCGCCGCCCTGCTCCTTTCCGGCTTCACCCAGGACTGGAAAGGGCTGCTCATCGGCTGCAATCTGGGGGGCCTTGGCACCCTCATCGCCTCGATGGCCAGCCTGATCTCCTACAAGCTGGTGGCCCAGAACAGCCCCGAACGCCGCAACACCTACCTTGTCTGGTTTACGGTGTGCAACGTGGGGATGCTGGCCCTGCTGCTGATCCTGCACTGGATTCTTTCCTGAAAAATCCAACTGCATACACAAAAGAAAACCCGCCCGGTGCTGTCTGCACCGGGCGGGTTGTTTGTTGAATCAGTAGACAAAGGCTTTCTGCACCAGATAGTTTACAAAGAACAGCGCCACATCCACGGGGATCTTGACGGCCAGTTCCGGCACCCCGGCGGGGAGCCACCCGGCCAGGAAAGCCACCAGCAGGGCGCTGGCCAGGGTTTTCAGCACCGTGATGACGGTGTAGAGGGTGGCGGATTTCCCGTGGGCGGTGTGGCTGTGGAACACCAGAAAATAGTTCAGCAGGTAGTTGCACAGGGAGGAGAGCACCCGGGCCAGGATGGTGGCCGCCACGATGGCCAGGCTCTCGTTCAGGTGGGGGCTCAGCACAGCGCAGAGCACCGTGAAGGCAGCCAGGTCCACTATGCTGGAAGAGAGGGAAGAAGCGGAGAACTTCCCGAAAGAGCGCACCGCCGCAGCTTTGCCGGAACTCATACAGTTTTACATCCTTTCCCACGGGGCACCGGGGCAGGCCCTGCAAGGAAATACCCGTCCCGATGATCAAAAAACAACGTACGGGAGTCAGTATAAAACTTTTTGAGCCAAAAGTCAACCGCCGCACCCGGCAGAGGATGCGGCGGCTTTTTGTTGAAAATTCAGATCACCAGCCGGTAGACCAGGCAGGGACGTCCGCCGGTACCATAGTTCATGTCGCCGGTGACCTGCCCCTGCTGGGCCAGATGTCCCATATACCGGCGCACCGTCACCACCGACAGTCCCGACGCGGCGGCGATCTCCTCGCAGGTGAAGGGATGGGTGGGATTTTCCCGCATGCAGGCCAGCACCCGTTCCTGGGTCTGGGGCTGCATTCCCTTGGGCAGGGCCGCGGGGGCGGGGGGCACTGCGTGGAGCAGATTGTCCAGGGCGTTCTGGTCCAGGCTCCCCCGCATGGCGCTGCGGCGGCGGCAGAAGGCATCCAGCGCCCGGCAGAACCGCTCATAGGCGAAGGGCTTGACCAGATAATCCACCACCCCCAGCCGGGTCAGGGCTTCCACGGTGGCGGCGTCGTTGGCGGCGGTGATCATGATCACGTCGGATTCCACCCCGGCGGCCCGCACCGCCCGCAGAAATTCCAGCCCGTTCATCTGGGGCATATAAAAGTCCAGGATCACCAGGTCGGCGGGGTTGTGGCGCAGCCAGTCCAGCGCCCGGCGGGGCTGGCTGAAGGTCTGGGCTACCGTAAAGCGGCCGTCCTTTTCGGCGTAGCGGCGGTTGAGCTCGGTGATCATGGGGTCGTCTTCCACAATGACAACGGTGTACATGGTGTACCTCTTTCTCAGCTGTCCGCCGTCTGGGGCGGACGGAAGGTGATGATGAAGGAACTGCCCACCCCCTGGGTGGACTCTACCCGGATCTCGCCGCCGTAGGCATCCACCACGCTCTTCACCAGGAAGAGTCCGGTGCCGTGCCCCTCCCCCTTGGAGGTGCTTCCCCGCTCAAAGATGTGCTCCCGCACTTCCTCGGTCATGCCGCAGGCGTTGTCGTCCACGCTGAGGATCAGCCCTCGCTCACTTTCCCGCACCGAGACGTCGATCTCGTGGAGGGTGTCGGAGGGGGCGTTGCCGAAGGCGTCAAAAGCATTCTCGATCAGGTTGCCCAGCACGGTGATCATGCCGGAAGCGGGCAGGTAGTGGGTCTCGGCGCTCAGTTTGCTTTCGGGGTCCAGGGTCAGCCGGACCCCCAGTTCGGCGGCCCGGCAGCTCTTGCCGATGAGCAGCGCCGCCACCGAGGGTTCCGCAATGCTCTGGGAGATCCGCCCCACCGACAAAGCCCGGGTCTGGGTCAGCTGCAATACATAGTCCTCGGCCTGTTTGGCCTCCCCCAGCTGCAAAAGCCCCAGGATCACATGGAGCTTGTTCATGAACTCGTGGGTGTAGGCCCGCATGGCCTCCACGATGTGCTGCACGCCGGTAAGCTCCCGGGCCAGGTTGGCAACCTCGGTGCGGTTGCGGAAGATGGCCACCGCCCCCACGATCTGGCCGTCCCGGCGCACCGGCATCCGGTCGGAGAGGATGCGCACATGGTGCAGGGATTCCAGGCTGATGTTGTATTCCGGCTGTTCGGTGTGCATGACCCGGGGGATGGTGGACTGGGGATAGACCTCCGACAGGGACTTGCCCACCACAGTGCTCTTGTCAAAGGAGAGCATCTCGGCGGCGGCCCGGTTGATGTAGATGATGTGTTCCTCCCGGTCGATGGCCAGCAGGCCCTCATCCAGGGCGTCCAGCAGCTCCATCCGCCGCAGGAAGAGGTCCCGGAAGGCGTCCGGCTCATAGCCCAGCAGGTCGCTCTTGATGCGCTGGGCCAGCCGCATGCTCAGCAGCGAACCCACCCCCAGGGCGGCGGCCCCGATGAGCAGGTAGATGACCAGGGTGCGCAGGCCGGTGTTGCGGATGGAACGGATGTACAGCCCCGCCATCACATAGCCCTTCACGGTGCCGTCGGTGCGGTGGACCGCGGCGTAGGCACAGTGGTCGGCTCCCTCGGGGGCCTGGGCGTTGTCCAGCAGGGCGGCGTCGCTGGCCCCCAGCCGGTCCGTCAGGGCCGGGTCCAGGGCTTCCAGGATGGAGGCATCGCTCTGCCCCGCCGTGATATCGCAGAAATACACCGGCTCGCCGTTTTCGTCGTAGACGGCAAAGAGGTCGATGCCCGAGATGCCGTGCACCGTCCGGTCCACATATTCCATAATGCGGTCGGGGTCCTCCCCGTCGGTGATGGTCAGGGTATGGGAGACCGCCTGCACGGCGGTGGTCAGGGTATCGTCCCGGATGCGCCGCTCCTGCATCAGGTTCAGCGAAAGCCCGGCCCCGGTGGCCAGCACCATGGCCACCAGAATGCCCAGCACCGACACCCGGCGGATCTGCTGGTAGACGGTATGCCCGGCGGACTTTTTCTCCATGGAGCGGTCTCCTTTCCCGTATGGTACGACAGTTTCTGCGGTAATGATACCACCTTCCCACAAAATCGTCAATCTTGCACAAAGTTTCTCCGCCATGGGGCAGACAAATCCACCCCTTTGCACGGTTTTGTTTTTTTTATTTTCGTAAGTCTTAACGGTGGGGCCCCCGGCGGCGTAAGATAGGTGGGTAAAAGAGGTGAATAAGTTTGGAAGGTTTCAAAGAAGCCCTGGTCGATGCCCTGGCCAATGAGACTGCCTTTACCATCCCGGTACTGGGCGGTATCCCCATCAGCTCGGCTGTGCTGGTGACCTGGATCATTATGGCGTTCTGGATCATCTTCACGCTGCTGGCGACCCGCAACCTCAAGGTGAGCAATCCCGGCAAGCTGCAGGTCGTGCTGGAATCCGCGGTGGAGTTCCTCAACGGATTCGTCAAGGACACCATCGGTCCCCATTGGCGCCCCTTTGCCCCCTATCTGGGCAGTGTGGCACTGTACATCGGCGTGGCAAACATCATCAGCATCTTCGGCCTGACGCCCCCCACCAAGGACGTCAGCGTGACCGCCGCCCTGGCGTTCATGAGCCTGGTGCTGATCTACGGTGCGCAGTTCCGGTACAACGGTCTGCGCGGCGGCATGAAGCGGTTCGCCGAACCCATGCCGGTCCTGGTCCCCATCAACCTGATGGAGATCGCCATTCGTCCGCTGGCGCTTTGTATGCGACTGTTCGGTAACGTTTTGGGCGCTTTCATCATCATGGAGATCATCAAGTACCTGGTGCCCGCTGTGGTACCTGCCGTCTTCTGCATCTACTTTGATCTGTTCGACGGCCTCATCCAGACCATTGTCTTTGTGTTTTTGACCGCTCTGTTCGCAGGCGAGGGCATCAAGGAAGAAGAGTAAGCCCCGCCCCACCCGCGCGGCGCCCTGCCGCGCTCCCATGAAAAGAACTTTCAGGAGGAAACTACTATGTCTATCGGAATCATCGCCGCAGGTCTCGCAGTTCTCACCGGTTTTGGTGCCGGTATCGGTATCGGCATCGCCACCGGCCACGCCAGCGACGCCATCGCCCGTCAGCCTGAAGCTTCCGGCAAGATCAACAGCACCCTGCTGCTGGGCTGCGCCATGGCAGAAGGTACTGCCATCTTCGGTTTCATCACCGCGCTGATCATCATCTTCGTGGGTTAAAAGGAGGTGTGCCCAAATGCTGGATTTCCAGCCGTGGACGATCTTTTTTACCATCGTCAACCTTTTGATTCTGTATTTCTTTTTCCGCAAATTCCTGTTTGGGCGCATCAATGCCGTGCTGGAGCAGCGTGAACAGCTGATCCGCAGCCAGGTGGAAGAGGCCGAGAAGAACAACGCCGAGGCCCAGAAGAGCAAGCAGGAATACGAGAGCAAACTGGCCGGTGCCCGGCAGGAAGCCGCCGAACTGGTGGCCGACGCCAAGCGCCGCGCCGATGTGGCCTACGCCGATCGTCTGGCGCAGGCCGAAGCCGACGCCAAGCAGACGGCGGCGGAAGCCGAGGCCCGCATTGCTGCCGAGCGCAGCGAGATGCTGCGTTCTGCCCGCGGTGAGGTGGCCCATCTGGCCGTGATGGCCGCCACCGAGGTGGCTGGCAAGCGGCTGGATACCGACTCCGACCGTGCCCTGGCCGAGGAATTTCTGGCAAAGGTGGGTGAGCAGGCATGAGCGAAGCGACCGAGCGTTACGCTGCGGCCCTGTTCGGGGCTGCCCAGGGCGACGCGGGGGCCGTGCGCGCTGCCGCCGATGCCCTGATGGCCGACACCCCGCGCTGGAATGTGCTGGTGAGTGCTGCCACCACCGACGCCGAGAAGAAAGAGCTGCTGGCCGGTGCGCCGCAGCTGGACGGACAGGACGCCCTGAAAGCCTTCCTGCAGCTGCTGCTGGCGGAAGGTCACCTGGACGCGCTGCCTGAGATCCTGCCCGAATTTTCCCGCCTGGCGCTGAACGCCCAGGGCGGTATGGAATGTGTGATGACCTGCGCCCGCCAGCCGGACCAGGCCACCCAGGAGGCCGTCCGCAAGGCGGCCTGCAAACTGCGGGGCGCCGACAATGTGGTGCTCCAGATCAAGATCGATCCCAGCCTGCTGGGCGGTTTTGTGCTGGACATCGACGGCGTCACCTACGACCGCAGCGTCAAGGGTCGTCTGGACCGTCTGGCCCGGGGCATGGAGAATGCTCCTGCCGACGACACCCTGGACAAACTGGCCGCCCAGATGAAGGAAGCCCTCTCCGGTTCCGCCGGGGATACCATGGCCACCGAGACCGGCCGCGTGCTGGAGATCGGCGACGGCATTGCCAACGTCAGCGGCCTGCGCCACGCCGTCTACGGCGAGCGTGTGGAGTTTGAAAACGGCACCGCCGGCCTGATTCTGGACCTGCGCCGCAAGCGCACCGGTGTGGTGCTGCTGGGCAGCGCCGAGGGCCTGACCGAGGGCAGCCTGGTGCGCCGCACCGGCCGTCCCGCCGACGTGCCGGTAGGCGAAGCTCTCATCGGCCGTACCGTCAATGCCCTGGGCCGTCCCATCGACGGTCTGGGCCCCATCGACACCACCGAGACCCGCCCCATCGAACATGAGGCCCCCGGTGTTGTCAGCCGTGAACCCGTCACCCAGCCCATGCAGACCGGCATCCTGGCCATCGACGCCATGGTGCCCATCGGCCGCGGCCAGCGTGAGTTGATCATCGGCGACCGTCAGACCGGCAAGACCTCCATCGCCACCGATGCCATCCTGAACCAGAAGGGCCAGGATATGATCTGCATCTATGTGGCCATCGGCCAGAAGGCTTCCACCGTCGCCCGCCTGCGGGAGACCCTGAAGAAGCACGGTGCCATGGACTACACCATCATCGTCTCCGCCCCCGCTGCCGAGGGTGCTTCCATGCAGTACATCGCCCCCTATGCGGGTGCTGCCATGGGCGAATACTTCATGTCCAAGGGCAAGGACGTCCTCATCGTCTACGATGACCTGTCCAAGCATGCAGTGGCCTACCGTACCCTGTCTTTGCTGCTCCGCCGGTCCCCCGGCCGTGAAGCTTACCCCGGCGACGTCTTCTATCTGCATTCCCGTCTGCTGGAACGCGCCTGCCGCCTGACCAAGGAATACGGCGGCGGTTCCATGACGGCCCTGCCCATCGTCGAGACCCAGGCCGGCGACGTTTCGGCCTATATCCCCACCAACGTCATTTCCATCACCGACGGCCAGATCTATCTGGAAAGCGGCCTCTTCTTCTCCGGTCAGCGTCCCGCTGTCAACGTGGGTCTGTCGGTGTCCCGTGTAGGCGGCGCTGCCCAGACCCGCGCCATCAAAAAGACCGCCGGTACCCTGCGTATCGACCTGGCCCGCTACCGCGAACTGGAAGTCTTTACCCAGTTCAGCTCCGACCTGGATGCCGAGACCCGGCAGGCGCTGGACCACGGCAAGCGGATGATGGCCCTGCTTCGTCAGCCCCTGTGCACCCCCATGACGGTAGCCCGTCAGGCGGTCATCCTGTACATCGCCACCAACGGCCTGCTGTCCGACGTGCCGGTAGAAAAGTCCGCCGGTTTTGCCCAGGATTTTGCCGACCTGATGGAACGGGAACAGGCTGACCTGATGCAGGAGATCAATGAGACCGGCGCTTTGTCCGGCGCCGCTACCGAGCAGATCCGCACCACGCTGCAGAGCTACAAAGAGCAGGTGAGCGCCACATGGAAAGCATAAAGGAGATCCGCACCCATATTGACAGCGTGCAGCAGACCCTGAAAATCACCAACGCCATGTACCTGATCTCCTCCTCCAAGCTGCGCAAGGCACGCCGTCAGCTGACCGACGTGCAGCCCTACTTCGAGAAGATCACCCGGACCATTTCGGATATTCTGCACCGCACCCAGGGCGTGGACCATGTCTATTTCGACACCCGCCCCGGCCGCCCCCACAAGGTGGGCTACATCGTCATCACCGGCGATAAAGGTCTGGCCGGTGCCTACAACCACAATGTCCTGCGCCTGGTGGAAGAGGAAATGGCCAAGGTGGAAAACCCCACGCTGTTTTTGATCGGCCAGTCCGGCCGCAACTACTTCCAGCACAAGGGCGTCAACATCGACGGCGAGTTCATGTACACCGCCCAGGACCCCACGGTCTACCGTGCCCGGGAAATCGGCGATACCTTCATCGAGCTGTTCCGCAAGGGACACTTGGATGAAGTGTACGTGGTCTACACCGAGATGGTCACCCCCATGCAGATGGAACCCAAGATGGTCAAACTGCTGCCCCTGGACCGGGACGCCTTCCCCTGGAAGCCGCGCCGCAGCGCCGACGGCAGCGAACGGCACGTGGTGACCTATGTGCCGTCCCCGGAGCACGTGCTCAACCATATTGTCCCGTCCTACCTGAAAGGGCTGCTCTTCGGCACCCTGGTGGAGTCCTTCTGCTCTGAGCAGAACGCCCGTATGAACGCCATGGACACCGCCACCGACAACGCCCGCTCCCTCTTGAAGGAGCTGTCGCTGCATTACAACCGGGCCCGTCAGTCCGCCATCACCCAGGAGATCACCGAGATCGTGGGCGGCGCACAGCCCGGCAGCGACGACTGGGAGGACGATGACTGGGACGACGAAGAAGCCGACCTGTAACTTCCGGCCCCAAACCGGACAACGATAGAGAAAGGAAAGACTGCTATGCAACACAAAGGTGTGATCGCGCAGGTGCTGGGCCCCGTGGTGGACGTACAGTTCGCCGAGGGCAGCCTGCCGCAGATCAACGAGGAGCTGGCCGTCGAGAAAGACGGTGAGCGTCGTGTGATGGAAGTCGCCCGCGAGATCGGACACGGCGCCGTGCGCTGCATCCTGCTTTCGCCCGGTGAAGGTCTGGGCCGCGGTGACGAAGTCATCGCTACCGGCCACACCATCGAGACGCCCGTCGGCGAGGCTACCCTGGGCCGTATGTTCAATGTCCTGGGCGAGCCCATCGACGAGAAGGGCCCCGTGAATACCCCCGAAAAGTGGTCCATTCACCGTGACCCGCCGGCCTTTGATAAACAGAGCCCCACCACCGAAATTCTGGAAACCGGCATCAAGGTCATCGACCTGCTGGCCCCCTACGCCAAAGGCGGCAAGATCGGCCTGTTCGGCGGCGCCGGCGTGGGCAAGACCGTTCTGATTCAGGAACTGATCCGCAACATCGCCACCGAACACGGCGGCTACTCCATCTTCACCGGCGTCGGCGAGCGTACCCGTGAGGGCAACGACCTCTGGCGCGAGATGGGCGAGAGCGGTGTTCTCTCCAAGACCGCCCTGGTCTTTGGTCAGATGAACGAACCGCCGGGAGCCCGTATGCGTGTGGCCCTTACCGGTCTGACCATGGCCGAGTACTTCCGTGACCGCCAGAAACAGAACGTGCTGCTCTTCATCGACAACATCTTCCGTTATGTTCAGGCCGGTTCGGAGGTCAGCGCCCTGATGGGCCGTATGCCTTCCGCCGTGGGTTATCAGCCCACCCTGGCCGACGAAGTGGGCGCTCTGCAGGAGCGTATCACTTCCACCAAGGACGGCGCCATCACCTCGGTCCAGGCTGTCTACGTGCCCGCCGACGACCTGACCGACCCGGCCCCCGCCACCACCTTCAGCCACCTGGATGCCACCACCGTTCTGTCCCGTAAGATCGTGGAACAGGGTATCTACCCGGCCGTGGACCCCCTGGAGTCCACCAGCCGTATCCTGGAGCCTGACATCGTGGGCCGCCGTCACTACGAGATCGCCCGCGGTGCCCAGGAGCTGCTCCAGCGCTACCGCGACCTGCAGGATATCATCGCCATTCTGGGCATGGAGGAACTGTCCGAGGATGACCGCCGCACCGTGGCCCGTGCCCGCCGGATGCAGCAGTTCTTCTCCCAGCCCTTCTTCGTGGCCGAACAGTTCACCGGTCTGCAGGGCAAGTATGTCCCGCTGGCCGAGACCCTCAAGGGCTTCGAGGCTCTGCTGGGCGGCGAGCTGGACAAATATCCCGAATCCGCCTTCGCCTCGGTGGGTACCGTGGACGATGTGCGTGAGAAAGCCCGTGCACAGGGGGCGGTCTGATGGAAAAGACCTTTCAGCTGGAGATCATCACGCCGGAACGGCAGTTTTACACCGGCCCGGTGGAAAGCCTGGTGCTGCCCGCCCTGGACGGCGAGTACGGTGTGCTGCCCGGTCATGAGCCGGTGGTCACCGCCGTGGAACCGGGCGAGGCCCGCTTCAAGGCGGATGGCGTCTGGCACAGCGTGGTTGTGACCCAGGGCTTTGCCGAGATCACCTCGGAGTATGCCGTGGTGCTGGTCTCCACGGCGGAAAAGCCGGAGGAGATCGACGCTGCCCGCGCCGAGCGCGCCAAGGAACGCGCCGAGGAGCGTCTGCGCCAGCACGGCAGCCAGCGGGAATACTACAGCAGCAAGGCGGCTCTGGCCCGCGCCATGGCCCGTCTGCGCGCTACCAACCACAAATCCTGATACCAAAACAGTCCCCGGACCCAACGGTCCGGGGACTGTTTGCGTTTATACGGCGCTGCGCCGGAACCCCAGAGGGGCGGGCAGACACCGGGGGCGGGCGGGCAGCGCGGCGTAGATCTGCTGCAAAGCCCGGCCGATGGCGGGCAGGCTCCGCTCCTGAGCCACCTTGCGGCCGGCGGCGGTCACGTCGGGCAGGGCGCCGGAGAGCAGTCCGGCAAGTTTTGCCTGCAAATCCTCGTTGGTGCGCCCTTTGTAGACGTTCACGCCGTCGGCCAGCCAGCCGTCATAGACGGGAATGTCCCGCAGCAGGGTGGGGGTACCGCAGGCCAGGGCCTCCAGCACCACGATGCCCTCGGTCTCCTCATGGCTGCAAAAGAGGAAGGCGTCGGCGCCGCAGTAGGCGTCCCGCAGTTTGTCCTGGGAGAGGAACCCCGGAAATTGCAGGTTGTCCGGGGCGTTGGCCATGGCTTTGCGGATCTTCCGGGGCACCAGGGCCGGGTCGGTGTAGCCGAACCAGAAAAAGCGCACCTGGGGCATCCGGCGGGCCAGCCGGATAAAGTCAAGGATGCCTTTGCGCTCCATAAAATGGCCTACGCTGATGACGGCTTTGTCGGCATCTTTCAGGCCGTAGGCTTTCCGGAACGCCGCCCGCCGGGCCGGGTCGGGGGCAAAAAAGTCGGTGTCCACCCCGTTGGAAAGGGGCTGCACCGGCGGGCGCAGGTGATAGCTGTCCAGAATGGCCGCCGCATAGGGGGTGGGCGTCAGGATCAGATCGGCCTGGTTGTAGCACAGACAGAGCCACCGTTTGAAGAGGGGGGCCAGCAGGTCGGACCCCACAAAGGAGTGGCGGAAATCCGCCTCGGTGGAATGGCCGTACCAGATCACCGGAATGCCCTCCCGCCTGGCGCGGCGGGCCGCCCAAAAGGAGCAGGGCAGCACGGTGTTGATGTGGGTCACATCGGCCCGGGGCTGCCAGTCGGTCACCACCGACACGCCGGTGCGTTCCAGAGCTTTCTGCTGGTGGCGGGCAGCCTGTCCCACCCCGCTTTTGCCCACCAGGGCCAGGGAACCGGTATAGATATGCACACGAAACATAGCGGTCACCTCCAAAGACCCAATACGTTCTGCGCCACCACGGTCAGGCCCAGGCTGTAGAGGGCGATGGCCGCCGGTTTGCAGAGAAAGATGATGGCGGTATAAAGCCGCCAGTCGATGCGGGTGGTCCCGGCCAGAAAACAGAGGTAATCGTCGGGGGCCACCGGGATAAAGATCAGAAAGGCAAACCACCGGGCAAACCGGTTGCCGGTGCCCATCCAGCGGTCGTATTTTTCGATCATCTTGGGCGGAAAGAGGGATTCCAGCAGGGGGCGTCCGCAGGCCCGGGCGATGGCAAAGGCGGCCAGGGAACCCACGCAGATGCCGATGTAGTTGTACCAGAATCCCTGCCAGGCACCGAAGAGGATGACCCCCGCCAGGCACCCCAGCCCGCCGGGCAGGATGGGAATGACCACCTGCACGGCCTGGAAAGCCATGAACACCACCGGCCCGGCCCAGCCGAACTGGCCGATGTAGGAGGTCAGCGCCTCCCGGGAATCAAAGAGCCCGGCCCGCCAGAAGGAATAGGCCATGACGCAGCAGAGGACCAGCCCCAGCACCGAGGCGGCCCGGTTGATGGTTTTTACCATAAAATGACACTCCTTGTGCGGGCGGCGCGGGGCGCCGCGGTTTTGTTCAGGATGGCCCGGCGGTAGAGGGCTTCCACCGAAGCGCCGAAGGTCCGGCGGGAATAGGGGGCGGCGGCCTCCCGGGCCTTCTGCCGCAGGGGGGCAGCAGCAGGGCCCCAGGGCAGGGCGTTGGCCAGGGCGGCCAGCTCATCGGCGGAGTGGTAGATCCAGCCGTCCTGCCCGGGGGTGATCAGCGACCGCACACAGGGGTCGTCCCGGCAGAGCAGCGGCAGCCCGGCGGCCAGCGCTTCAATGTAGGTCAGCCCCTGGGCCTCGCTGGTGGAAGCGCTCACAAAGGCGTCGGCCAGGGCGTAGTAGCGGGGCACTTCCGCCGGGGCCACCATCCCCGCAAACCGCACCCGGCGGGCCACCTCCAGGGCTTCGGCCCGGGCTTCCAGAGCAGCCCGCTCGGGGCCGTCCCCCACAATGAGCAGAACCCCCCGGGCAATCTCCGGCAGCGCGGCGATGAGTTCGGCAATATTCTTCTCTTTGGCCAGCCGCCCTAAGTAGAGGAGCACCGGTTCCGTTTCCGGCAGGTCCAGCGCTGCCCGCAGGGCCGGGTCGGGCTGCACGGCAAAGCGGTCCAGGTCCAGCCCGGTGGGGATCACCTCCACCGGGCAGTGGACGCCGTAGCCGGTGAGCAGCCACTGGATTTTGGGGGTGGGGGCAATGACGGCGTCACAGGCGGCACAGATGCTGCGGGTGAACAGTTCCGCCAGGCAGCGGCCCATCCGGCGGCTGGGGGAAAAGTAGTGGGTGTAATCTTCGTAGACGGTGTGGTAGGTGTGGATGAGGGGCGCCCCGGCGGCCTTGGCCAGCTGCCGGGCGGGGGCAAAGGTGCTGAATTCGCACTGGGAGTGGACCACATCGGGCTTCCAGGCGGCCAGGGCGTGGAGGGCACCGTTCAGGGCGGGAGCCCGCAGCCGTGCCCCGGGGTAGACAAGCCCCGCGTCCAGCGAACCCAGATAGGTCACGCCGTCCTGGGTATAGGTATGGCTGCTGCCCGCCAGGGTCAGCACCCGGACCTCGTGGCCACGGGCCTGCAGTTCGGTGCGCAGCGCCACGGTGGAGGTGACCACCCCGTTGACGGTGGGGGTCCAGGTATCGGTCGTCAGTAAAATTTTCATAGGGAACCTCCTTGGTCAGAGGGAATAACATCCTTTGCTTATACTAACGAACGGCAACCCTGTATTTTTGCAATATAACAAAAAATACCTGGAGAAATTTTCCTCCAGGTACTTTTCTTTGCTGATTCAACGCTGTTTTTTCATCACGTAATTGGTCATCACCACGCCGAAGCGCTCCACCTGCTGGGCGCGCACCACCGTGTACCCCCGCCGGATGAAGAAGGGCCGGGCCGTGATGGAAGCGTGGGTGGTCAGCACCGGCGCAGTCACGGCGGCCTCCAGCACATCGCACAGAGCGGTGGCTATCCCCTGGCGCTGGTGGTCCTTGTGGACGTACAGCCGGTCCAGATACCCGGTGGTGTCGATATCCCCAAAGCCGATGATCTGCCCGGCTTCCACCGCCACCAGGCTGGTGTGGGCTTGCAGCGTGCTGTCCCACCGCGCCCGGTCTACCTCCCGGGGGGCCCATGCGTCCAGCTGGGTGGGGGTGTAGTCCCTGGCGTTGACGGTGTGCACCGTTTCATAAAACAGGGTCAGCAGTTCGTCCAGGTCGGCGGAAGTGTAGGAACGCAAAATCATCCAGTCAGGCCCTCACTTTCCGCAGTATCCGATGATAAACCGGGCTGTCCGGTTCCGGTTGGGTCACCACCGCCAGTTTGCCGTCGGCGATCCACCGTTCCACCCGCCGGGCCAGCCAGGCGTCACCGTAGCCCAGGGGAAACTGCCCCAGCGTCCGCCCGATGAGGATGGCTTCGCTGAAGGTTTCGGGCAGCTCGTCCAGGATCTGACGCAGATAGGGGTCGTACAGGGTCTCGTCGGCGCTGACCAGCACCCCGTTGAGCACCGCCCGCAAAGGGGCGTTCCGGGCTTTCAGTTCCCGCCATTGCACGGCCAGGGCCGCAGCCTGATCGGCGGGCAGGGGCCGGGCCTGCCGGGCCAGAGAACCCCACCGGCAGGGGTGCAGTTCCCCCAGACTGTACAGCGCCAGACCGCCGTCTTCCCGGGGACACTGGGCGGGCAGTTCCACCACCTGCAGGTCGAGGTTTTCAAACCCCAGGGGGCGCAGCTGTTCCAGCATCCAGCGCAGCCCGCAGGCGGCGTCGGGAGTGCGGTCCACCCAGATGCGTACCGGCTCCCGGGCTGCCCGGGACAGCAGGGTGTCCAGCCGTCGGCGGGCGGCGGTCAGGATCTCGGCTGCGGTCTGCTGCCCCTGGGGATAGATGGAAAGCAGCTGCACCAGCGTGGCTTCCCGCCCGGGACCGATGCCCTCCTCGTCGATGGGACCGACACTGAGCCAGAGGGGAAAGGGCAGAATATCCCGGGTATCGCCCTGCAGGGGCACGGCCCCGGCCCAGTTCCGGCGTTCCTTTTCTTCCGCCTCCCGCTGCAGTCGGGCCAGTTCCTCCGGGGGCAGGGAACGACCCTTTTCATCGGTGGCGATAACGCTCATCGCCCCGCCGATCTCTGTGCCATGGTTCATGCCGGCCTTCATGCTCCCGGCGGCGCTGTCGCTGAACAAAACTTCCAGCATAAAAGGACCCTCCCTTGGAATTTTTCTTCATTATACCATACAATCGGGGAAAATGCCCCCGCAAAATTCCGGGCTTTTCCGGTTGCGGAAGGACGCTCCTTTGTGGTAAAATCCAGCCATGTGATAACATCACGGAAAAACTTCCCGGTATGCTCTATACTGAAGATACTTCCAAACGACCCTCTTTCCCAAGAAAGGACTTTGGCATGAAAGATTTGCTCAAAAAATGGCTGCGGCCCATTCTCTTCACCGGGGGCGGAGCCCTGGCAGGCCTGGCCTACTACGCCTTGGTAGGCTGCCCCACCGGCAGCTGTGCCATCACTTCCAGCCCCGTGAACACCATGGTCTACACCGGCCTGATCGGACTGCTGCTCTCCGGCGCGTTCGGGAAAGGATGTGACCGATGCAATATCTGATCTCCTTTCTGGAAGGCATCATCACCTTCGTATCCCCCTGTCTGCTGCCCATGCTGCCCGTCTACCTTTCCTACTTTGCGGGTGGCGGGGAACACACCCCACGCAAGACCCTCACCGGTGCCTTCGGCTTCGTCACCGGGTTTACCATCGTGTTTGTGCTCCTGGGAGCCCTGGCCGGTACGGTGGGCAGCTTCCTGCAGCACTACCAGACCGCCGTCAACCTGGTCTCCGGCCTCATCGTCATCTTCTTCGGCCTCAACTTCCTGGGGGTCATCAGGCTGACCCTTTTCAAAGGCACCAACCACGCCGTCCGGGCCGATAATATGAACTTCTTCTCGGCCCTGGTGTTCGGCGTCATCTTCTCGGTGGGGTGGACCCCCTGCGTGGGCGCTTTCCTGGGCTCGGCCCTGGCTCTGGCTTCCCAGCAGGGCCACGTGCTGGAAGGCATGCTCATGCTCTTCGTCTATTCCCTGGGACTGGGGGTGCCCTTCGTCCTCAGCGCCGTCCTCATTGACCGGCTGAAAACGGCTTTTGACTGGATCAAGCGGCACTACAACATCATCAACGCGGTCAGCGGCGGTTTTCTCATCCTGGTCGGTGTGCTCATGGCCACCGGTCTGATGGGCCGCTTCCTGAATCTGCTCAGTTAAGGAGGAACCTATGCGCAACAAATTGACTCTGATCCTGGTGGTTGTTCTGGTCCTGCTCATTGCGGGGGCGGGCATCCTGTACAAGACCCTGGGCAGCCGGTATGCCCCCGACCAGCTCACGGTGGAAGCCACTCCGGCTCCCGAGTCCGCCGCTGCCACCACCGAAGAAACCGCCACCTCCGAGGCGGCCGAGGAAGAGACCCAGCTGCAGGCGGCGCCGGACTTCACGGCCTATGACGCCGAGGGCAACGCGGTGAGCCTGTCGGATTATATCGGCAAGCCGCTGGTGCTGAATTTCTGGGCCAGCTGGTGCGGTCCCTGCAAGAGCGAGATGCCGGAATTCCAGCAGAAATTTGAGGAGACCGACGAAGTACAGTTCCTGATGGTGAATATGACCACCGGCCGGGAGACCCAGGCGGACGCCCAGGCCCTGCTGGAGCAGGAGGGGTACACCTTCCCGGTGCTCTTTGACACCGACGGCGACGCCGCCATGACCTACAGCGTCTACTCGCTGCCCACCACCTACTTTATCGACGCCGAAGGCCACCTGGTGGCCGGGGCCCGGGGTGCCATCGACGGGGAGACCCTGCAGAAAGGCATCGAGATGATCCTGCCCGCCGCCTGACGGAAAAATGTACAAAAGCAGCCGCTTCTCAAAGCGGCTGCTTTTTTGCGCATACTGACACCCCGAACGGCCCATCCTGCATACAGTAGGGCAGGAAAAGGGGTGTGTTTCGATGAAAAAATGGGGCTTTTTGCTGTTTCCCATCCTGGCACTGGCGGTGGGTGGTCTGGCGAGGTTCCTCTCCCGCAAGGGGCTGGAGACCGTCTACCCCCTGCTGGAAAAATCCCCGCTGACGCCGCCGGGGGCGGTGTTCCCGGTGGTATGGTCGGTGCTCTACATCCTTATGGGCATCGGTCTGGCGCTGGTGGTGTACAAGGGCGGAGAGAATGTACCCCAGGCGGCGGTGCTCTGGGCCTTGCAGCTGGCGCTGAATTTCAGCTGGAGTCTGCTCTTCTTCGGCGGCGGGTACTATCTGGCGGCGCTGCTCTGCCTGGTGGTGCTCTGGGTGGCCATCCTGGCCATGATCGCGGCCTTTGCGGTGACCAGCCGCCCGGCGGCCTGGCTGCAGATCCCCTATCTTTTGTGGGTGACCTTTGCGGGGTATCTCAACGGGGCGATCTGGATGCTCAACCGATGATGCCATAAAAAATCCCGCGGCAAGAGCCCCTGAGGGGGGGCCTGCTGCGGGATTTCAGTAGGGAGAGGGAGAGAAGAAATCAGCTGTATTTCCGGACGATGGCCGCCATCTGGTCCCAGCAGCCTTCCATATCCTGCACCAGCTTGAACTGGGTGCGGGCCCGGTCCAGATTCTGGCCCGGCCGGGTGGTGTGGAAGTAGTGGTCGCCTTCCAGATAGTCGGTGAGGAAGCGGATGCCGCATTCCAGCGTCATGAGTTTAGCGCCCCAGGGCAGGGTCTCTTTCTCCAGGGGGGTGAAGGCGTCCCCGGCAGCCTGGAGGTAGCCTTTGGTGTAGATCTCGAAGAGGTCGATGGCAAAGTTCACCTTGGACAGGTCGGGTTCGTCCTCGGCGCTGTGGTTGGCGCCGAACCGGATGGAATCCCCGAAGTCGTTGGCGGCCAGCCCCGGCATGACGGTGTCCAGGTCGATGACACAGAGCCCTTCGCCGGTCTTTTTGTCAAAAAGGATGTTGTTCAGCTTGGTGTCGTTGTGGGTCACCCGCAGGGGCAGTTTGCCCTCGGCCAGCAGGTCGGTCATCACGGCGCAGTCCGCCTTGCGGGCCCGCACAAATTCAATTTCGGCGGCCACGTCCTTGGCGCGCCCCAGCACATCGGCAGCCAGCGCCTTCTCAAAATTCTCGAACCGGCGGGGAGTGTCGTGGAAGTGGGGGATCGTCTCGTGCAGGGTGGCGGCAGGGTAGCCGGCCAGCTGCTTCTGGAAGTTGCCGAAGGCCACTGCGCTCTGGTAGAAATCCTCCGGGGTCTTGACCTGCTGCAGGCAGACGGTGTCCTCCACAAAGGTGTAGACCCGCCAGCAACCGTCCTGGGCATCCCGGAAATAGGGCTTGCCTTCGATGGTGGGAATGACCTGCAGGGTCACCCGGCTGGGGTCGGCCCCCCGTTCCACCGCCTGCTGGCGCAGGTATTCGGTGACGCCGCAGATGTTCTCCATCAGGCCGTCGGGGTCGGTGAAGGTGGCGGTGTTGATTTTTTGCAGGATGTACCGGCGGCTGTCCCCGTCGGGCAGCTGGACATAGATGCAGTGGGTGGCGTTGATATGCCCCTCGCCGTAGGGCAGGGCACCGGCCACCTGGCCGCCCCAGTCCCAGGCAGCCAGCACATCGGGATGTTCAAAGCGGTTTTCCATAGAATATTTCCCCCTCAGATCTCATACCAGCGGATCTCGTTGGCATCCAGATGCAGGTCGAAGCTGGAACCGTCGCCCCGGTAGACGGTGGTGTCCTGGGGCTCATAGGTGTTGTTGACCACGCAGTACTTGCCGTTCTTTACATAGGCGTGGACTTCCACGTTGCAGTTGGTGGAGAACCAGGTGTGCAGTTCCTCCTCGGCGTGGGACGCCCAGAGGATGGCCCGGTAGAGTACCCGGTTGTTGATAAAGCTGTAGGGCAGGCCGCTGATGTAGACGCCGCGGCCCTGGCCGTAGTCGTGGGCGGCCATCTGGACTTCCTTCTCCCGCTGGATCAGGATGTCGGTGCCCTCAAAAGCGTAGATGCTCTTCTTGCCCTCGCCGAAGTCCACATCGTGGTCGGGGCAGTCCGCCAGGATGAAGTGATCCCGGTGCTCCTCCCAGTTGTACTTGTCGTAGTTCAGGGTGAAGCCGGTCTCCTTCTCCACGCCCAGGGGTGCGGCCAGCTGGAGATAGCGGCCCTGGTACTGGTGGCCGCCAGGCTCACCTACGCCGATGAGGCCGCCGCCCCGGTAGACAAAGCCCTTGACGGCTGCGGCAATTTCGGGGTCCTCCCAGACCTTGCCGCCGGTGTGGGCGGTGTCGCCGTCGCCCACGTTGATGACCACGTCGATAGAATCCAGCACGTGAGGATCCGCCTTGATGTCGTCAAAGCTGATGAATTTTACATCAAAGGGGGCACCGGACAGTGCCTCGATGACGCCGGCATAGCTGTAGTTCTGCTTCTGGTAGAGGGCGTGATGCACCATGTGGCAGCCCCAGGCGCGCATCTTGCCCCAGCAGTTCAGCACCGCCACCGTTTTCACGCAGTAGGGGGTGGTGCCCTTGATGTTCTCATAGAGTTCCCGGAACTCGTTGCAGACGCTCTCCACATAGTCGAGGAAGTCGGGAAACTGACAGGCCAGTTTCAGGTAGCCGCCGTAGCCGATGCGGTCGATGGGGCTGCGCAGGATGGCCCGGCGGGCGGTGACCCAGTTCTCCTTGGCTTCCCGGACGGGATCGCCGCCTTCGTGGAAGGTATCGGGGAAGAAGTAGGGCAGGAAGCGCCCCTCGGTGTACTTGACGCCCTTGATGTCAGAGATGAGCCGCAGGGTGGAACCGTTGCCCACGCTGCCCACCACGGCGTCCACACCGGCCTGCTGGAATTCCGGCATGAAGGGCTCGGTGCCGATCCAGTGGTCGCCCAGGAACATCATGGCTTCCTTGCCGTACTCGTGGGTGATGTCGGTCATCTCCCGCACGAGTTTCGCCACCTCCCGGCGCTGGAAGGCCTGGAAGTCCTTGTACTCCTTGCTGGGCACCCGGTACTGGTTGTTGTAGTAGCCCTGGTCGATGATGAACTCGGGGCGGAATTTGTAACCGACCTCTTCCTCAAATTGCTGGAGAATGTAGGGGCTGACGCTGGCGGAATAGCCGTACCAGTCCACGTACTTTTCCCGCTTCAGCTCGTCGAACATCAGGGTGAACTGGTGGAAGAAGGTGGTGTACCGGATGACGTTCACATAGGGGTGCTCGGTGATAAATTTGCGCAGCCGCTCCATGGAATACTTGTGGGTCTTGGGCTGGCGCACGTCGAAGGTGATCTGGTGCTCAAAGTCCTTCCAGTCGTTGACCACGGCGTTGTACATATGCACGGGGTCCCAGATCAGGTAGGCCAGGAAGCTGACGGTGTACTCGTGGTAGGCCACGGGCTTGTCGATCACCACACAGCCGGTGGATTCGTCATAGCGCCAGGCAGCGGCAGGAATGGGCTCACCGGTGGTGCGGTCCACCACCTCCCACCAGCGGGTGATGTCGTCCCGGGTGTTGGGCTGCATGAGCTCGGGGCTGATGCCCTTCATCAGGGGGATGGCGAGCGGCCCCTCGGCGGCGGTGTAGAAGGCCGTCATGATGTAGCACTGCTGCACTTCGTCGGGGTTGGCCTTGGCCCAGGCGTTGTCCTTGCGGGTGGTGTAGTAGGTGGCGTAGACCTTGGCGCCGGTGTCTTTCAGCTCCTGGGGAAAGTCGGTGCCGTCACAGTCACGGATGGCGTCGGCGCCCCAGCGCGCCAACAGTTCTTTGGTCTGGGGGATCACGTCGATGTCGGTGGGGATGGTGACGCGACCGCGGGGCTTGGAATCCTGCATGGTGATTCTCCCTTTCTTATTTCTTTCCCGATTTGCCGTCTGCAAACGGCGTATTGTAGATGGCCAGTGCGGCCAGCAGCAGGGCAACGCCCAGAATCATAATGCCCAGACCGGCCAGTTCACCGGTCATGGTCCAACCGGCGATGATCAGGACCAGGGCCAACACAAACAGCGCTGCGATCAGTACAATGCGCAGAGCGGGATGTTCTTTCCAGAATGCCATAAGATCACCTTAGCCTTTCAGGCCGCCCACGGTCATGCCCTGGGTCAGCTGTTTCTGCACGCAGATGTAGAGGATGAGGGTGGGCAGCATGACCAGTACCAGACCGGCATACATGGTGCCGTACTGGGCGGCGCTCTGCTGGGCCTGCATCAGGTTCAGCAGGCCCACCGGCAGGGTGCGGGGCGCGCTGGTGGAGCTCATCAGCGTCATGGAAATGATGTACTCATTCCAGAAGGAGAGGAAGTTGAAGAGGATGATGGTGATGATGCTGGGCTTCGCCATGGGGAAGATGATCCGCACCATGGTGGTGCCGTAGCCTGCACCGTCGATGTAGGCGGCTTCCTCGTAGTCATGGGCCAGGGTGGCAAAGTAGCCCGACAGCAGATAGATGGTGAAGGGCAGGGCCGTGGCCGCATAGACCACCGCCAGCACGAAGAGGTTGTTCAGCAGAAAGCTGGTGCCGGTGAGGTTTTTCAGCCAGTTGTCGCCGTCCCGCAGCATCAGGAAGATGGGGACCACGATGTAGTTCACGTTGATGAACAGCCCCGCCATGAAGAGGGTGTGGAGCAGCTTCTGCCCCACGAATTTGAAGCGGGCCAGGCAGTAGGCGGCGGGCAGGGCGATGATGAGCAGAAGCACCAGGGCCAGGGCGGTGACGATCACCGAGTTGAGCATGTAGGAGCCCATCTTGGCGCCGTTCCAGGCTTCCACAAAGTTCTGCCAGTAGAAGCCGGCGGGCAGGGCCCAGGGGTTGCCGTACAATTCCGAATTCTGTTTGATGGACGCCATGAATACCCAGGCCACCGGCACCAGGATGCTGATGGCCAGCAAAGCCAGGACCAGGTAGATGAACGCCATATACAGCCGTTCGCCCGAACGGGAGGATGTTTTTTCTTGCATGGTTGCCCCTCCTTAAAATTCCAGCGGCTCGCGGTCGGTGGCCTTGTTGACGATGGCCGACAGCGCGAAGGAGAACAGGAAGATCACGACGCCGATGGCCATGCTGTAGCCGTAGAGGCCGGCGTCTTTCTGGCTGTACATGTAGTTCAGGGCAACGTCGGAGGCGCCGTTGGGGCCGCCGCTGGTCATCGCCTTGACGAACAGGAACGCCATGTTGATGGTGGAGATGATGAAGAAGGTCAGGGTGGTGCGGATGTTGGTCCAGATCAGGGGAATGGTGATCTGGAAGAACTGGGTCACCCGGCCGGCACCGTCCAGGTTGGCGCTTTCATACAGGCTTTCCGGCACGGCGGACATGGAGGCCATATACATGACCATGTAGTAGCCGATGGCCTGCCAGACCATGGCGATGATCAGGGAGGGGATGACCAGGGTCTCGCCCTTCCAGAGGATGGGGTCGGTCATGGTGGTGAAAAGGCCGATGATGCTGTTGAGCATGCCGTTTTCCGGCTTGTAGATGGCCGAGAAGATACCGGCGATGACGACGACAGACAGGATGTTGGGGATGTAGAAAACGATGCGGAAGAAGTTCTGGCCTTTGATCTTTTCGCGGGTGAGGATGGCCGCGAAGACCAGGGCAAACCCGAAGGTGATGATGGTGACGATGACCACCAGCAGGATCATGTTCTGCATGGACCGGATGAACTGGGTGTCGGTAATGAGCATCTGGAAGTTTTTCAGCCCCACAAAGGTCTCGTTGGGGGAGTAGGCGCCCCGCTCAAACAGCGACATCCGGAAGACGTTGAGGGTGGGGATGATCATAAATACGAAAAACAGGATGGTGGCCGGTGCCAGGCAGAGCACCAGAAACCGGCTGCGGCCCTTGTTTTTATTCATAGGAACAACCGCTCCTTTCGCGATACGAAAAAGGCGGGGGCACAGGCGCGCCCCCGCTGTTTGCTGAAATTACTCGATGATGTTGGCGCGCATCTGATCGCTGGCGGACTTGACGCCGTCGATCCACTGCTGTTCGGTGATGGAACCGGAGACCAGGGAGTTGACGGGATCAAAGAAAGCGGTGCGGACTTCCACGCCGGGGATGGCGGTGAAGGCGGCAAAGTTGCCCATAGCGGCTTTCGCGCCGTTGTCGTAAATGGAGTAGAAGAGCTTGTTGTCGCCTTCCAGGGTGTCGGCGATGCCCAGCACGGGCTGGATGGCGCCGGACTCGGCAAAGATCTGGCAGGCAGTATCGCTGTAGAGGAAGGCGATGAACTGCTTGGCGGCATCCTGGTGTTCGGCGCCGGAGGGGATCCAGCACTGCTCAAACCAGGTGTAGCTGTAACGGTCGCCGCCCTCAGAAACGGCGGGCAGAGCGGTCATGCCCCACTCAAAACCGTCGGCGCGGGGCGCTTCGGCCATCTCGCCCACGATCCAGGTGCCGTTGGGCATAAAGATCGCCTTGTTGTCCAGCACCAGCTGCTGGTTCTGGGTGAAGTCCTGATCGTTGGCCTGGGCCGGGGTGATGGGGTTGGTGTACTGGGCCAGCTTGGTCACGATGTCAAAGCAGGTCTGTGCTTCGGGGGTGTCCCAGATGCCTTCCTCGTAGTGGGTGGCTTTCTCAAAGAACTCGGGGCCGCCGGTAGAGTACATCAGGGCATAGAAGAAGGCGTCAAAGTAACCGGTGGTGGGGTAAGTAAAGAGGTAGATGCCCTCTTCCAGGGCTTTGTCGCCCAGTTCCCACATTTCATCCCAGGTGGTGGGCACTTCCCAGCCCTTTTCCTTCAGCAGGCCGGCGTTGTAGAACAGGCCGCAGGGGCTGTAGAACATGGGGGCCAGGTAGGTCTTGCCGTCATTGTAGGGGTTGGTCAGGGAAGTCTCGGTGAAGCCGCCGGCGATCTTGTCGCTGACCTTCACATCCTCGCCGGGCACGTTCATGCTCAGCACGTCGGTGATGTCGGCAATCAGGTTGCCCTTGATGAACTGCTCGGTGAGGGCTGCCTCACGGCCGGTGGCCAGATGGATCACGTCGGGGTAGTCGCCGCCCTGCATCGAGGGTCCGATCACATCTTCCAGATTCTTGTCGGTGGTCAGCTCCACGTTGATGCCGGTCTGGGCGGTGAAGGCGTCGGCGACCTTCTGCCACATCTCGGTGCCGTAGGCGGTCTCAATGGCCGCGACCTTGATGGTGGTGGCTTCGGCGGCAGCGGCACCCTCGCCGGTGGCTGCGGCACTGTCGGTGGCAGCAGAGCTGGAACCTGCACCGCCGCAGGCGGCCAGGGAAAGCGCCATGCTGGCGGCCAACGCCAGGGAAATGACTTTCTTCATAGTGTGTTTCCTCCTTCTTCAGAAACGGGGTGGGTGGCCCCGACCTCGCGGGGGCCCCTGTTGACATCTCTATCATACCGTTTTCCGCCCCGGTCCGACAGGGCCTTTCTTGAGTAACTGTTTAGAAATATTGCTTTATCTTGCGCAAAATTAACCACAGAACAAGATTCTGAAAAAATCTGCCCAAATTTGCCGTGCTTTTCTTATCTATTTTGCGCATGCGCCGCAAAAATCGAATTTTTTTGACGTTTTTTCGAAAAAAGACGAAAAAGAGAAAAAGTGGGCTGCGGGTGCTTGTCAAACAGGCAGCGGGCCGCTATAATAAAGAAAAATTGTTCTGCTCTTTTTGTATATCTGTAAAATTTTATTCAAATTGTTGCATAATTTATACATTTTGCGCTGAAGGAGGGCGCTGCCATGAATACCCGCTATGATCTGAATATGGAAGTCCCCCCGCGGGAGGCCGTGCGCCTTTTGTATATCAGCAAGAGCCGTTTCGGGGGTGACTGGCATTCGGTGCCCCACACCCACGCCTGCAGCGAGATGTTTTACTGCATCAACGGCCGGGGCCAGTTCAACATTGAGGGGGCGCTCCACAATGTGGAGCCGGACGATCTGATCATCGTCAACCCCCGGGTACAGCATACCGAACTGAGCTATCAGGCCAGTCCGCTGGAGTATGTGGTGCTGGGCATTGAAGGGGTGGAGTTCCTTTTTGACCAGAAAAATCTGGGCTACACCATGCTCAAATGCCACGATATGCGGGAGGATCTGCTCTATATGATCCGGCTGCTTTTGCGGGAGATGGACAACAAAGAGGACGGCTGCGAGATGATCTGCCAGGATATTCTGGAAGTGCTGCTGGTCAAGCTGGTGCGGATGGCGTCGGTATCCCTGCGCATCACCACCAGGGCACCTTCCAGGAACAAGGAATGCGCTGCCGCCAAACGGTATCTGGACGAAAATTTCCGGGAAAGTATCTCCCTGGACCAGCTGGCTGCCGTGACCCACATCAACAAATACTATCTGGCCCATGCCTTCCAGAAGGAATACAACATTTCCCCCATCAACTATCTTCTGCGCCGCCGCATCACCGAGAGCAAGGCGCTGCTGGCCAGCACCGACCACAGCCTGACCCAGATCAGTGAGCTGGTGGGGTTCAGCTCCCCCAGCTATTTCTCCCAGAGTTTCCGGCGGCTGGAAGGGATGAGCCCCATCGAGTACCGCCGCACCGTTCAGAAAAAGCAGGATGACCGCCGGAGCGAGTGAGGACCGGCCGGTTGCGGGATGGGGCAAAACATGGTATACTGAACTGAAATACCTCTGTAAGGAGTCCTGTCTATGAAAATCGCCGTTGCCGGTACCGGCTATGTGGGCCTGAGCATCAGCGTGCTGCTGGCCCAGCACAACGAGGTCTGGGCTGTGGATATCCTGCCGGAGAAGGTGGCCATGCTGCAGGCGCGCAAGAGCCCCATCTCCGACAAAGAGATCGAACAGTACCTGGCCGAGCGGGAACTGGACCTGCATCCCACCACCGATGCGGCGGCTGCCTATACAGGGGCGGACATCCTGGTGATCTCCACCCCCACCAACTATGACCCCCACACCAACTATTTCGACACGTCCAGCGTGGAGGCCGTGCTGGAACTGGCGGGCAGGTACGCCCCCCAGGCCCTGGTGGTCATCAAATCCACCGTGCCGGTGGGGTATACCCGTTCGGTGCGGGAAAAATTCCACAATCCCAACATTCTTTTCAGCCCGGAATTTTTGCGGGAAGGCCATGCCCTCTACGACAATCTCTACCCCAGCCGCATTGTGGTGGGTGTGCCGGAGGGGGATGCGGCCCTGGCGGAACGCGCCCATACCTTTGCCCGGCTGCTGCAGCAGGGCGCCCTGAAGCAGGAGATCCCCACCCTGTTCCCCGGCCTCACCGAGGCCGAGGCCATCAAGCTGTTTGCCAATACCTATCTGGCGCTGCGGGTGGCCTATTTCAACGAACTGGACACCTACGCCCAGGTGCGGGGGCTGAACACCCGGGACATCATCGACGGTGTCTGCCTGGACCCCCGCATCGGCGACCATTACAACAATCCCAGCTTCGGCTACGGCGGTTACTGCCTGCCCAAGGACACCAAGCAGCTGCTGGCCAACTACAACGATGTGCCCCAGAACCTGATCCAGGCCATTGTGGAATCCAACGCTACCCGGATGGACTTCATCGCCGAGCAGGTGCTGCGCCGCAAACCCCGCACGGTGGGCATCTACCGCCTGACCATGAAGGCGGGCAGCGACAACTTCCGCCAGTCCAGCATCCAGGGGGTCATGCGCCGTCTGCGGGCGGAGGGCGCCCCGCTGGTCATCTATGAGCCCATGCTGAAGGAAGATACCTTCTGCGGGGACCGGGTGGAACGGGACCTGGAAGCCTTCAAGGCGGAATGCGATGTAATCCTGGCCAACCGCGCCGCGCCGGAACTGGCCGACGTAAAAGAAAAAATCTATACCTGCGACCTGTACAGCCGCGACTGAGATCCAAAACAAAAATCCCGGTGGGATGTTTGAACTGCACCCCATTTGTTAGACAGTATGGTATACTGAATAACAAGTGGGGTGCTTTGCTATGCCAAAAGGAA
>CALXHP010000010.1 GCA_944388135.1 uncultured Gemmiger sp. | reverse complement strand
TTTTCCTGCGCCAGGTTGAAGCGCATCGAGACATCTTGCACCTGAATGATGGGCATAACGGGCGGCTCCTTACAGATAGAGAATAAAGTTGCGCTGCAGCTTGCGGAAGGCCGCCAGCCCCAGCACCACCATGATCACCGCACAGGCAATGCAGGCAAACCAGGTATTGGGCCCCGGCACAAAACCGTACATGACCAGGCAGCGCAGGCAGTTGATATAGTGATACAGTGGGTTCAGCTTGACGAGCTGCTGCATGAAGCCCGGCAGCTGGGAGATGGGATAGAACAGCGGCGTGGCGTACATCCAGGCCATGGTCACAATGCCGTACAGGTACTGCAGATCCCGGAAATAGACCGCCAGGGCCGACAAGAGCAGCGCCATACCGCAGCAGAACAGAAACAGCAGCACCAGCGGCGCCCAGACCAGCAGCAGGGTGGGATAGATGGCCGACCGGGTGATCAGCATGACCAGCACAATGGCGACCAGGCTGAACAGCAGGTTCACAAAGCTGGACACCACCCGGCTGATGGGAAAGATAAACTTGGGCACATAGACCTTTTTGATCAGCGAGGAATTGCCCAGTACGCTGCCCATACCCATATTGGTGCTCTCGTTGAAAAAGTTGAACAGAGTGTTGCCGCAGATCAGGTAGAGCGGATAGTTGGGAATATCAAAGCGGAACATGTACGAAAACACCAGCGTCTGCAGCAGCATCATGAGCAAGGGGTTGAGGATGCTCCACACATAGCCGAGAAAACTGCGGCGGTATTTGACCTTGAGGTCGCGGGTGACCAGTTCCCGGATCAGCGGGCGATATTTTTTGAAGTGTCCCCAGCTGGTGCGCAGCTGGCCTTCGGGTTGGTGTTGCATGGGTTTGGTTCTCTCCCCTGTTTTACAGTTTAAACGGTGTGTCGCCGGTCAGGCCGTCGGCACGCATCATATTTTCCATCACGTCGATGTCGGCGCTCACATCCATGGCATCCTCCTGGAACAGTTTGTCCAGCTGGGTTTCAAAGGCGTGGATCAGCGTATTCATCGTCTGTTCGATTCGGTGCTTGGACTCGGTAATGTTTTCCCCTTCCACCCCCTGGGCATCCAGCTCTGCATAGGTTTGCAGCAGTTTCAGCGAGGTGGGCAGGTAATAGTCCATAAATTTGCGCATCCGGGGCAGTTTGTCCGGGTCCGTTTTGGCCTGTTCAAAAATCTTGGCCGAGACCGCCTCCAGCCGACTGATCTTGTCGCTCATCTCTTCGTCGGGGATGGCGTCGTTGACGCTGCGCAGCTCGTTCAGAATTTTCTGGTACGGGTCCTTTTCGGGGACCGGCGCAGCGGGGGCCGGGGTCGGTACCGGCTCCGGCTCGGGGGCTTTTCCTTCGACCACAAGGCAGCGGCGGCGCATATCCAGATAGGCCTCGGAGCCAAACATTCCCTCATCGATGCAATTTTCCAGATGCTTGCAGCATTTTTCGTAACTGCAGGGGATCGCCGCCGCAATATCCGAAATGTACATATACTGGGAATCTCCCACAATATTGTCGATCTTTTTGCGCATACGGCGGTTGGTGCGCACGATATGAGACCCCACCAGGCAGCCGATGCCGCCGGTGAGCATCATCAGCCCCGGGATGGAGTCTTCCACCAGCCACTGCCAGTAATAGCCCCCCTGGATCAGCGCGTCGGGCAGCCAAAACAGGCCGTCCGGCAGCACCAGCAGGCTTAACGCCGCCAGCACAATTCCCACAATCAGCAACACCGTGGGCAATCCCGCACCGGTGCTGTTCTGGGTATTGGCCGTCTTTTTCCCAGGTTCGGCGCGGGTCGGCTCTTTAGGGGGGCTTTTCCGGGACTCGGTCTGCCGGTAGACCGACTGCACGTTCAGCCCCATATTCCGGGTGGTCTGCCGGGCCGCCTGTTCAAAACCGCCCAGCTTTCCGCTGCGCATGGCATTGTTGAGAAAAATAAAGACGAACCCCAACGGCCACCACAATACGAAAGCGATGACGATGGCCCACCATGGGAACTGGAACGGCCCGTCGCCGGGATGATATTCGTCGTTGCGGCTGTACCGGTTCTGGTAGCGGTTGCCGCTGCCGCTGTACGGGTGGCCGGGGTCGGAATAGCGGGATTCTTCCTCCTGATTTGGCATAGTGTTCTCCTCTTCTGGTCAGGGAATATCGGCCAGCAGTTGTTTCACGTCATCGCTGAGATAATAGGTGCTGCCCGCCTGATAGGGATTGTTCTTATTGTAGGGCACATGGGTGCACAGATAACTGACCCACTTGTTGTATCCGGAAACCGTCAGATGGATTCCGTCCGGCTGGGCATAATCGCTGAGCAGGTATCCCGATTCATCGCTGAACTCGGCGTTGAGATCCAGGAAATAGCAGCCCCGTTCGGCACACAGGTTCTGGATCGCCGCGTTGATGGTGGCCAGCCGGTCCGGTGCCAGGCCGGGGGCATCCTCGGCCACCGTTTCCTGGGTGGCTGCCAGAATAGACTGCACATAAAAGGCGGTGTTGGGCAGGGCGGTCCGCAGCTCGTCCAGCATCCGGGCGTAGTAATTCAAAAAGCTTTCATCGTTGCCGGTCGCCACCAGGGCGTTGGTGCCGATGAGGATATACAGCTTGGCCGGCTGGGCCGCCGCAAGCACATCCAGGGCCACCTCCTCCCCGCGGTCCGGGTTTTTGGCCGTGGTCCGGTTCACAATGGTGTTGGGGCTGACGCCTTCATAGCCGCAGATGAGAGCGCCGCCCACATCGATATTGTATTCGTTGACGCAGAAGCCCGCCGTGAGCGAATCGCCCAGGAAGGCCGCATCGGAAAACCAGGAGGTTTCCACCCGCCCGAATTCCGGCAGCGCGGCCGGTGCTGCAGGCAGCGCCGTGTAGGTATATCCGCTTTCCGCCGTTTGCTGGGTCGGTCCCACTGTTCCCCAGTTCAGCGCCTGGACGGTCTGACCGTTATCCGACGCATTGCCGTTTCCCCCATAGGGCAACGGCGCCACCAGCTGGGTGCTGCCGGTGGAAACGGGATCAACAGGCGTTGCCTCCCCGGTGACGCTTTTGGGAAGCAGCAGCGTAATGACGCCGGACAGCAGCAGAATTCCCCCCACGGTGCCTGCCACAAAGGTGCGGCGGCGGCGACGGCGGCGTTCCCGCACACGGCGGGCAACGGCACGCTGCTGTTCCGGTGTCAGCGGCGGCCGGCGTGATGGCTGCTGGGAAGGATTCCGGCGCGGCGGTTCGGGGCGTGCCCACCCTCCCTGCCAGTTATATTCAGTTTCCTGCCGTGTCCGACGCGTACGGTCGGGCCGGGGACGTTGCGGGGTCGGCATAGTGGCTCCTCCCTCCTCCGCTGGAAAAATTGCATATAGTCAGTATTGATTATAGCACAATCCCGCCCATAAAAACAGAGGGCAAACGCAAGATTTTACCGGCGCAGATTTTTTTGCGGCCTTCGCCCTTCTTTCGCTGCTTTCCCGCCGGGTCTTTTCCGCAAAAAAAGAGACCGGAAGGTTCCGGTCCCTCTCGGCTGTGTCCGGGATCAGCGTTCCAGTTTCCGCCGTTGCTGGTGGGCCACTATGGGGATCAGCATCCTTCGGGGCACCAACCGGCTGAGGGCCATGGCGGCGGCCATCCCCCTGCCGGGCACGATGATGGTTTTCCGGCGGCGGATACCGGCCAGCGCCGCCGTCACACAACGGCGGGCGGAAAGTCCCGGCAGCGCAAAACGCACATGCGCCACGGCATTGAATTCCGTATCCACCGGCCCGGGGCAGAGACACCCCAGATAAACCGGGCTGCCGGCGGCTTTCAATTCGGCCGCCACGCCGCTGGTCAGGCTGACCACATAGGATTTGGTGGCATAGTAGGTGGCCATCCAGGGTCCCGCCGGAAGCAGGCCCGCGCTGGAACCCACATTGAGAAGGGCACCGCTCCCCTGGTGCTCCATCTTTTCCACCATCTTTTTGGTAAGGATGTGCACCGCCCCGACATTGAGGTCCATCATCTGCAGTTCCCGGTCCAGATCCGTTTGCAGGAAAGCACCGCACTCCCCAAAGCCTGCGTTGTTGATGAAAAGATCCACTTTGCGGTCCTGCAGTGCCTGTACCAGGCGATCGCATTCCTCCCGGCGGGTCAGGTCCGCCGGGAAAATTTCGCAGCGCACAGGCAGTGTATCGGCCAGTGCCTGCATCCGGTCAGCACGACGGGCCACCAACAGCAGGTCGTACCCCCGGGCCGCCAGCTGGCGGGCAAATTCGGCGCCGATGCCGGAACTGGCACCGGTGATCACAGCAAACTGAGGCATGGTATTTTCCCCTTCTCATGGTAAGAAAAACGGCCCGCGCCAGGCGAGCCGTTTTGCACAAGCAAGCGATCAATGGCGGCGTCCCACACCGCCGCCGCGGCTGGAACCGCCACCCGGGCGGAATCCGCCGCTGGGACGGCCGGTGCCGCCGAAACCACCCCGGGGACGGGGCGCACCGCCGAATCCGCCGGGACGCGGACCGCCCGGCCGGGGGCCGAATCCACCGGGGCCGGGGCCAAAACCGGGGCCGAAGCCGGGCGGCGGAGGCGGCGGCCGCCGGGGACGGCGAGGCCGGGAAGCACGGCCCAGGCTGTACCAGAACAGCCCGCTGCCGAATCCACCGCCCCGGGGCGGCCGGGGGCCGGGGCCACGGGGGCGGGTAAAGCTGGCCAGCAGGGCAATGACAAGGACCACCGCGATGAGGATCAGCACAACCGCCACGGGACCGATCCCTCCTTTGTCAGCCTGCGGGGCAGGCGACTGTTCCAGCTTGTCCAGTGTGGAGACCGGAATGCCATAAATGCTGCAAAGTTCCTCGGCGATGGCCCGCACCGTTTTCTGGGTGCCTGTATCGTAGTCGCTCTCCAGCCAGCTGGGTTCCATATCCTGGTCCAGAATGGTCCCCATCTTGCTGATGGTAAGCTGGGCCTCCAATCCGGCACCACGGGTCAGATAATAATCATCTTCCCCCGGGGCCAACAAAAGCAGAACCCCGTTGTCCTTGTCCGCAGAACCCAGGCCCCAGGTGTTGAGTACTTCGTAGGCATAGCCTTCCATGGTGGAATTGCCGATATACTCGGTGGTATACACACCGATCTGGGCGCCGCAGGTCTCCTGCAAGGCCACCGAAATATCCTCCACATAGTTCTCTGTCTGGGTGGAAAGGACATTGGCATAGTCATTGACAGCGGTATTGGGGTCCAGTTCCGGGGCTGCCCCTGCGGGGGTGGCGGCCACCGCCATCAGGCAAAGGCAGGCCGCTGCTGCCGCCAGCGGGCGGAGCCGTCTTTTCAGTTCCTGTTTCATTGTCTGTTTCCTGTCGTATCAGTTCCCTTAGCCGGCGGGTGCAAAAGTCTGCAGCGGACCGGCATCCCACAACCCGGCCAGCACATTGGCCGGAAAGCTTGCAATCGTTTCATTGTAGGCTTCCGCCTGGGTATTGTAGGCGGCGGCAGCCCGCTCTATGGTCGCCTGGGCCGATGTAAAGCTGTCATGCAGGTCATCCAGCTGGCCCTTGGCCTTGCTGTCCGCCTCATCGGCCGCGGCGGTATAAAGGATATCCACCGCTCCCGAAAGGCTGACATTCAGCCGGTACTGCACAGCGGGTTTCTCCGCATCATTTTCGGCGTTCCAGGCATCCAGCGCCGCCTGTGCGTTCTGCACATCGGCGTCATCTTCCCCCAGCACCTTCCCGGCCACCCGGATCAGGCTGGCGGCCGCGTCGGTCTGGGCTGCCAGATCCCCCTGGATGCTGTGCCCGTATTCGTCCTGCCGGGTGGTATAGATCTGCGCCGTACTGCTGCGGGTCTCTTTCAGCCGGGCCCCGCCGATGCCGAACACCGACACCAGTGCCAGGGCGGCCAGCGCCAGGGCGGCCACGGGACGTTTTCTGGCCGGTGCCGGAAGTTTCGTTTCCCATTCCCCGAACACTTCCAGCTGGGGGCCGTGGATGACAAATGTTTCCTGTTGTTCCAGCTGCATGGCTGCTCCTCTGTAACAAGTAACGGTTCAGGCGATCAGTTATTGATCTCCAGCAGTTTGGCACGCAGTTCGCCCTCGATGCGGCCCAGTTCCTGTTCGGCGTTGGCCCGTTTGGCCTTGCCGTCGGCGCGGATCTTGTTCAGTTCATCCAGCGTTTCAATGAGCTGCTTGTTGGTCTGCTGCAGGGTCTCGATGTCCACCACGCCCCGCTCGGATTCCTTGGCAATATCGATGGTTCCCTGCTTCAGGGTGGCGGCGTTGCGCTTGAGCAGTTCGTTGGTGGCATCGGTGACGGCCCGCTCCGCCCGCATAGCCTCCTGGCTGTGGGCAATGCCCAAGGCCAGCACCATCTGGTTTTTCCACAGCGGGATGGTATTGACGATGGTGGTCTGGATCTTTTCCGCCATCAGGGTGTCGTTGGACTGGATCAGGCGGATCTGGGGGCCCATCTGGATGGAGATATTCCGGGTCAGTTCCAGATCATAGAGCTTTTTCTCAAAGCGGTCGCACAGATCAGCCAGATCCCGGGCCGCCTGGGCATCTTCGGGCAGCTGGGTGCGCTGGGCCTTCTCCTGCGCTGCCTTCAGCTCATTGCTCCGCACGGCGGCCAGCTTCTTTTTGCCTGCCAGAATATACATGGTCAGTTCCTTGAAATAGACCAGGTTCAGCTGGTACATCTTGTCCAGCATGGTAATATCCTTCATCAGGGTGACCTGGTGGTCTTCCAGCTGGGCGCGGATGCGCTCCACATTCTTGTCGGCGCTCTCGTAGCGGGTCTTCAGCTGATCGATGCTGTTCCCTGCCTTCTTGAAAAAGCCGAAAATTCCCTTGGGCTGCTCGGCATTGGCGTCAAAGCCCTGCAGTTCCCCGATCAGGCTGGTGATCAGGTCGCCGGTCTCCCCCATGTCTTTGGTCTTGACCCGGGAAAGAGCTGTCTCGGAGAAATCACTGAGCTTTTTCTGGCTGGCAGCACCATACTGCAGTACCATCTGGGAATTGGTGACGTCGATCTTTTCGGCAAAATCATCCACCATCTTCTGTTCTTCGGGGCTCAGCGGGGTGTCCTCCACCTGAACGGGTTGCGCTTTCTGGGCTTCCTCCACCGCCTTTTCATCGGCAGCGGGGTCCAGCGTCAGGCTGGGCGCAGGCGCCGCATCAAAGGTAAGCGTAGGCGTAGCAGGCACGTTCAGGTCCAATTCCTTGTTCAGGTCAGCCATGTGAGGTCCATCCTTTCTCGTTCTTTGGTTTTATTTCGTCAGGTTCTGGCTTTTCAGGATGCTGTCCAGCACCTCAATGTCGGTAGACAAATCCATAACCTCTGTATTATAAAGTGAATCCAGAAGATTTTCAAAGGCATTGGCCGTGGTAACAGAATTATTTCGCAACTCCGTCAAAATCTGATCAGACGCCCCATTTTCCTCCAGTTCGACATACGTTTGCATCAATTTTACGATTTCAGGAAGATAATACCGTGCAAAGCGATTGATCTGTTGTGCCTTATCCGGATATTTTTCCACTGTTTTAATTATCTTCCGTCCTGCCGTTTCCATGATATCCATAGAATCCGAAAGGACCTTGTCCGGAATCTCATCATTCAATTGATGCAGTCGGTTCAAATTTTCATCAATCCCGTTGAGCATGGCGTCCACATCCTCGCTGCCGGTGGCATAGGGTACCAAAGTACGCACCACCCGCATGGGGCAGAACTGCCGGGCCACCGCGTACACCACCGCACTGCACACCGCCACGATGGCCAGATTCACCAGGGTGTAGGGCGGGAAAATCAGCGATGCCACCGGCCAGGCCAGCGCCGCCAGATACAGCGGCAAAACCGGCCGGACCTGCTTTTCTTCCCACTTGCTCATGGTGTGCCCTCCCGTTGGAATATTAGGTTTATTATAGAACAAACACAGAGTGGTTTCAACCGTTCCTTTGTAAAAAAGGTGCCAGCGCAGCCCCCCAGGCCTCCTCCAGTCTGGCCATGGACCAGGCCGCGTTGGCGGGACTGGTGCTGGGCAGCACCGTGGCCTCCAGGCCGGTCAGCGGCTGCGCGTACCGGGCATAGACCCGCCCGGATGCCGCCCCATTGCAAAACACCGCCCGCACCCCCAGGCGGCGAATCAATGCCGCCACATCATTGGGTTCCACATTGCGGATGGACGCATCGGATGCGCCCCGAATATCGCAGGCACCGATGGTGTCCCATACAGCCAGGCCGTGGCAGAGAATGATGGCTTTTTTCGCCTCGATATCCCCCCAGGCCGGCACCGGTTCCCCGGTGACCGCAGCCATCAGCGGCCAGAAGCGGTTCTGGGGATGGCCGTAGAAGAATCCCTGTTCCCTGCTTTTGGGGCTGGGGAAGCTGCCCAGAATCAGCGCCCCCGCCCGGTCCCCATGGAGCGGCGGCAATCCGGGCCCCACATGAGTATAGGCCGTTTTGGTGCGTTCCATTTCAGAACGCCTCCGGCCAGAGGCTGCGGCAGAGGTCCGCCACGCCGTGGGGCCCGGCGTCCGGGCCGACGCGGTCGGCAGCCGCCTTGGCATCCTCACTGCCGTTGGCCATGGCAATGCCCAGCCCGGCCGCCCGCAGCATGGCCACATCGTTGTCCCCGTCCCCGATGGCTACACACTCTTCCGGCGTAAGACCTGCCAGATCGGCCAGTTCGCAAAGGCCGCGGCCCTTGTCTACATCCGCCCGGGAGATATCGCAGCCATCGCTGCCCGGATAAGAATAGAGGAACTGCAGCCCCAGGTAACCGTATTTTTCCTGAAACTGGGCAGCCCGTTCCCGGGGCAGAAATCCGAAAGCCCCAAAGGGCATCTCCACAAGATGATGGTCCTGGTCCTCCCCGTCCACAATATTATTGTGCAGATTTTTGGCTTTTTCCCGGGCCGCAAATTCCTCATAGCCGATATAGGCGTAATTGGCATCGTGGAAGGTAAACCGCAGCGGCAGTTCGTAATCCTCAAAAAAATCCACCAATGCGTACATTTCCTCGTTGGTCAGCCGATGCAGGGCCAGATCGTTGCCTTTGCCGTCCACCAGCTGGGCGCCGCCCGCACAGACCCAATAATCGGGACGCACCGAGCGCAGCAAGCCCTTGCCCACCCCTGTACGCCCCCGGCCGGTGGCAATGGCGATTTTGACCCCCAGCCGCTGTACGGCGTTCACCGCATCGGCATTTTCCCGGGGGGTGCGCTCACAGTTGTCGGGGCGCAGGGTGCCGTCTATATCCAAAAGCAGAAGCTTGTATTTCATGAATCTTCCCTCCTGTGGGGTATTATAGCAAAGTATACCGCCCCGCCGCAAGGCATATTGTAAACGGGGGTGATGGAAATGCACGGCGGACTGGAACTGGCGCGACCGAGACCGCATCGGAGATGGTGGAAATGGCTGGCAGCGGCGGTACTGGCAGCAGCCCTCCTGTGGGGCGGTCCCCGGCTGGCTGCCGCCCTGCCGGCGGGAGCGGTCTGGCTGGACGAAACACTGGGGCGCTGGTTTGTTTCCCAGTACCAGGGGCGCCTGGAGGCCCTGCAGCAGCAGAATGCCGCCCTGCACCGGCAACTGGCCGCTGCCGAGGCCGCCCTGGTGGAAAACGAAGCACTGCGTAGCCTGCTGGACTGCAACCGGGTAACAGGCCGCTGGCAGCCGGCCAGGGCCATCGCCCGGCAGACAGACAGCGTCACGCTGAACTGTGCCGCCGAGGCGGGTGCTCCGGTGGTGGACCCCCTGGGCCGGTATGCGGGGCGGGTGATTGCCGACAATGGAAATGATACCTGCACGGTTGCCTTTGCCGGCAGCGAGAAAGACCCCTGTGCGGGGCTTTCCGGTGCGGCTGCCGGGCTGCTGGAGCGGCGCGGCCACTGGCTGCTGACCGATCTTTCCGCCGATTGCGGGCTGGCGGCCGGGGCGGTGGTGACTACCCCGGGGGGATACTGGCTGGGAACGCTGGCCGCGGCTCCCCAGCCGGAGGAGGACGGTCTGACCGCCACCGCCCCCCTTGCCGACACCGCCGACCTGGACAGCACGGTATTTTTTGTAAAAAATTCTTGAGCGATTGCCATTTTGACAAAAATCGCCTATACTAAAGATATTGCTGAGGGAGGTGTGGGGCTATGGCCAGGCACAAGGGAAACCGTTCCCAAGGACGGGGGCGGGTGGCCGTACTGCTGGTATTCTGCTGTGCAGTGTTCGTGGCCTTTTTTGCGCGGCTGGCCTGGATGCAGTTTGCCATGGCCGACCACTACGCCGAGAAAGCGGCAGAGGCCAGCTCAGCCAGTTACACGGTGGAACAGCATGCAGCCCGGGGCGCCATTACCGACCGCAATGGTACAATTCTGGCCCGGGACGCCACCGTCTACGACTTATATTTGTGTGTTCCGGCCCCGCCGGGCACCGACTTACAGGAAACCGTACAAACAGTGCAGGCCATTACAGGCGGCAAGGATGTGGAAACACAGCTTGCCGCCTTTTGTTCTGCCGTTTCGGCGGGGGAACTGCTGGTGCTGGAGTTCCTGGACAGTGACACGATGGCCGCCCTCTACCAGGCCGAGCTGGTCCAGAGCGGTGCCGTACGGCTGGCAGCCCGGGGAGAACGCACCTGGCCCGACGGCACCCTGCTGCCCCATGCATTGGGATTCACCGGCCCCATCACGGCCGAAGAATGGCCCGCCGCCCGGGAGAAAGGCCTTGCCATGGACAGCATCATCGGGCAAAGCGGGCTGGAGGCGGCGTACGACGACCTTTTGCGCGGCCAGGACGGTGAACTGCTCATAAACACCGGGTTGGACGGCGCCGTGCGCGCCACCATCCAACAAAAAACTGCCTCCCCGGGGGCCACCCTGGTCCTGACGCTGGACGCCGGCCTGCAGGCGGCTCTGCAGCAAGCCCTGCAGGAGCGCATTGAAACCCTGCAGACCACCGCTGCCCCGGGCGGCGGCCGGGAAACCCGTGCCGGAGCGGCCATTGTGGTGGACGTAAAAACCGGCGGCATTCTGGCGGCGGCCAACTGGCCGGGATACGATCTGAACCGTTACCGCACCGACTACGGCACACTGTCCGCCGACGCAGGGGCCCCCTTGCTGGACCGGGTGTTTCAGGGGCTGTATGCCCCGGGGTCCGCCTTCAAACCTGCTGTAGCCGCCGCGGCTCTTACCGCCGGGATCGACCCCAACGCCACCGTCAACTGTACCGGGCGTTATCTCTACTACAGCGGTTACCAGCCTGGCTGCCTGCAGTACGGCCATTCCGGTCCGGTGGATCTGCGCACGGCGCTGGAACACAGCTGCAACATCTTTTTCTACGACGTGGGCCATCGGTTGGGGGTGGACACATTCAGCGCCATGGCCCGGCAGTTGGGGCTGGCCAGTCTCACCGGTGCTGAGGTGAACGAAGCGGAGGGCAGCCTGACCTGGTCCACCGATGAGAATTATCAGGCCGGGCTTACCCTGATGGCCGCCATCGGCCAGGGCAACACCGCCGTGACCCCCGCCCAGCTGGCAGTGTACGCCGCCACGCTGGCCAACTATGGCCAGCGCCCCACCCTGCACTTTGCCGACCACGCGGTCACCGTGGCCACCGGGGAAACCCTCTGGCAGTATGAGCCCCAATTCACCACCGTGCCGGGGGGTGAGACGGTGTTCGGCCCCATCCGGGACGGCATGAAACGGATGGTCCAGACCAACGTTTATCTGCGGGAAGCCCCGGTAGTGTGTGCCGCCAAGACCGGCAGCCCTCAATTGGCACAGACAATGGCCAACGGCAACCATTATGTCAACTCCGTGCTGATCGGGTACGCCCCCGCCGACGACCCCGAAATCGCCATAGCGGTGGTGCTGGAGTATGGCGGAGGCGGTTCCAACGCCACCCCTGTCATGCGTGCGGTGCTGGACGCCTGGTTCGGATAAAATATTTCACGACCCTTGCAACATTTTCGCATATTTTGCACATTACTCTGGACAGTTCGTTGTTAAAACGTTCAAAAATCCTCAACCTTTTTTAATCAAAAAGTCAGTTGTCGCCACGGGCAAAGTGTGCTAGAATATCAATGAGAGAGTGTCGCGTTACTGTGCGGCCAACAGAAACAGGAGGCGCACCCTTGAACGCACAATGTGTCATGATTTGTTCCGGCAAAGGCGGCACCGGGAAGAGTACCGTATCGGTGCTGCTGGGGGCCGGGCTGGCACGCCTGGGCCGTAAGGTGTTGCTGGTGGAGCTGGATTCCGGCCTGCGCAGCGTGGATATCATCGCCGGTGTATATGGTCGGACAGTCTATGATATCGAGGATGTTCTCTGCGGCCGGTGCGAAGCCGGAAAGGCCATCGTACCCAGTCCGCTGTATCCCGGACTTTCGGTCATCAGTGCCCCGTATGAAGGCGGCGATGTGGAACCGGCGCCTCTGGGGCGGCTGCTGATGGCCGTACGTCCGTATTTTGATTTTGTGCTGCTGGATACCGCCGCCGGTATGGGGGCCCCCTTTCTTGCAGCCGCCACCGTTGCCGACAGGGCCCTGCTGGTACTGACCCCCGATCCCGTTGCCTTGCGGGACGGAAAGATCGTGGCAGACCGCATCCTGAGCAATGGCCGCCCCCAGAATACCGTGCGGCTGGTGATGAACCGCGTCACCCGGGATAGCTTCGGCAAGCGGGCCGCGGTTTCCGACCTGGATGAATGTATCGATACCGTCGGCGCCCAGCTGCTGGCGGTCATCCCCGAAAGCCGGGAGCTGCAGCTGGCCGGAGCCCAGGGAACCGTTCCCTCCCCCGGGGACCCGGCTGTGGCAGCCGGACAGGCTATGGCAAGACGTTTGTGCGGGCAGCGCGTCCCGCTTACCTTTTAATGTTTTGAAGGATGGTGTAGCGTTATGATAATTGCCTTGGTGGCCCATGACTCCAAAAAGGAGTTGATGGTACAGTTTTGCACCGCCTATCGCCATATTCTGTCCCAGCATCAATTGATTGCCACCGGCACCACCGGTCGGCTGGTGGAGGAAAACACCGGCCTGACGGTGCAGAAATTTTTGCCCGGCGGCCACGGCGGCGACCAGCAGATCATGGCCCGCATCGCCTGTGATGAGGTGGACATGCTGCTGTTTTTCCGGGACCCCATCAGTGCCAAGCCCAGCGAGCCCAATGAAATGAACCTGCTGCGCATCTGCGATGTACATAACATTCCGGTGGCCACCAACATTGCCACTGCCGAAGTGCTGATCCATGGTCTGGAGCACGGCGACCTTGACTGGCGGACCATCCTGAATCCCCAGCACTGATTTTTTCCATTTTGCAAAGAAACAGCCCTGCGCAACAATAGCGCAGGGCTGTTTTGTTTATTCATAACTCCGCTGCCACAAAAGGACCGCTTCCTCCGGCACAGGGGCGTCATGCTGGTAAAACCAGGACATAAAAGCGTGATACGGCAAATAATAGGCGGCGCAAAGGGTTTCCGCCGTAGTCCGGCCGTACCCTCCCGCCGTGCAGATGGCAAGCTCTGCGGACTGTGGGGACGCGGTTCCTTCCAGCCAATGGTACAGCCATTGATTTTTCAGGGTACACCCCAGGGTAAAAACCACCGCAGTGCCCTCCTCAGTCTCCACCAGTTTGCTTGAGACCAAGGCATGGGCCGCTTCGGCAGACACCGTGGCATACAGCCCTGTCCCCGAAAGCGGCGAATTTTCTTCCCCGTCCCGGGCTTCAAAGCTCACTTCCCCGATGACCCGGGCATCGTAATCCAGGTAAGTTTCATTGGCATACTCATACACCAGCCGCAGTCCCAGACACACCGCGCACAGGGTCGCCAGCACCGCAGCCAGCACCATCAGTACCCGCTTCCGGTACTGGCTGCGTTTGACCCGGCGCAGGACAGCAGCCTCTTCCTGCCTCCGGGCCTGAACCGCCTCCCCTTCCAGCGGGTCGGCAGTCTGCATTTTTTCCCACAGCGCCCGGCAGTCCGGGCAGTTGTCCAGATGTTCCCGCAGGTCGGCGGCTGTTTCCGGCTCACAGACTTCGTCCTGATAGAGCGGCAGCAGATCACGCACCAGATAACAGGGCAGTTTCATGGCAAAGCCTCCTTCAGTTTGGCACGGGCGCGGTAATAGGTCACCCGCGCCCAGGTTTCTGTTTTTCCGTACAGGGCCCCGATCTCCCCAAAACTCAGCTCACCGTAGACCCGCAGCCAGAACACTTCCCGGTAGGGTTCCGGCAGAGCATGCAGCGCCCGGTATATTTCCAGAGCTGCCTGCCGCTCTTCCAGCTTTTCCCCGGGCAGCGGGTCGGGATCGGGCAGGTCAGCGGCCTGCTCAGGGGGCGGCATTTCCCGGCGGTGGCGGCGGTAATGATCGGTCAGTGCGTGTTTGGCAATGCTGCACAGCCAGACGTTCAGGGCACACTCCCCCCGGAACCGGCCGATGCTGCGCAGCGCCTTGTAAAAGGTTTCCTGCGCCAGGTCGGCGGCCAGTTCCTCGCTGCGGCACAATGTCAGCAGATAGGCATAGACCACTTGATAGTACTGGCTGTAGACCTGCGCAAAGTTGTCTCTGTCCATCCATGGCCCTCCTTTCCCTGGCTTTCAACCGGTTGTACCCATAAGACGAAGGAATCATCCAAACGTTACAGAAATTTCCACAAAAAAAGCGGGGCCCCGCAGGGTCCCGCCCAATGTACCGTCATCAGTAGCTCATGATATCCTTGACCGCACCAGACATGGAAAACAGTTTGGCAGACAGATGGTCCAGGTAGACAATGCCCAGCTTGTTGCCGGTCTCCTCGTTGTATAGATCCTGCAGCTGGGGCGCCACTTTGAAGGCTGCCTCCTGGGCTTCGGGGGTATTGTCAAAGTTGGCAGTGCCCTGTACCCGCAGCCACTCGCCGCGGTCATTGGCGGCGCAGATCTCCAGGTTGGTGTTGTCCAGCAGCTGCTTGTAGGCCGCTTTATGTTTACCGATGGCAAGGCACAGGTGGCCGTTATACCACATGGCAAATCCCAGCGGGCGCACCCGGGGCAGATATCCGTCCACGGTAGCCAGATAGAACGTGGGATTTTCCTTCAGAAAATTCATGATCTCTTCATTCGGTTTCATGACAATCCCTCCTCATGGAATTCACAGTTTTGCCAGAGCCGTCTTGAGGCGCTGGGCCGCCTCCTGGGTGCGCTGGGCATCCCCAAACGCCGTCAGGCGGAAATACCCTTTCCCGCAGGGGCCGAAGCCTTCCCCGGGGGTGCCCAAGATGTGGGCGGTATCCAGCAGCCAGTCAAAGAACTCCCAACTGCCCATGTTGCCGGGGCAGCGCATCCATACATAGGGGCTGTTTTTGCCGCCGCAGTACCAGACCCCCGCCTCGTCCAACGCCTGGGCGATGACCGCTGCATTCTTGCGGTAGTAGTCCAGATTGCGCTGGATCTCTTTCATGCCTTCCTCGGTAAAGACCGCCTCGGCGCCCCGCTGAACGATATAGGGCACGCCGTTGAACTTGGTGGTTTGGCGGCGCAGCCACATCTTGTTCAGGCTCTGGCCCTCCGACTCGATGGCAAAGGGTACCACGGTGTAGCCGCAACGGGTGCCGGTAAAGCCGGCGATCTTGGAAAAGCTGCACACTTCCACCGCCACGTCCTTGGCGCCTTCCACCTCGTAGATGCTGCGGGCGCAGCCTTCCTCGCTTACGAAGCACTCATAGGCGGCATCATAGAGGATCACCGCATGGTGCGCCTTGGCCCACTGGACCCAAGCGGCCAGTTGTGCGGTGGTGTAGGCCGCACCGGTGGGGTTGTTGGGGCTGCACAGGTAGACGATATCCGCCTCGGTGGATTCATCCGGCATGGGCAGGAAGTTGTTTTCGGCATTGGCCGCCATATACCGGATGGTACGGCCGGCCATCACGTTGTCGTCCACATAGACCGGGTAGACCGGGTCGGGTACCAGAACGGTGTTGTTCACATCGAAGAGGTCCAGCAGGTTGCCCAGGTCGCTCTTGGCGCCATCCGAGACGAAGATTTCCCCCAGTTCCAGCCGGATGCCCCGGCCGGCATAGTATTTTTGAATGGCTTCCCGCAGGAAATCATACCCCTGCTCGGGGCCGTACCCGCGGAAGGTCTCCTTATGGGCCATCTCGTCCACGGCCTTGTGCAGCGCCTCAATGACCGGCGTGGCCAACGGCAGCGTCACATCCCCGATTCCCAGCCGGATCACGTCTGCTTCCGGATGGGCTTTCTGGTAGTCGGCAACTTTATGGGCGATCGTGCTGAACAGATAGCTTTCGTTCAGCTCTGCATAATGCGGATTGAGTTGCATGAGAATCCCCCTCTATATGTATACTTATTCAATTGAAACTACTGTACCACAATTTTGTGCAGGGTGCAAGTGAAGTTTACCCGGCCTCCTCCGCCGAAGATTCCCAGGACTGGGCTCCCCGGATGGCGGCCATCATATCGTCGTAATTTTTATACACCATGACCACATACCGGTGGGCACGGTTTTCCTGCTCGTCCCCGTCCTCATAGACCACATTGGACCACCAGTACAGCTGGGAAAGGTTCATGCTGCCCAGCTCGTCCATGGTGGTAAGCAAAAAGACCTGCCCCTCCGGTGGGGTCCCATGGCTGGTTTTTTGCAGCCATTGATAGGGCTGCATTGTGTTGAAATCGCTGGTGACCCACATTTCGATCTGACCGTCGGACCACTCCGTGAGCACATTGCCGTTCCAGAAACTGGCGTAGCCCTGGGTATATCCCTGTTCCACCAACCAGTCGCACACCTCCTCCAGATGGGGATTGGTGCGGTATCCGTCGGAAAAATACCGGGATGTGGTGGAAACACTGACTGCCACAAAACAGACACAGAATGCCGCCGCTGCGATCCTGCGGGTGAAGCGCACCCGGAAATGTTCCGTTTCCCCTTCCAGCTGCAATACCGGAAAAACCAGCGGCATGGAAGTCAGCCAGTAGGAGGCATTGACCGAGGCCACATCTCCGGTACAGGCAAAAACAAACCCCTGCACCAGGCACACCGAAGCCAGCAGCAGCGGTGCCACCCGCTGGATGGGGTCCAGTTCACGCCAGCGAAGCAGCAGCCGGACCAGGGAGAACACCAGGGCCCCTACAATCAGCACGCTGCATGCCGCCAGGATTCCCTGCCAGGAAAAGAGTTCCACCTGACCGCCCAAAAAGGAGTCCACCGGATACCCGAACAGCGTCAGAAAATCCATCCACTTATTGGCGAGATTGCTGAAATTCAGTGCCGTCCAGGGCCGGGTATTATAATTGGAGTACTGGTGTGTGGCCGCCAGAAACACGCTGTTGAAAACATAGGCACCACCCGCCGCGGCCAGAGAAAGGACGGAAAGCCCTGCCAGGCGGATTTCTCTGCGGGGGAGCTGCTTCGGCGCCTGGTGCCAGGCCAGGCCCAGGGCCACCAGTGCAGCCAGCACCAGGGGGAGGTAAAAGCCCATCAGCCCCTTCAGACCATTCAGCCCCGATACCCCGCCGGTGGCCAGCAGAAAGAGCCACTGTGCCGCCCGGCGGCGTTTACCGGCGGGTTTCAGCATTCTGACGATGACACCAAAGCTCAGCAGAAGCAAAATCATATAGGGCACGTAAAAGCCGCCGAAAGCCCCGTACCACAGGTACCAGGTTCCGAAGGGGCAGGCCAGCGCCGCCGCGCCCCACACGCCGCTGTTGCGCAAACCCAACCCCCGGGCCATATACAGGTAGGAAAGGATCAGGGCCAGCATGAGCAGCCCCTGCCCCACCATACGGGCTGCATACCAGCTACCGGGGCACAGCAGCAGTCCGATACGGTAGAACGGTTGCAGACAGAACACCCGCAGCTCGGTGGAATACCACCAGTTGGTGGACAGCAGGCCACCTTCCTGATTGAGCAGGTCCGAAAGAACCATCTCGCTGGCCATATCGCTGTCAATATAAGCGCGGCCATGGAGGCACAGGACCAGCATGGTAAGGCAGTATGCCGCCACCAGCCAGATCCAGGGAAACCACCGGAAAAAGCGGTCACTGTTTCGTTCACCCGGGACGAAGAGCATCGACCGGAGTTTATGACGCAGCATTTGGGATATCCTCCTTATATTATAAGAGACACCCCCATTATAACAGTCGGTTTCCCCGCTGTAAAGTCGCACCGGTCATACAGAGACCACCCCCTCGTACACCGTCCGGGCGGGGCCGCTGAGAAGGACGGTATCGTCTTCCAGCACACAGACCTGCAGTGTTCCGCCGGGCAGTGCCACCTCCACTTTTCTGCCCCGGGAACAGCTGCCCGTCAGTGTCCAGGCAACCACAGCCGCGCAGGCACCGGTCCCGCAGGCCAGCGTCGCCCCGCTGCCCCGTTCCCATACGGTGACGGATAGGGAATCCGCCCCCGTTACCCGGACAAATTCCACATTGATCCCCCGGGGAAACGCCGGGTGGGAGGCCAACGCCCTGCCCCATTCCTCCAGAAGGCTTCCCGAGGGCGGCGTTTCCTCGCAAAAGACCACCCCATGGGGATTGCCCATGCTGATGCAGCTGACCTTCCAGCTGCGCCCGGCCGCCACCAGGGGGACGTCCAGCAGCGGCCCGGCCCCCAGCCCCGTCACCGGCAGGTCCGCCGCCCGGGTGGAAAACCGCCCCATCCCCGCCTGCCACACATGGGGCTGTACCCGGTAGAGCGTCTTGCGCCCGGCATGGACGGTGTCCAACTCGATGAGGTCCTTCTGCACACCGTGGGTATACAGATATTCCGCCACACAGCGCACCCCGTTGCCGCACATAGTCCCTTCGCTGCCATCGGCATTGAACATCACCATGGTGGCGTCAGCGTCCGCCAAACGGGGCGGGGCAATGCAGATCAGACCATCCGCCCCCACCGAAAAGTGCCGCCGGGACAGCACCCGGGACAGCTCTGCCCCATTCGCCGGCAGACCGGATGCCCGGCAGTCCAGATAAATGTAGTCATTGCCGGCCCCTTCCATCTTGGTAAAATGCAGTTCCATACCATCCCTCCCCCGAACAAGGTATGCAGCGGAGGGCTTTTTCAACACTGGACGGCCAGGCGGCTATTTTTAGCCGTACCCCCTTGACATCCACGGGCAGATACGCTATATAATTAATGAATATTTGTTTGCAGAAGGAGTTAAATTATGGATTCCGAAGTTTTTGCTCGCATCCGCGATTATCTGGCTGACCAGCTGGAAGTTGATCCCGAAAAAATCACCCCCGACAGCGATATCGTCAATGATTTCGGCGCCGACAGCCTGGACGTCATCGACATGATCACCACCCTGTCCGACGAGTTCGGCGTGGAGATCCCCGATGAAGATATCGAAAACTTCCACACCGTGGGCGATGTGGTCAATTATCTGGAGGAGCGGCTGTAAGAACAGACGCGCGTTGTGAAGGAGTAGTCATGGCAAACGATAAGAAAAAAATGGTGGAAGCGATCACTGCCCAGGAGGTCGACTTTGCCCAGTGGTACACCGATATCTGCACCAAGGCCGAGCTGGTGGAGTATTCCAGCGTAAAAGGTTTTGTGGTGCTGCGCCCCTACGGCTATGCAATCTGGGAAAATATCCAGAAAAATCTGGACACCCGTTTCAAGGCCACCGGCCATGAGAACGTGGCAATGCCGATGCTGATGCCTGAAAGCCTGCTGAAGAAGGAAGGCGAACTGGTCAACGGCTTTGCCCCCGAGGTTGCCTGGGTCACGATGGGCGGCAGCGAGCCCCTGGAGGAGCGCCTTGCGGTGCGCCCCACCAGCGAGACGCTCTTCTGTGACCACTTCAGCCATGTGCTGCACAGCTACCGGGATCTGCCCATGCTGTACAACCAGTGGTGCAGCGTGGTCCGCTGGGAGAAATCCACCCGTCCTTTCCTGCGTACCCGCGAGTTCTGGTGGCAGGAAGGCCACACCATCCATGAGACGGCGGAGGAAGCCAAGGCCGAGACCGAGCAGCAGCTGAACTGCTACGCCGATTTCTGCGAGAATGACCTCTGCATCCCTGTCATCAAGGGCCGCAAGACCGACAAGGAGAAGTTTGCCGGTGCCGAAGCCACCTACACCATCGAAGCCATGATGAAGGACGGCAAAGCCCTGCAGAGCGGCACCAGCCATTATTTCGGCGACAAGTTCAGCCGCGCCTACGACGTGACCTTCACCGGCCGGGACAACACCCTGCAGTATCCCTTCCAGACCAGCTGGGGTGCTTCCAGCCGTCTGATCGGTGCCATCATCATGACCCACGGCGACGATGACGGTCTGATCCTGCCCCCCGCCATCGCCCCCGTGCAGGTGGTCATCGTACCGGTGGCTGCCCACAAGCCCGGCGTGCTGGAAAAGAGCCGGGAACTGGCCGCCGAGATCGGCAAGTACGCCCGGGTGAAGCTGGACGACAGCGACAAGCAGCCCGGCTGGAAATTTGCCCAGTGGGAGATGAAGGGTGTACCCATCCGCCTGGAAGTGGGCCCCCGGGACATCGAGCAGGGCCAGTGCGTACTGGTCCGCCGCGACACCCGTGAGAAACAGTTCGTCAAGTTCGAGGATCTGGCTACGGCCATTCCCGCCGCGCTGGACGCCCTGGCCAAGGATCTCTACGACCGGGCACTGAAGAACCGGGAAGCCCGTACGGTCAGCGCCACCACTATGGAAGAGATCAAAGAAAAGACCGCCAAATCCACCGGTTTCATCAAAACCATGTGGTGCGGCGACCTGGCCTGCGAGGAAGCCATGAAGGAGCAGGCGGGACTTTCCAGCCGCTGCATGCCCTTTGAGCAGGAACATCTCAGCGATGTCTGCCCGGTCTGCGGCAAGCCTGCCACCAAGATGGTTGTTTGGGGCATCGCTTACTAAAATTTGCTATTTCGGGGCAGCGCTGTGCGCTGCCCTTTTCAGGTGGATACCATGCCGGTTTTACTTCTCACATTGCTGATATACGGTCTGGGACTGGTACTCACCGCCGTAGGCAGCCGACTTTCGGGCCGCTGCACCACTTGGTGCTGCGCTCTCTGCGGGCTGCCCATGTGGGTGGTGGGGGGTACCGTCGCGCCCTTCTGCCTGGCCCTGCCCCAGTTCATGCTGGCTTTTCTGGCTGCCGGATTATCCATCACCTCCCTGGCCGTGGGCACGGCCCTGGCGGGCGCAGTGGCCAACGTAGGGCTGGCACTGGCCATCTGTCTGCTGAATCCCCACCACACGGTCACGGTCGACCGCCATGAGTTCTGCCGCAAATGCCTCCTTTTGCTGGCCGCCTGCATTGTGCTGGCCGTCTTTGTCCGGGACGGCACCCTGAGTTACACCGGTACCGGCCTGCTGATGTTCCTCTTTGTGGTATTTGTGCTCATCAGCATCGTCTACCAGCACCACTTTATCTATGGCGAGAACAGTTTTCCGGTAAGCAACGCCAATACGACGGCTGACGCTGTTCCGGCCACCCAGGGGGCGCCCCTTTCCTACGGATACACCGCCCACACCATGGCCTTCCCGGTGATGAGCGTGGTCAACGCCTTAAAAAATCTGGCAGGCGTTATCCTGGGTCTGGTTCTGCTGGCCGCCGGTGCCCAGGCACTGGTCTACAGTGCCGCCACCCTGGCCAACATGACCGGCACCATCCAGGCGCTCTGGGCCGCCACCCTAATCAGCTTTGGCTTCTGCCTGCCTTTGCTGGCCGAAGCCCTGGACCATCCTTTTGGCTCTGCCTGGAAACGATTTTCCCAACGCTGCCGGTATTATCCCCCCAGCACCCTGCCGGTGCAGCTGTTGAACAGCGCCATCCTGAACCTCACCCTGGCGCTTCCCTTCTCCAGCCTGATGTACCGCAAGCGGCTGCCCTTCGGGTCCCAGTTCCGCCATTACGACCTGCCCATCTGCGCGCTGATGGCCCTTGTGCTGCTGCTGCCGCCGCTGCTGCGCCGTCGTCTCTACCGCTGGCAGGGCACCGTCTGTCTGGTGCTGTACCTCCTGTATGTGGCGGCAGTCCTGCTGGTGCCCCTGGCCGGTGCCTGATATCTTTCCGGAAACAAAAAATCAGCTGTGCTTTGCACCGCTGATTTTTTTATTGCTTATTGCTTTTTTCTGCGCCAGCGGGGCACCACCACGAGCCGTCCCACCAGGACCAGCAAGGTGAGCAGACTGATCATATCCGCCGCCAGCCATCGCTTGGGCTCCCGGAAAGCCACACGGATCTCTCCGGAATATCCGGCCGGTACCGTGACGCCTACCATGCCGTTTTCGGTGCGGAACACATTTCCTTCTGTATTCAGGATGGTATAGCCCGGGTAGTAGAGCAAGGGCAGTTCTGCATGGCCCATTTGCCCCGTTGCCTCACTGCAGCTGAGCACCGTCACGCCGTTTTCGCGGGTCACCGAGGCAATATCCACCGTGGTGATGGGCGTATTGCAGACAAAGCCGTCCCGGATCTCCACAGCGCCATCCGGCAGATACAGGCTATCATAATACCAGGACATATTGCTGATCTTGTAGTCTGCATAGATCAGCTGGCCACTGTCACCCAGATAAACGGGCTCCACCGTGGGCAGATAGCTGTGGTAGAAGATCCCCACACCCAGCAGGGAAGCCGAAAGAAGCAGCACCGCCACCGGCTGGGCGTACCGGCCGCGCCGCAATGCCGACACAGCACAGACACTGACCAGAACCAGAAGCACGGTGGCCAGAGAGAAATACCGCCAGGGGAACTGGATGGCCAACAGCAGCCGCCCTGCCACCGGCAAGGCCCCCAGCCATCCCCAGGGGAAGGTGTTGGTGCTCATCCAGCAGGCCAAGGTACCCAACAACAAGGCCCAAAGGCCGATTTTTTTCTCCCGCCGGGGCATATCCTTTCCCTGGGTAAACCAGCACCAGACAAAGGCCACCGCACCGGCCACCAGCACCACACCGATGCTGTTGTGGTCATCCCGCCAATTGAGCAGCTGGGAAAGACACAGCCCGTTCTTTTGCACCGAAAGTCCCCCGGCAAAGCTTTCGCCGCCGTACATACTGCTGTAGCCGCCGCCCATCATCACGGTGACAAAGGGGAACAGGAACCAAAGGTTCAGCAGCACCACCAGACCCGCAGCCGTCAACCAGACCCCCAGCACCCGCCGGGTAAAGGTACGGCGAAAATGATAGAGGCAGAAGATGGCCGTAGCCAGGGTAGCCAGTTCCAGCGAGATGATATGGGTCTGTACCAACGCCCCGAACGCCACCACCAGCTCTGCGCAGGCCACTTTGGCCTGATGCCGGTCAGGCAGCTGACTTCCGTACAGCAAACTGAGCGCTGCCGGGATCAGGGGCAGGAAGGCCAGGGCCGTGTACTCCCCTACCGCGCTGCGCCAGTAGATATTGTAGATATGGTAGGGAGCCAGCATATAGAGGATGCTGCCCAGCAGCGCCGTCTTGTTGTGGCGGAACATCTGGCGGAAACTGAAAAAGGAGATCCCCGCCGTGAGGGCCTGAATCACCATGACATAAGTGCGGTAAGCGCCTTGCACGCTCATCCCCAGCAGCCGCAGGACCGCCGGGAAATAGAGAAAGGCTTCCCCGTAGAACAGCGAGGGAGCGTATCCGTAGCCATCCTTGGCCTGGGAATAGATTCGTACCGGGAACTGGCCTTCCCGCAGGCCCTGGGCAATGCCCTCGATCCGGGCAAGGTGGAAGCGCCAGTCCGCTCCTTGGCAGCCGCCGCTGTTCATCAGCAGCGGTACACAGGTCAGCAGGGTGACTCCCGCCAGAAGCCACAAACACCCCCGCAGGTCGGCATCCCGCAGCGCTTTGGGACTTGCCGGTACCAGGAGCAGCAGCGCCAGGTCCACCAGCACAAAGAGCACCAGCCATCCCAACACGCAGGCCCAGGCGTAAACCATGTCCTGCCGGATCTCCACGTTGCCGAGGGTGAAAATGCCGCCGTCGTTGTTGGCCACCAGCCGGACGGTATCACTGGCATAGTTCACATTCAGGACCACCGTATCCTGCTGGGTCAGCACATCCACACAGCCCTGTTCCCCGCTGACTGACATTGCCTCTGCCGCGGTAAAATAGACTCCGGCACGATGATCGATCTCTTCCGCAGTGCGGCTGGGCTCATAGCGGTAATCCAGCGCAACGCGGTAGTGCCCCGCCGGCAGCGACATGGCCGGGGTCTGCAGAATGATCTCGCCCTCGGTCATTTCCGTAACGCCGCGGCGTCCGTCCTCGTCATATGCAATGGCAGAGTGCTGGGCGATCACTTCCCACTGGTCCGGCGTGAACCGGTAAACCGTTGCCGGTTGGGCGGCCGACCAGACAGCCCCCAACAGGATCAGCAGCTGCACGATCAGCAGCGCCAGAACCGGCGGGCGCCGCAGAAGGTGGAAACTTGTTTTCATAAGCGGTAAACTCCTGTTCAGCAGATAACACAAAATTATTTTTACTATACTCCATTTCCGGCCAAAGTACAAGGGAAAGACCGGCCTTTACAGAAAAAAGCCGCCGCGCCCGGGGCGCAGCGGCCTTGAAAAGGTTCTTGATTACTCCACGATAATGCTCTTACCGGTCATTTCCTCGGGAACAGGCAGGCCGATATAGGGCAGCATGGTGGGAGCGATGTCCGCCAGGCAGCCGCCTTCCCGGAGCTTGACGTCACCGGCGCCGATCACCGCAAAGGGCACCACGTTGGTGGTGTGGGCGGTGAAGGCGCTGCCGTCGGGGTTCTCCATCTTCTCGGCGTTGCCATGGTCGGCGGTCAGGAAGACCACGCCGCCCTGGGCCAGCACAGCATCCACCACTTCGCCCACAGCCTTGTCCACGGCCTCCACAGCCTTGACGGCGGCGTCAAAGACACCGGTATGGCCGACCATGTCGCAGTTGGCAAAGTTCAGGATGATGACGTCGTACTTGCCGCTCTCGATGCGGGCCTTGCACTCGTCGGCAACCTCGTAGGCGCTCATCTCGGGCTTCAGGTCATAGGTGGCAACCTTCGGGCTGGGGATGACCTTGCGGTCCTCACCCTCGTAGGGAGCCTCCACGCCGCCGTTGAAGAAGAAGGTCACGTGGGCATACTTCTCGGTCTCGGCGATGCGCAGCTGGGTCTTGCCGTTCTTGGACAGGTACTCGCCCAGCACGTTCTTCAGCTCCACCGGCGGGTAGGCCACTTCGCAGTTGGGCATGGTGGCGTCGTACTCGGCCATGCAGACGTAGTTCACATGCAGACGGCCGCCGCGGCGCTCAAAGCCCTTGAAGTCGTCGTCGCAGAAAACGCGGGTCATCTGACGGGCACGGTCGGGGCGGAAGTTCATGAAGATGACGGTGTCGCCGCTCTCCACACGGCCGCCCTCGCAGGTGACCACAGGAATGACGAACTCATCGGTCACATCGGCGGCATAGCTGGCGTCGATGGCCTCCTGGGCGTTGGCGGCATGGTTGCCCTCGCCGTAAACAAAGGCGGCATAGGCCTTCTCTTCACGGTCCCAGTTGTTGTCGCGGTCCATGGCGTAGTAACGGCCGGTGACGGTAGCGATCTGGCCGATGCCCAGCTCGTCCAGCTTGGCCTGCAGGTCGGCCAGGAAGCCCTTGCCGCTGTGGGGGTCGGTGTCACGGCCGTCCATGATGCAGTGCAGGTAGACCTTGGTGGCGCCCATATGCTTGGCCATATCCAGCACGCCGAACCAGTGGTCGGCATGGCTGTGGACACCGCCGGTGCCCACCAGACCCATGAGATGGATGGCCTTGCCGGCATCGATGGCCTTCTTCATGTTGTTGTAGAGCACGGGGTTCTTGACCATCTCCCCGTCCTTGATGGACTTGGTGATGAGGGTCAGCTGCTGATAGACGATGCGGCCGGCGCCCATGTTGGTGTGACCCACCTCAGAGTTGCCCATCTGACCGTCGGGCAGGCCGACCGCCATGCCGGAAGCCTCGATGGTGGTCATGGGGTAGGTGGAAAAGATCTTGTCCAGGTTGGGTTTCTTGGCAGTGGTCACGGCGTTGCCGAAAGTCTGGTCGGGGGTCCAGCCGAAACCGTCCATGATGCAAAGAAGTACAGGCTTTTTGCTCATAAAAGTGCAATCTCCTTAGAATTTTGATAATCTGAAAATGACAAAAGAGGGCCCGGCAGCCCGTTGGGCCACCGGAACTCTCCTTGTGTTGAGGGAAAAGGATCAGCCCTTGCTGGCTGCATCCACGATGATGGCAAACTGGTCAGCCTTCAGGGAAGCGCCGCCGATCAGGCCGCCGTCCACGTCGGGCTTGCTGAGCAGTTCCTCAGCGTTCTTGGCGTTCATGCTGCCGCCGTACTGAACGGTCAGGGCCTTGGCGGCATCCTCACCGTAGAGCTCGCCGACGACCTTGCGGATGGCAGCGCAGACTTCCTGCGCCTGGTCGGCGGTAGCGGTCTTGCCGGTGCCGATGGCCCAGATGGGCTCATAGGCGATGACCACGTTCTTCAGTTCTTCGGCGGTGACACCGTTCAGCGCGATCTTGACCTGCATACGGACCAGTTCCTCGGTGACGCCCTGCTCACGCTGGGCCAGGCTCTCGCCTACGCAGATAATGGGCTTCAGGCCACCGGCCAGGGCCGCACGGGCACGCTTGTTGACAGTCTCGTCGGTCTCGGCAAAGTACTGACGGCGCTCGCTGTGGCCGATGACGACGTACTCCACACCCAGGTCGGTGAGCATGTCGGCAGAGATCTCACCGGTGAAGGCACCGGACTTCTCAAAGTGGACATTCTCAGCACCCACATGAATGTTGGTGCCGCTGCACTTGGCCACGGCCACACACAGGTCGGTGAAGGGGACGCAGATGACGACCTCGCAGTTGGCACCCTGCACAGCGGGGACCAGCGCGTCGATCAGATGGCCTGCATCGGTGGGGGTCATGTTCATTTTCCAGTTGCCGGCAATGATGGCTTTACGATTCTGCTTATCCATGATGAAAACTCCTTCTGTTTGTTTTCCGTAAGGGGATAATCCCAAAAAAGGGCGCGGCGGCCGTGCCGCCGCGCCCTGCGGTTGTTACGCGTTCTGGATAACGGCAATGCCGGGCAGTTCCTTGCCCTCGAGGTACTCGAGAGAAGCACCGCCACCAGTGGAGATGTGGGTCATCTTGTCGCCCAGGCCCATCTGCTGAACAGCAGCCGCGCTGTCGCCGCCGCCGATGACGGTGGTAGCGTCGCTTTCGGCCATGGCCTTGGCAACAGCCAGGGTGCCCTCAGCCAGCGTGGGGTTCTCGAAAACGCCCATGGGGCCGTTCCATACAACGGTCTTGCTGGCCTTGACAGCGTCAGCAAAGAGCTTCATGGTCTCGGGGCCGATGTCGCAGCCTTCCATGTCGGCAGGAATGGCGGTGACGGGCACGACCTTGGTCTCGACGGGAGCGTCGATGGGATCGGGGAAATCGGTGACGCAGGCGGTGTCAACGGGCAGCAGCAGCTTGACGCCCTTTTCCTTGGCCTTGGCCATCATTTCCTTGCAGTAGTCGATCTTGCTGTCGTCGCACAGGCTCTTGCCGATCTCGTAGCCTTCGGCCTTCAGGAAGGTGTAGGCCATACCGCCGCCGATGATCAGGGTGTCCACCTTTTCCAGCAGGTTGGAGATAACGTTAAGCTTGTCCGCAACCTTGGCGCCGCCCAGGATGGCGGTGAAGGGACGGACGGGATCGTTGACGGCATTGCCCAGGTACTTGATTTCCTTTTCCATCAGGTAACCAACAGCGGTATCCTGGATGAACTCGGTCACACCGGCAGTGGAGCAGTGGGCGCGATGGCAGGAGCCGAAAGCATCGTCCACGTAGGCATCGGCCAGGCTGGCCAGATCCTTGCTGAACTCAGGCATGTTCTTGGTCTCTTCCTTGCGGAAACGGGTGTTCTGCAGCAGCACAACGTCGCCGTCGTTCATGGTGGCGACAGCAGCCTTGGCCTGCGCACCCACGACCTCGTCGTCGTCCGCAAACTGAACGGGCTGGCCCAGCTTCTCGCTCAGGCGCACAGCAACGGGAGCCAGGCTGAACTTGGCCTCGGGGCCGTTCTTCGGCTTGCCCAGATGGCTGCACAGGATGACCTTAGCGCCGTCGTTGATCAGTTTCTTGATGGTCGGCAGCGCCGCGTTGATGCGGTTGTCGTTGGTGATGACACCGTCCTTCATGGGGACGTTGAAGTCGCAGCGGACAAGAACGCGCTTGCCGGCGTAATTTTCATCATCAATGGTCTTTTTACCCAAACCCATAGTAAAAGCTCCTCTCGGTATGTTTTACAATTTGTTTTTGTCAGGGCACGATGCCCTAATGGCCTGACTCTATTATACGCACAAACCGCCCGTTGCGCAAGATGTTTTTGATATTTTTTTAACCGCCCCGTTCCAAAATCTGCGGTCTTGCCCCCTTATTTTTCGTGGGAAAGCACCGAAACGAAGTCGAACCGTTTGTCGATCAGGTTGCCGAACACACCGGCCAGACGGCCGTAGGTCAGCGCCCCGATGACGGTACCGATGCCGATGCCCTGGAGATTGTGAAGCACTGCCCCCGTCAGCACGGCCGACAGCACCACACAGGTGAGGTCAAAGGTGGTTTTGACTTTGGGATAGGGTTTGCGGATGATCTCCGCCAGGTCCCGGGCAAAGAGGTCGGTGGGAATGATGGGCAGCTTGCACCGGTTGGACAGGGCGATGCCGAAGGCCACGATGGGGCAGCTGAGGGCGAAATAGAGGATGCGCCAGCCCAGGGCATCGGGCAGATGGGGCAGCCAGGCGCCGAAGACATCCAGCAGCGTGCCGAAGAAAAATCCCACCACGAAGCTGAACAGGTAGGAGGGCACAAACTTGCGGCGCAGAACCATCAGCGAGATGACCAGAGCCCCCTGGAACAGATAGGTCCAGGTACCCAGGGTCAAAAAGGGAAACACCAGTGAGACCGCATAGGGAAAGCTGGACACCGGCGAAATGCCGAGGCCCGCATAGACGGTCATGGCCACCGCAAAGCTGTTGATGATCACGGCCACCGTCAGGGCCAGTTCCCCCCGGATGGTGATCCGGTTGGTCGTGATGGTTTGTGTTTCGGCTGCCTGCATATGCAAAAAACTCCCTTACCAAAAAATGTTCGTTTCCATAAGTTACTATATTCGGTTTCGGGGCCTTTTACAAGGTCAAATTCGGCCCGTTTGGCGTCTGATTTGTCTAATGGCGTTGATTTCAATGTCACGGCATATTATAATGAGAGAAATCACGCTGTACATCGCTTGCCGGAAGGGAGGACACACCCCCGTATGAGACAATCCCTGGAGCGCGCAAAAGAGATCATTTTTGCTGTCCTGGGCCCGTTTCTGGGTCAGAATTTACCGATTTTTGCAGGGTGCGCCACCCTGTTTTTGCTGACGGCTTCCTTTCCGCTGCTGATCTGGGTATTGGTCGTCGTCAACAAACTGCCCTGGTATTCGGTCACCGACCTGGCGGAACTGCTCTATCAGTTTCTGCCCCAGGTACCGGAAATCCAGGATACCGTGCTCTATGTGCTGAACAATCTGAGCACCCAGTCCACCACCTTTGTGGCTTCCTTTGCGGCGGTCACCACTTTGTACTCCGCTTCCAGCGGGATGTTCGCCGTTCAGAAAGGGCTGCAGCGGCTGACGCCGGGGGCCCGCTTCACCTTATTTGATCGGCTGCTGGCGATCCTGTACACCATCTTCTTTGAGGGACTTCTGCTGGCGGTCCTGCTGCTGCAGGGGGTCAGTTCTTTTTTCCGGCCCCTGAGTGCTCTTTTATCCACCAACACCCGCTTCCGCTGGATCATCGAATGGTTCCGCCAATGGATCGACTTCAGCGGCGTCATTGCCGTTCCGGTGCTGTTTGTCCTGATTCTGCTGATCTACACCTTTGTACCGGGCGGCAAAAGACCTTTGCGGCGTCAGCTGCCCGGCACCATCTTCACCACCGTGGGCTGGGTGATCTTTTCCCGCATTTTTTCCTTTTATATCGTTCATTTCTGGAAGCTTTCCTACATTTACGGTTCACTGACCGCCATCATCCTGATGATCCTGTGGCTGGATATCATCATCAATCTGCTGTTTCTGGGGGCCGCCCTCAACGCGGCGCTCCATCGTGGGATTCCCTGACTGCCGGAGGAAGTGTACAGTATGGTCAAAACACCCGCCCATTACCGCCCGGGCCTGGATGTCATCCGCCTGGCAGCCCTGTTGCCGGTATTGTGCTATCATTTCTGCATTGAGGCTGCCCGCCTGGGCTTTGCCATTCCCACCCTGCTGATCGGGCGGGCCATGGCCGACTGGGTGGAAGTTGGCCTTGCCTGGTTTTTCCTTTTGTCCGGTGCCGCCCTCTGCCTGCAATGGCAGGGACGGTTCCGCTGGCGGCCCTATCTGGCGGGGCGGGCAGCGGCCATGTACCCCGCCTTCTGGCTGGGCTTCGGGGCTTTGTTCCTCTACGGGGAGGTGCTGCACGGCAACAACGCCGGGATTCCCCGGTGGAAGGTCCTCCTTTCCCTTGTGGGGCTGGACGGCTACCTGGCTCCCGTGACCACGACCTTCTACAAAATCGGGGAGTGGTTTCTGGGTGTAATCCTGCTGCTTTACCTGGTGTTTCCCCTGCTGTTGTGGTGCATGGGCAGCGTCAGGCGGCGCCGTGTTCTGCTGGTGATCATGGTGGCTTTGCAGCTGGTCTGGCCGCAGCTTTGTCCCCCGCCGCTGGAAGCCGGGCACACCGTGCTGGGGCGTCTGCCCGCTTTTGCCCTGGGGGTCTGGTTCGGCACCCTGCTGGCAGAAAACCGTACACCCTTTCCCCGCTGCCTCTGGGCCCTGGCTGCCCTCCCCTTATTGTGGATGCCTGCCGTGCCGAGGCTGGCGGTTCTGCTGGTTTTGTCGGCGGCCTTGTTCTGGGTGGTCTACCTGCTGGGGCAGAAGCTGCCCAAAAAATTCTGGGGTGCGCTGCGCCGTCCGGCTGCCTGGTCCTACGGGGTCTATCTTGTCCACCATGTGCTGCTGACCCTGGTGTTGCTGCCTGCCGCACAGCGGTTTTCCCTGCCGTTGGCGGTATGGTTTCCCGTGTTTCTCCTCCTGAGTTTTGTGCTGGCTGCCATTCTCACAGCGGTGGCTGCCCCCATCGGCCGGTTGCTCAAACACCTGGGCTGAACCATATCAGAAAAGAACAGGCCCCGGATGGTATGCCATCCGGGGCCTGCTTCATGTTTCTTTCACCGTACACCGGCCCGGGGTCAGACCGCGAAATACCACATACGCCTCCGCCTGCCGGGTCAGATCGGCCACCGCCTCCGGCGGAAGAGGGGCAAAGGGAATGAGCGTCACATCCAGCCGGGCACGGACGACCACGGGCCGCCAAAGCCCTGCCACCTGTCCCTCATGCAGGATCACGCAGGGATTGCCCACGGTACGCCAGACCTGCCGCTGCTTTGCGGGATCTGCCAGCAGCAGCGCCCGGTCCCGGGCGTCCAGATAGGGATCATGGGCCCCCAGCAGAATCCAGGGATTTTCCGGCAGGGACGCTCCCAGCAAGGCCGGCAGCCGGTCCTCCGGGATGTACGCCCTTCGGCCGCCTTTCTCCACCGGGATCAGCTCCTTTTCCACCGTCTGCCAGAGCCGTTTTGTCTGGCGGGGGCTGCTGCCCAGCCAGGCTGCCAGATCCGACCGGTTGGCCGGGCCGTAGGCCCGCAGGAAGGCGCGAACCAACTTTGCATCGGCCGCCGGGTCGGCGGGCAGCGGATGGCCGGTCCATCGGGCATAGGAGGTAAAGGTCGGGTGGATTCCCTGACGGCGTCCAAAGACTACCTGCCCCAAGCAGGCGCAGGGCCGCAGCGCAAAGGAGACCACCGCGCCGCCCACCGTCTGCCGGTCCGGGCTGCCGTACATGGAAGGGGCGTTCCATCGTGCCCGGACGCCGGGAGGCAGCTGCTTCGCTGCCTGCTCTGCCAGCACCCGGTCCAGTTCCTCTTTGCGCTGTATCGTACAGCTATCCAGCAGGGTCAGGGCCTGCTTTACCAGGGCAAACGCTTCCTCCCAGCTCATTCCCAGAAAATCCAGTGCCAGGGCTATGCCCCGGGTATAGATCCAGGGTTCTTCCCCCGGCCGGGCGACCAGGGCAGAAAGAAAGACGGGACTTTCCGCCGTGGGAAAGATCACCGGTGCTCCCCGGTAGCTCCAGGCCTGGAGCAAGGTCTTTTCTTCTTCCAAGGCGCGGTGCAGCAGGGGCCGGGTGCCATTTTGCAGACGGGCGAACAGCGCGGTCTCCCAGGCACCGGGCGGTGAGTTTTGCAGTCCGCACACGCCCGCCACCGGCAAAAGCTGGTCTGCCGGGTATGGCCGGTCCAGGTGATGCGCCGCCAGACGGTACCGGCGAACCTGTTCCGGGCTGACATGGATGGGCTCTGCCATAGCGGCCTCCTTATTTGCAAAACAGCGCGCACCGGAAGGCGCACGCTGCTGTTTTTATTCCGCCACCAGGATGGTCACGCTGCGGGGTTCCAGTTCCAGGGCATCCCGGCACAGGGGGCCAAACGGTGTGGTCCCCGCATGGGTACCATCGCAAAGACGGCGCCAGGTTCCCGCAGGCAGCGATACCCATTGGCGGGTACGTTCGGGGTTATAATAGATCACCAGCTGCCCCACCGGGTCGTTGCCTTCTGTTTCCGGCACAAAGCCGATGAGCCAGCCGGGCAGCGCCAGAAGGAAGGGCTCCGGTTCCCCATAGGCCCCCGCCAGCCGGGCATAGGTGCGGCGGATGGCCAGCATCCCCCGGTAAAAGGAGGTCAGGGCCGCAAATTCCGGGCGATGGGCCCGCCGCCAGTCCAGCCGGTTGGTGGACAGAGGGCCCTGATAGCTGTTGGGGTCCCCGTACTTGGTGCGGCCGAATTCCTCCCCCGCCTGGAGAAAGGGCATTCCCTGGCAGGTCAGGCAGATCCCTGCCGCCATGCGGTTCTGCCCCAGCAGGTCGCTGTCCGCCGCATCGTAGTCGGTGCGCCGGGCCACCGCCGCCAGTTTATCCCACAGGGTAAAATTGTCGTGGGCCGAAACATACTGCACTACCTGCATGGCCTGTTTGGGCCGGAATCCCCGGGCACCGCTGCGCCAGGCCCCCACCGCATGAAGTACATCGTAGCCGCACTGCGGGGCGCCGTCGATGTACCCCGCATTGGAGGCGTCAAAGACATTGCCCTTGATGGCGTCCCGGGTGTCATCACAGAAAAAGCCGATGCGATCGCTGAGGGCATCCAGGGCCCGTTTGTCGCTGGGGCAGGCGCCCCCCTCCACGTTGGTGCCGCCGCCAGTCCAGGGTTCGCCGTACATCAGGATGTTCTCGCCGCCGGGCAGTGCGTCCAGAGCCCCCCGGATGGCGTTCATGGTGTCCACGTCCTCCAGTGCCATCAGGTCGAACCGGAATCCGTCGATATGGTATTCCCTGGCCCAGTACAGCACCGAATCCACCAGATATTTCCGCACCATGGGCCGCTCACTGGCCAGGTCGTCCCCGCAGCCGGAGCCGTTGGTCATGTTGCCGTTGGCCCACCGCCGGTTCCAGTATCCCGGCACCGTGCGTTCCAGCCAGCTGTCGGTATGATAGGTATGGTTGTAGACCACATCCATCACCACCCCGATCCCCGCCTTGTGCAGCGCCTGGATCATGGCCCGGCATTCCCGGACACGCACCGCCCCATGGAACGGGTCGGTGGAAAAAGAACCTTCCGGCACATTGTAGTTCAGCGGGTCATATCCCCAGTTGTACCCGCCAGGCCGGGTCTCATCCACTGTGGCATAGTCAAAAATCGGCTGCAGCTGTACATAGGTCACCCCCAGCCGCTGGAGGTAATTCAGGCAGGTGGGGTGCACGCCGTCACCGTCCAGGGTGGTATCCTCCGGCACAAACCCCATATATTTTCCCCGCCAGGCTTCGGGCACACCGCTGTGCTCGTCGGCGGAAAAATCCGCCACATGCACCTCCCACACGCTGCGGGCATGGGGCGGGATCTCGGGGCGGCGGTCCTGCCGCCATCCGTCGGGGGCTGCCCCGTCCAGGTCGATGACCATGGCCCGCTTGCCGTTGGCCCCGGCCGCCCGGGCATAGGGGTCCACCACCGAGGCACCGTGGCCATCGGGAAATTGCAGCGGATACAGATAATACACGCCGTTCAGGTCCCCCGGCACGGTGACCGACCAGACACCCTCCCCCGCCGGTTCCATGGCATGGGCGGCCAACTTTTTGGCCCCCGGCTCCTCATCGGTACCGGTGGCGAACAGCTGCAGCTCCACCGCGGATGCAGTGGGCGCCCACAGCTTAAAAACTGTTTGTGCGGGGGCCCAGTTTGCCCCCAGATCCGTACCGCCATAATACGGCAGTTCGCAGGCTTGCTGCCAATTCATGGTTGATCTCCCCTTCAAGAAAACACAAAAGCTTGGTTTTATTGTACCAGTTCCACAAAAAGTTTGCAAGTGGAGCGGCCGCAAATGGTTTTTTTGCCAAAGGCATTGACAGACATGTTCGTTAGTGATATAGTTAGTTACACAAGCAATGAACCAGTAAACCACGAAAGGCGGTGAGCGCTTGCCCCCTGTATTCAATGACCACACCTCGATCTATCTGCAGATTGCCCGGATGCTGGAGGACGGCATTTTGCGGGGCATCTATCCCGAAGAGACCCAGGTTCCCAGCACCAACGAGCTGGCACGGACATTGCGCATCAATCCCGCCACGGGGGCCAAAGGGCTGAACCTGCTGGTGGAGGACGGGATCCTGTACAAGCGGCGCGGCATCGGCATGTTTGTGGCAGAAGGTGCCGCGGCACAGATCCGCGCCAAACGGCGGGAAGAATTTTTGGAACAATACGTCAAACCCCTGGCCGCGGAGGCCCGCAAACTGGGGATCACGGCCGAAGAACTGCAGGCGATGCTGGCTGCCGCCTGCCCACAGGAGGAGCAAAAATGAGCGGTAAACTGCTGCGGTCCGTGGGTCTGTGCAAGACTTACGGCAAGGTAAAAGCCCTGGACAATATCTATCTCACACTGGAGCCCGGGCACATTTACGGATTGATCGGCCGCAACGGAGCGGGCAAAACCACCCTGCTGGCGGCGCTGACCGCCCAGCTTCCGCCGGATGAAGGGCGGGTCACCTACGGTTCCGAACCGGTATGGGAGAATGAAAAAGCGCTGGCCGATCTCTGCTTCAGCCGGGAACTTTCCGGGAAGCTGGGCTCCAGTTCCAACGGCCTGCGGGTCAGGGATCATCTGCGGGCCGGCCGGATGTTCTACCCCCACTGGGATGAAGAATACGCCCGGCGTCTGGTACAGCAGTTTGGCCTGGATGACAAAAAACGGATCAGTGCCCTTTCCAAAGGGATGATGAGCGCCGTGACCATCGTACTGGCACTGGCCAGCCGGGCGCCCGTCACCATGATGGACGAACCGGTGGCCGGATTGGATATCGTGGCGCGGGAAGACTTTTACCGTCTGTTGCTGGAAGATTACGCTGCCACCGGCCGCACCTTTGTGATCTCCACCCACATTCTGGAAGAAGCCGCCCCTGTGTTTGAGAAGGTGCTGATCCTGAAGGAGGGGCGCCTTATCGAAGATTGTGACACCGATGCGCTGCTGGCCCGGTTCTGCGCCGTATCCGGCCGGGATGATGCGGTAGCTGCCGCCTGTGAGGGATACGAAGTGCTGCATACCGAAACGCTGGGGCGCCAGACCATGTGTACGGTGCGGGCTTCGGTGGAGACCATGGCCGCCCGGGGGCTGGATGTGGACTGCACCGCTCTCTCGCTGCAGAAAGTCTTTGTGGCTCTCTGCGGTCATGAACGGGAGGGATTATGATATGGCAAAGGCCTTATGGTTCCTGACGAAACCGGCGCTGGCCATGGTAGGGGTACTGACCGCGGTCTATGGGGTGCTGGTGGGATTGTCCCTGGCCACCCGGGGCAATGAATTCATTTTTACCTATGTGCAGGGATTTTTTATCGTTTTCGATATCATCATCGGCATCTGTGCTGCCCAGGCCATCAGTGCCTATGCCCCGCTGGCGCTGAGTTTCGGCGTGACCCGGCGGTCCCTGCGGGGTGCCGTGGCCGGGTTCTGGGTTTTGCTGCCCGTGCTCTGCATGGTGCTGGATTATCTCTGCAATTCCGTGACCGCCCGGCTGTTCTACAAGGACATGAACAAACTGTTTGTCAGCCTGGCGGAATATCCTTTGCAGGGGCTCGGGCTCAAACTGCTGTTGTGCGGTTCCATGTTGTGGATGGGCAGCCTGGAGTTTTCGGCCCTTCCCATCTGGAAACGGGTGCTGACCATTGCATTGGTCTGCGTGATCTACCTGCAGCTCACCGTCTTTATGCTGCTGGGCACCTTCCGCCCCGGCGTGCTGACCCTCTACAGCGTGGTGCTGGGTGTGTTGAGTCTGCCCTTTATTCTGGTGGCCTTGCACCGGATGCAAAAGCTTGCCGTCACCCAGGCTTGAAGGAGGAAGTTCTTATGTTTCGGACCACACGTGCCGTACTGCGCTACACCTGCGAAGATTTCCGCTGGGTGCTGCCCGCCATCCTGGTTCTGGCGCTTTTCAGCGAAGGGCTTGGCCTGGTCGCCTCCCTGGCAGAGGAAGCAGACATTGCCCACCAGCTTGTGCTGGTCGCCATGCTGGGATTTTCCGCTTTGATTGACCTGATCCTGACCACCGTTTACCTGAACAACCAGTTCACCGTCTTTTTGATCTTTTCCACCACACGGCGGGGCCTGACGGCAGGCATCCTTCTCCACTGCCTGCGGATGAGTCTGCTGCAAACCGCTTCGGCCTTTGTGCTGGGCTATCTGGACGCCCTGGTACGCCGCGCCGTGACGGGCGGCACCTGCCCGATGCCCTGGGAATGGATTCCCTGGTTTGTCTGGCTTCTGGTGCTGCTGCTGCCTGTGTGGACGGGGCTTTTTCTGGGCGGCGTCTTTCATCAGTTCGGTGCCGCGGGATTCTGGTGCTTTTACGCCCTTTTTATCATCATCATCGGCTGTACCAACGTCCGGTACTGGAGCAGCTGGGCAATCCGGCTGCTGACCCGTTTTTCCTGGCCCTATCTCACCGCCTGGGGGGTGGTCGTCTTTCTGGTGCTGGCGGTCCTGAGCGTCTACTGGCTGCAGCGCGCCAAAGTCAAATAAGGGGCTCTACCCCATAGTATGGCCAAAACAAAACGCCTGTGCGAAGAAAATCCGCGCAGGCGTTTGCCGTTTTGTGTTTATTTTTTGCTGTAGTCCCGGGCACCGTAGATGGCAGTCCCCACCCGGACAATGGTGGCGCCTTCGGCAATGGCCGCGGCATAATCATGGCTCATCCCCATGGAGAGGATATCCATCCGGGCATTTTCATAGTGCCGGGCCCCGGCGGCTGCCAGCAGTTCCCGCATTTGGGCAAAGAAGCGGCGGGTCTGGTCATCGTCGGCGTCGGCGGGCGGAATAGCCATCAGGCCGCGGACCCGCAGATGCTCCTTGGCGGCGGCAGCTTCCAGCAGCGGCCAGAGGTCATCCGGCCCTACCCCGCTCTTGCTTTCCTCCGCCCCGATATTGATCTCGATGAGGATCTCCTGGATCAGCCCCAGCCGGGCGGCGGCGGCTTCGATCTTATCCAGCAGACGGGTGCTGTCCACGCTCTGGATCAGTGCGGCACGCCCCACCACCTTGTTCACCTTGTTGGTCTGCAGATGGCCGATAAAATGCCCCGGCTTGCCGTTGTAAGCCCCGGCATCGGTTTTTTCCACCAGCTCCTGCACATGGTTTTCCCCGAACAGGTCAATGGGAAGATCGGCGCTGTACCGTACTTCCTCCACCGTGCGGGTTTTGCAGGCGGCGCAGAGTTTCACCTCCGAAGGGTCCCGTCCGGCGCTGCGGGCCGCGTCGGCCATCGTCTGCCGGATTCTGGCCACCGCTTCGGCCATCTGCTGTTTCTGTGCTTCTGCAATCATCGTGTTTCCTCCTGACTGTAAACAGCCCGGGCACCGCCGATGAAGGGCGGGCGGGTGCGGGCGCAGAGCAGGAAGGCCTGCCCGATATGATCCAGGCTCAGCCGAACCGGCACCGCCACCCGGCGCAGATGCATCCCGATGAGGGTGCCGCCAATGTCCATACCCGCTGCGACACGGACTTCCTCTACCAGCACGGGGTCCCGGAATTTCTGCCAGCAGTTGGTGGCCCAGCTGCCCCCCGCGTGGGGTTGGGGAATAGCCGCCACGATCTGGTAACCGTAGGCTTTGGCCGCCTCCCGTTCCAGCACGATGGCCCGGTTCAGGTGCTCGCAGCACTGGGCCGCCAGGTAGATGCCCCGCTCCTGCAAGGGCGGCAGCACCCCTTCCAGCACGGCGGCCGCAGCCTCCATGCTGGAATGATGGCCGATGCGGCCGCCGGTGATCTCACTGCTGGAGCAGCCCACCACAAAAATGTCGCCTGTTTCCAGATGCGCTGCTTCCAGCAGTTCCTCTGTGGCCCGGCGTGCCTGGGCTGTCAGTTCCGAAAGTTCCATCCACAATACCCCCTTACCGATCCTTTGTTGCGCCGCCGTCTCAATCCTCCTGAGGCGGCAGGCAGGTAACGCCCCGCAGCGTCACATCGCAGCAATACTGCAGCGGCAGCCGCGGCGCCTTGGCCGTAATGGTCAGGCCGTCAAAATTCACATCCCGCAGGGCGTAGGCGGGACCTTCAAAGCCCACCAGCTCCACCGGGGAGACATCTTTCCATTCCTGTTTGTCGTTCAGGGCCCGGCCCGTGAGGGTCAGCCCCGCAAAGGTGAAGTGCTCAAACACCGGTGGCGTATCGGCGGCTTCGCCGTCATCGTTGTAGGGCACCGCGTGGACCATGACCCGGGGCGCTTTGCAGTCCCGCACCGTCACGCCGCGCACATAGCCGCCCCGCTTGGCGGTTGCCTTGATCTCGATACCGGAGAAGGAATTTTCCAGGTCACAATCCCAGACCTGGACATCCTCCACCCCGCCGGACATCTCGCTGCCCACGCAGATGCCATGGCCGCAGATGCTGCGGCAGTCAAAAATGTAGATATGGGCACTGGGCCGGGCAATGGCATTGCCTTCGGGGTTCTTGCCGCTTTTGATGGCCACCGCGTCGTCCCCGGTGTAGAAGTCGCAGCCGAACAGCGTGCAGTTGGTGCTGGAATCGGGGTCCCAGCCGTCGCCGTTCCAGATCCCCTCGGAATGGAAGGTGCAATGGTCGGTGACGATATTGTCGCTGTAGATCATATGGACATTCCAGGAGGCGCCGTCCTTCAGCGTCAGGCCGCTGAGCCAGACATTCTGGCAGTTGCTCATATTGATCAGCCGGGGGCGCACCCGGCCGGGAATGGTGTTCTCGTTGTCACAGCTGGCCACCAGATCGGCATGCTCCGCCAGATAGTCCTTCAGGTGTTCTTTTTCATCGGCAATGATCTTGTCTGCCAGGGCCTTGCCGCCGCTGGCAATGGTGCCCTTGCCCCGGATGACCACATTGCAGCAGTTATAACCGTCCTCATGGTCCAGCTTGCCCAGATTCAGCAGGCTGGAATAACAGCGCATCTCTCTGCCTTCGAACCGGCTGGGGATGCGGGGCTGGTAGTCCACGATCTCCGCCGTGCCCTGGAGCACCGCCCCATCTTCCAGATACAGCTCCATATCGCTGTGCAGCCGCAGGGCGCCGGTCAGGTAGGTGCCCGCCGGCAGATAGACCGCATCCCCGGGACCGCAGGCGTCAATGGCCCGCTGCAGGGCTGCGGTGTTTTTGGTCACGCCGTCCGCCTTGGCCCAGTAGGGTGCCTCGGTGACGTTGATCCGGTTCTTTTCGGCGCCGGTACGCAGCATGCAGGCTCCCACCGGCTGGTTGTCAAAGACCACATCCACCCGGTACTCCGTCTGGGGCTGCAGATTGTCCAGGGTATAGTGGGTCCGGTCGGCGGTGCCCACCGGTTCGTTGTTCAGGTAAACGGTATATTCCGCCTGCGCACCGGCGGCGGCAGGCTTATCCCAGTACAACACCGCATGATGGGCGGTGCAGCGGGCAAACAGATGACTTTCAAACATTTTGGCATTCCCCTTCTGTGTCGGTCCGTAGTTTCACTTCTCGATACAGTGTTATTGTACCACACAAATCTGCCAGCGGAAAGACGGAAAAATCGCCAACATTTGTATGATTCGTTTCACAGGTTTTGGCAGGGCGGCTCCGCCAGAAAACAGCCTTCCTCGTGGCTCCACAGCACCCCCACCGCCTGGAGATAGGCATACACGATGGTGGAGCCCACAAATTTCATGCCCCGGCGGCGCAGGTCGGCAGAGATGGCATCGGAGAGGGGCGAGGTGGTCTTATCCCGTTCCAGAAGGGTCCTGCCCCGGGTCCAGTGCCAGAGGTAGGCGTCAAAACTGCCCCATTCCTGCCGTATGGTCTCAAAAATCTTTGCGTTGGTCACCGCTGCGGCAATCTTCCGCCTGTTGCGGATGATTTCCCTGTTCTCGGCCAGGGCCGCACACCGGGCCTCGTCGTAAGCTGCCACTTTTTCCCAGCAGAAATCGTCGAAGGCACGGCGGAACGCCTCCCGTTTGTTGAGGACGCACTCCCAGGAGAGTCCGGCCTGGAATCCTTCCAGGATCAGCATTTCAAAGAGCAGCCGGTCATCGTGGACCGGCACGCCCCACTCCCGGTCGTGGTAGTGGAGATAGCGGGGATTGTCGGGGTTGGCCCACCGGCAGCGGGGGCGGCCGTCTTTCCATTCCATGGCAGTTTCCTTTCCGCACAAAACCGCCCGCCGGGGTCCGGCAGGCGGCACAGTCTTACACCAGTACGTCTTTGATCAGCAGGCTCAGTCCGCCGGTGGCCGAGTGGATGAACTCCACCGCGTCGTCGGAATTGCAGAGTTCCGCCGGGATCTTGATCTCGATGCCGGATTCCGTCTTGAAGCTGCGGCTTTCCAGCTTTTTGATCCGGGCAGGGCTGACGGTCACCCGGTCATTTTCCTGCACGCCGGTCTCGGCCAGAGCGGCTTCAAATTTGGGCGCCGCCAGGGGATAGTTTTCCCGCATGCGGGTGCGCACATCCTCCACCGAGATGGTATTGTCCACCGCCTGGTTGCGCACCATCAGTTCCACCGCCGTCTCGGTGCCGCCGTCAAAGGGCGGCACGTCGTCCAGCTCCTCCGGCTCGGGGTAGGCTTCCTTTACGGCCGCCACCGCCGTCTCGCAGACGGCTTTCAGCTTGGCTTTCTCCTGCATGGCTTCGGTGCAGCCGAACACCCGGGTGGACAGGTAGAAGTCCTTCTTCTCGTCCAGGGCAAACTTTTTCTCGATAAGGCGCACGGTGCCGTTGGCCCGGTCGATAAGTGCTGCCTCGTCGGCCTTGGGGGTGCCGGGCAGCAGGGTCCGCTGGGGTACCATGCTGCTGAACCGGCCGTTGCCCATGGTCTCGGTGTGGTGGGTGTACCCGGGGCGGTAGTTCAGTTTGAGCACGCCGTAATAGGGCACCCCGTCCCCGGCAAAATCCACCACCGCCAGATCCCCCGCCGGGATGGCCGGATATTGCAGCATCTGCTCAAAGATGACCCCGGCAATACGGCGGGACAGGTCCACGAAATCCTGGTTCTGGGCCATCTCCTGGGCAAAGGCGGAGTCGGGCAGGAACCGGCAGTTCTTCACCTCGTCACTGACGAAGGCTTTTTCAAGGATGACGGAAAAATATTCGAACAGGTCGGCATCCAGGTCCATGGGCCGGTCGGAGAGCAGCGGCTCCGATGCGCCGGGGTCCAGCAGATGCAGAATGACCTGGTTGATCTTGACTTCCATACTAGGCAAGGCTCCTTTGGGATAAAGTTGAGAAAACAGTATACCACAATTTGGCGGGTTTGGGTAGCCCGGCTGCGGGGCATGCTAGCCCCGAAGGGAGGGACCGCGTGTGAATACACCGTTGAACGACAAAGAAAAAGAGGCTTTGCTGGGCCGCACGGCGCCCAGCCGCCAGAAGCAGGCCAAGGCCTACCTGAAAGGCACCAGCCCCGGGGTGATGCAGCACTATGCCCCCGACGCCGTGCCCGACCCTGAGGAGGGCTGGGTGGAAAGTGACGAGACGGTACAGCGTCTTGCCCGCTGGCGGGAGGAAGCCCCCTATTAAAGGAACAACGGCCCCGCCTTCGGCGGGGCTGTTCCGGTTCAGTCGGCGTTGAGCTTGGCCGACGCCTTATGGGTAAAGCGGTCATTGTCCACAATGTACCGCTCATGGGTGGCATGGGCCACCTCGCTTACATCGTCGTAGACCCGCGCCGTGAAAGTCAGCCGGCGGTCCGCCACGGCGGTCAGCTCGCAATCACAGTAGACCACCATCCCGATGGGTGTGGGCGCCGTATGGGCCAGCGAAAGACTGGTTCCCACCGTGCCGGTCCCCATATCCAGTTCCTGGGCCACCGACTTCCAGCAGGCTTTTTCGATCAGCGCCGCCACCGCCGGGGTGGCCAGCACCGGCAGCTCCCCGCTGCCCAGCGCTTTTGCGGTGTTTTCAGTGGTGACACGCAGCGCCGCATGCCCCTTGATGCCCGGTTCCAACATCTGCCATTTCCCCTTTTTCCGTTTTCCTTTTATTATACCGGGCCCCGTGGCGGATTGCAAGAGACAGGCTTTTTCCCCGCCGGCCTTGCCTTTTGCGGCCAAACCCGCTATACTGGAATTTGCGAGAGGGAAGCGGTCCTGGGACCGGCTTCCTTTTTTGCGGCAGGACAATCGAATTACAGGAGGATGGTCATGAGCGAAAAAACGATCGATTATTCCAAGGGCATTTATGATGCCCGGGAACTGGGTACCCCCAAGATGCTGATTCTGGGTGCCCAGCACATGTTTGCCATGTTCGGCGCCACCGTGCTGGTGCCCCTGCTGACCGGCCTGAGCGTCAGCACCACGCTGCTGTGCGCCGGTCTGGGCACACTGCTGTTCCACTTTTTGTGCAAGGGCAAGGTTCCCGCTTTCCTGGGTTCCAGCTTTGCCTACCTGGGCGGCTTCACCATCGTGAGCAACGACGGCGCCAATCCGGAGAATCTGCCCTACGCCTGCGCGGCGGTGGCTTTCTCCGGTCTGGTCTACGTACTGTTCAGCTTCCTCATCACGGCGTTCGGTATCCGCCGGATGATGAAGTTCTTCCCGCCGGTGGTCACCGGTCCCATCATCATCGCCATCGGCCTGATCCTGGCTCCCAGCGCCATCACCAACTGCCAGAGCAACTGGCTGCTGGCCTTTGTGGCGCTGGCCACCGTCATCATCTGCAACATCTGGGGCAAGGGTATGGTCAAGATCCTGCCCATCCTCATCGGCGTGCTGGTAGCCTACGCCGTGGCGCTGGTCACCGGCGCCGTGGACTTTGCGGCCATTGCGGAAGCCGACTGGTTCGGCATCCCGCTGCACAAAGACTCCATGGGCCTGTTTGCCATTGACGGCAGCGAGACCTTCATCAGCGCCATCTTCACCATCGTGCCCATCGCCCTGGCCACCATGATGGAGCACATCGGCGACATTGCCGCCATCAGCGCCACCACCGGCAAGAACTACATCCGTGACCCGGGCCTGAACCGCACCCTGCTGGGCGACGGCCTGGCCACCACCATGGCCGGTCTGCTGGGCGGCCCCGCCAACACCACCTACGGCGAAAACACCGGCGTGCTGGCCCTGACCAAGATCTACGATCCCCTGGTCATCCGCATCGCCGCCGTCTTTGCCCTGGTGCTGAGCTTCTGCCCCAAGTTTGAGGCCATCATCAACACCATCCCCACCGGCATTGTGGGCGGCATCAGCTTCGTGCTCTACGGCATGATCTCCGCCATCGGTGTGCGCAACGTGGTGGAAAACAAGGTGGACTTCACCAATTCCCGCAACCTGATCATCGCCGCCGTTATTCTGGTCTGCGCCCTGGGCTTTGACTCGGTGGGCGGCATCACCTTCACTGTGGCGGGCATGGACGTGAACCTTTCCGGCCTGGCCATCGCCGCCATTGCCGGCATTCTGCTCAACGCCATTCTGCCCGGCAACGACTATGAATTTGACGAGGGCACCAACGATGGCGAAGGTGCCAGCCTGCGCGTCTGATCTCACCAACAAAAGGAGGCCTGGCTATGACCGCTGCGGATTTTACCAACCTGCATTTGCAGTACAAGTCGGAGCAGGCGGAGGGCGAACTGCCCGCCGCCATTGAGCATGATTTTGCCGACGGACGGATGGTGGACCACTACTATGTGACCCCCTCCCCCGCGTTCTGGGCCGACGAAGGCATCCGGGGCCTGGGGCAGGTATCGGGCATTCTGTTCCTGCAGCAGCCCGACGGCGCCCCCTGGAAGATCCTGGTACACGAACCGGCCATGATCAAAGAAGTGATCTTTGAGATGCCCGAGGAGGAATTCCGCCGGATGCTGGAGCAGAGCGGCGTGATTCTGCCCGGGGAACCGGGTTTTGTGCCGCCCCAATAAAACAAGATTTTTCCCCGCAGAAATGCGGGGATTTTTCTTTTTGCTCTTGACAGAGGCGGCCTTCGGGTGTATCATATGAACAAATAAACATATGAAAGGATGTTTTCTATGGTGTCACGCGATTTCCTTCCCCCGGCGGAAGGCCAGACCCTGGACGAACAGGCCCTGCAAAAATTGCAGGACGATCTGCCCGGTGACGAGATTCTTTACGACCTGGCCGAGCTGTTCCGAGTGTTCGGCGATACCACCCGCATCAAGATCCTGTACGCCCTGTTTGAAAGCGAGCTCTGCGTCAACGATATTGCCCAGGTAGTGGGGCTTTCCCAGAGTGCGGTGAGTCATCAGCTGCGGCTGCTGAAAACCAGCAAGCTGGTGAAGTTCCGCCGGGAGGGCAAGGCCATCTACTATTCCCTGGACGACGACCACGTGCGCACCATGATTGCCCTGGGTATGGAACACGTGGAAGAATAATCCGATATTCATAAAGTGAGGTAGTATATTATGCAGAAGAAATTCAAGATCGAAGTGGATTGCGCCAACTGTGCCGCCAAAATTGAGACCGCCGTCAAGGCGCTGCCCGGGGTGGAGAACGCCAGCGTCAGCTTTATGACCCAGAAGATGCTGCTGGTGGCTGATGACGCCCGGTTTGACGAGATTGTGCAGCAGGCCGTGCGCACGGCCAAGAAGATCGAGCCGGACTTCGAGATCGAACTGTAACCCGGGGACCATTTCCTGCCGGACGGAGGCATCCTTTCCATGACAAAAAAGCAGAAAAAAACACTGCGGCGCATTATCCTGGCCGCGGTGCTGACTTTGTGCGCCGCTGTGGCGCTGCATTTTCTTTCCCTGCCCTGGTACGCTCAGCTCATAATCTGGCTGGTGCCTTATCTGGTGATCGGCTACGATGTGCTGCGCAAGGCCGTGCTGGGCATCCGGGGCGGCGAAGTATTTGATGAAAACTTTCTGATGGCGGTGGCCACCGTGGGCGCCATGGGCTGCGGCGAATACGCCGAGGGTGTGGCGGTCATGCTGTTCTACCAGATCGGCGAGCTGTTCCAGAGTTACGCTGTGGGCAAAAGCCGCCGCAGCATCAGCGACCTGATGGACATCCGCCCCGACAGTGCCAACCTGGAGGGGGCCGACGGCAGCGTGTCCGTCGTGGACCCCGACGAGGTGGCCGTGGGTTCGGTGATCGTGGTACGTCCCGGGGAGAAAATTCCCATCGACGGCACGGTCCTCAGCGGCGAGAGCACCCTGAATACGGCGGCCCTCACCGGTGAGAGCCGCCCCCGCACTGTCCGCCCCGGGGATGACGTCATCAGCGGCTGCGTCAACGAGGACAGCCTGCTGCGCATCACCACCACCCGGGCTTACGACGAATCCACCGTGGCCAAGATCCTGGACCTGGTGGAAAATTCCAGCTTGAAAAAGGCCAGGGTGGAAAATTTCATCACCAAATTTGCCCACTGGTACACCCCCGCCGTCTGCCTGGCGGCCCTGGTTCTGGCCATTCTGCCCCCGCTGGTGCTGGGCGGCGGCTGGACCGTCTGGGTTCTGCGGGCTCTGACCTTCCTGGTCATCAGCTGCCCCTGCGCCCTGGTCATCTCCATTCCCCTGACCTTCTTCGGGGGCATCGGCGGCGCTTCCCGCTGCGGCATCCTGGTCAAGGGCGGCAACTATCTGGAGGCACTCTCCCATACCGGCGTTGCTGCCTTTGACAAGACCGGCACCCTGACCAAGGGCGTCTTTGCGGTGACCCGGGTCACCCCGGCCGAGGGTGTGACCGAAAAGGAATTGCTGGAAACCGCTGCCCTGGCGGAACGTTTTTCCAGCCATCCCATCAGCAAGAGCCTGCGGGAGGCCTGCCCCGGAGCCGATGCCCGCCGGGCGGCCGACGCCCGGGAGATCGCCGGCCAGGGTGTGCGCACCCTGGTGGACGGCCAGGTGGTACTGGCCGGCAACGCCCGCCTGATGGAATCCAACGGCATCCCCTACACCGCCGATGACGGCGCCGGCAGCATTGTCTATGTGGCACGGGACGGGCGGTTCCTGGGGTCCATTCTGATCTCCGATGAGGAGAAACCCACCGCCGCAGCAGCCATGGAGGATCTGCGCCGCCAGGGCGTCCGCACCGTCATGCTCACCGGCGACAGCCCCGCCGTGGCAGACAAGGTGGCCGACCGGCTGGGCATCGACGAAGTGCACGCCGGGCTGCTGCCTGCCGACAAGGTCCAGCAGGTGGAAACGCTGCTCGCCTCCAAACCTGCTGACAAGATGCTGGTCTTTGCCGGGGACGGCATCAACGACGCCCCGGTGCTCATGCGGGCCGACATCGGCATTGCCATGGGTGCCCTGGGCAGCGACGCCGCCATCGAGGCCGCCGACGTGGTGCTGATGGACGACGACCCGGCCAAGATTGGCCTGTCCATGCGGATTGCCCGCAAGTGTATGACCATTGTCTACCAGAACATCGTCTTTGCCCTGGGGGTCAAGGCCCTCTGCCTGCTCCTCAGCGCTGTGGGCGTGGCCAACATGTGGTGGGCCGTCTTTGCCGATGTGGGCGTCATGGTGCTGGCCGTTCTCAACGCCACCCGGATGCTCAACGTAAAATCCTACCGGTAATACAAAAATCCCCCCGCCCGGCTGGGCGGAGGGAATTTTTTATTTCATGCTTTCCGGGTCCTGATAGGCGTCCTCTTTCAGGCATTCCAGGTGGACATGGGCGGGAGACTTGCTCTCCGCCGGGATGCTGCCCACCTTACCCAGGGTGGTACCGGTGGTGACCCCTTCCCCGGGGTTGACCTTCACATCGGTCAGGCCGCAGTACCGCCAGAGCACCTCATCCTGGTCGGTGATCTCCACCACCGTACCCCAGAGGGCATCCTCGGTGACTGCCGTCACGGTGCCGCCGCAGACCGGGCTCACTTCCTCCCCGGCCTTGACGGCATAGTCGGCGCCGTTGTGGGTGCGCCAGTCCCCCATCGTCTCGCTGTAGACCAGCTCTTCACCGCTGAATTCTGCCAGAGGCTTCTCCTGCCAGAAAGCCGAGGAGGCCGCAGGCTGCGCGGACGGCGCGGCAGTGACGGCAGGTTCGGCGGATGCAGCCGCAGACTCGGACTGCGCCCCAGAGGAGGAGGGCGGCGCAGAGGGCGCGGCTGAGGGTGCGGTAGTGGGTTTCGGCACATCGGTGGCCGGTTTGTCTACGGTGGTATCGGGCTGCGTCCATGTGCTGTCCTCCTGCAACGCATCTTTGCGGAGCTGTGTAAGCTCCGACATGTTGTTCACGACGCTGCGCAGCGCCAGTATGCCCGCCGCCGTAGCGGCAAACACCAGCGCCAGACAGAACAGGTAGAGGCCCTTCTCCTTGAAAAATGCTTTGATATGGTTCATCTTCCCCCGTCCTTTACGGCAAATTTTGTGTATGCCCCTAGTGTGGGACGGGCAGAAAGATTTTATACATCTCTTTCGGGGAAAATCAGCCCTGGTGGAGGGTATCCAGCAGGGCCATCACCGCCAGGGTCCGGGCCCGGGCCGCGGCTTCGGCGGCGGTATCCTTTTCCCGCAGAATGCGGGCAAATTCGGCAAATTCATAGGCCATCCGGAACCGGTCCGCTGCGGGGCCGTCGGTGCGGGTACCGCCGCCGCGTTCCTTTCCCACCACGCTGTACACCCTGGGCAGGGCGTTGGTGCCGCCCTCCACCACCAGGTGGCCTTCCGGTCCTTGCAGCGTCATACCGTTGATGCCCTCGCTGTCCTTGGCGGCCAGGGCGGCGGCCGTGAAGTTCCCATAATCCAGCAGGGCCAGGCCCGCCGTGTCGATGCCGTTTTCCGCCCGGCTGGCACGGTATTCCGCTTTTTGGGGTGCGCCCAGCAGCCCCACCAGCAGGTGGAGGTTGTAGACGTTCATATCATTGAGGGCGCCCCCCTGGCAGGCCGGGTCAAAGGTAGTGTTCCAGATGCCCTGGAGAAAATCATCATACCGGCGGCTGCGGGCGCAGAAGCTGGCCATGGCCCCCCGCACCGGCCCAATCCTGGCCAGTTCCCGCTGCAAAAAGGCGAACTGAGGCAGGTAGTACACCGTGATGGCCTCCAGCAGCATCACACCTTTTTCGTCGGCCAGGGCGTAGAGTTCCCGGGCCTGGGCGGCTGTACCGGTGAAGGGCTTTTCCAGGATCACGTGGTATCCGGCCTGCAAAGCCCGTTTGGCGGCGCTGTAATGCAGATGGTTGGCGGTGCCGATGTAGACCGCCTCAAAGCCCCCTGCCCGGTAGCAGGTTTCTTCGTCGGTGTACACCCGGGGGATGCCGTGCTGTTCGGCCCAGGCACGGGCCTTTTCCCCACTCTGGGGGCGGCAGCAAAGTGCCTGCACCGACACTTCGGGTATTTCGGAAAGATGCTGCAAAAACTCGTCCACAATGCGGCTGGTGGACAGGATTGCCAGTTGTAACGGCTGCATAAAGGTCCCTCCCGGTTGATTTTGTAGGTCGGTTTGATTATACCACGCGAAATTTCCCGTTGCAATTCCGCAAAAAACCATGTATGATAGGGTACGTTAGTATTCTAGAGGAGTGTGCCCCGATGTGACATCCACGTTATGAATGCCGTCACATGTATGTAAAGAAATAAGGAGTCAGTTTTCATGCCATCATTGCGCGAACAAATTGAAAGCCGGCGGACTTTTGCGATCATCTCGCACCCCGACGCCGGTAAAACCACCCTGACCGAAAAGCTGCTGCTGTACGGGGGCGCCATCCA
>CALXHP010000009.1 GCA_944388135.1 uncultured Gemmiger sp. | reverse complement strand
TCCTCACGGGATACGGGGTCAAGGCCCGAAGTTGGTTCATCCAGAATTAGCAACTCGGCATGGTGCGACAGTGCCAAGGCAAGCAGATATTTTACTTTCATGCCGTTTGAAAGCTCTTTGAATTTCTTGCTTTCATCTAAGGCAAACCGCTTGATGTACTTCTGGTACTGCTCCTGATCCCAGTCGGTGTAAAACTTTTGGGTGACAGCTGTAATGACGGAAAGTTTCTTCAGCGGGTAAAAATCAATCCCGCCGAATACAACACCGATGCGCTGTTTACACTCTTTTTCATACTGGCTAAAATCCTTTTGAAAAATCTTTACGCTCCCACTCTCTGGGGACACCATATTGAGGATGGATTTTAAAGTCGTACTTTTCCCAGCCCCATTTTTACCGATTAACCCCATGATGCGTTTGGGGGCAAGAGAAAAACTCACATCCTCCAGCGCAAACCCAGGGTAACGCTTGTAAAGGCCCTGGACGCTCAGCACAGCTTCCATCATTTTTTCTCCTTTTCATCGGGGACATCGGCAATATTCAAGGCAGTATTGAATAACTGAGCAATGCCCAAGAAAAATTCTTCTTTCATCAGGGCAATGCCTGGATGTTCCAGAGATTCGTCCCCCAAAATGACCAGCTGATCTCCAGGCTTGATTCGGAACACTTCTCTGGCTTGTTTGGGAAGTACGATCTGTCCGCGCTCGCCCACACGGACTGTGCCGAATATGTGCTTGCCTTTAGGCGGAATATTCAGACCGGTTTGTTCCTGGTCATGATGGATCAGATCGTTAAGTTCGACGTTATATAGCTGTGCCAGTGCGTCACAGTTTACAATATCCGGCACAGACTCGCCAGATTCCCATTTTGCCACAGCTTGACGGGAAACGCCAATCTGCTCGGCCACATCTTCTTGGGAGTATTTATTAAGCTGCCGCAATGTGGTTAAATTGCGGGCAATATTACTTTTCAGCGTTTTCATACTTTTCACACCTCCTTAGACCATTATAACCTTGGGCTTCTAGAAGTTCCACCAACCACTGCAAACAAAAAATGTTATGTTCAGTTGCAAAAGCCTATTATCGTTTGGCTGCTATTTGCTGGCTTCGATGTTTCGTATTGGCCAACTCACCGAACCAACTGTTTTAGTTCAAACAGAAACGCAGAGGCAATTACTTGCGTGCGGCTTCTCTTGAGCTTTGAGATATCAACAGCAGATAAGTTCATGTAGTATGATCTCATCTACCTGCGCCTTTAATTCGTTCATCAGCCCTACCCAGCGCATGGGATCATGGGCTTTCAGTTCCTCAGTCACACCTGCCGCCTCCATCATACGGGGCAGCATGGCGTCCATCCGTTCCCGCGCCGCCCGGTCAATCTCCAACAGGTGCGGGTACAGCTTTTCGCTTAAAATCAAGCTGCTGTAAAGGCCGGGCCGGTGTTCCTTCAGATAGCGTTGTCGCATACGGCCATATTTGCCGATGGGTGTCTCCGGTCGCTCTGAAAGTTTCAGGTCGGGGATGTAGTAATCCCCACAGCGGATGTAAGTCAATTCGCTCATGTTCGTCCTCCTTTGCACTGTAATGGTTAAACGGCGGCGCTGGCCGGTACCGGCCATATCGGCGGCAGAGTTGATGGGTTTGTCGGAGTACATGTTGCGCTCGCCGGCAGTGTAGACGGTGAGCACCTGGAAGCCGTATTTGGCGGTGGAGGCAAACAGGTCGTCAAAGACGCCGCCCACCGTGGCCCGGCGCAGATGGTCCATATCGTCGTAGAGGTAGGGCGCGCCCACGATGGCGAAGTCGGAATCATAGCCTTCCGGCACACTGCAGGGCACGATGGCCATCTGGAGGGCGCCGGTGCGGATGAACTCCGCCATGGCACCCTGCTCACCCAGCACGCCGTTGGGGTAGATGGTCATATGGTAACGGCCATTGGTGGCTTCCTCAAACTTTTCGCCCAGTTCCTGCATGGCCAGATACTGGGGATGCTGTTCGTTCTGGTTAAAGGCGACGCGGATCTCGGTGACCTCCTGCTGCTGTCCGCCGCAGCCGGTGAACAGGCAGAGGGCACAGGCGACGCCCAGAGTCGCAAGGATTTTCTTCATGTTTTCAACCCCTCTTTATCAAAGCAAGGTGGTCTTGACCTTGACAACGACCTTGCGCACCGTCATGGGCTCCCCGACGTTGACCTGCGGACGGTGAATGTCGTTGGGGAAGAATACGCAGAAGTCGCCCGGCCGGGACTGGATGAAGCCTTCGTTCTGCACACCGGCGTAGAAGATCAGATCCCGCTCCTCGATGCGCTCGGCCACTTCGTAGCTCTTGTCGTAGGGGGTGAAGCCCAGGGCCTCCTCCCCTTTTGCCAGGAACTGGACGTCCAGGTACTTTTCGTGGGATTCGGGGCGGCGCTCGGCCACCGGACCGGTCTCGGCGTCAAAGACCTGGGCGTACATATCCTTGCCCTGGATCTCGTAGACACCGGGTTCCATGGCCACAAAGTCGTGGCTCTTCAGGTATTCCACCGCTTTCTGGATGGCAGCGGGGTAGTTTTTATATTCATCGCAGTGAATGGTTGAAAAGATCATGCTTTTTCTCCTTTGTTTTTGTCTTCCATGGCGTGGACCATATTGACCACGAACTCGTGGCTGGGCACCGCCACACCGTACTTGTGGGCCGCACGCACCACGGCACCGCTGATGGTATCCACCTCGGTCTTGCGGCCGTCCCGCAGATCCGCCCGGATGGAGGTGCAGCCGTTGGGGCTGTTCTGCGAGGTCTTGCGCACCTTCTCCACCAGAGCCTCCTCGTCAAAGGTCAGTCCTGCGGCCGCAGCGGTGAGCACTGCCTCATGGATGAGGGTGCGGGTCATCGCCCAGGCGTATTCGTCCGCCGCGATGAAGCCCATGTCCACCTGCAGGATGCCGGTAACGGCGCTGAGGGAAACGTTGGTGAAGAGCTTGTCCCAGATCAGCTGCTGGATGTTGTCGTGGATGCGCACCTGGAAACCGCAGGCATCAAAGGCTTCCTTCAGCTTGGGCAGGAAGCCGTCGGCGTCCTCCACCAGCATGCCCACGTTGGTGCGGCCTTCGCCGCCCCGGCGCACATGGCCCATGCCCAGCACGGCACCGTTGTCCTCGGTGGTGCCGATGACGATGCGGTCCTGGGGAGCGAACTCGCCCAGGATGTCCTCATGGCCGGCGCCGTTCTGCAGGGTGAGCAGCCGGGTGTCCGGTCCGATGAGGTTCCGGTTGCCGGCCAGGGCCACCTTGGAATAGATGGATTTGACAAAGAGGATCACCAGGTCCATGGGGCCCAGATCGGAAGCGTCGCTGACCGCCTTGGGATGGTAGACATTGGTGGTACCGTCCTCGTCGATCTGCAGGCCGTTTGCGTTGATCTGTTCCACCACACTGGCGTTGGTGTCCACCAGGTAGACTTCATTGTGCAGTGAGAGATGTCCGCCGTAGATGGAGCCCATGGCTCCTGCGCCGATTACTGCAATTTTCATGGTGTATTCCTCCGTTTTTTGCTATTTTGCCCAAAATTTGCCAAAAAAAGAGTACAAGACTCCCGGCAGCCCGGTATGGACTGCACGGGCATGGTCTACCAAAAACGATCCTATACGGATTTGGAGCACGATGTCTTGTACTTTCTTGATTCAGTTCGGGGGTTCCCGCTTATTTGGAGAACTCGGTCAGACCCTCGATGGCGTAAGCGCGGATGGGGCAGGAATCCAGGCCCTTGATGGGCAGCGGAGAGTAGCTCATGAAGAACACGTCGGTGGTGAGCTCTTCCAGGTTCTGCAAAACCTCCAGGAAGACGATGTTCTCAGCCATCAGGATGTCATGGAAGGGCTTGACGTCCTCGTTGCTGTTCTCGATGGAGACGCCGTCGCCGAAGCCGACGCACTTGACCTTGTGGTCACGGAACCACTCGGCGCTCTCCTTGCCTACCAGCAGGCGCTGGTCGGCGTCGGTGTTGGTGGCCTCGGTGAAGGGGGTCAGCTTGTAGGAGGAGTCGATGATGACGATATCGCCTTCCTGCAGCTTGCCGGCAGTGGCGCGGTCCAGGTCAGCCGCGGTGATGTGGCTGCGGGGAGCCACGGTATCCTTGAAGTCCACGTAGATGGCGCGGCCCATAAAGGTGGTCAGGGGCAGGTCCGCCACGCTGGGCCAGTTGTCATCGTGATGGTAGGGGCATTCGCAGTGGGTGCCCAGATGGCTGGTCAGGTCCATGATGGTGTGGAAGTCGGGGATGGGGCCGCCGGTGTTGAAACGGTACAGATGGCAGCGGCGGGTCTCGGTCTTGGGGTCCAGCTGCTTGGTCAGATCGACGATGCGCAGGTTGCCCATGGTATAAACGCTCATGATTTACCTCCTGATTTTGGTGCTGTGTGGTTCTTTCTTAGGGGGCGCCCCCCTTTTCTGTATACCAGTATGCCGCAATACCGGTATCCCGTCAATTGTCACTCTTTCACAAAGTTAAAACCCGTTTTACGACGTTTTCCACAAAAATCCAGTGGGCCTTGCTTGACGAAAGCTTGATTTGATTGTAGAATGAAGGCAGAAAACTGCATCCCGCTTTTCCGCAAAAATATAAGACAGAAACGGACTGTTGAAAGATGAACGAGAAAAGTTTTTTACAGCAGGAAGCTTACAACCATATTAAAGAGAACATCCTTTCCGGCAAGCTGGAGCCTGACATCCTCTATTCCGAGACAAAGCTCTCCTCCGAGCTGGGCATTTCCCGCACGCCGGTGCGGGAGGCCCTGCAGTGTCTGAGCCAGGACGGCTACATCTCCATCGTGCCCAGCCGGGGCTTCAAGATCCGCACCCTCAGCGAACGGGATATGGAACAGAGCATCCAGGTGCGCTGTGCCATCGAAGGATACTGCGCCTTCAAGGTCTGCAACGAGCGAACCTCCCGCAAGGCCCAGCGGCTGATCCGCCAGCTGGACATGCTTTTGCAGGAGATGGAGGACACCCAGAACGCCGACGACGGCCATGAGTCCTTTATCCAGGCCGACCACGACTTTCACCTGGCGCTGGTGGCCTACGCCGAAAACGACGAGTTTGACCAGCAGTTTCAGCGGCTGCTCTACCTGATCCACCTGACTTCCAAGCGGGCGCTGAACGTTTCGGGCCGTGTGGAGGAAACGCTCCACGAACACCGGGATTTTCTGGAGGCCCTGCGTCAGGGGGACACCTCCCAGGCCTACAACCGGATCATCAAGCACCTGACTATGCCCATCAACCTGGAATCGGTCAAAGGGTAACGGCCGTTTTTCTTCCCCGCCGCCTTTCTCTGCCCACAAAAACGCACAAGCCCCTGCCAGGCCATAGCCGGACAGGGGCTTGTTTGTTTTTGTTCAGGATAGAAAGGCTCTGCCGCCGGAGCAGCGCGGCACCGGGTCAGGACTGTTTGCGGTCAAAGGAAATCTGCAATACCAGCCAGGCGGCCACAATACAGACCACTGAGATCAGGGCCATCATCTGCCAGCATCCCAGCAGGTTGGCCACGGTGGCGTCGTACATGGGGCCGTCGAACCCGGCTTTCAGCCAGGCCAGCCGGCTGTTCAGGTCGGTGGAAGCGCCCAGCGCCCCCATCCCCCAGCGGCAGACGATGACGGTGGCGATGGAGCTGGCCACCCCCGTCAGGTTGAACATAATGCCGCTGAACACCACCTGACCGATCATGATGACCAGCACCACCAGGATGGCGGTCTCTCCACTTTTAAAAATGGCAGAGACCAGCAGGCCGGTGGCACTGGAGGCAAAGAGCATGAGCAGCACCGTGATGAAAATTTCCAGATCGGTCTCAAACAGCAGGTGGTTCTGGGGAATGTGAACCACCGTAACAAAGCCAAAGGTCAGGATGGCCCCCTGGAGGACCTCCACCAGAAGCAGCACAAAGGCCTTGCTGAGCACCACCGCCAGCAGGTTCACCCCCACCGAGGCTTCCCGCAGGATGATATCCCGCTCTTTGCAGATCTCCCGGTAAGAGTTCAGCGTTCCCATAAAGGCCGCCATGGCGCTGAGGATGAACAGCGCCGTCCGGCTGCCCACGTTGACCAGGTTGGAGGTAAAGCAGTTGGGGTCCACCACCAGGCTGATGACAAACACCATAAAGGGGGCCTGCAGCACCAGGCTGGCCAGCAGCAGTTTGTCATTCCAGATCAGGCGCAGATTGCGCTGCACCAGCACGGTGAACTGGCGCAGGAATTTCATCAATTCGATTGGTCGCATCGCTTGTCTGCCTCCTGTGCTGCCTCGGGCCAGACCGCCGCCAGGCGGTTGAACTCCGGCGTGGTAAAATATTGGCAGCGGTACTGTTCCACCAGTTCCGGCACCCGCAGTTTTTCAAAGATATCGCTGGTCAGTTCCACATCAAAATAGGCGTTGAGATGTTCGGGCGGGCCGTAGTAGCAGAGCACCCCGCCCACCCCCAGGAAGGCGATCTTATCGCAGAGGTTGATGTTGGACATATTATGGGTGACCATGAGCACCGTGCAGTTCTGATGGCTGAGCTTGCGGCAGAGTTCCATCATGCTGCGGTCCAGGTCGGGGGAAAGGCCGCTGGTGGGCTCGTCCAGGATGAGCAGCCGGGGGCTGGCCAGCAGTTCCATGGCGATGGAGACCCGCTTTTTCTGGCCGCCGGAAAGCTGGGAGATCAGCGTTTTTTCCTTGCCGGTCAGGTCCACCGCCTCGATGGCATGGGCCACCGCCGCGGCGATCTCCGCCCGGCTGGCGTCGTGGGCGATGCGCAGCTTGGCCGTGAAGGCCAGGCTCTGTTCCACCGTCAGGTTGTCGTGCATGATATCCCGCTGGGGCACATAGCCCAGCACCGCGTCAAAGGCGTTGCGGTTGCCCCGGGTCTCCAGCCCGTCGAACCGGACGCTGCCCGACGTGCAGGGCGCCGTACCGGTGATGCAGGTGAGCAGGCTGGATTTGCCGGTGCCCGACCCTCCCACCAGCACCACAAAGCTGTTGGGTTCGATCTCCAGGCTGGTGCCGTCCACAATGTTCAGGGGCTTGCCTGTGTTGCGGTCCTGCACCGTTTTATAGACGTTGAGCAGCTGTACACTGATGCCGCTTTTGTGTTCATGGTAATGGAGCAGCCCGCCGGTAAAGGCGAACACCTGGGTGGGCACATTGATCACGGCGCCGTTGCGCAGGGCCGCCCGGCTGACCCGGACGCCATCCACATAGGTCCCGTTGGTGGACCCCAGGTCCCGCACCTCAAACTGGCCGTCCTTGTAGAGGACCTCACAGTGATGCCGGGAAACACGGTCGCTGACCAGTTTGATGTCGCAGTCATCGCCCCGGCCGATGAGCACCCGCTTTTTGCGGCGGATATCCACCTCCCGCAACACTGCGGCATCGGTCTGTTCCTGCCGGGGACCGGCGGCACTGCCCTGGACCGGGCGGATCTCCTCCACCCGGAAGGTGATCTCCTGGGTGGCCGCGTCGCCGTCGGTGTTCAGCCCGATGACGTCCCCCGGCTGGAGAGCACAGGTCTCCCCCGCCGACAGGTACCGGTTGTTGTACCAGGTATTGCAGTCGCTGGAATCGTCGGTAACGGTCCATTGGCCGTCGGTACAGGCAATGGTGAACTGACGGTCCCCCACATTGTTACGGCGCAGCACATATTCACACTGGGCACTGCGGCCAAAGCGATACGCCCCCCGGTGGGAAGGCAGGGTGATCCGCTGTTTGTTGCGCTGTTCCGTGATGAGAAAAACGATCTCGCTGGGCACAGGAGCACCTCCTTACCAGTGGAATCCGCCGCCACAGAACGGCACGAACCGCAGCGTGGATTCCCCCAGTTTCAGCTCTTCCCCGCCGGTAAGGGGGCAGGCTTCCAGAACCGCCCTGTCTCCCAGATAGCACAGTTCCTGGGAGGAACCGGGCAGCAGCGTAAAGGCATCGGTCCGGGCATCATACACCACCACAGCCTGCCGGGCTCCCAGAGGTGCGTCGGGGCTCAGAGTCACCGGCGTGGCGGCGGCATCCAGCCCCAGAAAGCTGCGGCCCACACCCAGGCGCAGATCCCGGCCCCGGGCGGGTCCATCCAGCACCACCAGCCAACCTGCCACCGGCCCGTCGGGAGCGGCGGCTTCGGCGGCAGGCGTCTCGCTGGTATGCACGATGGCCGTCTCGGTCTGGAGATCGGTGTTGCAATAGGGGCAGGCGGGATATTTGTCCCCGTCATAGAAATGCCCCTGTTCACATTTGGTCAGTTTCATCGTGATTCCTCTTGTTCTGCCGGGTCACAGCACCAACCGGAGGGTGGTGCGCCCCAGGCGCAGGGTATCGTTATTCTGCAGGCGGTGTTCCCCGCCGATACGTTCCCCGTTCACAAACACCGGAGCTTCCGGGGAAAGGGTCTGTACCACCAGGGTTTCCCCCCGCACACAGAGCACACAGTGCTGCGGGCGGACCTTGGGGTCCGGCAGACAAAGGTCGCACTGGGCGGCATCGCTGCCCAGCATCAGGCTGCTTTCCACCATACCGGCCCAGCGGCTCTCCGCAATGGACCCCCGCCGGGCCCAGAAGAGGGTGACCCAGCGCCGCGGCAGGTCCGCGGTCCCTTCGGTGGCGGTGAGCAGATGTTCGGCTTCGGCTGCCTGTTCGGCGGTGCGGTCCCGGCGGCGCAGGCGGCTCCAACGGAAAGCCAGCACCCCCAGCACCACCAGTGCCAGCAGCAGCGGCACACGGAAGCGGGCCAGGTAAAAACCGTTGTCCCGGGGCCATACGGCGATGGAGAAGTCGGTTTCCTCCCGCAGGGTGCTGACGTTGGCAGGGGACATCCGGCTGGACACCTTGTTCAGGGTCACATGGTAGTCCCCTTTGTACAGGTCGCCGGTGGTCAGAGTCACGGTGCGGCCATCCTCGCTGATTTCCACCTTTTTGACCGGCACCCGCCAGTTCCACACATCATTGGTGGCCACATGGTAAAACTGGGGCCGGGTGGCATTGCCGTTGATGGCCTGATTCATCGTCAGGCGCAGGGTATTGCGGTTCAGCACCTCCACCTTGGTGACCTGGGGTTTCTCCATCTGAAATCCCATATAAACGGTAGAGCTGCTTTTTACCGCACTGCCCAGGCTGGGCACCGCCAGGGTGACGATCTCCTGCCGTTCCCCGTAAAGGCTTTCCGGCACCTCGGTGCGCAGTTCCAGGGCCGAGGCAAAAAACTGCTGTTTGGCCAGCAGTTCCGCCCCCATATCCTCCATGGCACAGGGGATGATCCGCCCGTCGGACATGGTATTCAGCACCGCCAGGGTGTCGGGGGCACCGCTGCCCACAAAAGTATACATGGCCACGTTGAGTTTGCCGCTCACGTCGGTGAGCAGCCCCGCCAGCAATCCCGGGTTGGTGACGATCCGCTTGCCGTCGGTACAGATAAAGATCGCTTTGCGGGGCGCCATCGCCTGATACTCCCGGCTGATCTCTTCGGCCACCGTACCTGCCGCTCCCGTCAGGTCTATCTGCCCTTCGGCCTGGGTGATCCCGGCCAGGGCGGTATACAGCGCATTGCTGTCCGACGTGGCGGGCTGCACACAGGTGGTGCCGCCGGCCAGCGTATACATGGCGATCTGGTCGTTTTCGTTTTTGCTGCGGATGAGCTGCCAGATGGCCCCCCTCATCTGCCGGAAATCCGCCGGGTCAATGTCTGCACTGTTGTCCAGGGCTACCAGATAACAGATGGGGCTGTCCGCCTGGCCGATGGAACTGGTATCCAGGCTGTGGTCCCCCACCGTCAGTTCCAGTCCCGCCGCCTGCACCACCATCGGGGTGTAGGAATTGCCGTCGGCGTCCAACGCGTAGAAAAAGACGTCCATCTCCGGCACATTCACATAGATCTGCTCCACCCGGAAACTGCCCGCACCGCTGTTGGCGGTAGTGGTTTCGGCCGACGCGGTCAGGCCGGCCAGCAGGCAAAGTACCAGCATACAGGCAACAGACAAAGCGCATTTGATTGTTTTCACACGCCGTCTCCCGTTCACGTTATGATTCTGTCTGGGAAATTTTCTTGCGCAGCGCGCGCAGTGCCGCCACCGCCTTCTTGCGGCGGGGGTTCTCTTCCGGCTTGCGCTCGGGCAGGATCTGGATGTCGCCGCTGTCCCCTTCTTCCTCATCCCCGGTATCGCTCAGGTCCGGCATCACCGGGGTGTGGGGGCCGTGGGCAGGCGGTTCCTCGTCCAGAATAGGCTCCCCCTCCTGCCGCAGAATCGGGTAGGAGAAAATGGCCCCCGGCACTTCGATCTCCGGCGGGTCACTGGGCTGCTGCTTGGGCTCGGTATCGAAATATTCCGCCGAGGGGGTGGTTTCCTCCTCCGGCACCAGCTCCACCGTGCGGGGCGGCGCCGGCTCGGCATCGTCCAGCCCCGGGGCCACCACACAGTTCACGTCGGTTTTGCCGTCCTCCTGCGGGGGGGTCTCCTCCGCCACGGGCAGTGCGGCGGCCGCCGCATCCACGGCTTTGTCCGACAGGTCCAGCCGCGGCTCGGCAGAAACTTCCGTCACATCCTCGTCATAGGGGGCGATGGGGGTATTTTGCCGGGCGTAGTCCTGGGCTTCCTGCAGTTCCCCGATCATCTCACTGAAAAAGTCCATCAGCTTGTCCCGCTGCTGTTCCATGGCACTGATCCGGCTCTTCAGATCCTGCAGGCGCAGCCGGTGGGCGTTCTGGATCTCCCGGGTCTCATCGGTGGCAGCCTGGACCATCTTGCGTGCCTGGCTGATGGCCTGCTCCCGGGCCAGCTGGTCGATTGCCTCCGCTTTGCGGTTGGTCTCGGCCAACAGGGCGTCGGCGTCGGCTTTTGCCTGCCGGCGGATCTTGTCCGCCTCGGCCCGGGCGTCCGCCAGCACCTTCTCCTTTTCATTCAGCACCTGCTGGCGGGCTTCGTCATGGGCACGCCCTTTGATGCGCAGAGCTGCCTCAGCTTCCTCGGCCCGGTCGGTCAGTTCCTTGTTTTCCCGTGTCAGGTCACCGTTTTTCAGCCGCAGCACCGCCACCTGGTCCGTCAGGGAATGATTGCGCTCCTGCACTTTGGAATAGCGGGTTTCCAGATCATCCTGCCGCCGGGAGATCTTATCCGCCTGGCCGGCCAGCGTGGCGTTCTGGGCTGCCAGATTTTGGTTCTGGCCCAAAAGGGTCTGGCAGCGACGGCGCAGAGCGTCGCTTTCCTGCCGGGCCGCACGGGTTTCGGCGTTGGCAGTGGCCAGACTCTGCTCATAGTCGCTGCACAGAGCCCGCAGCGCCTGGCGTACATCCTCCGGCTCATACCCGCCGAACCGCGCTTTACGCACGCCGCATTGTTCCATATATTGGTTTACGTCAATCTTTGCCATAAGCCGCAATCCCCCGACAAATTTTTATAAGTAATTTCATTATAAGGCAACCCACAGGGGAACGCAAGCGGATTTTGCCGAAAGGCCGCAGCAGCCTTTGACGAAAAAAATCCGGAAAAAAATCAAAGAAAGCGTTGACAAAGCGAGACACGGTTGCTATAATAATGAAGCTGGTTCGGCCAATGAACAGCAACAAAACATATTGCCCCTTAGCTCAGTCGGTTAGAGCACCTGACTGTTAATCAGGGTGTCCTCGGTTCAAGTCCGAGAGGGGCAGCCAACAAAATATCTCCGAAATTTATCGTTGGGTCGTTAAAAAATGGTCCCAAGATGAATTTCGGAGATTTTTTTATTCGGAATTATCTAACCAGCCTTCTCATTTATCTAGCCAGTTTCTAGCCATTCATTTCGCCAGGGACGAATTACAACAGCTCAAAATTCTAAAAATCAACGAAATTCGTCCGAAATTCCAAAATAAACTCTTGTTCCAATAGGTTTTGATACCCTTTCAATGACTTTCTATTTCGATATACTAAACACAAGAGGCAGGATCCTTTTATTGGGTCCTGCCTCTTTCTATTTGAATTATGTGTATTTAGTTCTTATTCAGTCTACCTTGTCCAGCCGCCTCCACATTTTGGACAGTTATCATTATTCTAACCTGTCCTCCAGTTTATTGTGGCCTGCCACGACGCTCCACACTTACTGCACTTCCACCACACCTTCACGTGCGAACCAAACTAAAACTGCTCAGGCTTCATAAACCCATTCTTTTCGTAGTCCCATTCTTTTACCAAGTCAGGAAATTTATTCTATAGTTTCTTCTCTTCTTTAACTGGCCTGCGTGTTTCTAAAAATGCTTCTTCAAAAGATTTTTGATGATCACACAAACTATAGTCAAGCTCCAACTCTTCAGCTATATACTTCACAACTTCGTTCAAATATTTTAGATTGTCTGGAATATTCTTAATTGGAACTTCTATTTCATCATTACTATTAAACTTAATCTCTTTAAGGGAGAATAGGCGCGGTACAATTCTGTGTACTCCAACTCCTCCAACACCGCGCTTACCAGCCGGACAGGTGCGTTCTTTGGCAGACAAATTTCGTAATTCAGTGAAAATACCAGTTGACCTCGACGCTCATATACGCTACACTGGTCTTGCTTTGTTTTTGTTTTCACACACTAAGACTAAAGCAAAAAGACAGGCAGTACATCCCCTTTGGGGATGTACTGCCTGTCTTTTTTGCTTTTGGCTCGCTGGTGTTTTGCAACGGGCCCTGCTTTTTATTTGGTCTGCTTATCTTTCCGCTTTTTTCTCAAAATCAGAATATCGTTTCCGTGCTGTTTCACACGCTTGGATGGCCTTCGCTTGATATTTTTCCAACCTGTTTATTCTCTGTGTTGCCGCCGCATCGCTTTCCGCCAGCTGCAAGGCTTCCTGCCTTGTCGTAATGAAGAAATGCTGCAACTCGCTTTGAATTGGAGGAAGCCGGTCCGCCATACGAATCGCATCACCCAGCCGACTTACCGCTGACTGCCTTTTTACAGCTTCTTCATATACTTGTGTGGCTTGCTGTATATTGTCGCATATGCCTTGCTGCAACAGCGTATAAACAGTTGCGACAGACGGCAGGTTTTGTGCAGCAACCGACAGGTAGCCCAAACGCAAATATCGATACAGCCACTTACAGCTCTCCACATTTCGTTGCCAAAGCAGTTCCATTTCCCATTAAAGTTGTTGCAATTCCGCTTGCTGCTGCCTTGTAAACGTCATATATTTTTCGTACATCTTCTGAACACTCTTTTCCTTTTCCCTTCTGGCCAGCATGGTCACTCGCCGTTGCCGAAAAAGTTCCATCAGAATTTCCAGATATTGCAGTTCGTTTTCCTTCTCCATATGTGATCCCTCACACGCCCTTGTGTTACGACCGAATTAAATCCCTGTAGACCATATATTGGCCCATCGCCTGCTGCACTTGAATCGACTGCTGATTTTGGTATTCAATCACCCGCATATGCCGTTCCTGTGCCTGAAAGCCGGCTTGACATAAAGTTTGAACTTGACGGTTTGATTCAATTAGGGTTTGCTGCAATTCGTATTGTGACGTTGCAATCTGGTCCAGTTTTTCTATGATTACATCCAGCTTCGCTATGATAATATTTTGCCTGATTTCTGATTCATATTTGTTGTAGGCGCCTTCCGCCCCCTCCAGTTTGTCGCAACGCCTCGACTGAATATATTGTGTGAACATTGCTACCGGCACAATGCTGCGGTAACTCGGGTAAATCACGTTGAGCGAATAATAATTGCTAAGTGCCTTTTTGGAGCTGACATATTGTTTGTACAGTATCTGCCTGTCTGCCAGAAGGCTCTTCTTTTTTTTGCTGGCCTGAGTAATGGCTTCTGCACGGTTCGCAACATCAATATTATACTGTTCCTGTCTCTTTACAAAATCTTTGCGTGCCTCAAAAAATTCTTGAATTGTCGCCAATACGTTCCATATGCATAATACAGCTCCGAAAATCCATATGGCATATCCACTCCACTTCACAAGTGTAAAAAGCCAATCAAACAAGCCAAACAAAAGGCCCTTGAGAGAATTGGCGCTAAAGACAAAGAGGGCTCCGAGTATTCCGCAACCTCCTCCACTCATAAGGAAAAGTCCTATAAATTCTTTAAAATCATAAACTGGCTTGTCTCCCGGCTTACTGATTTCTGCCTGCCGTTCGATCGCTTCAAGTTTGCGAATCCATCCGTCATAATTCAAAATCGCTGTGTGCATGGTTCTGCACTGCTTCTCCAGTTCCAGAACAGTCGTCAGATACCCCAACAAGTCTTTACATTCCATTTCTCATCACCTTCTGCAACAGTTGTGAATCGTCCTACGCTACTCATAGTATAGATTATTTGAAAATAAAAATCAATTGGCTTTATTTTGCTGTAATATATTGCCTGGCCGAACTTTATAGGCTATGTATTTTTCTCTTATATACCTATAGACTTATTCTTAAGAGCATTCCTTTAATCGCAAGGAGAGGCCGAGACCATGAGCAATATCTCACAGGAAACCGGGCGGCGCATTCGGTCCCTGCGCCAGCAGGAAGGATTCACCCAAGAACTACTGGCCGAAAAGGCAGAATTGCATCCTGTCTACATCGGCCAAGTTGAACGCGGTGAAAAGAACTTAACACTCAACAGCCTTGCCAAAATCCTAGCAGCCCTACACGTCTCCTTCTCCGATTTTTTTGAGGGAATAGAGCCGAGCACCCCCCTGTCAAACACAGCCTATCGCTGCTATGAACTGGTACGGCAATACCCACCGGCAGAGCAAGAGCGTTTATATCGAATCTTAACAGAGATCGACACGCTGTCAAAAAGTAAAAAATAAAAAAAGACGGAGAATCTCTCGCGCCATGCGATTATCTCCGTCTTTTTTGCAGTTTTTCCTTTTGGCCTCACCACACCGCCCGGGTCAGCGGGCAGTGCATGTCAAGGCGGGCGGCGCGCATCTCCACATAGCAGCCGCAGGCCACGCCGGTTCCCACCGCCACCGCCACACCGGCCCCCCAGGTGGAGACCGTGCAAGGTGCAGCCCCCACAGCCACCACAGCCACCAAAGCCCCCACCGGTACCCGGCCCTCCGGTTCCGCCGGCGGCTCCACGGCCACCCCGACGCCCCTGCCGACGGCCACGCCTTCTTCTACCCCCACGGCGACCCCGGCGCCTGCAGAAACACCTGTACCGACCCTTACCCCCGAGCCTGCAGCCGCTGAAGAAGCAGCATCCCCCCATTGGCTGCTGATCGTGGCCGGCATCGGCGCGGCGGTGGGAATTGCCGGCCTGCTCTTTGCCCTTCTGCCCCGCGGCCGCAAACGTCGCCGCTGAGCCACGTCAGCACACAGGATTTTTTCTTGACATTACAAAGCAAAATATGCTATTATATTATTAATTACTGGTAGTCGTCTGAAGAGAAGCAGCGGACAAAAGGTTGTCTGCTGCTTCTTTTTTTGTGCCCGGTAATAGGAGTTATTGAAAGTATATAAAGGAGAAGAGAACGTATGCCCCAAACCAAATTTCAGAATGTCGTCTACACCATCATCATGGCCCTCATTATGGTCTATGGCATGATCTGCTACAACGTCGCCTTGAACACCAACGGCGTCACCAACGCCACCTTCGTCATGGCCCTGCATGAGCTGCCCATCATGGCCCCCATCGCCGCCATCCTGGAGTTCTTCATTGTGGAAAAACTGGCCACCAAACTGGCCTTCACCGTCGTTCGCCCCACCGATCGTCCCCAGATCATCACCTACGCCATCTCCACCATGATCGTCTGCCTGATGTGCCCCACCATGAGCCTCATCGCCACCCTGCTGTTCAAAACCCCCAGCTTCGGCACCTGGGTGCAGACCTGGGGCCTGAACATGCCCATGGCCCTGATCTGGCAGCTGCTGTTTGCCGGTCCTTTGACCCGGCTGATCTTCCGCAACCTGTTCCGCAAACAGCTGGCCGCCTCTGCCGCCGCTCACAGCGAGCACGCCGAACATTAACGGACAAAGACATCGCCTTGCGGCGGTGTCTTTTTGTATTTTCTACAGATTTTTCCTTTTTGCTCTTGACATTTTTCCATTGCAGCGTACAATAGAGTCGATTTCATAAGTACACTTACAATAAGGAGACTCACCATGGAGAGCCTGCACTATCTTTTGATGAAAACCAATGCGCTGTTCCACAAGCGGATCGTCAGCGAGATGGGCAAAATCGGCCTGACGCCGGGTCAGCCCAAGGTTTTGGAATATCTGCGCCTGTACGGCGAGGCCGATCAAAAGACCATGGCCGCCTACTGCGAGATCGAACCCGCCACGGTGGGCAGTATTCTGCTGCGGATGGAGGACAGCGGGCTGATCCTGCGCCGCCAGAAAGCCGGCAACCGGCGTTCCCTGTATGTCTCCCTGACCGACAAAGGCCGTCAGGCCGCCGACCGGGTGGAAGAGACCTTTCTGCATTTTGAGAAGGAATCCACCCGTGACCTTACCCCCGCGGAAGTGCTGACGCTGCAGGAATCGTTGAGCAAGATGTATGGAAGCTTGCAGACCCATACCAAAAAGGAGAAGGAATCAATATGACGGAAATCCGTAAATTTTCTGCTGTTTCTCTGTGCAAGCGGATCGTGATGCTCTGCCTGGGGCTGATCACCATGGCCTTCGGCGTGGCGTTTTCCATCACGGCGGCCCTGGGCACCTCCCCCATTTCCAGCGTACCCTATGTAACAGGCGCCATTTCCGGCCTGAGCGTAGGCACCACCACCATCATCATGAACACACTTTTCGTGCTCATCCAGATTGCCATTCTGCGCCGGCGGTACCAGTGGTTCCAGCTTTTGCAGCTGCCGGCGGCGATCCTTTTCGGCACCACCATCGACGTAGCCTCCTGGCTGATCCAGAGTCTGGTGCCTCAGACCTACTGGCAGCAATGGCTGATCTGCCTGCTGGGCATCTTCCTGGTGGCGCTGGGTGTCAGCATGGAAGTGGTGGCCCGGCTGATCGTCACAGCCGGTGAAGGTATTGTACTGGCCATCTGCCAGGTAGCCCCCGTCAAGTTCGGCAACATGAAGATGACCTTTGATCTGACGCTGGTGGCGCTTTCCATTATTCTCTCCTTTGTTTTCCTGGGGCACCTGGACGGTGTGCGGGAGGGCACGGTGGCAGCGGCTATCCTGGTGGGGCAGCTGACCAAATTGCTGCTCAAACCCATGGAAGCCTTTGAAAAAGCCTGTCTGAACTGAAAATGCAGACGCATGCTCCCCGTGGAGTATGCGTCTTTCTTTTACCGGGATTTGCCGCGGTGCACAGTATTGATTTTGCCGCTCAAACACGGTATTATGATAGTATATGCGGCAGGTTTCGACCTGCCAGCCTAAAAGAAGGAGTTTTGTGATGGAAAACTACGTTCTGTTCAGCGAATCGACCTGCGACCTAACCCCTGAGCTCGTGCAGGAGATGGATATACAGATCTTGCCCATGACCTTTACTCTGGACGGCCAGAGCTACCGCAACTATCCCGACAACCGGGAGATGACCCCCGGGGTTTTCTACGACAAGCTGCGCAACGGCAGCATGTCCACCACCAGCCAGGTGGCCATCTCGGACTATGAAGCCGCTTTCACCCCCTTCCTGGAACAGGGCAAGGACATTCTGTATCTTGCTTTTTCCAGTGGTCTTTCCGGCACCTACCAGGCCAGCAAGATCGCCATTGAGGAATTGCAGGAGAAGTTCCCCGACCGGCGGATGGTCAGCATCGACAGCCTGCAGGCCAGCATGGGCGAAGGGTTGTTTGCCTATACCCTGGCCATGATGCGCAAAAACGGCGCCACCATGGACGAGCTCATTGATTTTGCCCAGAAGAATACCCAGCGGTTCTGCGCCTGGTTCACCGTCAACGACCTGATGTTCCTGAAGCGGGGCGGCCGCCTGAGCGGTGCCGCCGCCGTGGCCGGTACCCTGCTGGGCATCAAGCCGGTGCTTCATGTGGACCCCGAAGGCCACCTGATCGCCATGGAGAAGGTCCGCGGCCGCCGGGCCAGCCTGGACGCCCTGGTCAAGCACTTTGCCGCCAGCGCCGACAAGAACTACAGCGAGATGACCGTCTTTGTGAGCCACGGCGACTGTCTGGAGGATTGCCGGTACGTGGCAGACAAGATCAAGGCCTATGGCGTCAAGCGGATCTGCATCGGTGACATCGGCCCGGTCATCGGTGCCCACAGCGGCCCCGGTACCGTCGCCCTCTTCTTCCTGGGCGGCCCCCGCTGATCGGCTGTTTCCATAAAAAATCCCGCCCCGTATCGTGGAGTGACGATACGGGGCGGTTCTTTTTTGTGTTTACGCCAGGTCGGCGGGGGTGTCAATGTCCCGCAATTCCTCCGGCAGGCATTCCACCCGCTGCAGCCGTTCCGGGTACCGGTTCAGCACCGGACGGCCGCCCCGGTCCCCCTCCAAGGTCCGCAGGGCAGGCGCCAGGGCTGCGCAGAAGAGGCCCGGGTTGCCCACCCGGTCCCCACAGGCAGCGGTGGCCGACCAGGTGCCGGGCCGGGCCAGGTCCAGAAAGCGGTTCACCGTTTCGGGACGCAGCCGGGGCTGGTCCGCCACCGCAAAGAGAAGGAAATCTTCCGGTGCCAGGGGTTCCACCCCGTCCAGCCCGGCGCGGATGCTGTAACTTTGTCCCAATCTGCTGTGGGGGCTTGGTACGACCCGTGCCCCCAGCCCGCGGGCAGCCTGGGCAATGACCGGTGTGTTGGTCACCACCGTCAGGTCCGCGTCGCCGCGGGCAGCACAGACGGCAGCCAGGGTTTCCAGACCATGAACAAACAGGGGTTTGCCATTGCAGAGGGCCAGCAACTTATCGGCGCCAAAGCGGCGAGACGCCCCCGCCGCCAGGTAGATGATATGGGTCATTGGCCGTTGGCCCGCATCCCCAGCAGGATCTTTTCGGGGGTGATGGGCAGTTTCCGGACCCAGACGCCGCTGGCACGGTAGACAGCCTGGGCCAGGGCGGGCGACGGCGTATTGATGACGATCTCGCCGATGGATTTGGCGCCGAAGGGGCCGGTGGGCTCATAGCTGGACTCAAACTCCACCTGCAGATGGCCCATATCCAGGCGGGTGGGGATCTTGTACTGCATGAGGGAATCCTCCAGAATGCGGCCCTTGTCGCTGTAGGTCACATTCTCGTAGAGGGCCATGCCGATACCCTGGACGATGCCGCCCTCGGTCTGGACCCGGGCCAGGTTGGGATTGATGGGGGTGCCGCAGTCCACCACGGCCTTGTAGTCCAGCACCGTGACGCTGCCGGTCTCCTTGTCCAGCTCGATCTCCACCATGCCCACCATGAAGGGCGGGGGCGACACTGGGGAGGAATGGCTGGCCGTGGCCTGCACCGCCGTGTTGTTGGAGCACTGGGACTTGATGGCCAGGTCCGCCAGGCTGATTTCCCCGGTACCGTCGCAGCGGCGCACCGCCTTGCCGGTAAATTCCAGGTCGGCGGAGGTGCAGCCCAGGCTTTCGGCGGCCAGGGTGCAGAGCTGTCCTTTCAGCTGCTCGCAGGCCTTTTCCACCGCCTTGCCGGTGACGTAGGTGGTGGAGGAAGCGTAGGAGCCAGAATCGTAGGGGGAGGCGTCGGAATCGGCGCCGAACACCTCCACATTGTCCAGGTCGCAGTCCATGCATTCCGCCACCATCTGTGCCAGAATGGTATCGCAGCCGGTGCCCATATCGGCGGCACCGATGATCAGGTTGTAGGAACCGTCATCGCTGAGCTTGACGGTGGCGGAGCCCACGTCCACCCCCGAGATGCCGGAGCCCTGCATGGCCATGGCCACGCCGGCGGCGCGCACCTTGCCGTTGCCCATATCCCGCACCGGGAACTTCTCGTCCCAATGGAACAGTTCCTTGCAGCGGGCCATGCAGCGGTCCAGGGCGCAGGCGTTGGCGGGTTCATTGTAGTAGGCGGGCATGATCATCCCTTCCCGCACCATATTCTGTTCCCGCAGGCGTACCGGGTCGATGCCCAGCCGGTCGGCCAGTTCATTGACGGCGCTTTCCACCGCAAAGATGCCCTGGGTGGCGCCGTAACCCCGGTAGGCACCAGCGGCCTGGACGTTGGTATAGACCACGTCGTAGGCAAAACGGAAGGCCTCCAGGCTGCCGGTATAGAGCGGGATGGACTTGTGGCCCGACAGGCCCACCGTGGTGGGGCCGTGCTCGCTGTAGGCACCGGAGTTGGAAAGGGTGTAGACATCCAGTGCGCGGATCTTGCCGTTCTTGTCGGCGCCCAGCCGCACATGGACTTCCATCTCGTGGCGGGGGCTGCCGGCGATCTGGCATTCCTGCCGGGTGTAGACGATCCGGGCAGCCCGGCCGGTTTTCCAGGTGACAAACGCCGGGTAGATCTCCGATACCGAGGTCTGCTTGGCGCCGAAGCCGCCGCCGATGCGGGGCTTTTCCACATGGATCTTGGATTTGGGGATGCCCAGGGCAATGGCCAGGATGCGCCGTACATGGAATACGATCTGGGTGGAGCTGACCACATGGAGCCGCCCGTAGGGGTCAATCTCGGTGTAGGTGCGGAAGGTCTCCATCATGGCCTGCTGGCAGGCTTTGGTGTGCCACACATGGTCCACCACCACGTCGCAGTGGGCCAGCACATCCTCCACGTCCCCTTCCCCGCAGGTCTCGCTGGCCACCAGGTTGCGCTTGTTGTCGGCGCCCACCGGGCAGAGGGCCTCCCAGTCCTCCTCGGGATGGACCAGGATGGGGTTGTCCTTGGCGGTGTGGGGGTCCAGCACGGCGGGCAGAACCTCGTAGTCCACCTTGATGAGCTTCATGGCCTTGTCCACGGCCTTCTCGGTCTCACCGGCCAGAATGGCCACCGCATCCCCCACAAAACGTACCCGCTGATCCAGGATCAGCCGGTCATGGGGGGACGGTTCGGGGTAGGTCTGGCCCGCGTTGGTGTAGCGGTTGTGGGGCACATCCTTATAGGTAAAGATGGCCACCATGCCGGGGACTTTCATGGCGATATCGGTTTTGATGGAGCGGATCAGCGCATGGGCATGGGGACTGCGCAGCACCTTGACCACCAGGCAGTCCCGGGGGGTCACATCCTCCACAAAGGCAGGCTTGCCCAGCAAAAGGTTCATGGCGTCTTTTTTGCGCATGGGCTTGCCGACGGTTTTCAGTTCAGCCACGGTCCTGTCCCTCCTTTGCCTGGTTGCGGGCGCTCAGAAAAGCCCGGATGCCCCGGAGCTGGCCCTCGTACCCCGAGCAGCGGCAGAGATTGCCCGCCAGATAGGCGCGGATCTCGTCGTCGGTGGGGTCGGGATTTTCCCGCAGCAGGGCGATGGTGTTCATCACATAGCCGGGGTTGCAGAAGCCGCACTGCTCGGCGCCCTGGTCGGCAATGAAGGCCACAAATTCCTCCGCCTCGGCCTGCAGGCCCTCCAGGGTCTGGACTTCATGGCCGTCCGCCCGGGCCGCCAGCACCGAGCAGGAGAGCACCGGTTTGCCGTCCAGCAGCACGGTGCAGAGCCCGCAGTTGGAGGTCTCGCATCCACGCTTGACGCTGGCGCAGCCGTGGGCCCGCACAAAGTCGATGAGCAGGGTGTCGGCGTCGATGCTGTCCCGCACCGGGCGGCCGTTGAGTTTCAGTTGAATCTCCATTATTCTTCCTCCTTACAGGCCAGCAGGGCCCGGCGTACCAGCACCGGGCAGATGGCACGGCGGTAGTCCGCCCCGGCGCGCAGGTTGCCGCCGAAGGATGCTTCGGCAGCGATGCTCTCGCCAAAGGCCGCCGCACTCTCGGGGGTGATGCCCCCCGTCAGCAGGGCAGGGTCGCCGGTGTACAGCCGGGCTTTCATGGGGCGGGCACCGATGGCACAGCGCACCCCGTCGGAACGCACAGCTACGGCGCAGGTCAGCACCGGAAAGTCGGTGGAGATGTTGCGCTGGGCCCGGTAGGCCACCCGGCCAGGCTGTCTGGGCACCACAATATGGGTGAGAATATCCCGCTCATAGGGGCGGGCGGCATAGTCCGCCAGGGGCACGGTGCCCCCGTGGTAGAGTTCCACCTTGGCGTCCAGCACCAGGAAGAGGGTGAGCAGGTCGGAGAAGCCAAACCGGCCGTAGAGGCTGCCCCCCAGGGTGGCCAGGTTGCGGAACTGCACCCCCACGATGGGCCGGACGCTTTCCGCCATGGCACCTTGGGTGAGGGCCGCCAGTCCGTCGTGCTGTTCCAGCTGGCGCAGGGTGACCATTGCCCCGATGCGGAAAGCCTCGGGGGTCTCTTCAATGGCATCCAGGCCCAGGTCGCTCAGGTCGATGGCGGTGTCCACGGTACGGTTCTGGGTCTTGAGCCAGAGCATACCGCCCAACACCACGTTGGCCCGTTTCTGGCACAGTGTATAGGCTTCTTCCAGGCTTTGGGCCCGGACATATCGCTTGATCGTCAGCAAGGTGAGTACCTCCCCACAAAAGTATGCTTTCTTGCTCCCAGTATACCATGGAAACGGGCAAAGAAAAAGCCCCGCCGGGGAGGCGGGGCGACAAATTCTGTGATTTTTTACCCTTTGGTGCTTTCCGAAGCAGCCTGCACGGCTTCCGCGGGCTTATCCTTGGGCAGCAGCACATTGAGCAGGATGGCCACCAGGGCGGCCGGCACGATGCCGGAGCCGCCGAAGATCAGCTGGACCAGCTGGGGCAGACCGGCCAGAACGGCGGTGTTGGAGCCCATGCCGTAGCCCAGACCCAGAGCCACCGAGACGATGGTCATGTTGCGGGGGGCGAGCTTGTCGCTGGTGATGAGCTGGATACCGCTCATGACGATGGAAGAGAACATGATGACGGCAGCACCGCCCAGCACGCTCTGGGGCATGATGGAGACCAGGGCCGCCAGTTTGGGCAGCAGGCCGCAGAGCACCAGGAAAACGGCGCCGAAGGCCAAGGCGGTACGGTTGACGATCTTGGTCATGGTGACCAGACCCACGTTCTGGCTGAAGCTGGTGTTGGGCAGCACGCCGAAGAAGGCCGCGAAGGTGGAGCCCAGGCCGTCGCAGATGATACCGCCGGACAGCTCCTTGTCGGTGGCTTCACGGCCCATGCCGCCTTCGGTGACGCCGGAGATATCGCCGACGGTCTCCACGGCGGTGACGATGAACATAACACCTACCGGCAGGATGGCCCGCAGATCAAACACCGGCTTGACGGGCATAAGCTGGGGCACGGCGAACCAGGAAGCCTCGGCCACCTTGTTCCAGTTGAGCACCCAGGCTTTGGTGTACTCCACCCCATCGGCGGTGACGCCGGTGGTGGAGAGGAAGAAGGGCAGCACGGCGCAGATGATGTAGCCGCAGATGATGCCGATGAGGATGCAGGAGGAACTGGTCAGGCCCTTGGTGCCGTGCTTGAGGACCAGGATGATGATCATGACCACCAGGGCGATGAACAGGTTTTCCAGGGAGCCGTAGTCGTTGGCGGAAGTACCGCCGCCGAAGGAGCCCACACCCACGCTGATCAGGGACAGACCGATGGACATGACCACCGTACCGGTGACCACCGCCGGGAAGAACCGGCGCAGGGGTTTGAGAAAGGCGCCCAGCACCGTCTCAAACAGGCCCCCCACGATGGAGGCGCCCATCATGGCGCCGTAGCTGAGGATGCCGCCGCCCATGATGGTGTTGACGCTCTGGAACACGCCGATGAAGCCGGAGCTGGTACCCATGATGATGGGCACCTGGCCGCCGATGGGACCTACCGAGAACAGCTGCACCAGAGTGACGATACCGGCCACCAGCATGGCGTTCTGGAGCAGGGCCACCTGGATCTGGGCAAATTCCTCTGCCCCGCCCCCTGCCGCACAGGCACTGGTGATGATCAGGATGGGGGTCAGGTTGCCCACGAACATGGCCAGCACGTGCTGCAGGCCCAGGGGCACCGCCTGCCGCCAAGGCAGTTTGCCTTTGAATTCATAGGGCGTCACATAGCCCTTGGATTCGGTTTGTTGGATCTCCTCTTTCATATCTTGCCGCCTTTCTTGACCGACACATAAAGTCTGTTTTTCGGGCATGCCTTTCCCAAAAACACGCCGCAAAGCAAAAAACATCTCTTTATTATAGCAATAAAAGGCTGTGCACTGTCAATATTTGGGGCAGGCCCCCGAGAAAATACGGCAAAAGCGACAAAATCCTGTCAAAGCCGGGCAGCTTTTGTACTTTCTGTACCACATATTGCAGTAAAAGTCATACTTATCTTGCTGCTTTTGCAATTTTCGCCATAATAATACAAAATGTTATATTTTCTCGTTGGAGCGGATCTCTCCACCATCCGGAAAATTCCCGAAATACCGGGCAAAAGCCTGCCGGGCGGCGGCCTCGGTCTCCCACCGCAGGGCACGGTAGCGGGCCAGCAGTGCCCAGCCCTCCGGTGTCAGGGAGGAGCCCCCGCCTCCGGTGCCGCCGGGGCGGCGCTCCAGCATGGCAAAGCCCCACTGGCCTTCCAGTTCCCGCAGGATCTTCCAGGCTTTGGAGTAGGCCATCCCCATCACGGCGGCGGCCCTGTGCAGGGAACCGGTGCGCCCCACCAGTTCCAGCAGCTGCATGGGGCCGGGGCCAAAGCATTTTTCTTCCCGGAAAAGGCGCACGGTGACCCCGGGGTGAAGGGGTGCCGGCAGGGTTTCCGCCAGGGCCGCCCGCAGACTTTCCGGGGAGGCCGTGTCCAGGTCCAGCAGCTGTACCCCCGCCCCGGGAAGCAGGGGGCGGATGGCTGCCAGCCGGTCGGCTGCCACCGTCACCACCACGGGGCGGCCGCTTTGCAGTACCGCCGCCAGGGCTTCGTTCCAGGCAGGGCAGTCCGGGTGGGGCGGCAGGGCTTCGTCCACCCGCAGGGTCCCCCCTTCCCCCTGCAGGGCCTTTTGCAGACTTCCGGCACCGCTCCCGTCCCATATATTATATAAGGTAGAAACTTCACCGTCTGCGGCCCGGGTGCAGGGGGTCACAGCCCCGGTCGCCAGGTCCCGGAGGGAGAAAAGCGGCCCTGCTCCGCACCGCCCGGTGCAGAGGGTGCACACCCCCGTTACGGGCTGGGGCAGCCGGCGGCAGAGCCACTCCGCCAGGGTGGATTTTCCGGTACAGGGGGCACCGGTGATCAGAAAGACGGACGGCTGCGCCATGGCAAAAACTCCTTTGAAAAAGATTCTGCCGCCATTGTACCACAAAAAGCTGTTCCCGCGCAAAGTAAGGCCCTGCTTGACGGCGTAACGTCAAATGTTGTATCATAAATATTACTGGCAAGACACAACGGCGTGCTCGCGCAGGATGTACACAGCGCGGGTGCGCCTGTTTTGTTGCGTTTGCAGATACTTTGGAGAGGGAGAATCACCACCTATGATGGACGCCATTGTCAACTTTATCAACGTGACCAACCAGTGGGTCTGGGCCTGGCCCATGATGCTGCTGTTGCTGGGCACCCACCTGTTCATGACGGTCCGGACCCGGGGCATCCAGCGGAAACTGGCCACCGCCATCCGGTTGTCGGTGACCAAAGACCCCGACGCCGAGGGGGAAGTGTCCCAGTTTGCCACCCTGACCACCGCCCTGGCTTCCACCATCGGCACCGGCAACATCATCGGCGTGGGGACCTCCATCGCCCTGGGCGGGCCGGGGGCCGTTTTCTGGTGCTGGATCACCGGCATCTTCGGCATTGCCACCAAATACGCCGAATCCCTCATCGCCGTGAAATACCGGGTCAAGACCAAGGATGGCCGGATGCAGGGCGGCGCCATGTACGCCCTGGAGCGGGGCCTGCACCTGAAATGGCTGGGCATCCTCTTTGCCCTGTTCGGCACGCTGGCCTCCTTCGGCATCGGCTGCGCCACCCAGGTCAACGCCATTGCCACCGTCTGCCAGGCCAACCTGGGCATTCCCCAATGGCTGGTGGGGGTGGTGGTAGCCCTGCTCACCGCCCTGGTCATCTTCGGCGGCATCCGGACCATCGCCAACGTCTGCGAAAAACTGGTGCCCTTTATGGCGGCCTTCTACATCCTGGGCTGCCTGGGCATTCTGATCTACAACCATGACTATCTGTGGGCAGCCGTCACCACCATTGTGCGGCTGGCCTTCACCCCCGGGGCGGCCGCCGGCGGCCTGACGGGCGGCGGCATCATGCTGGCCATGCGCTACGGCATCGCCCGGGGCCTCTTCTCCAACGAGAGCGGCATGGGCTCCGCCCCCATCGTGGCGGCCGCTGCCCAGACCCGCAACCCGGTGCGCCAGGCCCTGGTCTCTTCCAGCGGCACCTTCTGGGACACCGTGGTGGTCTGCCTGATGACCGGCCTGGTGCTGGTGTCCAGCATCATGAAGAACCCCGCCATCGACATGGGGGCCATCTCGGACGGCGGCATCCTCACCACCCTGGCCTTTGACCAGATCCCCGTGGTGGGGCCCATCATCCTGGTGGTGGGCATCATCTCCTTCGCCTTCTCCACCGTGCTGGGCTGGTCCTACTACGGCGAGCGCTGCCTGGAATACCTGGTGGGCAGCAAGGGCCAGATGTTCTACCGCATCGTCTATGTGGCGGTGGCGGCCATATCTCCGGTGGTGGCGCTGAACCTGGTCTGGACCGTGGCCGATACCCTCAACGCCCTGATGGCCATCCCCAACCTGATCGCCGTGCTGCTGCTCTCCGGCGTGGTGGTGCGGGAGACCAACCTCTACCTCAGCGACCTGGACAAACGCTGCGATGATCCCGTCCCCGTGGTGGACCGGTGAATGTTCTCCGCCTTTCCGGCAGGGTGCCCTTCGGGCACCCTGCTTTTTTATGCTGCCCCGTCTTAATACGGTCTTAATGTCAGCGCCCGGATATTTATGCCCTCTTTACCAAAACCGCCCTATAATGGTAGGATAAAATCTTTGCACTGTAGGAGGCGTTTTCATGGCAGGGTTTCGCCGGCCCCGTCTGACCACCTTTCAGACCATCATTCTGCTTTTTGCGGCCGTTATCCTGGGGGGCAGTTTTCTGCTGATGCTGCCGGTTTCCACCCGGGGCGGCACCGTTACCCCCTTTAACCAGGCACTGTTCACCGCCACCTCCGCCGTCTGCGTGACGGGGCTGGTGGTCCAGGATACCGCCACCCACTGGTCCTGGTTCGGTCAGGCCGTGATCATCACCCTCATCCAGATCGGCGGCATGGGGGTCATCACAGTGGCGGCCTTCTTCTCCCTGCTGTCGGGGCGCAAGATCTCCCTGATGCAGCGGGGCACCATGCAGGAGGCCATCGCCGCCCCCAAGGTGGGCGGCATCGTCCGGCTCACCGGCTTCATCATCAAGGCCTCCCTCCTCATCGAACTGCTGGGCGCGGTCTGCATGCTGCCGGTCTTTTTCCGGGACTACGGGCTGCGGGGCATCTGGATGGCCTTTTTCCACTCGGTATCCGCCTTCTGCAACGCGGGTTTTGACCTGCTGGGCACGCCGGAAGCCAAATATGCCTCCCTCACCGCCTACCGGGCCCAGCCGGTCATCAACCTGACCATCATGGCCCTCATCGTGGTGGGCGGCATCGGCTTTCTGACCTGGGACGACATCCGGGCCAACAAGCTGCACCTCCACCGCTACCGGATGCAGAGCAAGGTCATCCTGGCCACCACCACCCTGCTCATCCTGCTGCCGGCGGTGTGGTTCTTCTTCGGGGAATTCTCCGCCCTGCCCCTGGGCGAGCGGCTGCTGGCCTCCCTCTTCCAGTCGGTGACCCCCCGCACCGCCGGTTTCAACACCGCCGACCTCACCGCCCTGTCGGGGGTGGGCCAGGGGCTCACCATCCTGCTCATGCTCATCGGCGGCTCGCCGGGCTCTACCGCCGGCGGTATGAAAACCACCACCATCGCCGTATTGTTCGCCAACGCCATCGCGGTGTTCTGCCGCCGGTCGGAGCCCCACTTCTTCGGCCGCCGCATCGACAACAAGGTGGTCAGCAGCGCCGCCACCATCGGCATGCTCTACCTGACCCTCTTTCTGGCGGGCGGCTTCGTTATCAGCGCCGTGGAGGGGCTGCCCCTCTCGGCCTGCCTCTTTGAGACTGCCTCCGCCGTGGGCACCGTGGGTCTCTCCCTGGGGCTGACCCCCAACCTGGGGCTGCTCTCCCAGGGCATCCTCATCGCTTTGATGTTCATCGGCCGTGTGGGCGGCCTGACCCTTATCTATGCGGCGCTGTCCGGTTTCTCCAAGTCCGGCAGCCGTCTGCCCCAGGAACGTATTACCGTCGGCTGACGGGAAAGGAAGTAGATCATGAAATCATTTTTGCTCATCGGCCTGGGTCGTTTCGGCCGGCACATTGCCATGCAGCTCAACGCCCAGGGCCACCAGATCATGGCCGTGGATGAAAACGAGGACCGGGTCAACGATGTGCTGGACATCGTGACCAACGCCCAGATCGGCGACAGCACCAACGCGGAATTTCTGAAAGCCCTGGGGGTGCGCAACTTCGACGTCTGCATCGTGGCCATCAGCGGGGATTTCCAGAGCTCCCTGGAGACCACCTCCCTGCTGAAAGAACTGGGGGCCCAGCTGGTGGTTTCCCGGGCGGAGCGGGATGTGCAGGCCAAGTTCCTTTTGCGCAACGGCGCCGACGAGGTGCTCTACCCCGAAAAGCAGCTGGCCAAGTGGGCGGCGGTACGCTACGGGTCCAGCCATCTGGTGGACTACGTGGAACTGGATGCCAACAACGCCATCATGGAGGTGCCCACCCCCGAAACCTGGGTGGGCCAGACGGTAGGCGAGCTGGACATCCGCAAGAAATACGGCATCAACCTGCTGGGCATCAAGAAAGACGGTTCCGTTTCGGTAAACATTGCCTCCGGCACCGTGCTGCCCGCCGACGGTCATCTGCTGGTACTGGGGGAATATCGTTCCATCAAGCGCTGCTTCCATCTGTAACAGAAAGAAGGCGGTCCCTGTGAAAGAAACTCTGCTGGTTTGTGTGGTCCTGGCGGTGGGGGTGTTCGGCTGGTTTCTTTGCCGGCATCTGGACGTCTTTATGGACAAGTACCGCAAAGCCCGAAAAAAGCACCGGGAAGACAATCTGCCGGGCCGGGATGACTGACCCTGCTCTGGCGCCGGAGGCCCTTCTGTGGTATGATAACAGGCAGGAGGCGGTAGCGGTATGACACGGCAAACACAGTCCCACGGCCTGCGGGCCCAGATGGTGCCCCGGTGGCAGGATCTGCTGGTGACCCTTTTGATCCTGACGGCAGGCACCGTCATCGGCAATATCTTCTGGCAGTTTGCCTTCACCAAGGCAAACATCATCTCGGTGTATGTGCTGGGGGCACTGCTCACCTCCCTGTTCACCAAGAGCTACTTCTGCGGAGTGCTCAGCTCGGTGGCCAGTGTGCTGCTCTTCAACTTCTTTTTCACCGAACCCCGGCTCACCCTACACGCCTACGAGAAGGGCTACCCCTTTACCATCGCCATCATGCTCATCGTCTCCATCATCACGGTGACGCTGGCCATCCAGAACATCCGCAACATCGAAGAAAAAGAGCGGGCGGCCCTGCTGGCGAAAAACGAACAGCTGCGGGCCGACCTGCTGCGGGCCATCTCCCACGATCTGCGCACGCCGCTGACCTCCATCTCCGGCAACGCCGCCAACCTGCTGGCCAACGACGATAAGCTGGAACCGGAAGCCCGGCAGCAGATCTTTCTCGACATCTACGACGATTCCATCTGGCTGATCAACCTGGTGGAGAATCTTCTGTCCATCACCCGCATCGAGGACGGGCGGATGAACCTGCGTCTTTCCACCGAGCTGGTGGGAGAGGTCATTGAGGAAGCCCTGCGCCATACCAACCGCAAGAGCAGCGAGCACACCATCCGGGTGGACCTGCCCGACGAGCTGCTGCTGGCCCGGATGGACGCCCGGCTCATCGTCCAGGTGCTTATCAATCTGGTGGACAACGCCGTGAAGTATACCCCCGCCGGGTCCGCCATCACGGTATCGGCCCGGGCTGTGGACGGGTTTGCCGCCCTCTCGGTGGTGGACGACGGCCCCGGCATTGCGCCGGAGATCCGGCCCCATGTCTTTGAAATGTTCTACACCGGGGAGCACAAGGTGGCCGACAGCCGCCGCAGTCTGGGGCTGGGGCTGGCCCTCTGCAAGGCCACCGTGGATGCCCACGGGGGAACCATCACCCTGACCGACAACCCGCCGCACGGCTGCAACTTCACCTTTACGGTGCCTTTGGGGGAGGTAACGCTGCATGAATAAACCGTTGATCCTGGTGGTGGAGGACGATGCGCCCATCCGCAACCTGATGACCACCACCCTGAAAACCCACGACTACCGCTATCTGGTGGCGGACTGCGGCGAGGAAGCCCTGCGCCAGGCAGCCACCAGCAGCCCCGACATCATGCTGCTGGACCTGGGTCTGCCCGACCTGGACGGGGTGGAGGTCATCCGCCGGGTGCGCAGCTGGTCGGACCTGCCCATCATCGTCATCAGCGCCCGCAGCGAGGACGCCGACAAGATCGAAGCCCTGGATTCCGGCGCCGACGACTACCTGACCAAGCCCTTCTCGGTGGAAGAGCTGCTGGCCCGGCTGCGGGTGACCCAGCGGCGGCTGGCCGCCATGCATGCAGGGGGCAGCCCGGTATTCACCAACGGCCAGCTCACCATCGACTTTGCCGCCGGGTGCGCCTTTCTGAACGGGCAGGAACTCCACCTGACCCCCATCGAGTACAAGCTCCTCTGCCTGATGGCCCGCAACTGCGGCAAGGTGCTCACCCACACCTACATCACCCAGAAGGTGTGGGGCACCAGCTGGGAGAACGATGTAGCCTCCCTGCGGGTGTTTATGGCTACCCTGCGCAAAAAGCTGGAATCCGCCCCCGGGTCCCCCCAGTACATCCAGACCCACATCGGGGTGGGCTACCGCATGATGAAAATTGAATGATCTTTTCCGGGACCGTACCCTCCCCTGGCGGGGGGTGCGGTCTTTTTGTGTATCCGCAGAATGTCCAAAAACAGCCATTTCCCTTTGTGCCTTTTGTAGATTTTACAAAACCATAACGGGCATTTTGTTGCAGTTTCCGGGGGGTATGCTACAATATTTTTATACAAATTGCGCGCCTTTGCAAAGATTCTGAGGGAAAAGGAGCACCGTCATGGGACAATACATTATGGCATTGGATGCAGGGACCACCTCCAACCGCTGCATCCTCTTTGACAAGCAGGGCCACATGTGCAGTGTGGCGCAGAAAGAATTCACCCAATATTTCCCCAGACCCGGCTGGGTGGAGCACGACGCCAACGAGATCTGGACCACCCAGTTGGGTGTAGCCCTCTCCGCCATGAACCAGATCGGCGCCTCCGCCGCCGACATTGCGGCCATCGGTATCACCAACCAGCGGGAGACCACCATCGTCTGGGACCGCAACACCGGCGAACCGGTCTACCGGGCCATCGTCTGGCAGTGCCGCCGCACCAGCGAACTCTGCGACCAGCTGAAAGCCCGGGGTCTCACCGACCTGTTCCGGGAGAAAACCGGTCTGGTCATCGACGCCTACTTCTCCGCCACCAAGCTGCTCTGGATCCTGGACAACGTGGAGGGAGCCCGGGCCAAAGCCGAGGCGGGGGACCTGCTCTTCGGCACAGTGGAGACCTGGCTGATCTGGAAACTGACCTGCGGCAAGATCCATGTGACCGACTATTCCAACGCCAGCCGCACCATGCTCTTCAACATCCACACCCTGGACTGGGACGACGAGATCCTGGAAATTCTCCACATTCCCCGCTGCATGCTGCCCAAACCGGTGCCCAACAGCGGCTTTTACGAGTACGCCGACCCCATGCACTTCGGCGGCGAGATCAAGATCGCCGGTTCGGCGGGCGACCAGCAGGCAGCCCTCTTCGGGCAGACCTGTTTCGGGGTGGGGGACGCCAAGAACACCTACGGCACCGGCGGCTTCTTGCTGATGAACACCGGCGAGCGGCCGGTACTGAGCCGCAACGGGCTGGTGACCACCATCGCCTGGGGCCTCAACGGCAAGGTACACTACGCCCTGGAAGGGTCCATCTTTGTGGCGGGGGCGGCCATCCAGTGGCTGCGGGATGAGCTGAAGATCCTGGAAGAATCCCGGGATTCCGAGTATATGGCCCTGAAAGTACCCGACACCAACGGCTGCTACGTGGTGCCCGCCTTCACGGGGCTGGGCGCCCCCCACTGGGACCAGTACGCCCGGGGCGCCATTGTGGGGCTGACCCGGGGCTGCAACAAAAACCATATCATCCGCGCCACCCTGGACAGCCTGTGCTACCAGGTGAACGACGTGCTGAAAGCCATGGAAGCCGACGCCGGTATCCGGCTGGCCATGCTGAAGGTGGACGGCGGTGCTTCCGCCAACAACTACCTGCTCCAGGCCCAGGCGGACATCAGCGGCGCGCCGGTGGAGCGTCCCCGCTGTGTGGAGACCACCGCCCTGGGCGCCGCCTATCTGGCGGGGCTGGCGGTGGGCTACTGGAACAGCCCCGAGGATGTGCTGCAGAACCGGGAAGTGGACCGGGTCTTTACCGCCCAGATCAGTGAGGCGGACCGGGCCCGGCGCATCCGGGGCTGGAACCGGGCCGTGCGCTGCACCTACGGCTGGGCCCGGGAGGAGGAGGAAAGTCTATGAAAGATGTGATCATCATCGGCGGCGGAGTTTCGGGCTGCGCGGCAGCCCGGGAGCTGAGCCGCTACCAGGCCGATATTCTGCTCATCGACAAGGAGGAGGACGTCTGCTGCGGCACCAGCAAAGCCAACAGCGCCATTGTCCACGCCGGGTTTGACGCCCCCGCCGGCAGCCGGATGGCCGCCCTGAACGTGGCGGGCAGCCGGAAGATGCCCGCTCTTGCCAAAGAACTGGATTTTGCCTACGACCAGTGCGGCAGTCTGGTGGTCTGCCTCAGCGAGGAGGACCGCCCTGCCCTGGAGAAACTCTACCATAACGGCCTTGCCAACGGGGTGGAGGGGCTGCGCATCGTGGAGCAGGCGGAGCTGCGCGCCCTGGAGCCCCACATTGCCGACGAGGCGGTGGCCGCCCTCTGGGCCCCCACCGGGGGCATCGTCTGTCCCTTCGGGCTGACCTACGCCTTTGCGGAAAACGCCGCCAGGAACGGGGTGCAATTCCAGTTTGACACCGAGGTGGAGAAGGTGGAACCCATGGAAGGCGGCTGGCGGCTTACCACCAACCGGGGGCCGCTGGAAGCCCGGTGCATCGTCAATGCCGCCGGGGTCCATGCCGACGAGCTCCACAACCAGGTCAGCGACGACACCATGACCATCGTGCCCCGGCGGGGAGATTACTTCCTGCTGGACCATGCCGCGGGGAATCATGTGCGCCACACCATCTTCCAGCTGCCGGGCAAATACGGCAAGGGGGTGCTGGTGACCCCCACCGTCCACGGCAATCTGCTCATCGGCCCCACGGCCACCGACATCGACGACAAGGAGGATACCGCCACCACCGCCGCTGAACTGGAGGAAGTCCGGTCCAAGGCAGGGCTGGCCGTAAAGGACCTGCCCTTGCGGCAGACCATCACCAGCTTTGCGGGGCTGCGGGCCCACGAGCTGCGCCACGAATTCTTTATACAGGAAGCAGCCCCCGGCTTTGTGGACTGCGCGGGCATCGAATCCCCCGGTCTGTCCGCCAGCCCGGCCATCGGGGAGGAGGTAGCCCGGCTGGTACAGAAGATTCTGGACCTGCCGGACAACCCCCATTTTGACCCCCACCGCCAGGGGATCCTCGACCCCAAGACGCTGTCTTTTGAAGAGCGGGCCGCCCTGGTGCGGCAGTATCCCGCCTACGGGCAGATCATCTGCCGTTGCGAGACGGTGACCGAGGGGGAGATCGTGGATGCCATCCACCGGGTGCCCGGCGCCCGCAGTCTGGACGGGGTCAAGCGCCGTACCCGGGCCGGGATGGGCCGCTGTCAGGCGGGCTTCTGCAGCCCCCGGGTGCTGGAGATTCTGGCCCGGGAACTGGAACTGCCCCAGGAAGAGATCACCAAATGCGGCGGTGCTTCCCGCCTCATTGTGGGCACCAACAAGGACAGTCTGTAAGGGGGCGGCCATATGAAACAAATCGATCTTGTGATTCTGGGCGGCGGGCCGGCGGGTCTGGCCGCTGCCATTGCTGCCTACGAGGCGGGCGTCCGTGACCTGGTGATCCTGGAGCGGGACCGGGAACTGGGGGGCATCCTGAACCAGTGCATCCACAACGGCTTCGGGCTGCACACTTTCAAAGAAGAACTCACCGGCCCCGAGTATGCGGCCCGCTTTGCCCGGGAGGCCCTGACCCTGGGCATTCCCTACAAGCTGAACACCATGGTGCTGGACCTTTCGGCGGACCGGGTGGTCACCGCCGTCAACCGCACCGACGGGCTGTTCCAGCTGAAAGCCAAGGCGGTGGTCCTGGCCATGGGCTGCCGGGAACGGCCCCGGGGTGCGCTGAACATTCCCGGCACCCGGCCCGCCGGCATCTACACCGCCGGTACTGCCCAGCGGCTGGTGAATATGGAAGGCTTCCTGCCCGGGCGCCGGGTGGTCATCCTGGGTTCGGGGGACATCGGCCTCATCATGGCCCGGCGTATGACGCTGGAGGGGGCCAAAGTCCTCTGCGTGGCGGAACTGATGCCCTATTCCGGCGGCCTGAAACGGAACATCGTCCAGTGTCTGGACGACTTCGGCATCCCCCTGAAGCTGAGCCACACCGTGGTGGATATCCAGGGCAAGGAGCGTGTGGAGGGCATCACCATCGCCCGGGTGGAGAACGGCAAGCCGGTGCCCGGCACCGAGGAGCATTTCGACTGCGACACCCTGCTGCTCTCCTGCGGGCTGCTGCCGGAAAACGAGCTGAGCCGCAGCGCCGGGGTGGCCTTGAGCCCTGTAACGGGAGGACCGCTGGTGGACGAGAGCCTGCAAACCAATCTGCCCGGTGTATTCGCGGCGGGCAATGTGCTCCATGTCCATGACCTGGTGGACTATGTTTCAGAGGAGGCAGCCGCCGCCGGGCGTCATGCCGCCGCCTACATTCTGGGGCAAAAGGCCCCGGCCGAGGGCGAAGCCCTGCCGGTGACGGCCGTCCACGGGGTGCGGTACACCGTGCCCACCACCGTCCACCCTGCCCGGCTGGAGGGCAGCCTGACCCTGCGGCTGCGGGTGGATGGGGTCTACCGGAACAAGGTGCTGGCGGTCTATGCCGGAACGGACTGCCTCTGGCGGCGCAAGCGGCCGGTGCTGGCCCCCGGCGAGATGGAGACCATCCTCATAAAGGGTGCCGCACTGGACAAACTGCCCGGCTGCGGCGGGCTGACCGTAACGTTGGAGGAGGCGTGACACCATGGAAAAACGTGAACTGACCTGCATCGGCTGCCCGTTGGGCTGCCCCCTGGTGGTGACCATGGAGAACGGAGCCGTCCTCTCGGTCACCGGCAACACCTGCCCCCGGGGCGACGCCTACGCCCGCAAGGAGGTCACCGCCCCCAGCCGCATCGTCACCACCACCGTGCCGGTGCGCGGCGGCGAATTGGCGGCGGTGAGCGTGAAAACCGCCGGGGAGATCCCCAAAAGCAGGATTTTTGACTGTGTCCGGGCGCTGAAAGCCGTCACGGTGGATGCCCCGGTGACCATCGGCCAGGTGATCCTGGGGGATGTGGCCGGTACCGGCGTGGATGTGATCGCCACCAAAGGGGTGGCCGCCCGCTGATTTGGGTCCCGGTGTTGAAACTTACCCTCGGGAATGGTATGATAGAGCGGTATGAGTTCTTTGGGACCGGGAGGATTCTGGATGAAAAACCACAAGGGGCCGCTGCCCGTCTGTGAGATCATGGGCGTGCAGATCGCCGTCACCGATATGAAAAAGACCCTGGCCTGCATCGAGGAGCATCTGGATGCCTGGCGGGGGGAATACATCTGTGTGTCCAACGTGCATACCACCGTAACGGCCTGCGAGGACCCGGCCTACCGGGCCGTGCAGAACGGCGCCGTGCTGGCCCTGCCCGACGGCGGTCCCCTCTCCCAGTACAGCCGCCGCAAGGGCTTTGCCGATGCCGCCCGGGTCACCGGCCCCGACCTGATGAAGGAACTGCTGCGGGAAAGCGCCGGGAAGCATTACCGCCATTATTTTTACGGCTCCACCCCGGAGACCCTGGAAATTTTGCGGAAAAAGGTGGAAGAGACCTACCCCGGCGCCGTCATTGCCGGGATGGAGTCCCCGCCCTTTCGCCCTCTAACCCCCCAGGAGGACGCCGAGGCCGTGGCACGCATCAACGACGCCCGGCCGGATTTTGTCTGGGTGGGGCTGGGGGCGCCCAAACAGGAGCGCTGGATGGCCGCCCACCAGGGGCGGGTCCGGGCCCTGATGATCGGCGTGGGGGCCGCCTTCGACTATGAGGCCGGCAACATTCAGCGGGCACCGGCCTGGATGCAGCGCTGCAGTCTGGAATGGCTGTACCGGCTCCTCCAGGACCCCAAACGCCTTTTCAAACGCTATTTTGTCACCAACACCAAATTCCTTTGGTGGACCCTGCGCCACTGACTGCCAACAAAAAACCGGGGCACCCGTTGGGGTGCCCCGGTTTTTATTCGGTTTTATTCCTCGGTGAAGGAATCCTTGCCAAGGCCGCAGACCGGGCAGACCCAATCGGCGGGAACATCTTCCCAGGCGGTGCCGGGGGCGATGCCATTGTCGGGATCGCCGACAGCCGGATCATACACATAGCCGCAGGGGCAAACATACTTCTTCATAACAAAACGCTCCTTTTATTGATAGTAATGGGAAAACAAAGATTCAATCAGGCTTTCCACAGGCCGTGCAGGTTGCAGTAGGCGTAGACCGCCACAACCTCGTCCCCTTCGGTCAGGGCGAAATCCGCCTTGGGGGCCTCGCCGGGCTTCAGATGCTTGATCTGGCTGCCCTGCTTGGTCTGGACCGAGATCCAGGGGATGTAGTGGGCTTCCTGCATGGGATGCTCCACGCTGCCCACCGTCACATGGACCACACCGTTCTCCACAGTGTAAACGGGAATGTGCTTCTCATGGGCAGCCTCCACGGTGCCGGGTACCAGCGGGGTCATCTTCTGGCCGCAGCAGAAAACGGGCACGCCCTTGTCCTCCACCATGGTAATGATGTTGCCGCAGTGCTCACAGATAAAATATTTCAGTTCCATAGCTTGCCTCCTTGGGTTTGCTCTGTATTATCAAACAAGATTTTTTCTTAAATTTTGGCGGACCGTGCTCCCCGGTCCTTGGCTCTATTATATCATACTATTTTACTTTGTAAAGAGTTTTTTAAGATTTATTATTATTTTTTTAGAACTTTCTTCTTCGCCCCGAAAGTTGACGTTCCACAGCCGATAAAGTATAATGAATCTACATCTGAGAATGGGTAATGCCGGTGCTTTCCTGGGAAAGTACCGGGTTTTTGTGGGCAGCCGGCCTGTCTTTCCTGCCGGGACCGGCTGCCTCCGGAGAGGAAGTGGATCGTCCATGGAAAGTAAAACCAACCTCATTGTGATGCTGACCTATCAGGACCGGACGGTGGAAAACGCCCGAGAGATCTTTGAACAATGTCACGAGGCCGAGGCGGAATACTGGGGCTTCAAGGAAGCCCCCCTGCCGCCGGAGCAGATGGAACAGCTCTACCGCCGTATGAAGGAATGCGGCAAAAAGACCGCCCTGGAAGTGGTGGCCTACTCGGAGCAGGAAGGGCTGGAAGGGGCTCGTCTGGCGGCCCGGTGCGGCTGTGATCTGTTGATGGGCACCCTCTACGCCGACTCCATCCTGGCCTTCTGCCGGGAGCACGGCATCCGCTATATGCCCTTTGTGGGCCGGGTGACGGGACGTCCCTCCGTGCTGGAAGGCACCCCCGAGGAGATGATCGCCCAGGCCCGTGCCTGCCTGGAAAAGGGGGTTTTCGGCTTTGATCTGCTGGGCTACCGCTACACCGGGGATGCCGCCGCCCTCATCCGCACCTTTGTGGAGGAGGTAAAGGCACCGGTGTGTGTGGCCGGCAGCGTGGACAGCTATGAAAAGCTGGACCAGATGAAGGCCATCGCCCCCTGGGCCTTCACCATCGGCAGCGCCTTCTTTGACAAAAAATTCGGGGATGATTTCCGCGGCCAGATCGACCGTGTCTGCCGCTACATCCGGACCTGACGGGAGGATGCCCATGCTGCTTGACCGGTTTTATCCCTGCGCCTATCTGGACAGCGTCTTTTCCATCGACTACGAAAAGCTCTATCAGCTGGGCTACCGGGGCATTCTGTTTGACATCGACAACACCCTGGTCCTCCACGGGGCCGATTCCAACCCCAAGGTGGATGCGCTTTTCCGGCAGATCCACCGGGCCGGGCTGAAAACCCTGCTGCTCTCCAACAACAGTGAGGAGCGCATCCAACGGTTCCTGGCCCATATCGACGCTCCCTACATTGCAGAGGCCGGCAAACCGTCGCCGGCCAACTATTTCAAGGCTCTGGAGATGCTGGGGATCTCCCGGGAGCAGGCGGTGGTCATCGGGGACCAGATCTTCATTGACATCTACGGCGCCAACCGGTGCGGCATCGACAGCATCCTGGTGGCCTTTCTCCGCCACGAAAACGAGCGCCACTTCGGCAAACGCCGGGTGGTGGAAAAGTGGATTCTGCGGTGCTGGAAGCTCTTCCCCGGCCGGCACCGTGTGCTGGGGGACATTGTAAAGAAGGAAAAGAGGTCCTGATCATGGCCCAGAGAAAACGCAAACTGTTTTGCGAGATTCACCCGGTCTGTTACGCCATTGCGGTGGAAAAGGAGATTTTTCTCCGCCACATCCGGAATCTGCGGGATAAGCAGCCTTTTGCCGAGACCATCCAGCAGGAAAAGCTGCCCAACCTGGTCTATGAGCACAAAGTCCATATGATCCGCCGGGCCCCGGGGGTCAACCTGCAGCACCAGCTGAACAAGGCGGTGAACATTGCCCTGGCGGCCGAAAAGATGAACGGCCTGATCCTGGCCCCGGGGGAGGTATTCTCCTTCTGGCATACCGTGGGCAAGATCACCAAACGCCGCGGCTACAAGGAAGGCCGGGTCATCGCCCAGAACCACCTTACGGCCGATATCGGCGGCGGGCTGTGCAATCTTTCCCATACCCTCCACCTGCTGGTACTGCACAGCCCCCTGAAGGTGACGGAGTTCCACAACCATTCCGACGCCCTGGCCCCCGACGAAGGCAAGCGGGTCCCCTTCAGTGCGGGTACCTCCATCTGCTACAATTATCTGGATTTCCGGTTCCGGAACACCACCGACCAGAAGGTCCAGCTGCTGGTCTGGTGTGAGGGGGAGGACCTCTATGCCCAGCTGCGCAGCGAGCGGCCCTTCCCCTGGCGCTATGAGATCGTGGAGGAGGGCCACCACTTCCGCAGGGAGGAGGACGGTTTCTACCGTATTTCCCGCATCTACCGCAAGGTCATCGACCAACAGACCGGCAAAACGGTGGGCAAGGAACTGATCCTGGACAACCACTCCAAAGTCATGTTTGACGAAAGTCTGATCCCGAAAGAACTGATCCGGGACTGACCGCTACCTTGTATACATCATCACACCAGGGCGGACTACGGGCCTGCTGCGGAAAGGTTTCTCCTCTTTGCCCCGCCCCTGGATTCTGAGGGAGAACCTGTATGGCCAACCAGACCGGGGCTGCGCCCCATAAGAATATCGTCATAGGCCTGCTGGCCCATGTGGACAGCGGCAAAACCACCCTGGCCGAAGGGCTGCTTTACCGGGCGGGGGTGCTGCGCAAGCTGGGCCGGGTGGACCACCGGGACGCCTTTCTGGACACCGACAGCCAGGAGCGGGCCCGGGGCATCACCATCTTTGCCAAGCAGGCCGTGCTGACGCTGCCCGCCGCCCAAGATGCCGAGGAAGTGACCCTGACCCTGCTGGATACCCCCGGCCACGTGGATTTTTCCGCCGAGGCCGAGCGGGCCCTGCAGGTGCTGGACTACGCGGTGCTGGTGGTCAGCGGCACCGACGGGGTGCAGGCCCACACCGAGACCCTGTGGAAGCTGCTGGCCCGTTACCGGGTACCCACCTTCGTTTTTGTGAACAAGATGGACCTGCCGGGCGCCGATGCCGCCGTGCGGCTGCGGGAGCTGCGGGGGCGGTTCGGGGACGGCTGTGTGGATTTTACCGGGGAACCGGACCCTGAAGCCCTGGCCCTTTGCAGCGAACCCCTGATGGAGGAAGTGCTGGCCGACGGCGCCCCCCAGCCCGACACCCTGATCACCGCCATCGCCCGGCGGCAGGTATTCCCCTGCTTTTTCGGGGCGGCCCTGCGGCTGGAGGGGCTGGACAGGCTGCTGTGGGGGTTGCAGACCCTGACCCGGATGCCGCCGGTCTGGCCGGAATTCGGCGCCCGGGTCTTTAAAATCAGCCAGGACGATGCGGGTACCCGGCTGAGCTGGATGAAGGTCACCGGCGGCGAACTGCCGGTGAAGGCGGTGCTGCCAGGGGGCGAAAAAGCCGACGCCCTGCGGCTCTACAACGGCAGCAAGTTCCGGCTGGTGAGCACCGCCACCCCCGGCATGGTGGTAGCGGTGGCCGGTCCGGCGGCCACCCGGCCCGGCCAGGGGCTGGGCGCCGAGGCGGACGCCGACGCCCCCCTGCTGGAACCGGTGCTGAACTACCGGGCGGATTGCCCCGACGCCGACCCCCACACCCTGCTGAAAGCCCTGCAAATCCTGGAGGATGAGGACCCCCAGCTCCATGTAGCCTGGCGGGACGACCTGGCGGAGGTCCATGTGCAGCTGATGGGGGAAGTCCAGCTGGAAATCTTGCAGACGGTGCTGGACAGCCGGTTCGGGCTGAAGGTGACCTTCAGCGAGGGCGGCATTCTTTATAAGGAGACCCTCACCGCGGCGGTGGAGGGCATCGGCCACTACGAGCCTTTGCGCCACTATGCCGAGGTACACCTGCTGCTGGAGCCGGGGCCCCGGGGCAGCGGCGTCCAGCTGGCGGCGGACTGCCCGCCGGACAGCCTGGCGGAAAACTGGCAGCGGCTGGTGCTGACCCATCTGGCAGAGCGCACCCATCCCGGTGTGCTCACCGGGGCGCCCCTCACCGACGTGAAGATCACCCTGGCAGCGGGCAAAGCCCACCTGAAACATACCGAGGGGGGCGACTTCCGCCAGGCCACCTACCGGGCGGTGCGGCAGGGCCTGCAGACGGCCCGGAGCAAGAACGCCGTGGTGCTGCTGGAACCCTGGTACGATTTTACGCTGGAAGTGCCCGCCGATGCCATCGGCCGGGCCATGGCGGACATCCAGCGGATGTGCGGCACCTTTGACCCGCCCGAGACCCTGGGTGATACCGCCCGGCTCACCGGACGGTTGCCGGTAGCCACCTCCCGGGGGTACGCCCGGGAGATCGCCGCCTATACCCACGGCCTGGGCCGCTGGGCGGTGCTGCCCGCCGGGTATGATGTCTGCCACAATGCGGAAGAAGTCATAGCCGCCGTTGGCTACGACGCTGACGCCGATGTGGAGAATCCCGCCGATTCGGTGTTCTGTTCCCACGGGGCAGGGTATGTGGTCAAGTGGGACGAGGTGCCCGCCAAGGCCCATCTGGACAGCGGCCTGTCCCGGAGGCTCTCCCCTGCCGGGCAGCCGGAAGAGGAGGGCGAAGGGGAAAGCAATGCCCGTCGCCGTCGTGCCGACGCCTACCGGGGGACTCTCGAGCAGGACAAGGAACTGCTGGCCATCTTTGAGCGGACCTACGGCAAGATCAAACACCGGGGCGAGAACGGCACCGATGCCAAAAAGGGAGCCCGGGCGGCACTGCACACCGCCCCCGCCAGTGCGCCGGTTCCCGCCAAGTCCCAGCCCACCGGGCCGGACTACCTGCTGGTGGACGGCTACAATGTGATTTTTGCCTGGGAGGACCTGCGCCGCATTGCCGAGAGCAATCTGGACGCAGCCCGCCGCCGGCTGATGGATATTCTGTGCAACTACGCCGGATATAAACGTTGTGTGCCCATCCTAGTGTTTGATGCCTACAAGGTGCGGGGCGGCGTGCGGGAGGTGGAGAAGTTCCACAACCTGTATGTGGTTTACACCAAAGAGGCGGAAACCGCCGACATGTACATTGAGCGGGCCACCCACGAACTGGCCAAGGAGCGGCGCACCCGGGTGGTGAGCAGCGACGGCGCCGAGCAGGTCATCGTGCTGGGACACGGGGCGCTGCGGGTTTCGGCCCGGGCCTTTGCCGAGGAAGTGGCCGCCGTGGAAAAAGATATCCGGGAATTTTTGCAGCAATAAAAAACAGGCATCCGCCTTGCGGCGGGTGCCTGTTGGTTTTTATGGCAATGGATCGGGATCAGACGATGCCCTGGCTCATCATGGCGGAGGCGATCTTCTGGAAGCCTGCGATGTTGGCGCCGGCCACCAGGTTGCCCTTGCAGCCGTATTCCTCAGCCGCAGCGGCAGCGCTCTTGTAGATATTGACCATGATGTCGTGCAGACGCTGGTCCACTTCCTCGAAGGTCCAGCCCAGACGCAGAGAGTTCTGGCTCATCTCCAGGCCGGAAGTGGCCACACCGCCGGCGTTGGAAGCCTTGGCAGGGGCAAACAGCACGTTGTTGGCCTGCAGGTAGGCGATGGCCTCCGGGGTGGAAGGCATGTTGGCGCCTTCCGCCACGGCGTAGCAGCCGTTGGCCACCAGGGCCTTGGCACCTTCCAGGGGCAGCTCGTTCTGGGTGGCGCAGGGCAGGGCGATGTCGCAGGGGACGGTCCAGATGCCCTGGCTGCCTTCCACGTACTTGGCGGTGGGAACGTAATCCAGGTAGGTCTTGATGCGGGCACGCTTGACTTCCTTGATCTCCTGCATGACCTTGTAGTCGATGCCGTTCTCGTCCACAATGTAACCGTTGGAGTCGCTCATGGCGATGACCTTGCCGCCCAGCTGGGTAGCCTTCTGGTTGGCGTAGATGGCCACGTTGCCGGAACCGGAGATGACCACCTTGGTTCCCTGGAAGCTCTTGCCGTTGGCCTTCAGCATCTCATCGGTGAAGTAGCACAGGCCGTAGCCGGTAGCCTCGGTACGGGCCAGAGAGCCGCCGAAGGGGATGCCCTTGCCGGTGAGAACACCGGTGAACTCGTTGCGGATGCGCTTGTACTGGCCGAACAGGTAGCCCACTTCCCGGCCGCCCACACCGATATCACCGGCGGGCACGTCGGTATCGGGGCCGATGTGACGGTACAGCTCGGTCATAAAGCTCTGGCAGAAACGCATGACTTCGGCGTCGGACTTGCCGTGGGGGTCGAAGTCGGCGCCGCCCTTGCCGCCGCCCATGGGCAGACCGGTCAGGCTGTTCTTGAAGCACTGCTCAAAGCCCAGGAACTTGATGATGGACAGGTTGACGCTGGGATGGAAACGCAGGCCGCCTTTGTAGGGACCGATGGCAGAGTTGAACTGCACGCGGTAGCCGCGGTTGACCTGGACCTTGCCGTTGTCATCCACCCAGGGCACGCGGAACATGACCACACGCTCGGGCTCGACCATACGCTCGATCAGGCCGGCTTTCTCGTACTCGGGATGGGCGGCGATGACCGGCTCCAGGCTTTCGAGGACTTCCTCGGCAGCCTGCAGAAACTCTTTCTGCTCGGGGTTGCGCTGGACCAGGCCTTCGTAGACGCCCTTGAGGTACTCATTCGTGATCGACATGGGGAACACTCTCCTTTATATAAATTTCTTACACCTTTTCTATGGTAGCACCATATACGCATTTTTTCAAGTTTTTTGTATATATTTTCAAAAAATTTGTTGACAGTATCGGTGTACCTTGTACATCTTTTAAAGAGTGTTCAATCCGTTACCATCTTCACGGGGGTGTAGTCGGTGCTGCCCTGCAAAAAGGCGTCCACCTCCACAAGGCCATACTCGTAGGCAAAATAGGTGCCCTGGTTCTGCTGGCCGACACAGACCAGGAACCGGCCGTCGTCGGTCAGAGCCAGGCATTCCTTCTGCGCCTGGATATACAACTGCTGGATGTCCAGTGCCGGTTGGGCCAGGGTCCCGGTTTCCTGGTCCAGCACATACAGGATGGGGTTCATCACGTCCGCGTTGTCGCCGCCCCAGAGATAGCGTCCTGCCTGGGCGTCAATGCCCGGTGCTCCCACCACCGTCAGGTCGTTGAGATAAAAGGTATTGCTGGGCAGCGGCGCCAGAATGTCCTGCCACTGGCCGGTGTTGGCGTCCAGCATCCGGAAGGCGTGGTTCCCGGCACTGCCGTCGGGTTGGGTCTCCCACTGTATAAAATACAGCCGCCCGTCCGTCAGGTTACCCAGATAATTCCCGTTGCCCAGGAACAGCTCCCGAGGCATATCCGCCACCTTGCCCCGTTCCCCGGTGACCGGGTCCAGCCAGTCGCATTCCGCCCGGGCATTCTGCAGCACCGACTGGTTTGCTTCCCTGCCATTTTCCTCCGAGTCGGGCAGCGGCACGTCGGTGATCAGGCGGGTGGTCAGCAACCGGTCGCCCCAGACACCCTGAATGACTTCCTGGAGCATCAGCGGGAAGGTGGTGACCGTTCCATCCGCCAGATCCACGCGGTAGCCAACACAGCGGCCGCCGCTGGTCATCGAGCCCTCGCATCCATAGAGGGCGGTTCCGTCGCACCAGTCGAAGCTCAGGTAATAGTCCACATTGAGAGAGAGGGGGATCACCTGCCGGCTGGTACCCTCCTCGGGCAGGACATACAGCTGGGCCGGGGCGGTCTGCTGGTCATAGATGCCGCGCATATAGTTCAGATATTCCTCTTCGGTCATCCCCATGGATTCCAGGACCCCGGGGTCCTTCTGGTTGTCCCGCACATTGGCGGCGTAGAATTCCTCCCAGCTGACCGCAAAGGCATCGCTTTGCGGGGTATTGCTGTAGACATACACGGTGTCCCCGACCAGAAAGATCTGGTACCAGAAACACTGCCCCGGCAGCCAGGCCGGGCAGTCCGGGGAATCGTGGGTACACCCCGGTTTTTGGCAGACCACCTGCTGGGTCGCCGTGGCGAAGTCGGTACGCACCACCAGGCAGTGTCCCGGGCGCTCCTGCACTTCATACAGGGCATCGCCGTTGTTGAAGCTGGTGTTGTAACCCCAGGCCGTTCCCACCGTAAAGAAGGACCTGTCGGCGGCTTCCGCCGTGGCGGCGGTGGTTTGTGCCGGGGCGGTCTCCGGGGTTTGGGAGGTCTCGGACGGGGAAGCCGCTGTGTCACCCCCGCACCCCGCCAGGGTCAGGGCCAGCAAAGCCGCCAGCCCCAGGGAAAGCAAACGTTTCATCGGGACACCTCCTGTCCGGTAGTCAGAAAATCACGGAGCCGCGGTGACGGGGGTATAGTCGGTACTGCCCTGCAAGAAGGCGCCGATCTCCATAAGGCCGTAGTCGTAGCCGGTTTCCGTCTCGCCGGTTTTGAGGAGAAACCGGCCGTCCTCGGTCTGGGCCGCATACAGAACCGCCTGGTGGGGCAGCTGTGTGCCCGCCATCTGCTGCTCTACGGCGGTCAGGGTCCCGCTGCGGGTATCCAGCACCCAGGCCAGATTTTCGCCGTTGAGGTCATAGCCGGTAAACCAGAGATACTGCCCCTGCTGGGCGGCAAGGTCCGGCAGGCCCACCACTGTTCCGTAAGGCAGCTGCATGGAGGCATCGGGAATAGGACGCAGCAGGTCCTGCTGCTGACCGGTGGCCGTGTCATACACATAGAAGGCCTCCCGCTGGCTGTTGCCTTCCTCCAGCGGGCTCCAGTCCTCAAAATACAGTTTACCGGCCAGCAGGCCGAGAAAATCCTGGGTGCCGAAGGTGGAGCCGTCGTGGGGACGTTCCAGCACCTTGCTGCGTTCCCCCGTTACCGGGTCCAGCCAGTCGTATTCCACCGTGGCATTTTGCAGCAGGCCCCGGTATACCTCCCACCCCACGTCGTTGGGATCGGGCAGCGGCCCGTCGGTGACGGGGTGTGCGGTGAGCAGCCGGCTCCCCTGGGCGCCCAGGATGTTTTCCTCCTGGAGCATCGGGAAGGTGGTCACGCTGCCATCCGCCAGAGCCACCCGGCATCCCGTGGGGGTGTCGCCGTTGGTACCGGCCACGCTCTGCCCATAGAGAGCCGTGCCGTCACACCAGCAAACGATCCCTTGGGGGAGGTTCTGGGAGGTTTCCACATTTTGCCGGGAGGCGCCGTTTCCCTCGATGCAATAGAGCCCCGTGGGAGCCGAACGCTCGACGTAGAGATTTTTGTAATAGGCCACCACTTCCTCTTCGGTCAGGTCCTCCAGGCCGTCGGGACGCTGCTGCAGCTTGGGTTCCACCACCTCGGCGTAAAAGTCTTCCCAGCTGCCCTCGTAATGCATGGTGACCACCGGGTGATACACATAGACCTTATCACCCGCCGTGAAAATTTCCAGGCCCGTGCCCCGTCCCGGCACCCAGGCCGGGCAGGATTCCGAATCATGTGTACATCCCGGCACGCTGCACAGCACCTGCCGGGTGGCGGTGGCATAGTCGGTTCTGGTCACCAGGGCGTAGCCCAGCCGGTAGTCCAGGGAATACCAGGCATCCCCCGCATTGAAACCGGTGTTTCCATAGCTGTAGCCATCGCTTATGGTGTAGAATTCTGCCGCCGCGGGGACCGCTTCGGTAGGGGCCGCCTCCGGGGTAGCGGTAGCTTCCGGCACCGCCGGGGCGGCGGAAGCGGCAGCACACCCCGCCAGAGATAAAGTCAGGGCGGCCGCCAGACTTATAGAAAACAGACGTTTCATGGATGCTCCTTTCGTCAATGGTCGTTCAGGACACCAGCGTGGGCAGTTCCTCCGCCGTGCAGGGCTGCAGGCTCAGGCTCAAGAACCAGCGGTCACTGGTAACGGTGGTGCCGTCCGCCCAGCCGGAATATTGGTAAGGGCTCACCGTGGCGGTGATCAGCGCCGCCCCGTTGGCGCTGTAAAGGGCATGGGCATAGGGGGTATTTTCCGGTACTGCCCAGTCCCCCAGATTTTCCAGCCCGGCCAGCTCTGCGAAGGACCGCAGGCTTGTCTCATCGGGGACGGCGGGGGATTGCTCTCCTCCCTGGGGCGCCGAGACCCACAGCTGGGTCACCACACCGGTGCGGCTGTCCATCGTCAGGCTGAACACCGTGTACAGCGCCCCCTGCTCCAGAGCAAACCGTTTGAGGGTCACAAAGCCCAGACTGTCGGTGGCGTAGTAGGGCACACTTAAGTCATAGGAATACCCGTTATAGCTGTAATACAAGGCGCTGCCGGTATCCCAGGCACTGGCCCAGGATGCCCATTCCGGCGCGATGACCCCTTTTTCGGTGAGCTGCTGAAAAGTAGCATCCACCGTATCCCGGTACTGGTAGCCGTTCATCATACTTTCCAGGCTGTTCTGCGCTCCGATGTACATCTTCAGCGCCCCCTGGGGTTCGCCCGCTTCAGGGACCTGGCTGTAGGTGATGGAACTTTCCTGTTGCTGCCGCGCCGTAAGCTGGCGCAGAATGTAATAATCCTCCCCGCTGGGGGTGGGGGCCACATAGGCGTCCTTCACCGCTGCCCGCCGCCCCAGCATGGCGGCATCCACCGCCGTGAGAAAAACCGCCGGCGCCGCAGCACAGGCCAGCACCGCCATCGTGCACAAACCCGCCATCCAGCGGGGATGCTTCCACAGACTCATACGCTGCCCCCTTTCTGCAGGGTGACCCGCACCGTGGTGCCCTGCCCCGGGGTGCTTTCGATCACCAGATCGCTGCCGTGGGCCGCCGCAATGCGCTTGCAGAGGGCCAGTCCCAGCCCACTGCCCCCCTGCTTCCGGGCGCGGGACTTATCCACCATGTAAAAAGGCTCGGTGACCCGGTCGATTTCCGCCCGGGGAATGCCGCATCCCCGGTCCGCCACTTCCAGCGTGACGGTGGTTTCCGCCTCCCGGCAGCGCACCTGGATGGGTGCGGCGGGATCGCTGGCCTTGGCGGCATTCTGCACCAGATTGCACAGCAGATCCAGCAGCAGGTCGGCATCCCCCCGCACCACCCAGTGGCCGGCAGGGGTTTCCACCGCCGCCCCCGGGCAGGCCGCCCGCAGGGGCTGCCAGAGGGACGCCAGGTCCAGGTCGGTGAGTTCCAGTTCCTCGCCCCCCAACGCCAGCAGGGCCAGCAGTTTCTGGCTCAAGGATTCCAGACGACGGCCCTCATGGTAGATGGCGGCGGCAGCCTCCCGCTGTTCGTCAGGGTCGGTCTGCAGGCTGCGCAGCACATCGGCGTAGCCGATGATGCTGGTCATGGGGGTTTTCAGTTCGTGGGTGAAAGCCCCCATAAAGTCCTCCCGCTTCTGCACATCGGCCTCCAGATCGGCAATCTTCTCCTGCACGGCATCGGCCATCTTGTCAAAACTGCGGCTGACCTGTTCGATCTCGTCCCCGGTATGCAGGGCCGTGCGCCGGGCATAGTCGCCCCCGGCGATCTGGGCGCTGGTGGCGGTGAGCACCCGCAGCGGGCGGGTCACCTGACGGGCCAGCAGGGCCATCACCGCCGCACCGGCGGCCAGCACCACCGCTTCCAGCCCCAGGAACCGGCGCAGACTGGCGTCCCGGTCCCGGTACAACCCCGTCAGGTCAAAGGAACTGACCAGATGGAGGTTCCCCTGAAGGTCGCTGCCGTAGAGGGCGGCCACCTTGTCCCCGCTGCGCACCGTACACATGGTGCCGTTGGCCAGGGGGGCATCACAGGGCACCTCCAGGGTGTCGCACAGCAGGTTTTCCCCCCGCCAGAGGGCTGCGGCACTGCCCTGGTTCTGGAGCAGCGCCGCCACGGTGTCGTCCCCCGTATCCACACCGCGGCGCTGCAGGTCGAGGATCTCGGTTTGCAGCAGGGTGCACACCTGGGCATGGGCCGCCGCGTTGGCGGCGTTGATGCGGTCCAGCTGGACGCCGAAGTCGCTGTAGAGCAGATAACAGCCCCCTACGCCAAAGGAGGCGCTGAGGACCAGCAGCAGCAGGCAGATGAGTTTTTGTGCGTAGCGCATAGGGTTACTCCTTCTTTAAGCGGTAGCCGATGCGGTAAACGGTCTCGATATGGTCATACCAGTGCAGCTTGCGCCGCAGCCGCATGATGTGCAGGTCCAGCGTGCGGGTGTCGGTCTCGGCCCGGTCGCCGCCCCAGACCCGCTCGTAGAGGGTGTCCCGGTAGAGGGCCGCCCCCCGGTTGCGCATGAGCTGTTCCAGCAGCTGGAACTCGTTGGGGGTCAGGTCCACCGGCTTGCCGTTCTGGGTCACCGTGTGTTCCCCGGCGTCCAGCACCACGTCAAAGGCCTGCATCACGTTGCCCCGCCCGGCCCGCCGCAGCACCGATTCCACCCGGGCCAGCAGTTCCTCCACCACAAAGGGTTTGACGATGTAGTCGTCCGCCCCCCGGCGCAGGCCCTCCACACGTTCCTTCACGGTGCCTTTGGCGGTGATAAAGATCACCGGCACCCCCTGGGGCCGCAGATAGTCCAGCAGTTCGTAGCCGTCCAGCCCCGGCAGCATGATGTCCAGCAGGGCCAGGTCGTAGTCATGGGCCTCGATCAGATCGGCGGCGGTACGGCCATCCCCCGCCACCGTGCAGCTGTACCCTGCCCGGGTCAGGCTCATCTCGATAAGCCGGGCAATCAGGTGTTCATCCTCTACGATCAAAACTTCCGTCATACGTGAAACTCCTTTTCTTTCCCCTGTATCCTACACCGGGTTTGTATCGGACTTGTAACAAACCTCGTGGTAAATTTACACAATTTCCTTTATTTTAGCACATGCCCCGTGGTATAATGTACCAAACTCAGGAAAAATGTCAAAAAGGAGTCAACGATCATGACCTCTACGGTGGAAGAACTGGTGTCGGCCCTGACGCTGGAAGAGAAAGCCGGGCTGTGTTCCGGTGCGGATTTCTGGCGTACCAAGGCCGTGGAACGGCTGGGCATTCCGGCCCTGATGGTGTCCGACGGGCCCCACGGTCTGCGCACCCAGAAGCCGGGCAGCGACCAGCCCAACGACAGTATCGAAGCGGTATGCTACCCCGCCGGCTGTGCGGCTGCCGCCAGCTTTGACCCCACCCTTACCCGCCGGCTGGGCGCCGCCCTGGGCCGGGAAGCCCGGGCCGTGGGCGTGGGTGTGGTGCTGGGGCCTGCCATCAACATCAAACGCAGCCCGCTGTGCGGCCGCAACTTTGAATATTACAGCGAGGACCCTTTCCTGGCCGGGGAACTGGCCGCCGGGTTCATCCAGGGTGTACAGAGCGAAGGGGTGGGTGCCTGCCCCAAGCATTTTGCCGCCAACAGCCAGGAAACCCGCCGGATGACGGCGGACAGCCGGATGGACGAGCGCACCCTGCAGGAGGTCTACCTGCCCGCCTTTGAGGCAGCGGTACGGGAAGGCAATCCCTGGACGCTGATGTGCAGCTACAACCGTCTCAACGGCACCTACGCCAGCGAGAACGCCCTGCTGCTGAATGAAATGCTGCGGGACCGGTGGGGGTTCGCCGGCTTTACCGTGTCGGACTGGGGGGCCGTGAACGACCGGGTCCGGGGCGTGATGGCCGGGCTGGACCTGGAGATGCCGGGTTCCGGGGGCGTGAACGATGCCAGACTGGTGGAGGCCGTGCGCAGCGGTGCCTTGGACGAAGCCGTACTGGACAGGGCGGTGACCCACATCCTGAACATTGTGCTGCGGGCTGCGGACCTGGCCCGGACGCCGGCGGTCTTTGACAAAGCCGCCGACCATGCCCTGGCCGTGGAACTGGCCAAAGAGAGCGGCGTACTGCTCCAGAATCTGGGCGCCCTGCCGCTGCACAAGGGCCAGAAGGTGGCCTATATCGGTGCCTTTGCCCAGACGCCCCGGTACCAGGGGGGCGGGTCCAGCCATGTGAACACCCGGGCCGCCGTGGGGGCCCTGACCGCTGCCCGGGCCAAGGGCCGCCCCGTCGCCTATGTGGAGGGCTTCCCCGCCGACCGTGACCAGCGGGACGAGGAGGAATTTTTGCGGGCGGTGACCGCCGCCGAGGAAGCGGACGTGGCGGTGATCTTTGCGGGGCTGCCGGAAATTTTTGAGAGCGAGGGTGCCGACCGCCGCCACATGCGGCTGCCGGACTGCCAGAACAACCTGATTGCCCGGGTGGCCGCCGTGCAGAAGAACACCGTGGTGGTGCTGCACACCGGCGCGCCGGTGGAATGCCCCTGGGCGGGGGATGTTTCGGCGGTGCTCTGTATGTATCTGGCCGGGGAGGGCATCGGGGAAGCCACCGACGCCCTGCTGTGGGGGGAAGCCAATCCTTCCGGCCGTCTGCCGGAAAGCTGGCCCCTGCGGCTGGAGGATACCCCCTGTTATCTGGACTATCCCGGGGACGGCATCACCGCCGACTACCGGGAAGGGGTCTATGTGGGCTACCGCTGGTACGACGCCCGCCGGATGCCGGTGCGCTGGCCTTTCGGCCACGGGCTGAGCTACTCCGGCTTTGTCTACCGCCATGCCGCCCTGGACAGCGATACCCTCACCGAGGGGGGCAGCGTGACGCTGCACGTCAAGGTAAAGAACAGCGGCGCGGTACGGGGTGCCGAGGTAGTACAGCTCTATGTCCACGATGCCACCGGCGCCCCGGTGCCGGGCGGACGGGTGGTACAGTCCCTGCGGGGGTTCCAGAAAGTGACGCTGGAACCGGGGCAGGAATGTGAGGTCAGTTTTACCCTCACCGCCCGGGACCTGAGCTATTACAGTCCGGAACTTCACGACTGGTACGCTGCGCCGGGCCGGTATGAGCTGCGGCTGGGCCATTCCAGCCGGGATATCCGCATCACGGTGCCGCTGCAGTTTGAGACAAATCGTCACCGTCCCCTGACGGTGGACGAGAACACCCCCCTGGGGGTGCTGCTGGCGGACCCCCGCACCAGGGAGACTGTGCAACAGATGCTGGCGGCCAACAGCCAGGCCATGGCCAACGGCGGCGGGGACGGCCTGATGCCCCCCGAGGCGATGGCCCAGATGCTGGACGCCATGCCGCTGCGGGGGCTGGTGAACTTCGGCGGGCCCCAGGCGGCCGCCGCCCTGCCCCCCTTGCTGGACACCCTGCGCAAGGCCGTGGAAGAATAACAAATGCAAAAAATCCCGGTGGGAAAACTGAAGTGACCCCAAAAAGTTAGACAATAATTTCAAATAAAAATTGTTCAAGCAACCGAAAGGGCTTGTTGTCTGTG
>CALXHP010000008.1 GCA_944388135.1 uncultured Gemmiger sp. | reverse complement strand
CTTTTTTCACTATATAATCTCTTTACACTCCCCGGCATAGCCGGGGGTTGTTGTTACGCTTAAGCTAACAAAACAAATGCCCTTTTGCGCAGTGCTGCGCAAAAGGGCATTTTTTCTAATCAAAAGAGCCGGAAAGGACGGCCTGCAGACAAAGGACGGAAAAACAAAAACGCCCCGCCCGGTATGGGCCGGACGGAGCAGGAACTTTTAAACAGGAACGGAAGGAATCTTATGCAACCACAGCACCCAGTGCGGTGATGCCGGCGGCACTCAGGGCGCCCATGATGCAGCCGGCCAGCAGGACCCCGCCCATGCAGGCCAGTACGCTGGATTTGAAATCCATATCCAGCAGGCTGGCGGCCAGGGTGCCGGTCCAGGCACCGGTGCCCGGCAGGGGAATTCCTACAAAGAGCAGCAGCGCCCAGGGCAGCCCCCGACCAGCAGTGGCTTTCAGCTTTTCACCGCCGCGATGGCCTTTTTCCAGGCAGAAGGTAAAAAACTTGCCGATGACCGGTTTGCTGGCACCCCACTCCAAAATTTTGCGGGCAAAGAAGAAGATGAAGGGAACCGGCAGCATGTTGCCCAGAATGGCAACTACGTAAACGCTCCACAGGGGCAGGCCCAGGCCAACAACGCCCACGGGAATCGCACCGCGCAGTTCGATCAGCGGCACCATCGAAATAAAGAAAACATACAGATAACTTGTCAGCATCGTGAAACCTCACAGTGTCATTTCTATTGTACAGAACAGGCTCTATTATACAGGATTGCGGCGGGTTTGGCAAGCAAAAAACAACGGTGCCTCATAGGTTGTTTTTGGTAGCCCTGCCCAAAAAACAGCCCGGGCCTTGCGTTTTACCGTGTCTATGGTATCATTATAGAATATGATTTTCTACCGTAGACCCATGCGGCGGTCTGCCGCCGAAAAGGGAGGAACTTTTTTGTCCAAAACGACCAAACAACGCATTCTGTGGGCAGCAGCACTGTCGCTCCTGGCGCTTTTTACCATGGCTATGGCCTGGCTGCATTACCAGCAGCTATGCTCCCCGGGGGGCGGCAACGACCCCTATACCTCCGACCTGGGGCAGCATCTGGCCTTTGCCCAGCGGGGCATGATCTACTCCACCACCTCCTTACTGGTGGGTCCGGCCTACGCATTGGGCGGGCGTTGGGGCATTGCCGTTTTGCTGGCGCTGTTCCATCTGGCAGCGGTGGCAGTTTTTGCCTGGGGCCTTCGTCCGGCACTGCCCAGGTGGTCCCCTCCGGCCCGGCTGCTGGTCAGTCTGGCGGTGTATCTGGCCCAGGCGGTCTGGATGCCCCGGGGCGGGTACTGGTACCAGGGTACCGTCATCGGCACTGTCTACCACAATACCACCTATATCATGCTGGCCCCCTTTGCCCTGCTGGCGGTTCTCAGCTTCTATCCTGCCTGGCACAGCATGGCCGGTAAATTGGATCTGCGGGCCTGGGTGGTCTATACGGTCTGCCTGACCCTGGCCACCAGTTTCAAGGCAAGTCTTGTGTTTGCCTTTGCCCCGGCTCTGCTGATTCTGCTGATCGCCGATCTGGTCCGCACTCACGGCAAAAATTTCCGTCAGGAAGTCATTATGGGCTGCAGCGTTCTGCCCAGCATAGGCCTTTGTCTCATTCAGGCCAACGTGTTGTTTTCCGAGGCGGACAGCGGCATGAAGCTGATTTTTACGGTGGATTTTGACCGCCACGCCATGCTGTGGGGACCCTTCAATGAAGCCGCGGTGCTGGGGCTGCTGCGCTCCTTTGTGTTTGTGGCGGCGGTAGGCATCCTGCTGGGACGCAGAGCCTGGCCGGAATTCCGGTACCGGTTCAGTCTGCTGCTCTTTGCGGTCTCCATGGCGGAAGCCCTGCTGCTGGTGGAAAGCGGTGAGCGTCTCTACCATGCCAACCTTTGGTGGGGCCCGTTTATCTGCTATTGGGTGTTTCTGTTGGAGTCGGTATCGGTCTGGCTCCGGGCCCTGGCAGCTTGGCGCAGCGGCGAACGCGGCGGCCGCCTGGGAATACGGGTGTGGGTCTGCGGTGCTGCCCTGGCGTGGCATATCTTCAGCGGCATCTGCTTCCTGGTCCTGCTGATGGAGGGGGAATCCTACAACATCCCCATTGCGACCTACCACTTTCTCTTTTTCTGAAAGAAGGACAAACGGCTGTGTTTTCCGTCTGGAAAGCGCAGCCGTTTTTGCGTTTGCCCTTGACAAAGGGAAAGCAGCGTGGTATCTTAAACACAAGGTTAGATACAACTAACCACTAAAAATGCAGACCCGGAAGGAGGGAAAAAAGAAGCGGCAAAAAAGTGTTGCCGGGACAACATACAATATCCTATATTTTTGCTATAGTATAGGAACAGAGGCGGAAAAACCACAAAATGGGAAATTGCCCCTTGCGTTTTTTTACAGATATGGTATTATAGTATCTGTGTCAACACCACATATGGAACGTAAACGATGAGAAGGAGTGCGTTTATGACAGATTTCAAGCAGTGGGAAGGCTTTGAAGGCCGCATCTGGAAGGAAGAAGTCAATACCCGTGACTTCATCCAGAAGAACTATAAACCCTATGCCGGCGACGAGAGTTTCCTCGCCGGCCCCACCGAAGCTACCAACAAACTGTGGGGTGCTTTGCAGGCCCTGCAGAAAGAGGAGCGCGCCAAGGGCGGTGTCCTCGACATGGAGACCGAGGTGGTCTCCGGCCTGACAGCCTATGGCCCGGGCTATATCGACCCCGAACTCAAGGATCTGGAGCAGATCGTTGGCCTGCAGACCGACAAGCCGCTGAAGCGCGCTTTTATGCCCTACGGCGGTATCAAGATGGCGGAGCAGGCTTGCACCACCTACGGCTACACCCCCAGCCCCAAGCTGCACGAGATCTTTACCCAGTATACCCGCACCCACAACCAGGCGGTGTTTGATGCCTACACCCCCGAGATGCGCAAGGCCCGCCACAGCCACATCGTCACCGGTCTGCCCGACACCTATGGCCGCGGCCGTATCGTGGGCGACTACCGTCGTGTGGCGCTCTACGGTATCGACTTCCTGATCAAGGAGAAGCAGAACGACTTTGCCAACTGCGGCGACGGCACCATGCTGGACGATGTGATCCGCCAGCGTGAGGAGCTGGCCCTGCAGATCAACGCCCTGAAGGGCATGAAGGCGATGGCCGCCACCTACGGCTACGACATCTCCCAGCCCGCCGCCAACGCCAAGGAAGCCGTCCAGTGGCTCTACTTCGGCTACCTGGCTGCTATCAAGACCCAGAACGGCGCTGCCATGAGCGTGGGCCGTGTGTCCACCTTCCTGGACATCTATATCCAGCGTGACCTGGAGCGCGGCCTGATCACCGAGGAGCAGGCCCAGGAGCTCATCGACCATCTGGTCATGAAGTTCCGCATGGTCAAGTTTGCCCGTATCCCCAGCTACAACCAGCTGTTCAGCGGTGACCCCGTCTGGGCGACCCTGGAAGTGGCCGGTATCGGTATGGATGGCCGTTCCATGGTCACCAAGACCGACTTCCGCTTCCTGCACACCCTGGAAAACATGGGCCCCGCTCCGGAGCCCAACATCACGGTGCTCTATTCTTCCGCTCTGCCCAAGACCTTCAAGGACTACGCCGCCCGTATCTCCATCAAGACCTCCTCGGTCCAGTATGAGAATGACGACGTCATGAAGCCGGTCTGGGGCGATGACTACTCCATCTGCTGCTGCGTGTCTGCCACCCAGACCGGCAAGGAGATGCAGTTCTTCGGTGCCCGCGCCAACCTGGCCAAGTGCCTGCTCTACGCCATCAACGGCGGCGTGGACGAGAAGCTGGGCGAGCAGGTAGGCCCCCACTATGCCCCCATCACCAGCGAATACCTGGATTACGATGAGGTCGTTCAGAAGTATGACGTGATGATGGACTGGCTGGCCGGCCTTTACGTCAACATCCTGAACCTCATCCAGTATATGCACGACAAGTACTACTACGAGGCCGCCGAGATGGCTCTCATCGACACCGATGTGCGCCGCACCTTTGCCACCGGCATTGCAGGCTTCAGCCACGTGGTGGACTCCCTCAGCGCCATCAAGTACGCCAAGGTCAAGTGCATCCGCAACGAGCAGGGCCTGGTCACCGACTATGAGATCGAGGGCGACTTCCCGAAGTACGGCAACGACGATGACCGCGCCGACGACATTGCGGTGAACCTGCTGCGCACCTTCATCGAGAAGATCAAGCGTCGCCACACCTACCGCAACTCCGAGCCCACTACCTCCATCCTGACCATCACCTCCAACGTGGTGTACGGCAAGGCCACCGGTGCCATGCCCGACGGCCGCAAGGCTTACACGCCCTTTGCCCCCGGCGGCAACCCCAGCTACGGTGCCGAGACCCACGGCCTGCTGGCCAGCCTGAACTCGGTGGCCAAGCTGCCCTACCACTGGGCGCTGGACGGCATCTCCAACACCCAGACCATCAGCCCCGACGCCCTGGGCCACAGTGAGCAGGAGCGTGTGGAGAACCTGGTCCAGGTCATGGACGGCTACTTCGATCAGGGCGCCCATCACCTGAACGTCAACGTCTTTGGCAAAGAGAAGCTGATCGACGCCATGGAGCATCCCGAGAAGGAAGAGTACGCCAACTTCACCATCCGTGTTTCCGGCTACGCCGTCAAGTTCATCGACCTGACCCGCGAGCAGCAGCTGGATGTCATTGCCCGTACCTGCCACAAGGTGCTGTAATCATCTGAACTGATTTTGTAAGATCCGCGGCTGTCCTCTGTGGCCGCGGATCTTTTGTTTACAAAGGAGCTACCCAACTATGTCACAACAGGAAACCATGGGCTATGTCCATTCGGTAGAGACTTTCGGCCTGGTGGACGGGCCGGGAGTCCGGTATATTATCTTTTTGCAGGGCTGCGCCATGCGGTGCCAGTACTGCCACAATCCCGAGACCTGGGCTTTCACCAAAGAGACTGCCAAAACGCCCCAGGAGGCCTTTGACGCTGCCTGCCGGTACCGGAACTACTGGCGCAACAACGGCGGTCTGACCATCAGCGGCGGGGAACCGCTGCTGCAGATGGACTTTGTCAGCGAGGTGTTCCGCCTGGCCCACGCCAAGAACATCCACACTGCGCTGGATACCAGTGGCCAGCCCTTTGCACCGGACAACGCCGACTGGATGGCCCGGTTCGACGCCATGCTGGAACATACCAGCCTGGTGATCCTCGACCTGAAAGAGATCGACGACGAGAAGCACAAGGCTCTCACCGGCCATACCAACCGGAACATTCTGGCCATGGCCCGGTATGTGGCGGACCATGGGGTACCCCTCTGGATTCGCCATGTGCTGGTGCCCGGCCTGACCGACGATGCCGACGGACTGCGGCAGCTGGATGCCTTTATCAAGACCCTGCCTACCGTGCGCCGGGTGGAGATCCTGCCCTACCATACCCTGGGCCTTTTCAAATGGCAGAATCTGGGGATTCCCTACCCGCTGGAGGGTGTGCGGGTCCCCACCGAAGAAGAGGTCAAGGATGCCGAAAATCTGCTTCATGTGCGGGACTATCCCGACGCCCCCAAAGAATGAAGGAAAATAAAATCTTCCGGAAACCGTTGACAACAGCCCGCAGATATGGTACAGTATACACGTGGTTAGCGTAAGCTAACCATAACCAATCTGAAACCCGACGGTATGCCTCTCCGGTCGGAGTTTCTGCCAATGGCAGGCTGCGCCTCCGTTTCGGCGTTTTGCTCTGCGCCTTTTTCAGCGGTCTGCGATTGTCTGGCCCCACCGCCTTCTGCTCCGGGTGGTGGGGCATTTCTGTATCCAAAAGCCCCTGCCGCAAGGTCGCGGCAGGGGCTTGTTTTGTTTGATGGGGCAGGGGATCAATCCCGGCGCAGGCGGCCGGCCAGCAGATAATACCCCGCCCAGTCCAGTTTGCCGTACAGCGGGGAACCGGTGCGTTTGGCCTCCGCCATGGTATACACCAGCTGGGCATTGCGCCAGCGGCAGGGCAGGTAGTAGGCGCTGTAGCACCGTTCCCGGCGCATCTGGTCCAGCAGGGCCCGCAGCCAGGGGGTACGCAGGGCGGCGGCAGCCTTATCCCGCCGGATGCCCGAAAGAGGAGCGGGGTCCCGGCGCAGAATGTCGGCCACACCTTCCGCAAATACGGTCAGCTCTGCCCGGTGCAGCTGGCGCAGGTCGGCTTCGGGGCACTGGGCGGCCAGGCAGGCGGCATTCAGCTTGGCAAAATGCTGGGGCCAGATCTCGCAGTAATTGGCGTGGTATTTGGTGGAAAGGGTCCCGGTGCGGCTGCAATCGTAAAAGGTCAGGGCACTGTCCAGCACACGATAGGAAAAATCGGCGGTTTCCGTGGCCAGCAGAGCGATATAGTCCAATACAAACTGTAAATCTTCACCCAAAGTATACTGTGTGTTGAACTTGATCCGCTGGGCCAATGCCGTACGGTACAGTTTATTCCAGGGCATGGCCAGCAGGCAATCCAGCCACAGGGCGGCCAGCTCCTGCCGGGAGCGGGAAACCGCGGCGTCAGTCACCGGGGCGGCGTCCTCCTCCCGGGTGGTGTAATGCCAGAGGACAAAGGCGTCCGGCGCGGCCCTTTGGGCGTTCAGTGCTGCCTGCAAGGCGCCGGGACGCAGGGCGTCGTCAGAGTCCAGAAAAACCAGGTATTCGCTGTCGGCAGCAGCCATGCCCACATTCCGGGCGCTGGACACGCCCAGGTCGTCCTGATGGATGACCCGGACCCGGCTGTCCCGGGCGGCCCAATCATCGCAGATAGCACCGCTGGTGTCGGGACTGCCGTCGTCCACCAGGACACAGCAGACGCCGCCTTCCACCTGCTGGGAGAGAATGCTTTCCACACAGCGGTCCAGGGTGGTTTCGGCGCGATAGACCGGAACCACCACACAAATGGCAGCTTGGCTCATACAGCACCTCCGTTCCGGAGCATATCCCGAACGATGCGGACAAATTCATTATAGTAACGCTCCACCGAAAAATCCTGGGCCCGCTTGGAACCGGCGGCCCCCATCTCGGCGCAGAGAGCCGGGTGCTCATACAGCATCCGGATGCTCCAGGCCAGCTGGTCGGCGATGTTGTCGCCCCGTTCCACCAGCACCGCCTGGCTGCCTTCCAGATATTCCGGCATGCCGCCGCTGCGGGTGGCCAGTACCGGACGGCCGCAGGCCATGGCCTCCACCGCCACCAGACCGGCGGCTTCCTCCACCAGGGTGGGGACGCAGACCAGGTCGGCCAGACGGTAGTAATCGGGCAGGTCCTCGTTGGGAATATACCCGGTGAATTGGACCCGGTTGCCCAGGGCCCGGGCCTGCTGTTCCAGCTTGCGCAGAAAGCTGCTCTGCTGGGTGCGGCCAAAGAAAGGACTGCCCACGATGAGCAGTTTGATCTGGGGAACCGGCAGCAGGGCCAGGGCTTCCATCAGCTTGTGGATGCCCTTGTCCGGATCCAGGCGGCCGCAGAAGAGCACAACAAAATCCCGGGCGCCGAAGCCCAGCCGGGTACGCAGCGCCAACGGCGGCGGCCCGGGGCAGAAACGCCGGGTATCTACACAGTTATACCAGATGTAGGCATGCTTGGGGTCCAGGGTGCTGGTTTTCAGATAATCGTCCCGGATAAATTCGCTCAGGGCCAGAATGCCGCCGTAGATGGTATCCATCACGGGGCTGCAGGCGGTCTGCCCGTGGAGATGGGCCAGACACCGCCGCCGGCCGAACATCCGGCTAATGGCGCTGCACTGGGTCAGGTTTCCGCCCTCGGCCACGATCAGGTCGGGGCCGGGCAGTTCCAGGGCCAGGGCCAGCTGTACCTTCTGGTACCAGGGGTCATAGGGGGCAGCAATCCCCAGGCACCGCTCCACGAATACCATGGGCCAGTAGCGGCGATGGCCGTGGGGGCGGGGAATATAGAGCATTTTGGTGTGCTGCAGCCCCTCGGAGGCGCGGCGGGCCGCTTCGTCGGGGACACTGGCACACAGCAGGTCCAGCTTGCCCTGACGTTCGTTTTCGCGGATGAGATGGGTCAGCAGTGTTTCCACCGCACCACCCTGTACAGCGGGCACCGGAAGATCCGGCGGCGGTACCAGCAAAATGCGGGGAAGTTTTTCTTTATCCTTGTCTTTGTCGGGTCTGAGGATGGCCAACGGTCGGCTCCTTCTGTGATGGATTTGCCCGTCAGGCGGGCAGCATTACTTTTTGATGGGGCACAGGCTCTCGGCGCTCATCATCGACCAGCGGGCGGCCGAGAGTTTTTCCGTCATCTTCATGTGACGGCAGTTGGGCAGGTAGCTGATGAGCCCTTGCATCAGGAACTGTTCCTTGCTGATGGCCTTGACCAGCTCAGGGGTGGGATTCTGGCGCACCTTGGCGCAGAGGAAGAGGTAACGCCGCCAGCAGGCCGCATAGGCAGAGTCGATCACCGTGCGGTCGGCGTTGTTTTCCACATAGAAACGGTAGCGGTCGGCCAGGCCGTCCACCGCGTCGAAGGCTTCCGGTTTGATGGAAGAACGGCAGATGCTGCCGGTGCTCAGCCGGTAATGATAGAGGATGGTATCCACACAGACCACCTTGTCGCAGCGCCAGAAAAGGCGGTGGGCCACAAAGTCGTCCTCATGCAGGCGGCCTTCGGGGTAGTGGAGCAGCTTCCACACCTCGGCACGGTAGAGCTTGTTCCAGGCCACCGTGTAGACGGTGCCGTTGGGGGTGTAGAATTCATTCAGCAGATCTTTGCCGCAGAATACCCCTTCCCGGGCGGGATGGGTGGAGTGGGGCGGCACACAGCTTTCGCCGTTCTCCTGCACATCCTCCACAGCGCAAAGGGCCATGTAAGCGTCATGGTCCTCGCAGGCATCATACAGGGTGCGCAGGTAGGCGGGCAGCACCACGTCGTCGGAATCCACAAAGGCGTAGTACCGTCCCCGGGCGGCATCGATACCGGTGTTGCGTGCCGCCGAGAGGCCCTGGTTCTCCTGATGGAATACCCGCACGCGGGAATCTTTGGCAGCGTAGGCGTCGCAGATCTCGCCGCAGCCGTCGGTTGAACCGTCATCGACCAGCAACACTTCGTAGGGCACCTGTACGTCCTGGGCCAGGATGCTGTCCAGGCATTCCTCCAAAAACTTCTTTGTATTGTAGATCGGTACGATCACGCTGATTGCAATACGTTCCATCAATCAATTCCCCTTCCTCTTTTTTGCGGCCAGACGGCCCCAGGCGGTGGCTGCGGAATACAGCGCGCCGGGGTTGGCGCAAAATAAGACGGCACGCACCTTTTCCCCGGCCGGCAGCAGCGGGCTGCTGACCAGGTCCGGCAGTACGGCGTCCAAATGCTTTTTATGGGCCATGAATTTCGGTTTCAGTTCCGCCAGATTCCCGGCTGCACCGGACTGGCACCAGAACTGGTAAAATACCCGCCAGTACCATACGGTGGCCCAACGGCGGTATTCTTCGCGCCCCGGGCGGCTGGCAAAATATTGCAGCCATTCCCAGTACATCCGCAGGTCGTCCAGCTTGCGGGGTGAAAAGGTGGCGGTGCTGGTGATCTGCCCGGCGCGGGTGCGGTAATGATACAGGACATCGGTCAGGCAGTTGCACCGTTCTCCCTCAAAGACCCGGTGCAGCACGCTGGCATCGTCGCCAAAAAGCATCGTCTCATCATAGTGGATGCCTTTGTCCCGGAACAGCCGGATGTCGAACAGCTTGTTCCAGCTCAGGGGGCCGTAGTAACTGCCGGTCTGGAAGGTCTCCAGCAGCAGTTCCTCGGCCGGGCGGACGCCGTGTTCCCGGATGGCCACCTGCCGCCCCGGGATGATCTGCCCGCTGGCGTCGATACAATCGCCGCTGCAGGCTGCCAACCGTACTCCGGGAGCCTGCAGGGCGTTGTACAGGGTTTCATACATGGTGGGCTCGATGAGATCGTCGGAATCCACAAACCCGATGTAAGCCCCCCGGGCATTGTCCAGGCCCTTGTTCCGGGCGCTGGCCGGTCCGCCGTTGGGCTGATGGAATACCCGGATGCGGGCATCCTCTGCGGCAAGCAGGTCACACAGGCGGCCCGAATCGTCCGAGCTGCCGTCATCGATGAGAAGCAGCTCAAAATCGGAAAAGGTCTGCGCCAAAATACTGCGCACAGCCTGTTCCAGAAAAGGCTGTGTGTTGTACACGGTGGAGACGATACTGATTTTCGGGGAATGGCCCATGGAGTTCTCCTTGGTTACAGAAAGCGTTGTTTGGCCAGGGTGTAGGCGGCCAGAAGGCCTGGCCACCGGCAGGCCACGCCGATACGGTAGGGAATGGCCAGCAGCCGGTTGGGGTCGCGGCGCAGCCGGTCCGTCAGGGCGGCCCGGGCATCCCGGTCCGCCAGAATGCGGGCGAAGAGCGCCCGGCGTTGCCGGAAGGACAGCGTCCCCCGGCAGCCGGTGAGCAGCCCGTACTGGTTCAGGCAGGCCCGCACCCGGCTGGTATACAGATAGGGGGCGGGGTCCAGACCGTTTTGCACCAGCAGGGTTTCCAGCGCCGGGCGGGTCACGGCCTCGGCATCCAGCAGATCGCCCCGCAGCGAGCGGGACAGGCTGTCGCCCACATCATTTTGCTTATAGTATACACCACACAGCCAATAAATGGCAGTCGTTTTTTGTAAAAAAAGTATGTTAAAAAGGACATCCTCATTGATTTTGAGGGTTTCGTCGAACCGCAGGGTGCCGATGGCACTGCGGCGGAACAGCTTGGGGTAGGGGGCGGCCAGCAAGCCGGTGTCAAAAAGCAGGGCGGGCAGCACACTTTGCAAAGAGGCAAGCCCCCGGTACCGGCCTTCCGGCAAGGGCACGGTCACATCCCCGCCGGTACTTTGTCGCCGCAGCCCGAAGAGGATCATCTCCTCATCGGTAACGGCAACCGCCTCCAGTGCCTGCCACAAACCGGACAACAGTTCGTCGTCGGCGTCCAGAAAGAGAATCCAGTCCCCCCGGGCGGCTTCCAGGCCGGTGTTGCGGGCTGCCCCGGCTCCGCCGTTGGGGCGGTGCAGCGCCGTGATGCGGGCATCCAAGGCGGCCAGCTCGTCACAGAGCACCCCGGTATCGTCGGGGCTGCCATCCTCCACCAGAAGCAGTTCCAGGTCCTCCGGGGCGCCGTTCAGGGCGCTTTCCACGGCCCGGCGCAGGGTGCCGGCGGCTTTGTAGCAAGGAATGATGATACTGATTTTCACCGCGGGACCTCCTGCAGGATGGTCTGATAGATGCCGCAGAGGGTCCCGGCATTGACGGCGGGGTCATGGGTCTGCAAGGCACGGGTGCGGGCGGCCTGCCCCAGGGCGGCGCCGCCGTCGGGGGAGGCCAGGACCTGCAGGACGGTGGCTGCCAGGGCATCCGCGTCCAAAGCATCGCCGTAGAGAAGCCCTTCCACGCCATCGGCCATCATATCCGGAATGCCTCCGGCCCGGCTGGCCACACAGGGCAATCCCAACAGCATGGCCTCCCCCAGACTGTTGGGACTGTTTTCGCTGAGGGAGGGCAAGAGAAAGAGGTCGGCTTCCAGATAGGCCTGCCGCATGGAGGCGGCATCCAGGGGGCCGGTGTAATGGATATGCCCGGCAACCCCCAACGCCTTGGCCAGTTTGCGGCAGTACCGTTGATAGGGGAAAAGACGGGCGATCAGCGGGCTGAACAAAGGCCCTTTATCCAGCGGGGGCCAACCGGCAATGCGCAGTTCGGCATCAGGCCAGCGCTGCAAAACGGCGGGCAGGGCCTTCAGAACGGTATGCAGATTTTTCAGGGGATAGTTCCCCTGGGAGAGCAGCAGCACCGGGGTACGGCCAAAGTCCCGGGCTTTCCACAGGGTCCCGGTATAGAACAAGGGGCGCAAGGTCTCATTGCAGCAAAAATACCGGGCATCCGGCGCCAGCTCTGCCACCGAACGGCGGTCAAACCCGGTACGACCGGTGACATACCGGGCCTTTTGCAGCAAGGCCGCCTCGCTTTGGGCCAGGGCATCAAACTGATGCTGCATCTTGTCCAGCAAGGCGCCGGGCACCAGCCGATCCAGCAGCCGGTCCAGCGGTGTGGAATGGCGATAGCTTTCCGGCACACCATCACAGAGGTGTCGGGCGCAATCTTCCATGACCCCCTGAATGCCCACCAATACCGGAAGGTCCCGGGACCGGGCGGCATCCAGCATGGCGGCAGCCGCGGCGTACTCGGTCCCCCAGATATGCACCAGGTCGGGCCGGGATGCTTGCAGCAGGCGGGGGAAATCCTGGGGCCCGGACAGGATGCGGTATACCACACCCTCCCGCTCCCCACAGAGATCGTGGGGCTGACGTCCGTCCACGCAGGCCACCGTGAGCTGCAGGTCGTCCCGGTTTTGCAGGGCGTTGAGCTGGCCGGTCAGCCAGCCGCCGCTCACATCGCTGGCGGAAGGCAGTCCGCAGGCCAGGGCGGCCTGTGGCAACACCATACTTACCAGCCAGAACACATGCATGGGGGACACTCCTTTTCGTGGGATTTACAGGGCGGCCAGAAAATCCAGGGCCACCTGTCTGGGTGTGAATTCGGGATAGAGGGCAGCAACCTCTTTATACGGCAGCCGCTGTCCCCGCATGGCCGCGATCCAGCGGCGCAGCCGGTCTACAACGGCAGGGGTCACGCCCTCCCGCTTGTACAGAACCAGCCCCAAAGGATACCGGGCCAGATAGGGCAGGGTGGGGTCGGTGTCGCTGACGGCCAGATGCAGCACCGGTTTGCCGGTGCCAAAATAGCTGAACAACTTGCTGGGCATCTGGTTATCGTAGAAGTTGCCCAGGCTCAGCAGGATGTCGGCACCCTGTTCCAGCGCCGCCGCCTCGGCAGGAGGCAACGGCCCGGGCTGCACAAAGCGGTCCCCCAGCACCGCGGCGGCCTGCCGGGCCGAAGCGGCAAAGGGCTGCCAGCCGCCCCCTGCCATAGTAAGGGTCAAATCGGGGGCATGCAAGGCCGTAAACAGTTGCAGGGCAAAGTCCGGTTCCCGCACCGTGGGATACAGGCTCCCGCAGAAAACACAGCGGGTACCGGTATGGGCGGCGGGCTCCGGCACAGGCAGCAGCACGGGAAAACCCAGCAGATGCACTTTGCTGCGCCAGGGGCTTAACGGGCCGCCCTCATAATCGGGCAGCGCCTGGGGCGTGATGAAGGTGCCGTCGATGGCATCCAGCAGTTGGCCTTCCCGGGCAAAGCCCCCCGGGGCGGTATAGTCCCGGTTGCTGGCGTAGGGGTCCAGCTGCCAGAGCAGTTTTTTGCCGCCGATGCGGGCGGTTTCCAGGGCAAAAGCCGTGCGGTAGGGCGCACAGACGGCACAGACCGCATCAAAATGGAAAGCGGCATCCAGTCGCTCCATCTCCTTGCGGCTCTCTGTGGTGCGGCGGGGCTTATGAAGGACCAGCTGCCGGAAAGCCGCCGCCACGGCAGTGGGGTGAACGGCCAGCCGCAGCAGCCGCAGGGGCACCGGGGTACCGCTTTTGGCGCCGTTTTCCAGGGCGGTATTCATCAGCCGTTCGTCGGCAAAGGCCAACGAGTGCCGGGGGGCGCCCTCCGGTGGGGTGGGCAGAGGATGAAGCCCGTCCCACAATTCCAGCAGGTGCACCTCATGCCCGGCGGTTAGCAGTTCCGCCGCCAGACGGTATCCCAGCAGGGCATTGGCACTGGCGGGGTTTTCCACCCGGTCCAGAATCAGTAAAAAACGCATTATTGCCTGTCCTTCAAGAATTTGCGGCAGATCCGCCGCCAGAGTTTGGGGGTACGGACGGTAGCCCACGCTGCCACACGGATGGAAAAGGGCAGCCTGGGGTTGCGGCCCAGCTGCGGGTCTTTTAGCCCGGCGGTGATGCCGATGTTCAGCTCCCCCAGGTGGACACGATAGTCGTCGGCATCGGCCCGGCGCAGGATCATGCTGGCCAGGTAGACCAGTTTCTCATAATAGAACGCATTGGCAGACTGCTGCAGTTCCGGCCATTCTTCCGGTACGCTGCCGCGGATCAGGGTGGCAGCCCGGCGCTGGTCGTCGATACTCTGGGGCGGCAGGGCCCGGTGGGTGGCACTGGCGGCATGTTGACGGTAATGGTATCCGGCAAAATCGCAGAAAGCGCAGCCGGGTGCACGCAGAAATGCCTGCCAGTTGGCCAGCAGATCCTCATTATAGGCAAGGTCGTTGTCCAGCATGGCCTCGGTGAGCAGCCCGGCGGCGTAGAGCTTGTTCCACAGGCCGTAATCCACGGCATGGTCATGGAGCAGCGCTTCCAGATGTTCCGGTGCAGGGAATACCCGGTAGGTATCGGGGGCCGTTGCCTCCTCCGGCAAGGTGTCGGTGAAGGTGTTGTACCGGCAGCAGGCCAGCGGAAGGGCGGCGTCCTGGGCGGCGGCGTGAAGGGTACGCAGAAAATCCGGGTGATACCGGTCATCGGCGTCACAGAAAGCAAACCAGATGGCGCCTTCCTCCCGGGCTTTGCGCATGCCGGCCATACGGGCGGCGCTGACCCCGCTCTGGGGCTGGTGAATCACCAGAAACCGCCGGTCATTCAAGGCCATATCATCGCAGAGAGCAGGGGAGGCGTCGGTGGAGCCGTCATCCACCAGGATGCAGCAAAAATCGTCAAACCGCTGGGCCGCCAGGGCGTTCAGACAGTCGGGCAGAAAATCCGCTGCATTATGTACCGGCACGATCACAGCGATCTCGCAGCGTTTGGGTTCGGACATCATGCCATCACCTCCGCATAGCGGCGCAGATAGAATTCCTGCAGGACGCCGGCGCTGGTGTGGATGTCATACCCGGCATCCACCGCTTTCCGGCGGGCATTGGGGTCCCGGCGGAAACTGGCCGCCCCGATGGCATTGGCCCAGGCGTCCGGGTCCTTCAGGGGCAGAAAACGTACCCGGTCGGTGAAGGCGGCGCCCCGGTCGATGGTATCCGAAACAAAGCAGGGCAGACCGGCGGTCTGGGCTTCCACCAGCACCACCGGCAATCCCTCAAACAGGCTGGGCAGCAGGAAGGCATCCATGGCATCGTAAAACCCCTGGATGTTGCTGCGTACCCCGGCAAAGATCACGCTGTCCCCCAGCTGCAATTCCCGGGCCAGGGCCTGCATTTCTTCCACATAGGGGGCCGGACCGCCCCCCAGCAGAACCAGTCGGGCTTTCGGCAGCCGTTTGCGCAGGGCGGCAAAGATCCGCAGGAGGCCAGGGTGATTTTTCTGGGCGGTAAAACGCCCCACATGGCCAAACAGGATCTCGTTGTCGGCAACGCCCAGGTCTCCCCGCAGCAGGGCACGGCGCTGGGGGTCCCGGGCGGCAAACAGGGCGGTGTCGATGCCGTTGGGCAGTACCGTAAACGGATCTTTGCCGAAAAGCATTTCCCCGGCCTGTTGGCTGCAGGCAAACCGGTCGGTCAGCCCGGCGGAAAACCGTAAACTCATCAGACGGTCCAGGGTCCCCACCAGGTTGTGCTCATAGGCGGTATTGTGGCTGTGCCCCACCCGGACGGGAATCCCGGCGCGGCGGGCCATCGGATTGTAAAACATGCCGAAGCCGCTGTAATGCCCGTGCAGAATGCGCCACTCGGGATGTTGAGCAAAAAGCTCCCGCAGCTGGCGCAGATACCGGGGAAGGTTGTTGTCCTGCCGGACGGTCATCTTGTAGATCCGCCCCCCCAGGGACCGGATCTCGTCGTCAAAGAAGCAGGCTTTGTTGTAATGGTACAGGAAATCAAACTGGACCTGTTCCCGGTCGATGGTACGGTAGACGTTCATCACAAAGGTCTCCATACCGCCCGCGTCCATGGCGGGCATGACCTGTAATATGCGAATAGGCGCCATGATTCATTCCTCCGCTTCCAGCCGGGTGCGGCAGTCTTTCAGTTCCGCCTTGGCATCGTCCTGCAATTTGGGGTAGCCGTGGCAGCACCGGCGCAGGGCATCCACCACGATCTCGCTCACCAGGTAGCGGGTGTACCACTTCTGGTCGGCGGGAATGGCATACCAGGGACTTTCCTTGGTGGCCGTGGCGTTGATCACATCCTCAAAGATATCCATATACTCATCAAAATGGACACGTTCTTTTACATCGCTGAGGGAAAATTTCCAGTTCTTGGCGGGGTTGTCGATGCGCTGCAAAAAGCGTTTGCGCTGTTCTTCTTTGGAAACATGCAAAAAGATTTTGATGATGCGGTAACCGTTGTCATAGAGGTAATCCTCGTAGTGGCGGATCTGGCGGTAGCGCTTTTTAAAAAAGGCTTTTTTGCCGTCCTCCATGGTGCGGGGCGGCATCTTGTAGGTCTTTTGCAGATCGTGCACCTGTACCACCAGGACGTCTTCATAATAGCTGCGGTTGAAGATGGCAATGGAGCCCCGGGGCGGCAGAGCCTTGTGGATACGCCACAGGTAATCGTGGCTGAGCTCCTCACTGTTGGGCTGTTTGAAACTGGTCACCCGGACCCCCTGGGGATTGAGCCCGCCCATAACATGTTTGACGGTACTGTCCTTGCCGGCGGCATCCAGCGCCTGCAAAACAAAAATCAGCCCTTCCCGGCCATCGGCATACAGGGCATCCTGCAGGACGGCCATCTCCTGGAGGTTGCGGGCGGTCTTGGCCAGAATTTCCTCTTTATCCAGGGCGTCGCGCTTCCCGTTGCAGGGCAGTGCACGCAGATCACAGGGCTTTGTGCCATCAAAACGGTATCGATCGGCTTTCATGAAAAGACCCTCCCGCCGTATAAGATAGTTAAAAATAGTATACCCTTTTTTGTGCATTTGTGCAACCGGGCAGGCACAAAAAAGCCCTCCCCAAAAGGGGAGGGGGCGTTCAGGATTTGGTTTCGTCCTTGGGTTTGGGGGTGGCACATTTGTTGTGACAGCTGGCGCAGTTGCCGCCGCAGCCGCCCTGCCAGCCGCCGTTCTGGCAGATGAAAAGGATCGCCAGTGCCAGCAGTACAAAAACCACGACCAGAACGAGTATACTTCCCAGATTCATAGGATTTACCTCCGTGGGACAAATTGCGTCCTAATAGCATCAGTATAACACAGGCAGGGGCGCAGCGCAAGGCAGGTCTGTATAAAAACGCGGTGGGCAGACCATACTACCGGCAAGGAGGTGAACCAAAATGGAAAGCACCAATGTTACCTGTGATGTTTGCTCCTGCGCGTACAACCAGAACGGCTGCACGTGCAACCTGGATGCGATCAAGATCACCGAGCATTCCGACAACGGCGGCCAGGGTGTGGACAATCCCCACTACTGCCAGAGCTACCGCCAGCGCTGAGCACAGGACCGTGCACAGTGCGAACCGGGGCGCAGGAATTTCCTGCGCCCCGGTTTGTTTATAGGGAACGAATCGTCAGGACCGGAATACCGAACCCAGACCGTTGAACAGCTGGCTGATGGATTCCACCTGGCTTTGCAGTTTGTTGACGTTGTCCATCAGGGTGGGCAGTCCGTCCAGCACCTGGTTCAGGGCATTCACGTCGATCTGTTTGAGCTGCTCGGTGATCTGGGGCAGATCCTGCATCATGGAATCCAGTGCCTCAGGGTCCACGGTGCTCAGGCTGTTCTGCAAGGTGTTCGCCAGCTCGTTCACCTGGGCGGTGGATTGCATGACCTGAGTGTAAGCGATGCGGGCATAATACCAGAAGACCCCCAGGGCGATCAGCAGCACCGCGGTGATGGCAATGCTCAGCAGCATCCGCAGACGCTGATTGTGCATGATCCGCCGGTTTTGCTGATCCTGCAGTTCCAGCTGGGCTTCAATGCGGTTGAGCTGGGCCTTCAGGTCGGCGGCGTCCAGTTTGCCATCGCCGGTTTCGTCGTTGTGGGCGGTCAGGTCGGCCACCCGTTTTTGCAGTTGTTCATCCATTGCGCGGTTCAGTTTATCCATCGCGGTTTCCTCCAACGGTTTCAGGGATTCGGTTGGGTGCGGGTATCACACATGGTAAACCAGAACGTGGAGCCCTGGCCTACGGCACTGTCCACGCCAAAGGCAAAACCATGCTGCTGCAGGATCGCCTTGGTAATGGAAAGTCCCAGGCCGGTGCCGGTCTTGCCGGCGTCCTGGCGGGCGCGGTAGTAGCGGTCGAAGAGGTAGGGCAGATCCTCCGGCGGGATGCCGGGGCCATGGTCTACCACTTCCACACGGCAGCCTTTTTCCAGGGGGATCACCCGCAGGATCACCAGGCCGTCCGCGCCAATATGATGGAACGCATTGCCCAGCAGGTTGTGCAATACCCGTTCCATCATGGCCGGGTCGGCACTTACGGGGGCAGCATGGTCGGCCTCCAGGCGAAGGGTCCAGTGGTTCTGGTCGCAGAGGGCGTCGTAACGGCCTGCCACTTCAAAGCAGAGCTCACTCATATCAAAATCGATCAGGTTGGGCTTCTCGGAACCGTTCTGCACTTTGCTCAGTTCCATCACGCTGTTGACCAGTGCCGAAAGGCGGTCGGTCTCATCCACAATGATGTTGCACTGCTCGGTACGCTTGGCATCGTCGCTGCCGGTCAGGTCCCGCACCGTTTCGGCATACCCCTTGATCAGGGTCAGCGGCGTGCGAAGATCATGGCTCACGTTGGCCAGAATGTCCTTTTCCAGCTGGGCGCTGCGTTTGACCTCCGAAGCCATATGGTTGAAGTCCTCCGCCAGGCGGCCGATCTCATCCCGGTGCACTACCGAGATCTGTACATCGTAATTGCCGGCGGCGATCTCCTGGGCACCGGCGGAAAGCCGTTCAATGGGACGGGTAAACCACCGGCTGAAGAGCATGGCAAAGAGCAGGTCCAGCACCAGCAGAAGGAGCGCCAGGGGGATGAGGATGGAACGCAGCACCTCGGCGGCGGTGGAGATCTGGGCCAGACTGGCCGAAACGATCACACCGTACTGCCCGTCGGCGGAAAGGCGGCCCACCAGCATCTGCTGGCTGGAACTGGAACGGACGATCTCATAAAGGCTGCCGTCCTGAAAGAGTTTCTGCCGCATTTGTATGACGATGGAGGTATTTACATTATACCCGAATTCACCGCCAAAAGCGCCGGTACTTTTGTGGAGCAGGCAGGGATACATGCTCTCGTAAGCTTTCAGGCAGCGCAGGGTGGAATCACTGAAATCCACGCAACAGCCGTCCACATTGATGGCCCGGTTGAGAAAAGCCTGATTGATGCTTTCCCAGAAGCTGTTGTCCAGCACCAGGGTGCCGAAATCCCGGGTGGAGATGGGATTCTCATTCTGGTCGATCATCGCTACGATGGCGTTGGCCTTGCTTCCCAGCCTGGTGCGGATGGTACGGTTGTACTGCGGTACCAGCGCATAGGTGATCACACCCCATACAAGGGCCAGGGTCAGCAGTGTCATGGCGGTGATAAAGAGCATCAGCTGCCACCGTATGCTCAGTACGACACCCCGGGACGCTTTGGGCTCATGGGATTTCAAAACGTCTGCACTCCTTTTACAGGGTGTCGGGGTCAAACTTATAGCCGATGCCCCACACCGTCACAATGTAATTGCGGCAGGGTCCCAGGTGGCTGCGCAGCATTTTGATATGCGTGTCCACGGTACGGTCCTCACCGTAGTAGTCGTAGTTCCAGACCTTCTGCAGGATTTTTTCCCGGCTCAGGGCGATGCCCTTGTTGCTTACCAGAAAGACCAGAAGATCAAATTCCTTGGGGGTGAGGGGCGCTTCCTGGCCGGCAATTTTTACGGTATGGCTGGCCGTATCAATGCTCAGGTCCCCGAATACGTAGCTGCTCCGGCTGTCGTCGGTGCGGGGCATCGTGCGGCCCAGCACCGCCTTGACCCGGGCTACCAGTTCCCGGGGCGAGAAGGGCTTTACCACATAGTCGTCGGCACCGCCTTCCAACCCGGCCAGTTTATCATATTCCTCACTGCGGGCGGTCAGCATGATCACAGGGGTCATGATCTTGCGGGTGCGCATCTCCCGCAGGCAGGTCATACCGTCCATAAAGGGCATCATGATATCCAGGATCACCAGATCGATCCCGCCCTGGGTCAGGGCACTCAGGGCTGCAGCGCCGTCCCCGGCTTCCTCACAGGTATAACCGGCATATTGCAAATGCTCGCGGATCAGATCCCGGATCCGCGGCTCATCATCCACGACCAAAATTTTTGCCATAAAGTCGGCCTCCTTTATCACACTTTCTATTGTACCACAATATCCTTTTGCCGTGGCGAAATTGTGAAAACTTTTGAAAAAATCTATAAATTTTCCCGCCCGGGCGGTTTGCCAGTGCGGGGCCCCATTGCATTTTTTGCCGTGGTGCGGTACAATTTGCATAGAGGGGTGATGCTATGCTGTTTTGGTTGCTGCTGGTAGCGGCGGTTCTGGTCCTGTTTGTCGTACTGGTGTTGTTTTCGGTGTGGCCGGGGGCACCCCGCAAAAGATTGCGGCAGCCCTTCTGCGGGCGCAGCTTTGCCCATCGGGGACTCTTTAGCGTCCAGCAGCGCCCGCCGGAAAACAGCCTGCCTGCTTTTGCCGCGGCAGCCCGCCATGGGTACGGCATTGAACTGGATGTCCAGTTTACCGAGGATCGCCAGCTGGTGGTTTTCCATGATGACACCCTGGACCGGATGACCTCCGCCAAGGGGGGCGTGAGCAGTACGCCGTGGCCGGTGGTCTCGGCCCTGCCGTTGGCGGGCAGCGGCGAACATGCGCCCCTGTTTACCGAGGTGCTGCACGCCGTGGCGACTGCCAACCCCACCACGCCGCTGATCGTGGAGATCAAAAGCCGGTATGAATACCGCGGCCGGTATCTGGTGGAACTTTGCCGGGCTGTGCTTACGGCGCTGAAAAGTTATCCCGGCCCCTATTGTATTGAAAGCTTCGACCCCCGGGTGGTGCGTCTGGTGCGCATTCTGGCCCCGGGGGTGGTGCGGGGGCAGCTGGCGGACAGCTACCGCAACCACCGGCGGATCGGCACGCCCCGGGTGGCGGCCTATCTTCTGTCCCATTGTTTCGGCAACCTGATCGCCCGGCCGGATTTCATAGCCTGGTGCCCCGACAAACGCAACTGGGCCATCCGGCTGTGTGCGGCCCTGGGGGCCATGACCGTGATGTGGACGGCCACCCCGGACTATGACATCCCCCGTCTGGAGCGGGAGAACGATGCCGTGATCTTCCAGTGGTACCAGGCCCAACCCAAATACAAATAAGCATACCAGGCGCAGCCCGCGCATATCTTTCGATGGAATGATGACAAGGGGGCTGCGCTTATGTTTTTATTTACAGTGACAAAACCCGGGCTGCGGCAGGCGGGCGCGCTTGCCCTGTGTGCGGTGTGCCTGTGCGGCACGGTGGCGGCGGCGGTACATTTCTCCGGCGATGCGGTGACAGCCGCTGCCGAGGCCACGCCGGGCATTGAGACCACCCAGGACATCGGCACCTATTTTACCGGCTATGGATTCGAGACCGATCTGTCCACGGCAGCGGTAGATAAGGTGAAGATCCCCAAAAAATGGGACGACAGCTTTACGGCTTTCAACCAGGTGGTGCAGGAAAGTGACCTGGACCTTTCGGACTACAAGGGCAAGACGGTGGAAAAGTGGACGCTGCTCTGCCCGGAGCTTTCCACCGGGGACCAGGACACCTACTGTGTACTGCTGGTGTATAAGGCCAAGGCCATCGGGGCCTACCTGCTGCAGAAACCCTCCGGGGAGGTGACCGGGCTGATCACGGCGGCCAAGGCCAGCGCCGAGACCGCGGCTGCCCAGCAGGAGGAAACCCAGGCTACCGCCGCCGAGACAGAAATCGAATACCCCACCGAATGACCTCACAGAAAACCGCCGGAAGCCACGAAGGCTTCTGGCGGTTTTGTTCAGGATTTGTTGTGACGCTTGAGGGGGATACTGCACACCAGTGCCATGCCCAAGGCCAGCGCCAGGGCAATTTTCAGGGTCTCCACGCCCTTGTTGGCGAAAAGGGTGCGGTCATCCCGCAAGAAGTAGTAGGCGGTGTAATAGATGCCGGCGCCGGGCACCAACGGGAAGATGCCGCACAGCAAAAACAGGGTGATGGGGGCTTTGTGCCGGATGGCAAACAGCCGGGCACAGGCCGTCAGGGGCAGGGCGGCTACCAGGGTAGCCACCGGAGCACTCATGGTCAGCAGTTCGGCGCAGAGCACATAGACCAGCCAGCCCACCGCACCGGTGAAGCCGCAGGCCAGATAATGCCGCGGCGATACCCGGAAGGTGACGCCAAAGCTGATGGTGGCCACAACGGCTACCAGAAACTGGGCCAGATAATCGGTCCACAGCGGCATTACCATACGATCGCCCCCAATCCGCGGCCGGCCAGCCAGGCCAGCACCACGCCGCAGGCAATGCTGCCGGCAATGAGGACGGCGTCCAGCAGCCGGATGGCCCCCGAAAGATAGTCGGCGTTGATAATATCCCGGATACCCATGGTCAGGGCCACGCCGGGGGTCAGCACCATCAGGGCGCCGATGGTGGCGGTGTTCACGTCCAGGGTGGGCAGAAAGAAACTGACCCCCAGGGCCCACAGGGTGCCAAGCCCCGCCGCGATGATGTCGGTAAAGATGCGGTTGATCCGCCGTTTGCCGAACTGCTGGCAGACCACCGATTCCAGAAGGCCTGCCACGGCAGCCACCAGCATTTCCGCCCAGGCGCCGCCAAAGAGAAAAGCAAAGCAGGCGCTGCCCACCACACAGGCCAGCCGTTCGGCCCGGGGCGGGGTGGAGCCGATGGCCCGGGCGTCCTCCAGCTTGTGGCGGGCCCGGGGCAGATCCAGCTGGCCTTGGGCCAGTTCCCGGGAAAGTTCATTCACCGCTTCCACCCGGCCCAGGTGGATGGAAACCAGCGGTACATGGCGTACCATACTCAGCCCGTCGCCGTTGTCGGACCGGGCGGAGGCAAAGATGCCGTTGGTCAGTACGTAGACGTGAAATTCCTGCAGCTGCAGGCTGCGGGCCATGATCTCCATCGTCTGTTGGGCCCGGAATACCTCGCCGCCGTTTTCCAGCATGGTCTGCCCGGCGTCCAGGATCAGGTCCATTCTCTGTTCAAAGGTATTACCGGCCACGGATGTTCTCCCGCACTGCATTGAATTCCGGGTAGTGGGCATACAGATGCTGGGCAATGGCTTCCATCAGCAGGTAGTCGTGTTCCGAGTCAATGTCGATGATGCCGGTGTCCATCATGACGCTGACGCCGATCTTGCCCCGCCACAGCATGCCGTCGGTGTTCTGGGCCAGAAAATCCCGGCGGAACACATAGATGGAGGCATTGACGTCGTAGACGTCGGGGGCCTGCTGGCGGCCGGTGAATTCGCTGTGGATGACCTGCTCCACATGATCCCCCACGGTTTTGACCATGTTGAACCAGGGGTTGCGCCGTGCCTCACAGACGCTGAACACCAGGTCCAGGTCCTCCCGGGACTGCTTCAGGGCAAAGGCGTTTTCAATGTCGGCGGCGGTGCGCAGGGGACTGGTGATGTCCAGGTCCATATGCCAGTCGTAGGGGGCACCGGTGCGCTCTTCCATCCGGCGCAGGCTGTCCTGGTAGACGGCCATCTTGGGCACCTTGTCGCCGCCCAGTTCCGCACCCCGGGGCAGATAGACCACTTCCGGGTACTCGGCTGCCACAAGGCGAGCCAGGTCCTCGCTGTCGGTGTTCAGTGCCAGATCCACCTGGAGTTCGGGATGGTTGCGGCAGAACAGCTCCGCCGCGCTCAAAGAGTAATAGACCAGCGGTTTGCCGCAGAACACTTTCAGGTTTTTGTTCTTGAAACCTTTGCTGCCGGCACGGCCGCAAATGGTGATGAGCAGACGATTCATCTTATTTCTCTCCCAACGTTAGTTGTAATACCTGCAATGCCAGTTCCGGCGGGTTGCAGCTGGCCGGGGCGTCCCCCAGCGCGTAGTCCACAAAATATTCCATCTCCCGCTCATAACGGCGGTTGACGTCCTCCTCATAATGCTGCACGGTGCCGTCGGGCAGGGTCAGCGTCCCGGCCCCGAAATCCGCCACCACGCTGCCGTCCCGGCAGAACAGTTCGATGGACCGGCGGTAGCCCCGGCCGAAGTAATCCAGATGGACCTCCGCCAGCAGGGAAGGGTACCGGGCGATGTAGACAGACAGATCGTCCGAATCGATCTCCAGGTCGGAGTAGGTGCCTTTGAAGTTGTACAGTTCTTCCGGCACGCCGAAGAGGTCCACCAGATAATCCCACTCATGGATCAGGTCGATGGTCACCCCGCCGCCCAGGGCTTTGTGAGCACTGTATACCGTGCGGTAATCCACACCGGGGCGCCAGTCCGGCAGATAGCTGGAGCAGATCACCCGGGCACAGTAAGGGCGCAGGGTGGGCAGCAGCTCTTTCAGGGCCAGCATGGTGCCGCACCAGCGCATGGGGGCGGCCACATAGGCTTTCTGCCCCGCAGGCAGGTAGTCCTTCAGCTCCAGCCCGGTCTGCTCTGCCGAGAAGATGGGCTTCTCGATGAAGAGCGCCCCGCCACGGCCGTAGACCGTGCGCAGCGCTTCGGCGTGCAGACTGGTGGGGTTGGTGATGAAGATCAGGTCATAGTGGGCGGGCAGCTGAGCGGCCTGGGTATATTGGGCGTGGAGTTTCTCCGCCACACCGGGGCGCAGCGGCCGGGAAAGATCGCTGCGCAGGGCGTCGGCCTGGAGCGTCCAGCCCCGGTCCGCGCACAGTGTGGAAAGATTGTTCAGGTGGCGCGTTCCGATGGAGCCCAGCCCCACAAAAAGGGCAGTCAAGGTTTTCATGCAAAAATCCCCCTGTCAGGCATTCAGATCACGGTCAAAACCCAGGTACCGGGTCCCCTGGAAATGCAAGGTGCCGTGGTCGCCCTCGGCAATCATACCGGCATCCCGCCAGGGCAGCCGCAGTTCCAGCCGGTCGCCGCTTTCAAACTGAAAGGTAGCGTAGTAGGTGGTGCTGCTGGTATGGGTGGTGGCGTCGTGATGATGGGAACGCCGCTTGGTCACCACGGTGGCGGGCACGCTCAGCCGTGGGGAAGCGTTGTTGCGGGACCATTCCCGCAGATTGCGCACCAGGACCACTACAAAAACAATCACAAAAAGCAGAAAGAAAAGGTCGAAACCAAAGGCAGAAAAAAACATGGGAACCCTCCCGGTAACTCAGGCTTGTTCCGCGGCGTCCATCAGGTCGATGGCTGCCAGATCCTTCTCAAAACTCCAGCGGGGAGCCTCGGTCCCTTTCAGCACGCCGAAGAAATTGGCCAGCTCGTCCACGTAGGCATTCTCCACAATGTTGTCGCTGTAGCGGCTGTCGTGCTCAAAGCTGGTGTAGGTGTCCACAAACCGTTTGTCGCCGTCCCGGAATTCGTACAGCGCTTTGGGATTGCCCTCCCAGAAGAGGTGCAGCCCGTCGCCGAAACATTCAAAGTTGCGCACAGCCTTGGGGGAGACCACATCTGCCGCCAGCACGCCCTGGGCGCCGCTCTTGTGGCGCAGCAGCAGGGTGACACAGTCGGGGTAGGGCAGCCCCAGATCACTGATGGAATCGGCCTGTACCGTTACTTTTTCCACCTCACCGAAAGCATCCAGCAGCCAGGGCAGGTCGATGCCGAAGATCTCCCGGACGCCGCCGGTACGGGCGTTGCCCACAAAGAAGTTCTTGTAGTTTTCCCAGGGGTGCCAGTCGGGCAGGTATTGCCCGATGTGGTAAATGTAGTGGACCGGTTTGCCGAAGTTCTGCACCGCCTGCTTGATGTACTGGGTCTCCCGCCGGTAAAGCATGGTGGAGGAGAGGAAGAGCGGCAGGTGTTTTTCTTTGGCTTTGGCCATATTTTCGGCATAACCGTCCCGCACCAGATTCAGCTCGGTGAAAACCGGCAGGTCATTGTCCAGCAGTTCGCCAATGATGGCTGCGTGGGACAGCGGGGCGGTGCAGACCAGCGCCGCGTCGGGCCGGGCGGCGGCCACAGCTTCCCCGATGGAAGCCCAGGCGTCGGCCACAAGGCCCAGCTCTTTGGCTTCGGCCCGGCGGGCGTCGGCGCTGTCCACGCCCACGATTTCCAGGGTAGCGTCCATGCCCTTGGCCAGCCGGGCGCGGCGTTTGCCCATGCTGCCCAGGCCTACGATGAGAAGTTTCATAGTGATACGCTCCTTTGGGGATCAAATTCCGGCACAGGGCCGTCGTAAAACGTTTTCACGGGGGCAAAGTCGAAGCGGCGCAGCACCCGGCAGATCTTGCCGCTGGTATCGCCGCCGTTGTAGGGGCTCCGTGCGGCGCGGACCGTTTCGGCAAAAGCAGGGGAGAGGGCCCTGCGCATAGTGGTTTCAATGGCAGACGGCTCTGCAGGGCAGCAGAGCACGTTGGCGCAGATCAGCCGCCCCGCCTGGCGCTGGCCGATGTTCACGGTGGGCACACCGAAGGTGGGGGTCTCCACCACACCGGAGGAGGAATTGCCCGCCACCAGCGAGGCAACTTCCATGGCGGAAAGATACCGCCGCAGTCCCAGACTCTGGATGAACCCCGCACGGCCGGGATGGGTGGCGGCAAATTCCTGCATCTTACGGGTACAGAGCTGCCCGCCCGCATCGGCGTTGGAGCCGGTGATGAGCCAGAAAACACCCTCCACCGCTTCCATGGCGGCACAGAGGGCCTCCACCTGAAGAGCGGGGTCGGGGGCGTCGGCACTGGTTTCCGGGTGGTAGGTCACCAGGGCAAAAGGTTGTTCCAGCGGAAAGCCGGTGGAAGCACACAGTTCCGCCCGGCTCATCTTGGGCAGGGTACGGATGTTTTCATCCCCCAGGCCACCCACGCAGAAAACCCGGTCCGGTTCTTCGCCCATCCGCACCAGGCGGCGGGCGCTGTCGGCACAGGAGGGAAAATGCAAAGCCGCCATCTTGGTGATGCAATGGCGGTAGTACTCATCGGCGGCCCCCAGCGTCACGTCCCCGCCGGAAATATGGGCGATGGGAATATGCCGGGCGGCCGCCGCGGCGGCCACCGCAAAAATCTCGAAGCGGTCCCCCAGCAGCAGTACCACATCGGGGCGGTGGGCGGCAAAGTATTCGTCAAACACCGTCAGGGTCCGGGCAATGGTCCGGGCTACCGGTTCTTCCTCATCCCGAAAAGTCGGCAGCCGTGCCCCGATGGGCAGACCGTCGGCCTCAATTTCCCCCACCGTTTCCCCCAGCCGGGGGCACAGGTGGGCACCGGTCACCACCAGCTGCAACTGCAGTTCGGGGGCTGCCGCCAGTTTCTGCACCACAGGGCGCAAAAGACCGTATTCCGCCCGGGTGGCGGTCACCACACAGATGGTACGCATAGAGGGTCCTTTCCAAACAGTGCGGCGGCAAAGTTTGCCGCCGCAGCTGTGTTACAGTTCGATTTTTTCGTCCTCTTCAAAGGCACGCTTGGCCGTCTGGCCCAGCACCTCATACCAGCGCATGGGGCTGATGCCGTCGCCCGGGCGTTTGGTGGTCAGGTTGTCCGCGGTGAACACCTCACCCGCCTGGATGGGGCGGGCTGCCACGATGCTCTTGCGGGCCACGGCCTTGTTGGGGGCTTCGCTGGCGGTCAGGTGTTTGTGACCGTCACCCAGGGCGGCTTCCACATGGCGCACCGCCTCAACCATGGCCTTGAATTCGGCCGGGTCCAGGCTGGCTTTCTGGTCGGGACCGGGCAGGTTCTTGTCCAGAGTAAAATGTTTCTCAATGACGGTGGCGCCCAGAACCGCCGCGGCCACGTCGCACTCCCAACCGGGGGTGTGGTCGGACAGCCCTACCGGCAGGCCGAACTGGTCGAACAATTCCAGCATGGCGGTGAGGTTGGCGTCGGCATAGGGGGTGGGGTACTGGGTGTTGCAGTGGAGTACCGTGGCCTCGGGGCAGCCGCCGTCGTCCAGAATGCCCAGGGCATCGGTGATCTCGTCCAGGTTGCTCATACCGGTGGAGAGCAGGACCGGGGTGTGCAGTTTGGCCACCTCCTCCAGATAGGGCAGGTTGGTGATCTCCCCGGAGGGAATCTTGATCAGCGGCAGGTTCAAGGTGCCGAGGAACCGCACACTGGGAATGTCAAAGGGGGCCGAAAGATACTGGATGCCAATGGAATCGCAGTATTCTTTCAGTTCCTTGTGTCCCTCAAAGGAAAAATGCAGCTTGCGGATCATATCCAGCTGACTTTCCCCGGCATCGGTGGTTTCTTTCTGGTAGGCGGCTTTCTCGGCAAATTTGCTTACGACCAGCTCGGGCACAGCGGTCTGATATTTCACAATATCGGCACCGCATTCTTTGGCCACCAGCGCCATGCGCTTGGCCATCTCCAGGTCACCGTTGTGGTTGACCCCGGCTTCGGCAACAATCGTAACGGGCATAGTCCTCTCCTTTTACACAGCGTCAGGACTGGTTTTCCAGCTTCCGGCGCATTTTTTCCAGTTCTTCCAGCTGGCCCATATCCATCCAGCTGCTCTCGGCGATGGGGTAGACCCCCACCTTTTCACCGGCGGCACGGTACCGCTCGATCACATCGGGGAAGCCGATGACCTCACCGTCCTTCATCTCTTCCACCACCCGGGGTTCCACCACGTAGACGCCGGTGTTGGTCAGAAAGTCCAGTTCCGGTTTCTCCCGCATGGCGGCAATGCCGCCGTCGGGGCCCAGTTCCACCACACCGTAGGGGACGGTGTAGTGTTTGAAGGCGCAGACCATCGTCACCAGGTTGCCGTGCTTTTTGTGGTATTCGTAGATGTCGCCGAAATCCACATCCAGCAGGGTGTCGCAGTTGGTGAAGAAGAAGGGCGAATGAATTTTGCCTTTCAGCAGGCAGAGCCCGCCGCCGGTGCCCATAAAGACATCCTCGTCGGCAAAATCCACGGTGTAGTCCTTCTCCAGCTCGCTGAAGTAGGACTTGATCATCCCCCGCTTGTAGTTGACGATCATCGTGAATTCCCGGCAGCCGAAATCCCGGAACCGATCCATGATGAGCTCGGCAATGGGCTGCTCGCCCACCGGAATCAGCGGCTTGGGCAGGATTTTGGTATAGGGATAAAGCCGGGTGCCCAGGCCGCCCGCCATCATCACCACGGGGATGTCCGCATGTTTGCGGTTGTCCACATCCAGCCCGTGGGCAAAGACAATATCGGTGATGACGCCCCGCTTGTCCAGAATGGGCAGGGCATCGATGCGATTGTCCTGCAGGACTTCCTTGGCACGGCCCCGCTCTTCGATGGGCAGGCTCAGGGGGTGATAGTTGGCGGCCAGGCTGGCAGCCTGGTCCGGCGTGCCGCCCCGCAGGAAAAACTTGCGGATATCGCCGTCGGTCAGGGCGGCTTCCAGCTTGCCCTGGGGGGCGATAAAGAGGATGCGCTGGCCCGTTTCGTCCAGCTTGCGCAGGGCTTCCAGCACGGAGGCTTCCCCCGGCAGGAACAGTTCTTCTACTTGGATCAAAGGGTGATCCCCCTCTCGGTCGGTGATGGGTTACAGGCTCAGGACCGCCTGGCAGACACGCTCGCAATCCTCGAGCGACAGGTTGGTGGAGCAGGGCAGATTGACGATGTACTTGCGGTAGTCCAGCGCCTTGTCCAGACCGTAGGCTTCGTTGCGGGGATAGTCGGCCTGCTCATGGATGAGGGCCCAGACCGGACGGGTCTGGATCTTTTCCGCCTGCAGCTTTTCAATGACGGTGTCACGGTCCAGGCCGGAGTCCTTCAGATAGAGGCTGAAGAACCAGCGGTTGGGGCGCACGCCCTCGGTGCGGAAGGGCAGAATCCGCAGCCCCTTCACGCCGTCCAGTTTTTCCACATAATGGTCGTAGAGCTCTTTCTTGTGGGCGATAAAGCCTTCCAGCCGTTCCAGCTGAGCTAGGCCCAGGCAGGCCTGGACGTTGGTCATCCGGTAGTTGTAGCCCACTTCGTCGTGGAGGAACTGGAGCAGATCGGCCTTGGCCTGGGTGGACAGATGCTTGGCATGTTCGGCCCAGTCGGGATGGTTGGACACCACGGTGCCGCCGGCACCGGTGGTGATGATCTTGTTGCCGTTGAAGCTGTAGCAGCCGATGTCGCCGATGGTACCGGCGAACTTGCCGGCAAAGGGGCCGTCGGTGTAGTGGGTGCCCAGGGCCTCGGTGGCGTCCTCAATCAGGATGAGGTGATAGCGGTGGGCGATCTCGGTGAGCCGGACCATGTCGGCCATATTGCCGAAAACGTGTACCGCTTCCAGGGCCTTCACATGGGCGCCGGTGGTCTTGTTGTACAGCTTGCCGTCCCGCAGTTCGCAGTGGGTGCGGCAGAATTCTTCCACGGCATCGGGATCGATACAGAGAGAATCGTCGCAGCCGATGAAGATGGGCTCTGCCCCCACGTACCGGGTCAAGGGATTGACGGCGGCGATGAAGGTCAGGGTGGGAACGATCACTTCATCCCCGCGGGTGATGCCGGCGGCCATGGCGGCCAGGTGCAGCGCGCTGGAACCGGCGTTGCAGGCCACGGCCCGCTCCATACCCAGATAGCGGGCCAGGGCCTCCTCAAATTCGGTGACTTTGCCGCCGCTGGTGGAAACCCAGCCAGAGGTGATGGCCTCACCGGCCAGTTCTGCTTCACGAGGTCCGAAGTTCGGGACCGAAAGCGGAATAAATTCAGACATACGGAATGCCTCCCTTTATCGTTACCGTACCAAGACGGCCTATACGTACACATATACATTGTCATTATACTGCTTTTGCCTTTTTACGGCAAGAGAAAACCCGATTTTTCGCACTGAAAACGAAAAAGGACGCAGCCATACAGGCTGCGTCCTTTTCAAAAATGAATTACAGATAGCTCAGTTCTTCTTTGCGTTTGCCCACCAGTTCGGGGTTATCCAGCACGGCACCAGCGCCCAGGGCCACACAGTCCAGCGGGCTTTCGGCCACATGGACGGTGATACCGGTCTCGTTCTGGATCAAAGTGTCCAGCCCCCGCAGCAGGGCACCGCCGCCCGAAAGCATGATGCCCCGGTCGATGATGTCGCTGGAAAGTTCCGGCGGGGTGCGTTCCAGGGTATCCTTGATGGCGTCCACGATGCGCAGCAGGCTTTCGCTCATGGCCTCCCGCACTTCCTCGGAACGGATCAGGATATCCTTGGGCAGACCGTCCACCAGGTTGCGGCCCTTGATCTCCATGCTGGTCTCGGGGTCCTGGGGGCAGGCGGAACCGATCTCGATCTTGATCTGTTCTGCGGTGCGTTCCCCCACCAGCAGGTTGTATTTCCGCTTGATGAAGGCGATGATGCTCTGGTCCAGGGTGTCCCCGGCGCAGCGTACGCTGTGGCTGGCCACAATGCCCGACAGGCTGATGACCGCCACCTCTGCCGTGCCGCCGCCGATGTCCACGATCATGCTGCCCACTGCGTCGGTGGTGGGCAACCCGGCGCCGATGGCGGCAGCCATGGGTTCCTCGATGACGGTGACCTGGCGGGCCCCCGCCTTGGCGGCAGCCTGGCGAACGGCACGGCGCTCCACCTCGGTGACGCCGGAAGGCACACAGATGACTACCCGGGGCCGGGCAAAAATACTGTTGCCGCAGGCCTGGCGGATGAAACTTTGCAGCATGGCGGCGGTGATGTCGAAGTCGGCAATGACGCCGTCCTTCAGCGGACGCACCGCCACAATGGAACCCGGTGCGCGGCCGATGACCGCCTTGGCCTCGTGCCCTACACAGCGTACCCGCAGTTCGTCGCTGCGGGGGTCAACGGCCACCACGCTGGGTTCCCGCATGATGATGCCGCGGCCTTTCATGTACACCAGCGTATTGGCGGTGCCTAAATCAATGCCGATGTCTTTGGTAAACATAGCGCGTATTCTCCCGAAAAAACCTTTGAAAAAATTACTGATCCGGCTCATGCACAGCTCCCTCACTTGGGGGCTGCATTCCGGCACTGTTTACCGGAATTCGCGCAGCAATTGCGCCGCCCGGTGCACCGGCAGCCCCATAATATTGTAGTAGCACCCCGCAATGCCCGCACACCACAGCGCCGCATGGCCCTGGATGGCATAGGCTCCGGCTTTGTCGTAGGGTTCCGGCGTGCGTACATAGGCCAGCAGGTCCTCCTCCTCAATGGGGGAAAAGTGGACCAGCGTGGTTTCCACCGTCGCGGCGGCACGGCTGCCCCGGCAGATGCACACACCGGTATGGACCTTGTGGGTACAGCCCGAAAGCGCACGCAGCATCCGCAAAGCGTCGGCTTCATCGCGCGGTTTGCCGAACACGTTGCCTTTGCATTCCACCACCGTATCAAACCCACAGACGATATCCTCCGGGTGGGTGGCAGCGACGGCGCGGGCCTTGGCCGTGGCCAGTGCCTGGGCCAGATGGGCGGGGGTATCGGCCGCGATCTTGCCTTCGTCCACGTCGCTGGTGATGACGGTATAATCCGGTGTGATCAGTGCCATCAGCTCGCGGCGCCGCGGGCTGCCGGATGCTAGGATCAAAGCCATAGCGGAGTCCTTTCGTGTTCGATTATAGTGGGGTACCGGCGTCGAAATCTGCCACACCGGCACGAGACTGGAAAATTTTGGAAAATGCTTGTCCTTACACCGTTCCGGTGGAACCGAAACCGCCGGTGCCCCGGTCGGTATCGCTCAGCGTTTCCGCCTGGACAAAGGCGGCCTGCCACACCGGAGCAATGCAGAGCTGGGCCACCCGTTCCCCGGGCTGGATGGTATAGGCTTCGGTGCCCAGGTTGATCATGGGCACCCGCAGTTCGCCGCGGTAGTCACTGTCGATGACCCCCACGCCGTTGGCCATACACAGTCCGTGCTTGATGGAAAGGCCGCTGCGGGCATAGACCAGGGCCACACACTGGGCGTCGGGCAGCTCGATGGCCAGCCCGGTGGGAACCAGGACCCGCTCCATAGGTGCAATGGTCAGGGGCTCTTCCAGAAGGGCACACAGGTCGGCGGCCGCCGCACCGGGGGTGGCGTAGACGGGCAGCTTGGCCCGGGGGTCCAGCTTCTTGCAGGAAACGGTCATTTGCATAAAAACCTCTCAGTTGTTGGTATAGTATAGCCCACGGGTGAACTCACTGTCAAACGGCTGACCGGCGGACAGTGCCTCCAAAATCTGGGCAACCCGGGCAGGGAATTCGGTGGTGAAAGCAGCCACCGCCACATCCACCGGCAACTCGGTCATCCGGTCGCCCATATACAGCGGCACGGGGTTGAACACCGTACGGATGCCCGCGCCGCCGGGGGCGGAACAGGTCACGGTAAAGTCCCGGCCTTTGCGGTCCCGTAGGGTGCCGCCGCCGGAACACTGGGCACAATTGCGCACGTTGCGCAAAGGGCAAGCCCGGGTCAGCATCAGGGGAATATGCCCGTAGCAGAGGGCCGCCGTAGGCAGGGCCTTGCCGTCCCGCACGGGGGCTACCGCCTGCATGGCGTTCACAGCGGTCTCGGGGTGCAGCAACATGCCCTGCAGCCCCAGTTCGGCATAACGGGCGGCGGACATCGGATTGGTGATGTTCAAACCCAGCCCGCCATAGAGAGACCAGTCTTTGGCCAGCAGCAGATGGGCGGCGTTGTTGGCTACGGCACCGGCAAAACCGGCATTCTGCAAAGCGTGCAGCCGTTCAGCGGTTTGGGCTTCCAGTTTGCCGAACATCACCCGGGGCAGTTCCAGCAGCGTCTTGACGCGCCAATCCTCGGGCACCTTTTCCGCTTCGGCAATGGGGAACACCAGCCACTGCAGCCTGTCCGCAAAGGAGGCCGGGCACTGCGTCACCGTGGAAAAACGTGCAGCCAGGGCCGGCACGGCCCCCACCCTGTGGGAGGCAAAGTGGGGCGGCAGATAGGGCTGTACGGGGTGCGGCGTTACAACAGAGCGCTTCTCCAGCAGGGTTTCCAGGGCTTCCCGGCGCAGTTCGTTCCAGACGCTGCCGGGCAAGAAGCCCTGCGTGCCTGCTATGACGACCTCTTTGCAGAGGAAGGGAGTGCCGCCGGTCTTGCCCAGAGCCCGCTCAATGGCGGGGGCCTGGTCCTTCTGGGCGGGCTGGGGCACTTCCTCACTGTAGACGATCGCCCTGTTTCCGTCCTCGTCTGTCACGGCCAGCTTGACGCCCTCCTCCTCAAAGGATACAGCAAAGTGTACGGGGATGCGCTGGAGCTCCCGGCGGAACAGTTCCCGCGCCTTGGGGGTGGCGGCCCGGGTGGCGGCGGCGTCAGCCTCGGTGCGCACACCGAACATCCTGCCGTCGTTGTGTCCGGTCAGGTAGCCGTCGGTAAATCCGGAGCGGGAGAAAATATCCCGCACCAGGGCTTCGTCGTAAGGCTGCCCTTCCCGCACGGCACGGCAGGCCGCCACGCTGGCGGCAGCATATTCCGGCGTGCGCAGCCGGCCTTCGATCTTGACGCTGGCCACACCGGCGTCCATCAGCTCCCGCAGATGGGGAATATGGTCCATATCCTTCAGGCTCAGATGACAGGCCTGGCCCGGTTTGCCCGGCGCCAGACCGACAGATGCGTCAAAGGGCAGGCGGCAGGGACCCGCACAGGCACCGCGGTTGCCGCTGCGTCCGCCCAAAAAGGCGCTCATCATGCACTGGCCGCTGACGCTCATGCAGAGGGCTCCGTGAATAAATACTTCGCATTCGATAGGACTGGCGGCACAGATGGCCCGGATCTCCTCCAGGGAAAGTTCCCGGGCCAGGATCACCCGGTCATAGCCCAGGGCCGCCAGCTCTTTGGCACCGGCGGGGGTGTGCACGCTCATCTGGGTGGACCCGTGAAGGTGCAGGGTGGGGGCGATCTGTTTGATGAGCCTGGCGGTGGCCAGGTCATCGGCAATGACGGCATCCGCCCCGGCTTCGGCCACGGCTCGTACCGCATCGGCCAGGCCGTCCAGTTCCCGGGCGTAGACCAGGGTGTTCAGCGTTACATGGACCCGCACGCCCCGGGCATGGCAGAAAGAAACCGCCTCCCACAGTTCTTCGGGGGTGAAGTTGCCCGCCGTGCGGCGGGCGTTAAAGCCGGTAAGCCCCAGATAAACAGCATCAGCGCCGCTGAACACAGCGGCGCCAAGCATTTCACGGTTTCCCGCGGGGGCCAGAATCTCCAGCGGGCGGCTCACAGGTTCTCCTGACTGTTCTGCGAACGGCGCAGACGACGCTCCAGCTCGTCAATGCGGCGCTTCAGGTTGGCGTTTTCCCGGCGCACTTCCTCGGCGGCCATCTTGGCGCTGGCGGCATCCTCGAGGTAATCCTTGATCTGACGGCGCATATTGTCGGCACTGCCGCTGGCCTTTTCCAGCTCGTCGCGGTAGTTCAGCGCCGTCATGACGGCGGCGGTGGTGATGGAAACGGAATTGGAGGAAGCCATCAGTTCATTCATGTCCAGATTCAGCCGGTCGGCCAGATTTTGCATATAGTCTTCACTCTCGCTGGTATTGACCACATAGCTGGAACCGCAGATGTTCAGCCGCACCTTAGAGGTAGCCATTCCCATAAAAATTGTGCTCCTTCCTGGTTTATGTTCAAATTTAAACCTGCCCTGTCTGGCAGATGAGAAAAATCTTACCAATATTATAATACAAATCGGCAGTCAGCAAAAGCCCTTTTTGTGGAAAAGTGTAAAAAACCTGGCAAAGAGGCAAAATTCCCTTGCGCAATCGTTCAATTTTGGCTATAATCAATAATATGGCAGTTTTGAATGCCGTTAAACTTATGAAAAATCAGTGATCCCAAAACATAAACAGTAAGGAGAGAACGATTTTGAAATATACGAAGCGTGAGTTTGAGAAGATGCTCAAGGATACCCTGATGAGCGAGTGCAATGTCACTCTGGACACTGCCTCCGCTGATCAGATCTATCGCTGCCTGGCTTCCATCACCCGCCAGATCATGTCGGACCGCCAGAAGCGGTTCCAGTCCAAAGTCCTGGGCGAGGGCAAAAAGCAGGTCTACTACCTCTGCATGGAATTCCTGATGGGCCGCAGCCTGCGCACCAGCCTGTTCAATCTGGGCCTGAATGAAGTTGCCGAGAGCGTTCTGGCCGATGCCGATGTGAAGATCGACACCATCTATGACCAGGAACCCGATGCCGGTCTGGGCAACGGCGGTCTGGGCCGTCTGGCAGCCTGCTATCTGGACGGTATGGCTACCGACTGCATCCCCGGCACCGGTTACTCCATCCTCTACGAGTACGGTATCTTCAAGCAGAAGATCGTGGACGGCTGGCAGCAGGAAACTGCCGACAACTGGCTGCCCGGCGGTCAGGTGTGGATCAAGTCCCATCCCGACCAGGCCCAGGAGATCCGCTTTGACGGCCAGGCCATCGAGACCTGGGAGGGCGGCTTCCATCACGTCAAGTATGAGAATTATAATTCTGTCATTGCCGTGCCCAACGATATGTATGTGGCCGGTTACGGCAGCCAGGGCGTTTCCAAGCTGCGCCTGTGGCAGGCCAAGGCACCCAGCTTCGATATGAGCAGCTTCAACGCCGGCAATTACAATACCGCCATCAGCCAGTCTGCTTCCGCCGAGCTGATCTCCAAGATCCTCTACCCCAACGACAACCACACCGAGGGCAAGATCCTGCGTCTGCGTCAGCAGTACTTCTTCTCGGCCGCTTCCATTGCCGACATCCTGCAGAATCACCTGAACCAGTACGGCACCCTGGACAACCTGCCCGACAAGGTGGCCATCCAGCTGAACGATACCCATCCCACCGTGGCCATCCCCGAGATGATGCGCATCCTGCTGGATGAGTGCAGCTACGACTGGGATACCGCTTTCGATATCTGCCGCAAGGTCTTTGCGTACACCAACCACACCGTCATGAGCGAGGCGCTGGAGAAGTGGAACGCCGACATCTTCCGCAGCACGCTGCCCCGCATCTGGCAGATCGTCTGCGAGCTGGACCGCCGCTGCCGCATTGAACTGGAGAAGGCCTTCCCCGGCGACTACGGCAAGATCAACTATATGGCCATCCTGGGCAACAACCAAGTCCGCACCGCCAACATCTGCGCCTATGTCTGCCATGCCATCAACGGTGTTTCCAAGCTGCACAGCGAGATCATCAAGGACAGCGTCTTCCATGACTACTACCTGTTCAAGCCCAAGGCCTTCAAAAACGTCACCAACGGCATCGCCTACCGCCGCTGGCTGCTGGCTTCCAATCCCGGCCTGACCAACCTGCTGGAAGAGACCATCGGCGACGGCTTCAAGACCGATGCTTCCGACCTGAAGAAGCTGGAGAAATTCTCCGACGACGCGGCCGTGCTGGAAAAGCTGGGCAAGGTCAAGCGGGAAAACAAGGTGATCTTCTCCAACTATCTGCAGAAGGCCACCGGCCAGCTCATCGACCCCGATTCTATCTTCGACTGCCAGGTCAAGCGCATGCACGAGTACAAGCGCCAGCACCTGAACGCCCTGAATATCGCGGCCGAGTACCTCTACCTGAAGAACAACCCCAACGCCGATTTCATCCCCAAGACCTATATCTTCGGCGCCAAGGCGGCCCCCGGCTACTACATGGCCAAGCAGATGATCCGCATGATCTGCAAGCTGGGCAAGATGATCGACGAAGATCCCGCTGTCCGCAGCAAGCTGCGCGTCGTCTACCTGGAGGATTACTGTGTTACCCTGTCCGAACGTCTGATGCCCGCGTCTGAGGTTTCCGAGCAGATCTCTCTGGCCGGCACCGAGGCTTCCGGCACCGGCAACATGAAGTTCATGCTCAACGGCGCTATCACCCTGGGCACCCTGGACGGCGCCAATGTGGAGATCGCCGATGCTGCCGGTCATGACAATGAGATCATCTTCGGCATGCTCACGCCGGAAGTCAACGCCCTCAAGGGCATGGGCTATCATCCTTCCGCCTTCATCTCCGGCGACAACACCGCTATGGCGGTTCTGGATATGCTGGAGAAGGGCTGGAACGGTGAGAACTTCAGCGAAGTGACCAACAACCTGCGCAACTCTGACCCGTATATGGTTATGGCGGACTTCAAGGATTACCGCCGTGCCCAGCAGACTGTCCAGCAGCTGTACCAGGATAAGAAAAAGTGGAACCATATGAGCCTGATGAACATTGCCAATGCCGGCATCTTCAGCGCCGACCGTTCCATCATGGACTATGCGCGTGACATCTGGGGCGCCACGCCGGTCAAATAATTTCCCTGTGTAATTTCGCTGCCGCGGCCGTCCGGACCGCGGCAGTTTTATTCTGAACAGGGGGCTTTGTATGCCGCATACCTATTACAATAGTTTTGACCCTGCCTGCAAAACGCCTTTCGGTGCCATTGAAGCCGGGCAGGAAGTGACCTTTCACCTGACGGTGCCCGAACATCTTGGCTATGTGGACCCCCATCTGGTCCTGACCAAGGACAAGGAGGACCCCGTCCACTACCGTATGAATTTTGACGGGCAGACACCGCAGGTCAACCATTTTACCTTTTCCATCGCGCCTACCACACCGGGGCTGTATTTCTACTATTTTGATCTGTACACCGATTTCCGTAAGATCTACCGCGGCAACGGTGGGGAAGGGGTGCTCAGCTGGACGGGCGGCGCCAGTTGGCAGCTCACCGTCTACGAGAAGGGCTTCACCACCCCGGACTGGTTCCGCAACGGCACCATGTATCAGATCTTCCCGGATCGCTTCTGTGAGGGCGTGCCCAACAAACCCATGCCCTTTGCCGACCGGATCTACCGGGCGGACAAGACCGGGGAGCCCTATTTCTGGCCCACCGAGCAGGACGACGGCTACCTGAACATGGACTACTACGGCGGCGATTTTGCGGGCATCCAGCAGAAACTGCCCTACCTGCAGGGGCTGGGCGTCACCTGCATCTACCTCAATCCCATCTTTGAGGCCCACGCCAACCACCGGTACAACACGGCCAATTACCTGAAGGCGGACCCGCTGCTGGGCACCAACGAGGATTTTGCAGCCCTCTGCGCTGCGGCCAAACAAGCGGGGATCCGCATCATTCTGGACGGCGTGTTCAGCCATACGGGGTCCGACTCCCTCTATTTCAACCGGGAAGGCCGGTACGGCCCCGGCGGCGCCTACCGTGACCGCCATTCGCCTTACCGCAGCTGGTACGACTTCGATTCCGGCTACCCCAGCGGTTACCGCTGCTGGTGGGGCTTTGAGACACTGCCCGAAGTGCAGGAGGATTCTCCTTCCTACGAGGAATTTGTCTGCGGCAAGGGCGGGGTCATCGATACCTGGCTGGGGTTGGGCGCTTCCGGCTTCCGGCTGGATGTGGCGGATGAACTGCCGGATTCCTTTATTGAAAAAATCCGTCAGGCCGTCAAATCCCATGGGGAGGACAAACTCCTTATCGGGGAAGTGTGGGAGGATGCCACCACCAAGGAGGCCTTCGGTCGGCGCCGCACCTACCTGCGGGGCAAGGGACTGGACACCGTGATGAACTATCCCTTCCGCAATGCGGTGCTGGATTATATCCGCGGTGCCGATGTTGCGGCGGTGAGCGAACAGCTGCTGAACATCTGCGAGAATTATCCGCCTCCGGCCCTGCACTGCCTGATGAATTTTCTCTCCACCCATGATACCGAGCGCGCCCTGACCGCTATTGCCGGGGAACCGGCCAACGGACGGGACCGTTACTGGCAGAGCGGCCGTCGCATCGCCCCCAAAAAAGTGGAGGAAGGACTGCGCAAGTTGTTGCTGGGGTATGCCATGATCTTTACGCTGCCCGGCGTTCCCTGCGTCTACTATGGCGATGAGATCGGCATGCAGGGGTATCGCGACCCCTTCAACCGCGCTTTCTTCGACTGGAATTCCACCGAAGAGCGGCTGCGTGTGCCGATGAAAAATCTGGCGCAGCTGCGTAAAACCTGCGATGCCTTTGACGGCGGCAGTTTTGAGATCGTCCGGGCAGAGGGGGATGTGCTCCATTATCGCCGGGTGGGCAAAACCCAGACGGCGGAGATCATCCTCAACCGTGGCCCCCATCTGCTGGCTGAAACAGCCTTCGGCAAAACCACCGAGGTAAACCCCGGGGGATTCACCGTTCTGGTGGAGGATAACGTTCCCCAGCATGTAGGCTATTTTTCCATCTATTGATGAATACAGGCTCCGGCTTCTGCAGCCGGAGCTTTTTTGTTGAAGCCCTGGGGACAGGGAGTATGGCTATAGCCAGGGCAAAAAAGAAGTTATGGGCATGTTGCACAGAATTTGTGGCGGCCTTCCAGAATTTTACATCTAATAATCTTGACAGTCTATCTTGAACATGTTAAAGTGTTGACAAAGAAGGCCCTGCACGGAAGGAGGTTCCCTGTTATGACGCCTGATGCACTGTTTTGGCTTGTGGCAGCCATTGCGTTTGTCGTGCTGGAAGCATCTACCACCGCCCTTGTTTCCATCTGGTTTGCGGTGGGCGCGGTAGCCGCTTTGGTGACCAGCTTCTTTACCCGGTCCTTGCCGGTGGAGGGGGCAGTGTTTGCTGTGGTCTCGGCGATTGCCCTTTTCATCATGGTCCCCACATTGAACAAACGCCGCAAAAAGCGTGAGGCACCCATTACCAACGGTTCCCCCCTGACCATCGGTAAGCAGGGCGTGGTACTGGTGGATGTGAATCCCGGCTATCTGGGACGGGTACGGGTGGACGGCCTGGATTGGCAGGCCCGGTCCGACGTTCCGATGCCCCAGGGTACGCCCTGTCGTGTGACCGATGTGGACGGTGCTGTTCTGATCGTATGCCCGGTGACCGTGGAAACAACGGCCACCGCTTGAAAAAAGAAAAGCGAAAAGGAGGTCCCTTATGATACTGCTGATTTTTTCGATCCTGTTGATTGTGGTCCTGATTATTCTGGTACGGTGCATCGTCATCGTGCCCCAGTCCAATGCCTACGTAACCGAATGGCTGGGCGTTTACAAAGACACCTGGGGTGCCGGTCTGCATATCCGCACCCCCTTTGTGGAGCGTGTCTCCCGCAAGGTTTCCCTCAAGGAGGAAGCCGCCGATTTCCCGCCCCAGCCGGTTATTACCCGGGACAACGTGACCATGATGATCGACACTGTGGTGTTTTTCCAGGTGTTTGACGCCAAGCTGTACGCCTATGGCGTCAACCGTCCCATCCAGGCGATCGAGAACCTTTCCGCCACCACCCTGCGTGACATTATCGGTTCCATGACGCTGGATGAGACCCTGACCAGCCGCGACGCCATCAATACCCGCATCACCGCCAGCCTGGATGAGTCCACCGACCGCTGGGGCATCAAGGTGAACCGCGTGGAGCTGAAAAACATCGAACCGCCGTTGGAAATCCGCCAGGCCATGGAAAAACAGATGAAGGCAGACCGGGAAAAACGCGCCTCCATCCTGCTGGCGGAAGGTGAAAAGCAGGCGGCCATCACCCGGGCGGAAGGCGAGAAGGAATCCGCCATCCTGCGGGCAGAGGCTGTCAAGCAGCAGCGCATCCGGGAGGCCGAAGGCGAAGCCCAGGCCCTGCTGACGGTCCAGAAAGCCCAGGCCGATGCCATCCGGTTGATCAACGAAGCCAACCCCAACCACAATTTCCTGGCCCTGCGCAGCATGGAAGCCATGGAAAAGGTGGCCGACGGCAAGGCAACCAAGCTCATCGTGCCCAGCGATATGCAGAACCTGGCCGCCACGGTGGCTGCCATTCAGGAAATTTCCGGCGGTGCGGCAGTCAAATAACGGTACGTATACAAAACAAAGCAAGCGGGACGACGCAAGTCGTCCCGCTTTTGTTGTGTTACCCTATCCAGGCGCGGGCCAGGGCGTCGGCCACCGCCGGAATATCTTCCTCTTTCAGCGCGGAGTATCCCGCCACCACCGTGTCCGGGGGACAAAGCTCCGGGCGGGCCAGGTAGTATTCCCCCAGGCCCCGCAGCCGCACCCCTTCCCGGGCGGCCGCTTTCACCATGGCGGCTTCACCTCCCGCGCCGGGCAGCGTGAGCAGAAAATGCAGACCGCTGTGAACGCTGCCCAGGGTCACCCCCGGCAGCGCGCTGCGCAGGGCAGCGGCAAAGGATTCCATGCGGCGTTTGTACACCAGCCGCATACGGGCCAGATGCCGGGTGAAATAGCCGCCCTCCATAAACGCAGCCAGCGTCTGCTGCTCAAACCGGCCTACCGTGTTGGCATAGTAGGCAAAGTCCCGCCGATACCGGACCAGAAGATCCCGGGGCAGGACCATGCAGGCGATACGGATGCCGGGGGCCAGACTTTTGGAAAAGGTGGTCAGATACACCACGGGGCCCTCCGGCCCGGCCATTCCCTGAAGGCTTGGCAATGGCCGTGTGTCAAAACGAAACTCCGAGTCATAATCATCCTCCAGCACATACCGCCCTTTCCGGGCAGCAGCCCAGGCCAGGATCTGGGCACGGCGGGGAGCGGGCATGGTTACGCCGGTGGGGAAGTGGTGGCTGGGGGTCAGATAACAAAGATTGGCACCGCTTTCTTCCAGGGCTTCCGCCGAAAGCCCCTCCTGGTCGATGTCCACCAGGGTGCAGGGCAGGGCATTGTTTTGTAAAACCGCTCGTGTGCGGGAGTATCCGGGATTTTCCACGGCGGCCATGCTGCCGGCAAACAGATGGGCCAGACAGCCTAGAAGGTATTCGATACCTGCGCCCACCACGATCTGTTCGGGGGTGCAGTCCACACCCCGGTAGGCGGAGAGATACCGGGCAATCTGAATGCGCAATGCCTCATCCCCCTGCATTTCTCCCCGCTGCAGGAGCTCCGGCCGCTGGTAGAGCAGTTCCCGCTGGATGCGGCCCCAGCTGCGGGCAGGGAAGAGGGCGGTATCCACACTGCCGGTGGAAAGGTCATACCGGGGCGCCTCTTCTGCCGGTTCGGGAAGAGCGGTGTCGGGTCTGTGCCGGTTCGCCCGGCTGTGGAGCATGCCGTAGGTTTTTTGCACATAAAAACCGCTGCGGGGCCGGGCCTCGGCCAACCCTTCGGCAGCCAGCATCTGGTAGGCGGCGTCCACGGTATTGATGCTTACCCCCAACTGAGCGGCCATGGTGCGCCGCCCCGGCAAGGCCGTGCCGGAGGCCCGCTGGCCGCTGCGGATCTCGTCCGCCAGTGCGGTATACAATTGCTCATACAGCGGCGTTTTCTCTTCTGCTTTCAATTCGATCATAGAAGAATCCTCCCAACTGGCACCATAAAAAAATCAAAAACTGGGCATTTATCCAGAGCCAGAAAACGCTATAATAGGAGCATACCCTGCAGGAGAGAATTTGTCAACCGCCATTTTATGCAGGCGGAAGGAAATAGTAAGGAGTGTTTTACAGTGAATACAGCAACGATGTGGCTGCTGCTGTTTGGAGCAGTGGCGGTGGCGCTGCTTATTGCGGCTCTGACAAGAACAAAATTTACCGTGCAAAAGATCAGTATCGTGGGTGTCATGGCGGCTTTGAGTTTTGTGGCCTATGAATTTTTCCGTTTCCCCTTTGCGGGTGGCTCCTCTTTCCACCTGGGAAACACCTTTACCGCACTGACCGCTATGCTGCTGGATGGCGTGTCCGGCGGTCTGGCAGGGGCCATCGGCCTGGCCCTTGCGGATGTGATCGCCGGGGACCCGGGCTATGCCTTCACAACCTTTATTTTAAAGTTTATCATCGGTTTGGTCTGCGGCGCTACGGCCCATCGGCTGTTCCGCCTGCGCCGCCGCAAGCAGGACGGAAAAGGCCGTTACCTGGCTGTGGTAACCCTCAGCGCTTTCAGCGGTCTGCTGGTCAATGTGTTTACCGATCCGCTGGTGGGGTATTTCCGTGACCGGTACATTTTTGGCCAGCCGGTAGAGGTGGCTGCGGTGTTCATCAAAATTACCGGCGGCGTGACGCTGGTCAATTCGCTGCTTTCTACCGTCTGCGCGGTGGTTTTGTATCTGGCCCTGGAACCTGCGCTGCGGCGTGCACATTTGCTGCCCAAAGAATAAGCAGAGCCCTTCGGCAGCCCCTTGCTTCGGCACAGGGGCTGTTTTTTCTGCTCTAAAATATGTAAAAATTGAGAAAACACTGGCGTTCAGATAAAAAATAGTGTACAATAACCACTGTATGCATAAATAGGTTGGTTCGGATTCTTTTTTGCGTGAAAGGAAACGCGATGGCAGGCAAAACGAAGAAAAAAGCGGCCTCAAAGCCGTTGGATATACGCAGCAAAATGTACATTGTCATGGGCTTGTGCAGCCTGATGTTGCTGATCAGCGTGGCAATCTCCTTTGTTCTGGTCGGAGGACTGGACATTCTCAAGCAACAGAATGGGGACAGTGAATCTGCCTCGGGAGGTGAGTCGCTGGTCACAGAAAGCGGCTATGACAAAGACCAGAACACCATCGACCAGTCCCAGTATTCTTCCACCATTCTGGAGGAAAGCAAGGATGCCGGGCAGGAGTATGTGGATGAGACCCTTTTCCTGGGGGACAGCAATACGGCCCGTATGTACCGTATGTTTGATTATTGCAGTTATGACAATGCCATCGGCTCGGTAGGCATGAGTGCCCGCTCTCTGGCCACCTACGCCTGCGTGCAGCTTCAGGGGTATTCCAACTATGTCACCATGGCAAAGGCGGTGTCCTTGATGCAGCCCCGGCGGGTAATCCTGACCTTCGGCACCAACGACCTGAGCCCCAGCTACTCGGCAGACAGCTTTGTGGAGGCCTATCAGGAAGGCATCGAGAGCATTGTTGAGGCCTACCCCAGTGTGGATATCATCGTCAACTCCATCCCGCCGCTGGGTAAGGTGCACTCCAACCAGAACCTGACCCAGACCCAGGTGGATGAGTACAATAAGGCTCTGGTGGAGATGTGCAAGGAGAAGGGCTGGAAGTTCCTGAACAGCGCGGAAGTCCTGAAGGACTCCTCTACCGGTTATGCCAAGAGCGGGTATGTGGAATCCAGCGACGGTATCCACCTGACCAAGGATGCTATGGATGCATTGTTCGAGTATATCCGTACCCACAGCTATATCACGGATGATGATCGTCCCACCGTGAAAAATGTGGCCAAGCATATTGGCGATAAGGATGTATCCGTCTCTACCGCTTCGACTGTAACGACCACTTCCTCGGCCAGCTCCAGTTCCAGCTCGGAAACCACCGAATCCCAGCCGGAATCGGTGGTGGAGGAAGTTGTGCCGACACCGGCACCTGTGGTGGAGACAACGCCTGCTCCCACACCTGTGCCGACGCCCGTACCCACGCCGGTCCCGACACCAGCACCTACACCAGCACCTACACCGGCGCCCACACCCGCGCCTACGCAGGCCCCGGCAGAGACACCTTCCGGTGAAGGGGGTTCGTCGTCCACCAGTACAGACACGCAGACGCCCACAACCTCGCCGGGGAATGAAGTGGTTGACAATACCAACACACAGCCGCAAACCGAACCCCAGACCTGAGATAGAAAAGTGCCCCGGCCGCTTCCCGAAGGGAAACGGCCGGGGCATTGGTTTTGTTATTCTTGCCTGCCGGCGCTGTTAGTCCGCAATGCTTCCAGCGTGACGCCGTCCACATACTGGTTGATCAGGTCATTCAGGCCGCACCAGAACCCCAGGGTCTGACATTGGTCCCGGCGGGGACATTCCATGTTGGCACCCAGGCAGGGAATGGCGGTCAATTCGCCTTCCACTGCCCGCAGAATTTCCCCGGCGGTGATCTCTGCCTCAGGCCGGGCCAGACGGTATCCTCCCTGGGCACCGCGCACACTGGACACCAGACCGGCCTTGGCCAGGGGGGTGATGATCTGTTCCAGATATTTCAGACTGATCTGCTGGCTGTCGCTGATCTCTTTCAATGGGACCAGTGCATCGCCGTGGTTGGCCAGCTCCACCATCAGGCGCAGGGCGTAGCGGTCGCGGGTCGAAAATTTCATGCAGGGTTCCTCTTTCTGTATATTGGGTTTCTATTACCATACCATATTTGTAGGAAATTGGCAACCCCTTTGGGAATTTTTGCTCTTGTTTGTATAAAATTCTGAAAAATGTCGCATTTTATACAAAAAGTGTTGACATACCGGCCCAAGGGGGCTATACTCATACCCAGAGAAGCCCTTTGGCTTGTCCAGTTTGCAGAGAAAGGGGAACACGGCCCATGAACCGCACCAGCCGCTCTACCATGATGATGTGCATGTGCAGTTTGCTTCGGCAGCCTGTGCCTGCTTTCTCGTGCGCAAATTTGGACGCATAAAGAAAGAAACACAGCGGGGTGTCGAAGCAGATTCGGCGCCCCGCTTTTGTTTTGGCTTCCAATCCCAGAAGGAGGAAACTTGTCATGGAACGTGGTCCGGTGTACAAACAACCCGGTGTACGAATGTGACGGCAGGTTGAGGGACCTGCCCGTACGCAACACCACAAAACCAAACAACAAAGGAGAATATCTGATTATGAAAAAGTTGATCTCTGCTGCCCTGGCCGGCACGCTGGCCCTGAGCCTGGCCGCCTGCGGTTCTTCCGCATCTGTTTCTGAATCCACCCCTTCTTCCGCATCCTCGGAGGCTGCCGCTTCTACCGCGGAGACCGGCAGCGACCTGGCCGGCACCACCATCAAGGTGGCCGCCTCTCCCACGCCCCACGCCGAGATCCTCAATGTAGCCAAGGAACTGCTGGCCGAGCAGGGAATCACCCTGGACATCATTGAGTTCAGCGACTACGTGCAGCCCAACATGGTCACCGAGAGCGGCGAGGTGGACGCCAACTACTTCCAGCATCAGCCTTACCTGGATTCCTTCAATGAGGAAAACGGCACCCATCTGGTAAGCGTAGGTGATATCCATTATGAGCCGCTGGGCATCTATCCCGGCAAGACCCAGAGCCTGGAGGAGATTCCTGACGGCGCGGTGATCGCCGTTCCCAATGACACCACCAACGAGGCCCGTGCCCTGCAGTTGCTGGCGGCCCAGGGCATCATCACTATCCGGGAGGATGCCGGTCTGACCGCTACCGTCAACGACATTACCGAGAATCCCCACAATGTGCAGGTGGAGGAACTGGAAGCTGCCCAGCTGCCCCGCACCCTGGCCGATGTGGACTACGCAGTCATGAACGGCAACTACGCCCTGGAAGCCGGTTTCTCGGTGGGAACCGATGCGCTGGCTACCGAGGACGCCGACTCTGAAGCGGCCCAGACCTACGCCAACGTGCTGGTGGTTAAGGAAGGCAACGAGAACGACCCCGCTGTCCAGGCCCTGCTGAAGGCCCTCCAGAGCCAGGAGGTCAAGGATTTCATCAACGAGACCTATGGCGGTGCCGTGGTGGCTCTTTTCTGATAAAAAACAGGGAAATACCTTGCAACCGCACGGCGGGTAAGGTACAATCAATAGGGAACGGGTGTACAGCCCGTTCCCTATTGTAGAATAAGGGGGAAAACCCATGATCGAATTGCAACATCTGACCAAGCGTTTTGCTACCAAAGGCGGAACGGTGGTCGCGCTCAACGACATCAACCTGACCATTCGGGACGGGGACATCTACGGCATCATCGGCATGTCCGGTGCCGGCAAATCCACGCTGGTGCGGTGCATCAACATGCTGGAACGCCCCGACGAGGGCAGCGTGGTGGTAGATGGCCGTCAGATGGAGAAACTCACCGCCGGGGAACTGCGGGCAGCCCGGCGGGATATCACGATGATCTTCCAGCAGTTCAACCTGCTGATGCAGCGCACCTGCCTGCGGAACATCATGTTCCCGATGGAACTGGCCAAGGTCCCCAAGGAAAAGGCGGAAGCCCGCGCCCGGGAACTGCTGGAACTGGTGGGCCTGCCCGATAAGGCGGAAGCCTATCCGGCCCAGCTTTCGGGCGGCCAGAAACAGCGCATCGCCATTGCCCGTGCCCTGGCCACCGATCCCAAGGTCCTGCTCTGCGATGAAGCCACCAGCGCGCTGGACCCCAACACCACCCATGCCATCCTGCAGCTGATCCAGAAGATCAACCGGGAACTGGGGATCACCGTGGTGGTCATCACCCACCAGATGAGCGTGGTGGAAGAAATCTGCAACCGGGTGGCCATTCTGGATGAAGGCACCGTGGTGGAGGAAGGGGAGGTCCAGGCGATCTTCAGTCATCCCACTTCTGCGGCCGCCAAACGTCTGGTGTATCCGGCGGGGGCGCCCAAAGCGGAATCCCTGCCCGGACACAAACTGGTGCGTGTGGCATTCAACGGCACCCAGACCACCGACAAACCCCTTGTGGCCAGCCTGGCCATTCAGTGCGGGGCGCTGGTTTCCATCCTGGCAGCCGATACCCGCATCGTCAACGGACAGACCCTGGGCAGTATGCTGCTGGCTTTGCCCGATGATGAGAATGCCGCCAGGGCCATCGAGTATATCAAAAATTATCCCGGCATTACCTATGAGGAGGTGAACGGCTGATGGCAGAGTTACTGGCAAGCAAAGAATGGGCTACCTTCTTGCAGGTGCTGCCCACCATTCCCTTTGAAACCTGGGAGACCATCTGGTCCACCGCCGTGGCTACCCTGTTGGCGCTGGTCATCGGTCTGCCCCTGGGCGTCTGCCTGGTCACCGGCGAACAGGGCGGTGTCCGTCCGCTGCCCCGCTGGGTCATGAGTCTGCTCAATGCACTGATCAATCTGCTGCGCAGCGTGCCCTTTTTGATTCTGATGATCATTGTGATCCCACTCTCCCGGCTGATCGTGGGCACTTCCATCGGTACCCCCGCTTCCATCGTGCCGCTGGTCATTGCGTCCTTCCCCTTTGTCTCCCGCCTGGTGGAAACCAGCATCCGGGAGGTGGATGCCGGTGTCATTGAAGCTGCCCAGAGCATGGGGGCCACGCCGCTGCAGATCATCACCAAAGTCATGATCCCGGAGAGCATGCCCAGTCTGATCTCCAACGTGACCATTGCCACCACCACCATCATGGGCTACGGCGCCATGGCGGGTATCATCGGCGGCGGCGGTCTGGGCAAGATCGCCATCAACTACGGCTATTACCGCTTCAACGGTGTGCTGGAGATCTTTGCCACCGTGCTGCTGGTCATCCTGGTGCAGATTCTTCAGACCGTGGGTACCCGGCTGGCCCTGCGGTGCGACAAGCGCATCCAGCGCTGAAAGGGCTTCCGGATTTTTCCAAATTCATAAAAGGTTCAAAATGGTGTGACAACTCGGACACAATCTGGGCGTATACTATAGGGGAAGTCAAGGTAAACAACCAAAGACCTGATATACTGCCGTCGGACCATGCGAGAGGCGAAAACCTCGGTCCGGCGCAGACAACCAACAAGGCGCCCTGCGCCATTTGAATAGATGCAAAAAGCACCCCGGCAGGTTTTCTGCTGAGGTGCATTTGCTTTTTATGTAGAAAATTACAGCTTCCGGACGTCGGTGATCAGCTGCGCCACAGCCTCGGGGCGGGTGGCCCAGCTGGTGCAGATCCGCACGGCGGTGTGGCCCTCATCGGGCTTGCCCATCTCGCTCATGGCATACTGCTCCGCCAGGGTGTGGTACCAGGCGTCAGGCAGCACAAAGAACTGCTGATTGGTGGGGGAGTCGTGCAGCAAGCCGATACCCTTTTCGGTAAAGGCCTTGCGGATCTCCAGGGCCTGCCGGTCCGCCTCGACGGCCATGGTGAAGTAGGGGCTGCATCCGCTGCCGTCCTCGCCCTCCAGCAGGGCCAGGAACTGGAGCCCCAGCAGCCGGCCCTTTGCCAGCATGCCGCCGTGCTGCTTGATGGCATAACGGAAATCTTCCTTCAGATCGTCGTTGGTGATGACCACCGCCTCGCCGAACAGGGCCCCGCACTTGGTGCCGCCCAGATAAAACACGTCGCACAGGGCGGCGTAGTCCTGCAGGTTCAGGTCGTTGGCAGGGCTGGTCAGGCCGTAGGCCATGCGGGCGCCGTCCACAAACAGGTACAGCCCCAGCTCATAGCAGGCAGCCGAGATATCGGTCAGTTCCTCCTTGGTGTAGAGGGTGCCCACCTCGGTGGGATTGGAGAGGTAGACCATGCCGGGCTGGACCTCATGCTCATGGCTGGGATTGGAACGGTGAGCCTGTACGGCGGCGCGAATCTGGGCCGCAGTGATTTTGCCGGCGGTGGCGGGCAGGGCCAGACACTTGTGGCCGGTAGCTTCCACGGAGCCGGTCTCATGGACATGAATGTGGCCGGTCTCGGCACAAAGAACCCCCTGCCAGGGCTTCAGGGCGGCATCAATCACGGTCAGATTGGCCTGGGTGGCCCCCACAAAAAAGTGAACGGCGGCGTCCGGCGCATCACACAGAGCACGAATTTTGCCGGCAGCGGCGGCGCAGTATTCATCCTCCCCATAACCGGGGGTCTGTTCCAGATTGGTTTTCTGTAAAAGATCCAGTACAGGCTGGGCAGCGCCCTCGCCATAATCGCATTCAAAACGAATCATTTCCGATTCTCCTTTCCATCAGGTATCTTCCAGTATAGCACAGACGGGTAAACCTTGCAATGACCGGTAAAATGCGATATAATAAGACGTATCTGTGTGAGGAAGGATGGAAAAATTATGGAATCTCAAAAACAACGGGAGCATTTTGCTTCCCGCCTCGGCTTCATCCTTGTCAGTGCCGGTTGTGCCATCGGCATTGGCAATGTATGGAAATTCCCCTGGATGGCCGGGGCTAACGGCGGCGGTATCTTTGTTCTGTTCTATCTGCTGTTTCTGGTCATCATGGGCGTGCCGGTGCTGACCATGGAACTGGCCGTAGGCCGGGCAAGCCGCCAGAGTGCGGTGGGCGCTTACAAGGCCCTGGAACCCAAGGGCAGCAAATGGCATATCCACGGCTGGTTCTGTATCATCGGCTGCTGCCTGCTGATGATGTACTACACCACGGTGGCCGGCTGGATGCTGGATTACTTCTACAAGTTTGCCACCGGTGCCTTTGACGGCATGGAAAACAGCGCCGTGGGCGATGTGTTCAACGCCATGCTGGCCAATCCTGTGGAACTGACGGTGTTCATGGCCATCATTACGGTAGGCGGCTTCCTGGTCTGCTCCTTCGGGCTGCAAAAAGGCCTGGAGCGCATCTCCAAGTGGATGATGCTGGCCCTGCTGGTCCTGATCGTGGTGCTGGCGGTCAACAGCATCATGCTGGACGGCGGCAAGGCGGGGCTCGCCTTCTACCTGCTGCCCGATCTGGAACGGGCCTCTGAGGTGGGCCTGGGCAACGTCATTACGGCGGCGATGAACCAGTCCTTCTTCACCTTGAGCCTCGGCATTGCGGCCATGGAGATTTTCGGCAGCTACATGACCAAGGAGCACAGTCTTCCCGGCGAGGCGGTTCGCATCTGCGCCCTGGATACGTTCGTGGCGATCTGCGCCGGCCTCATCATTTTCCCGGCTTGCTTTGCCTTCGGTGTGGAGCCCGATGCAGGCCCCTCTCTGATTTTCCAGACCCTGCCCCGGGTTTTTGTCAACATGGCCGGCGGCCGGGTTTGGGGGGCTTTGTTTTTCCTGTTTATGACCTTTGCCAGCTTTACCACTGTTCTGGCAGTTTTTGAAAACATCATGGCCAGCTGCATCGACTGCTTTGGCTGGAGCCGGAAAAAGGCCACCCTTATCTGCGGTGTGTTCATTCTGCTGGCAAGCCTGCCCTGCGTACTGGGCTACAATCTGTGGTACTTCTCGGTGCCGCTGCCCAACGCTCCGGCCGGCGGTCAGATCCTGGATATCGAGGACTTCCTGGTCTCCAACCTGCTGCTGCCCATCGGCAGCCTGGTCTACCTGCTGTTCTGCGTCAGCCGCTGGGGCTGGGGCTACGACAAATATATGGAAGAGTGCAACACCGGCACGGGTCTGAAGATGGCCCGGGTGTTCAAGCCCTACTTCCAGTTTATCCTGCCCATTCTTATTGTAGTGATCCTGGTTCAGGGATTGATCTGAAAAACAAACAAGCAGCCGCCAACAGGCGGCTGCTTGTTCTTTTTTGTTTGCGGCGAAAAGGTCAGGCCAGCTTCTGCTGCAGCCAGTGCTCCATCTCCCTTCGCATGGCGGCAAAAGCGGCAGCGGTGTCGGGGTTGTCGGTGGGAAAGTTCAGCAGCTTCCACAGCCAACCCTGCTGGGCCACAGCCCGCAGACTTTCGGGGTAGCAAAGCTCAAACACCAGCGAGGCATGACCCACCGCATTGTCGGCAGGGTATTGCTTCAAGGCCCGCAGCACACAGTGATGCTCGTAAAATGCCTGGAGCACGGCAGGGGAGACCGGACTCTGCCGCAAAGCTTCGGTGCTTACGTTGTAGATCTCTTCCATGGTCACTTCCACGTTGACCCGCAGGATGTCTACCTTGTCGGCGTCCCGCAAAATCTGACAGAATTGCAGGGTACGGTCATCCAGGCCTTCCGGCAGGCGGTAGGCGCTGTGCCAGGTCACCGCCGTGCGGAGCAGGTCGTCCTCCCCGCCGTCTGCCAGATAGTCCCGGATACGCCCTTCTTCAAAAAGGACTTTGGCACTCATGGCAGCGTGGTCGATGGACTGGGCGTCGTTAAAGGTGCCATATTGCCGCAGTTGTTCAAAGCGGCCCACGTCGTGCAAAATACCGCACAACCAGGCAAGATCCACCTCGGAGGCAGAGAGCCCCAGGCTGACGGCGATGCGGTCGCACAAAGCGGCTACCCGGTAGGTGTGGTCGATTTTCAATTTGATTTTGGGGTCTGCGGCATTGTAATGAGCAGCGTAGTCCGCAAACGCCTGCAACGCACGGCTGCGATCAAGAACCATGGCAGAAAACCTCCTTCGGAATGGAAAGCAGAAAAAACAGGTGTTTCTGTCATTGTATCATAATTTGGCAAAACTGCAAAACTTGCACAAAACTTCGGACAAAATGCACATAAATCCACCTTGAAGGCGAAAAAACTTGACATTTATGTCAAAAAACGCTATGCTTTATGTATATAAACCCTGCCCGGAAATTCCCTTGAAAGGTGGTGCATGCGATGAACGCCAAAGGCGATGCGAATCGCAGTGTGCGCATGACCAAGCAGCGGCTTTATCAGGCGCTTATCAGCCTGCTGCAAAAAAAGGATTTGCGGGAGATCACGGTTCGGGAATTGACCGAGTTGGCCGGGATCAGCCGCGGCACCTTCTATTTCCACTACGCCGACATTTATGCTCTGATGGAACAAATGGAGGCGGCCCAACTGGACCATCTGTGTGAATTGATGGATGCGCTGGTTCCCAATATCTCCCAGGATGACGTCCCGCCCGCGCTGGTGGCCCTGTTTACTTATCTTAATGACAATCCCGATGTCTGCCGTGCTCTGTACGGCAAGAGCTGGGAATCGGAATTCACCCGCAGTGCCAAGGAGATGATCGCCAAACGGTGCCTGGGGCAGCTGATGCCGGACGGCGGCACATTGCGGCAGCAATATCTGCTGGCCTTTGCCATCAATGGCTGCTTCGGCAGTATTGCCGCCTGGCAGACCCAGGGGTATCAGCCCCCGCCGGCCGAGATGGCCGCCATCACCTGGCAGTCTATCCGTGCGGTGGAAGAACTTCTGTAGGACGCCAAATTTTCGTTGCTTTCTGCCATGACCTACGTTATAATGGACGCATATCATTGGTCCGCACCGCGGACCATACATAAAGAGAGGTAGTACATCATGGGCTTTTTTGACTTTTTGAAGAAGAAACCGGAGGCAGCTCCGGCTGCGCCCGCCTTCCCGATGATGCTGGCGGCGGATGCCAAAGGCACGGTAGTTCCGATGGAACAGATTCCCGATGAGGTGTTTGCACAGGGAATTCTAGGCAAATGCTGCGGCATTGATCCCACCGAAGGCAAGGTCTATGCACCGGTGGGCGGTACCATCACTCAGGCACCTGACAGTGGTCATGCCCTGGGTATTCTGGGGGACGGCGGCGTGGAGGTGCTCATCCACGTGGGTGTGGACACCGTTGAAATGAAAGGCGATGGCTTCAGCCCCAAAGTCAAGGAAGGAGACAAGATCCAGAAGGGCCAGCTGTTGCTGGAGATGGATCTTGCCAAAATTGAGGCGGCCAACCATCCGGCGGTGGTCATTACCGTTATTACCAATACCGATGAGTTCAAGGATGTGGAGCTGGTCGCTTCCGGCGCTGTGGAGCCGGGTGCCGATCTGCTCAAGATCAGCAAGTAATCAGGATTCTTTTGGGGCGCACCTTGCGGTGCGCCCTGTTTTTATGCTACAATAACAGACGGCGGGGGCGCGTCCCGCGCCCAACCTATAGAAAAAGGAAGTTGCCTTATGAGTGCGATTTTAGCCGTCTGCGGGGAAGCGTTCTGCGCCATGGTCAGTGATGGCCGCATGGTGGAAGAGCCCATCACCGGTCAGCAGCCCAAAGTGGTCAGTGAGGATGTACCCAAGGTTCGCAAGATCAACCGCAATGTAGTGGTGGGCTTTGCGGGGGATACCCTGGCCGCGGTTCAGATCATCAACGCCCTGGACGAATACGATACCCGGTACCTGACACTGGAAAAGATCGTCAAAATTCTTTGCCAGAAAGCGCCTTCCGTCCGGGTGCAGCCGGTGGGGGTGCGCCTGCTGGTGGGCGGACGCAACCGCAAAGGACAGTTTGTGCTGACCACCCTGGGCAGCGCGGAACAGTATGTGCCCCAGACCCAGCCTGCCCGGGCAGGAGCCTACCTCATCGAAGGTGCCTGTTCCCATACCGAGATCGCCCCCTGGCTGGAGAAAGAGGTGAAACCCCAGGCGGCGGAATGGCGCAGCCTGGACGATGTGGCCCATACGCTGGATGCCTGTATTGCCAAACTGGCAGAGCAGGACAAGAGTGTGAATGCCACGTATTTCCGCGAACTGGTGATGTGATCAACAGTTCCTTGCCCGGCCAAAAACCATCTGTTTGTGAAGGCCCCTGCCAGAACTGAACTGCACCCCATTTGTTAGACAGTATGGTATACTGAATAACAAGTGGGGTGCTTTGCTATGCCAAAAGTAATA
>CALXHP010000007.1 GCA_944388135.1 uncultured Gemmiger sp. | reverse complement strand
CAGGAGGGCAGCCAGGAAACCGGGTCCGAGACCGAGGACACCGAGAAGCCCGAGGAAGAGGACAAGGACAATCAGGAGGGCAGCCAGGAAACCGGGTCTGAAACCGGAGGCACCGGGAAGCCCGAGGAAGAGGACAAGGACAATCAGGAGGGCAGCCAGGAAACCGGGTCCGAGACCGAGGAAACCGAGAAGCCCGAGGAAGAGGACAAGGACAACCAGGAAGGCAGCCAGGAAACCGGGTCCGAGACCGAAGGCACCGAGAAAACCCAGGATAAAGACAAGGAGAACGGCGAGGACGACACCAAAACCGAGGACACCGAGAAAACCCAGGGCAAGGACAAAGAAAACAAAGAGGATGATTCCCAGACCGAAGGGACCGAGAAGCCCCAGTCCCAGCAGAACGATCAGCAGAACCAGGAGGATAACGGCATCACCGAGCCCCAGGCTCAGCAGACCGGTCAGGAAAAGGACGAGGATAACGGGATCACCGAGCCCAAGACCCAGCAGACCGGTCAGCAGAACCAGCAGGACAACGGCATCCAGGACCCCCAGCCGCAGGAGACTGCCCAGAAAAACAGCGAGGGCAACGGGATCACCGACCCTCAGACCCAACAGAGCGGCCAGCAGAACCAGGAGGACAACGGCATCAAGGACCCCGAACCTCAGGAGACCGCCCAGAAAAACAGCGAGGGCAACGGGATCACCGACCCTCAGACCCAACAGAGCGGCCAGCAGAACCAGGAGGACAACGGCATCAAGGACCCTGAACCTCAGGAGACCGCCCAGAAAAACGAAGAGGACAACGGCATCAAGGACCCCGAACCTCAGGAGACCGCCCAGAAAAACAAAGAGGACAACGGCATTCAGGATGGTCCCAAGCAGAACGACGGTAAAGACGACAGCAAAAACAACGGCGAGGACCACAGCAAGGACGACGGCATCCAGCGCTGATCCATCAGGAGGAAACCACCATGGAATTGATGAAGCATATTGAAGTATTTGACGGCCGCACCCTGCGGGATGAGCCGGTGCCCTATCCCGTGGGGCCGGTGAAATGCCGCCTGCGGGGGGACGGCTTCAGCGAAGGAAAGTACATCGACCTGGACGAAAACCTTCTCAGCCGCCACATCATGCTGTTGGGGGGTATCGGCACCGGCAAGACCAACACCATCAACCAGCTGTTGGGCCAGCTGCTGGGCCACCTGACCACCGAGGACGTGGTCATCATCTTTGATACCAAAGGGGACTTCTACCGGGAATTCTACAGCCCCGGGGATGTGGTCATCAGCAACGACGACACCGCCACCGGCCCCAACGGTCCCAACTACTGGAACATCTACAACGAGATCGAGCGGGACGAACATATGGAAGAGAATATCATCGAGATCGCCAATGCCCTCTTCCGGGAAAAGATCGAAAAGACCAACCAGCCCTTCTTTCCCAATGCGGCCAAGGATATCTTTTCGGCGGTGCTGGCCCACTTCATCGACTACAACAACCCCAGCTGGCTGAACAATGACCGGCTGAAACACTTCCTGGACAGCACCCCCTCCTCCGACCTGCGGCGGCTGCTGAACATGCGGGACAATACCCGGTCGATGGTCAGTTACATTGCCGACGATCAGTCCGCCCAGACCCAGGGCGTCCTGTCCGAGATGCAGCAGGCGGTGCGGGAAATGTTCATCGGCAACTTCCGCAAGGCGGGCACCCTCTCCCTGCGGCAGCTGGTGCGGGCCAAGGGCGGCCGCTGCATCTTCATTGAGTATGACCTGGGAATCGGCAACATGCTGGCCCCCATCTACAGCCTGATGTTCGACCTGGCCATCAAGGAGGCTCTCTCCCGCAAAAAGAGCGCCGGCAGCGTCTATTTCATCACCGACGAATTCAGCCTGCTGCCCAACCTGCACCATGTGGACGACGCCGTCAACTTCGGCCGCAGCCTGGGCATCAAGTTCCTCATCGGCTTCCAGAACATCGAACAGATCATCGACATCTACGGGGAGGCCCGGGCCCGCAGCCTTTTGTCGGGCTTCCTCACCGGCATCTTCTTCCGCTGCAACGACGCGGGTTCGGTGCGCTACATTCAGGAGATGTTCGGCGTCAACCGCAAAAAGGAGATCTTCCTCTCCACCGTCCAGGGCCGGGGCATCGTGGAGCAGGTCCGGGACGCCAATGTGGTGGAGGACTGGGACATTGCCCGGCTGGGGCTGGGCGACGCCATTGTGGGGCTGCCCGGCGCTGAGCCCTTCCGGTTCCACTTCGCCAGGGCGTAACACAAAAACCTTTTGCAGATACAAAGGATGATAAAAAGAGCCATGCCCTCCCCGGAAGGGGAGCGCATGGCTCTTCTTGTCTGAAATTCAGGAGCCGGACAACAGTGCCTGAGAGAGGAACTGGGCGGTGGCATCCTCCAGCCGGGCGGCGATCACATCGTCGTCCTGGCCGTCCAGGGAGGTGTAGTTGTGGGTGGCGTCGGCAAATTCGCCGTACAGGTCCACGTAGGGCAGTTCCCGGGACTGGATGGCCGCTTCGGTCTTGTCGATGGTGTCCTGGCTCAGCAGGTCGGGGTCCGCCCCCGCAAAGCTCACCAGCAGTGCCCCCCGGTAGTCGGCCAGGGCAGCGCAGGGGTCGCTTTCCGCCATCTGTTCCAGAAAGGCGTCACCCACCGTCACCCCCCATTGGGGCAGCTCCACCGAACCGGTGCTCCGGGCCTGGTCCAGCAGAGCCTGACGCTCCTCCGGGGTGCGGGCCAGAAACTCCACCCCGTCCAGTCCGGGATTGTTGGCGGGGCTCCACAGGGCCGCCGCCGTCACCTCCTCGTCGAGGTAGAGGGACACCGCCCGGCCGCCCATGCTGTGGCCAACCAGCCCCAACCGGGAGGCATTCACCCCGTACCGGGCATACATGAACTGAATGGCGCCGTCCATGTCGGCGTGCATCTCTTCCAGGGAATAGGCGGTAAAGGGCTCGGTGCTTTCCCCGTTGCCCGCAAAGTCCAGGGCGATGCAGGCAATGCCCGATTGGGCCAGCCGCTGGGCCAGCCGGGGAAAATGCCCGTCCCCCTGCCGGTTGCCGGTGAAACCGTGGCAGAGTACCACCACCGGCCAGCCGTAGCCCTGGTCGGGCAGGGTGACGGTGGCGGGCACCTCCACCACCTGGTCCCCCCGCTGTACCGGAAAGGTCTCCTGGGTGATGCGGCAGCCTTCGGCGGTTTCGGGGCTGGCGGTGGCCACCGGTTCCGGCAGAGCCGTTTCGGCGGTGGCCGCCGGTAAAATGGATTCTACGGTACAGCCGGTCAGCAGCGCCGCCAGCACCAGCTCAACCAGCAGATGAAACAGGTTCTGCATCGGCATCAGGGCAGCGCCGCATAGCGGCCGGCGTTGAAGGAGTCGTTGTCCAGCCGCATAAAGGCATCCACCTTCCACATGCCGTCCTCCCACACCAGGCGCAGGGTGCGGTGGACGTCGGCACTGGTCTTGTCGTTGGTGGTGCCCCGGTCATAGTGGTAACTGACAAAGTGGCCGTTGTAGATCACGGTGCCGTCCGTCTCGTTGTACTGGATACTCGTCGGGTCGCAGACGGCGGTAAAGTCGGAAAGATCGTACTCATAGCTCAGGTAGCCGTTGATCTCCTGGGCGCAGCGGGTGGTATTGGCCGCCGTGGAGTACTTCATGGAGTTGATGTCCATGGTGTTGATGGTGTCCAGGAATCCGCGGTAGAAGGCCCAGGTCAGCACGTCCACCATCTTGTCGCTGGGCTTGGCCAGACCGTTCTCGTCGCAGGGAACATAGGCGCCGTACTCGCCGCCGAAGGTCAGGTCATTGCCGTAAGCCTGGTTGTACCAGACGGCCGCCGTCTGGTAGGTCCCGTCCCCGGCCGGGGCCACGATCCGCACCTGGCAGACATCCGCCAGGGAAGTGCGGGGGATCACCGCATCATTGCCCACATAGGTGAATTCCACCGGCACGCCGTCCACCGTAATGGTGCCGTTGGCCGCCGCGTTGCGGAATACCACCTGGGTATCGCTGGCCACCGCAGGGGTCACCGGCGTGGGGGCCGGGGTGACGATGGGAGCCATGGTGGGCAGGGGCTCGGTCTCGGCGGTGGACTGGGAATTGGCGCTGCCGTTCTCACCGTACAGTTTGGAGATCACATCCTCGGGGTCGGGGGTGTTTTCCTCCGCACTGCCGGACAGGCCCGCCACGGGGCCCAGCAGGCCTCCCACGGCGTTCATGATGGGTCCGCGCAGCAGTACCACCGCCAGGATCACCACCACCAGCACGGCGGCTACGATGCCCAATACCAGGAAGAGAACTTTCCGGTTGGAACCCTCCTGCCGGGGCTGCCAGGCCTGAGGCGGCGTGGTGGGGGGGACGGCGGGGTCCTCCTCCGGCGGCAGCGGCGGGATGGGCGGCATGTCGCTGTTCCAATCGTTCTGGGGCGGGGCCTCTTCAGCCTCCGGGGCAGGAAATCCCCAGCCGGGCTGAGCCGCGGGGGTCTCCTGGGGCTGGTCGGGCTGGATGCCCCAACCGGGTACCGGGGTCTGGGGTTCCGAACCGAAGGCCGGTGTCTCCGGCACAGGGGGAACCACCGGTTCCGCCGCCTGGGGTGCTTCGGGCACCTCCGGCGCAGGCGCTACCGGTTCGGGGGCCGGACGGCGGCGCTCCACCGGCTGGGGCGCTGCGGGTACTTCCGGCGCAGGCGCTACCGGTTCGGGGGCCGGACGGCGGCGTTCCACCGGCCGGGGCGTTTCGGGAGCTTCCGGCGCAGGTGCTACCGGTTCGGGAGCCGGGCGGCGGCGTTCCACCGGTTGGGGTGCTGCGGGTACTTCCGGCGCCGGGCTCACCGGTGCGGGAGCCGGACGGCGGCGCTCCACCGGCTGGGGTGCTGCGGGAGTCACCCCGGGGGCTTCAGCGGGGGCTGCCGGCTGGGCCTGGGGGGCGCTGCCTGCATCCTCAAAGCGATGGCCGCAGACTGCACAGAATTTCTGAGCCTCAAATCGTGCAGGGGTGTGGCAGTTGGGACATACTTTCATGAGAATTCAACTCCTCTTATCCCGGGAGAATCTTCTCCCAATGGATCAATTCCAAAATGGCTGTTTTCACTATAGCACGGTTCCGCGGATGATGTCAATGGACGATGGGGCGGGCGCGCTTTTCCGGGAAGGACCCGCTGTCCCTTCGGCAAAACAAGACCGGATAGCTGACCCTTACCTTTCGTATAGGAAAGGATGGGCCGGGCATAAAACTGCCTCCGGCGGCAGCGGGAACCGCCGGATCTTACTGCCTCTTGTCCGGGGTCCGGAACACGGCCCGGCAGATCAGATACACGCTGAGAAATCCGATCAGGAAGCCCACCGCGGTGTCGGTCAGATAGTGGGCTCCCAGCATGATGCGGGAAAGCGCCACCACGGCGGTCCAGGCAAAACCAAAAGTCACCAGCGCCTTTTGGTATGGCAGCAGCCGGGGCTTCAGCCGGGGTGCCAGCCCCAGCAGGAGCATGGTGGCGGCGTTGGCGGTATGGGCGGAAGGAAAGGACTTGAATTCGTCCGCCGCCACACCGGCGGCCATGAGGGGTTCTTTCAGTGCCGTGCCCCATTGCCACCAGGGGAAAAAGTAGGCTTCGGGATGGCTGGACACCAACCGCATACGGGGGCGGCCCCAGCAAATTTTGATAAGGTTGACCACAACCAGCTCGCATACGATGGCAAGAAGGATGGCAAGGGCCACGCGGTTGACCACGGCGCGGTCGGCGCCCCTTGCCAGGCGGCGGAGGAGCAGGACGGTACCGATACACAGTGCCAGACCGATGCCGGCCAGGAGCGCGGGCGATACCGGCAGATACACGGCGGGCAGGAGACATACCAGGGCGGTCCCCACCAAGAGCAGCAGAATCCCGCCTGCAGATTGGAACACACCGTGCACAGAATGCTCCCGGCTGCGCCCGCAGACAAACAGTGTGCCCGCCGCCACGCAGCCAAGCGGAGCGGGAATGGCGCCGTAGGCAGCGAAAAACATCGCAAAAGGATTGGAGGCGTCGTACAGCGCAGAGGAAAGGGGATAATCCACAAAAGACCCCAGCGCGATCAGGACCAGCGCAGCGGCGATGGCTCCGTACAGAGTTTTCCGGGACAGGAAGGGTGCATGTTCATTCACGAAAGATTTTCCTCGCTTCCTTGATTTGTGTCGTCTGTTTTTCCCCGCAGAGCAACCGTTCTCTCCCGGGAAAAGGGGGATTGTATTAGTATACCACAAGGAAGAAAAAAGGCCCAGGGCTCAACGCCGGAAAGCCCGGCAGTCTTTTGCCCTCCCGTCGTCCGGCTGCGCTTGCGCCCGGCGGGGCAAACACCTCTCCCCGCCGCGCTCCGGAAAGGTCTGCAAATCTGCAACCTGTGTTGCAGAAAACACACGCCTTGCATTGCAGAATCTGCAAAGTCCGACACCCGGCCTCAAGGGGACGGGGGTTTCTTGTGGATTCTGCGGATTGTGAGGGGGCGGGGGCCTTGCTACACTGTAGAAAACGAACAGTGAGGTGTTGGACTCCATGCTTCAGACAGCACAGATCATCCAGATCAAACCCCAGGACAACGTGGCGGTGGCCGTCCACGACCTGCCCGCCGGTACCGAGGTATGCCCCGGTCTGGTCACGCGGGAACCCATTCCCCAGGCGCATAAGATCGCGCTGCAGCCCATCCCCGCCGGCGGCGCGATCCTGCGCTACGGTGTGGCGTTGGGCTACGCCAAGGCGGATATCGCCCCCGGCAGCTGGATCAATGAGCATATGCTGGACCTGCCGGAAAGCCCCGCGCTGACCGACCTGCCCTACGGCACCCATCTTGTACCGGTGGAGGAACTGCCCCGGCCCACCCGCACCACCTGGATGGGCTACCGCAACAAGACCGGCCCGGCGGGTACCCGCAACCTGCTGGGCATCGTCACCACGGTGCAGTGCGCCGCCGGCGTGCTCAAGGTGGCGGTGGAGCGCATCAAGCGGGAACTGCTGCCCAAGTACCCCCATGTGGACGGTGTGGTGGCGGTGACCCATCCCTACGGCTGCGGCGTGGCCATCAATGCGCCGCTGGCCAAAATCCCCATCCGGGCCGTCACCAACCTGATCCGCCACCCCAACTTCGGCGGCGAGATCATGGTGGTGGGTCTGGGCTGCGAAAAGCTCACCTATGACCGGGTGCTGCCCCCCGAGGACATCACCCCGGAGAACGTCCTTACCCTGCAGGACTACCCCGGCCACGACGCCATGATGCAGGCCATCCTGGACATGGCAGACAAAAAGCTGCAAAAACTGGAACAGCGCCGCCGGGAGGAGCTGCCCCTCTCGGAGCTTGTCATCGGCATGCAGTGCGGCGGCAGCGACGCCTTCAGCGGCATCACCGCCAACCCCAGCGCCGGGTATGCGGCGGATATGCTGGTGCGGGGCGGAGGCACCGTCCTCTTCAGTGAGGTCACCGAGGTGCGGGACGGCGTGCCCATGCTGGCGGCCCGCTGTGTGGACGCCGCCACCCGGGACCGTCTGGCCGAGGAGATGCAGTGGTACGACGACTATCTGGCAGCGGGCGGTGTGGACCGGGACGCCAACCCCACCCCCGGCAACAAGAAGGGCGGCCTGGCCAACATTGTGGAAAAGGCCATGGGTTCCATTGCCAAGTCCGGCACCAGTCCCATTGTGGAAGTGCTCTCCCCGGCGGAAAAGCCCACCAAGCACGGGCTGATCTACGCCGCCACCCCGGCCAGCGATATCGTCTGCGGACCCAGCCAGCTGGCCAGCGGCATCGGGCTGCAGGTGTTCATGACGGGCCGCGGCACCCCCTATGGTCTGGAAGTGGCCCCCGTCATCAAGGTGTGCAGCCGCACCGAGATGAAGCAGCACTGGTTCGACCTCATCGACATTTCCGCCGGTGAGGTGGCCACCGGGGAAAAGACCATCGCCGACGTGGGCACCGAGATCTTTGAGATGATCCTGGATGTGGCCAGCGGTACCCGCCAGCCCTACAGCGATCAGTACGGCTTCCACAACGATCTGTGCATCTTCAACCCTGCCCCCATCACCTGACCGCCAACCCCATCCCGTTGGGATTCTTCTTCATAAACACCAAACGCCCTGTCCGGTTCCTTGCCGGGCAGGGCGTTTGGTGTTTGCGGTTTTACCGGGAAAAGGCGGGGCCTTGGGAATCACTGCATGGTGTACATAGCCTCATGCAGCCGGGTCAGGCTCTCGGGGCCGGGGGCCACATAGGGGGAGTCGATGAGGTAATCCTCCAGCACTTTGAGGTTTTCCTCGGTGGGCTGAATGCCCAGCTCCGCCAACGTCAGCGGCATGTCCATACCGCGCATGAACTCCCGCAGGTCAGCGGCCTGGCTGTCCAGCCGGTTGTAGTGCAGCTGGGCAAACAGTGCCACTGCCACGATCTCCCCGTGCAGGGCTTTGGCGGCTTCCCGGGTGAAGTGGGTGCGCACCGCGTCGTACATCGAGTGGCCGATGGCACTCTGGCTGAAGCTCTTGGTGATGTTGGCAATGACGCCGGTGACCGCCACATTGATGAAGGTCACATCTTCCAGCGCCTTGGTCACCTGATGGCGGCGGTTGTCCTCGATGGCCTGGGGACCGTAGTGTTCCAGCACGTCATAGGTGTATTCCGCCATCCGGAATGCGGTGTACAGGTCGAATTTGTTGTCGTCCAGCGTCATCACCGGCTTGCCGTTCTGGATCTCGATGCGCTTGGCCATGGCGTCCAGAATGCCCGCCGCGGTGTACCGGATGGGGCAGTCCGCAATGACCTGCATGTCCACCAGCACGGCGTCGATCTCATGCTCATAGCGCCAGCAGTCCTTTTTGCCCCCCTCGGGGGTGTACATCACGCTCATGCAGGTGAAGGGCGCACAGGTGGAGATGGAGGTGGGGATGTTCACCGTCCCCACCTTGGCATATTCGGCAACGGCCTTGGCCAGGTCCATGATGACGCCGCCTCCCACGCCCACCACCTCGTCGCAGCCGGCGTCCCGGCAGCGTTTGGCGTAGTCTGCTGCGGCCTCGTAGCTGCAGGGACCGGTATACAATTCCACAACATAGTCCACCCCGGCGGCCTCCAGCGCGGGCGCCAGCCGTGCCTTCACGGCCTCCCAGGCCCGGGGGCCGGCCAGCAGAAAGGCTTTTTTGCCGAACCGCCGGATCTCCTGTCCGGCTTCTTCCAGAATGCCGGTGCCCTGGCGGTAGCGCCCGGCACCGAATTTGATGGCGGTATCCAGCACGATTTTTTCCATAGGGATCAATCTCCTTATCAAAAAAGGCAGCCCACCGTGGGGCGGGCTGCCGGATCTTCTGCAAACGGGTGTTTTACATAAACAGGGACAACAGGATCAGTTCCACAATGCCGACGCCGGCCATGATCATGGATACGGCGGTCTTGCAGCGGACCTGGTCTTTCAGCTCAGAGACACCGAACATACCGTTCCAGACCCAGAAGCCGCTGTCGTTGAAGTAGGAGAAGGAGATGGCGCCCACGCAGCAGGCCTGGGCCAGCAGCAGGGGGCTGATGCCCAGCTGCAGAGCGATGGGGGCGGACAGGGAAGCGGCGGTGGTGATGGCCACGGTGGCGGAGCCCAGAGCGATACGCATGAGGGCGGCGATGATGAAGGGGATCAGCACGGCGGGGATGGGGAAGCTGAGGACCAGTTCACCCAGGGCATTGCCGATGCCGGAAACCTTGATGACGTTGCCCAGGGAGCCGCCGGCACCGGTGATCAGCATGATGATGCCGGTGTCCTTGATGGCGGTATCCATGACTTTCAGGACTTCCTTGGTGGGATTCTTGGCCATCAGACCGTAGATGGCCAGCAGGGTGCCGATGCCCAGGGCGATGATGGGGGAGCCCACCAGTTCCATGACCTGGTAGAGGGGGCCTTCGCTGAGGCCGATGAAGCCGAGGACGGTGTTGGCCAGGATGAGGATCAGGGGCACGACGATGGGCGCCATGGATACCCACAGACCGGGCAGGTCTTTCTGGTTGATCAGGCTGTCCAGCTGGTCCATGCTCTTGATGTATTCTTCTTTATAGTCCTTGCGGTCGAAGGTGCCGTCTTCCAGGGGGATCTGGTAGATCTTCTTGCCGATCCACTTGCAGTAGAAAACGGCCACGATCAGCATGGGGATAGAGATGACGGCACCCATCAGGATCATGGAACCTACGTCTACGCCCAGCATGCTGGCGGCAGTGGTGGGGCCGGGGGTGGGGGGAACCAGGCAGTGGGTCAGCTGCAGGCCGGCGGCCAGTGCCAGAGCCAGACCTACGATGGATTTGCCGGATACACGGGAAATGGCCTTGGCCAGAGGGGCAAAGATGACGACGGCGGAGTCGGCAAAGACGGGGATCGAGATGAACCAGCCGGTGATGGCCAGCGCCCATTCCTCTTTCTTCTTGCCGACGGCACGGATGAAGGAGTAGGCAAGGCGTTCAGCGGCGCCGGACTTTTCCAGCACGCCGCCCATCATGACGCCCAGGCCGATGATGATGCCGGTGCTTTTCAGGGTGTTGCCGAAGCCTTCTTCAATGGCGGTGATGATGCCCTTCTGGACGGTGCCGTCCGCCAGGGTCAGGTCGGCGGGGCTCATGCCGCCGATGAGGGCGGTGACCAGCGCGGCCACCAGCAGGGCGATAAAGGTGTGGACTTTGGTTTTGGATACCAGAATGATCATCAGGATGATGCCGATGGCAAGACCCAGCAGCATGCGGGTGGATTCGGTCATGGAACAATTCCTCCTTTTATTTTCAACAAACGGGAACTGCCCTGGCAGGGGGCGAAAGCTTTACGGGAAGTGTTCCGTGCGCGGCAGGCCGCCGCGCTTTTGTCATAACAAAACTATCATACTTTGCCGATTTTCCGCAATGCGCAGAATGGCCACAATCCACACGCCTTTTTGTAAGACATCGTCGAACTGTGCAAATTCCGAAACAAAAAATTTCATTTTTCGCCTTTTTGTTTCAGTGGGATTTCATACCTTATATAATAGCCGGAACCGGGGGTGCCGGGCAGCGGTCCTGCCCGCCCCGGGTCCCCCAGGTGAAACCTTGGTTTCTCTCTGTTTCACACCGGGATTTCACAAAACGCAATGTTGACAGTACCACTACCTTTTTCCCCTTCGCTTTGTGGGCTTTGCCCATTGCCGAAGGCGGCGCGGTTGTGTACACTGAAGACAAGCTTTACGGGAGCCGCGGTCTCCCCGCAGCGGTCCGGCAGCCGCTGCGTACACCGCCTCTGTCATCCCGCTCACCCTGTGAAAAGAAAGGATGCTGTATATGAAAGTCGGTTTCATTGGTCTGGGCATCATGGGCAAGCCCATGGCAAAAAATCTGCTGCAGGCAGGGTACACCCTGCTGGTAAACAACCGGAGCCATGCACCGATGGAGGAGCTGGCTGCCTGCGGTGCCACCCCGGCCACCCAGGCCGAGATCGGCGACAGCTGCGATGTGGTGCTGACCATGCTGCCCAACTCCCCCCAGGTCAAATCTGTCATGCTGGGGGAGGACGGCGTGGCCGCCCATATGCGCCCCGGCACCACCTTCATCGATATGAGCTCCATCAACCCGGTGGCCTCCAAGGAGATCGCCGCCGTGCTGGCCGAGAAGAACATCGAGATGCTGGACGCCCCCGTTTCCGGCGGTGAGCCCAAGGCTATCGACGGCACCCTTTCCTTCATGGTAGGCGGCAAGCAGGAGGTCTTTGACCGGTTCAAACCCCTGCTGGAGACCATGGGCACCAGCGTGGTGCGCTGCGGCGACGTAGGCGCCGGCAACACCACCAAGCTGGCCAACCAGATCATCGTGGCCTGCAACATCCAGGCCCTGGCCGAGGCCCTGACCCTGGCCCAGAAGGCCGGTGTGGACCCCCAGCTGGTCTTTGAGGCTATCCAGGGCGGTCTGGCCGGTTCCACCGTCATGAACGCCAAGGCCCCCATGATGATCGCCGGGGATCCCAAGCCGGGCTTCAAGATCGATCTGCACATCAAGGATCTGAACAATGCCCTGGACTGCGCCCACAGCGTGGGTGCACCGGTTCCCATGACCGCCGAAGTGCAGGAGATCCTGCAGTGGCTGCACAACCACGGCGAAGGCCAGAACGACCACAGCTGCATCGCCCGCTACTACGAGCAGCTCACAGGTATCCGGATCGGCCGGTAAGAGAAAAAAGGAGAGATTTTTATGTATAAGCCTTATGGTGTGATTCCCCCCATCATCACCCCCTTTGATGCCCAGGGCCATGTGGATTTTGCCGCTATGGCCAAGATGGCCGCCTTCCTGGTGGACGGCGGTGTCCACGGTCTGTTCCCCTTCGGCACCACCGGCGAGTTCTATGCCCTGCATGACGACGAGTTCGTCAAGGGCCTGGAGACCGTGCGGGATGCGGTGGCCGGCAAAACCACCCGCAGCGGCAAGCCCATCCAGCTCATTGCCGGGTGCAGCCACATCACCACCCGGGAGGTCATCCGGCTGATCAAGCTGGTGGAGCAGGTGGGCGGCTATGACGCCGTCAGCGTGCTGACCCCCATGTTTGTCAGCCAGACCCAGGAGGAACTGTACACCTACTACAAGACCATTGCCGACAGCACCACCATGCCGGTGCTGATGTACAACAATCCCCCCAAGACCAATGTGAACATTGCCCCCGCCACGGCGGCCCGTCTGGCCCGGGACTGCGGCAACATCATCGGCATCAAGGATTCCAGCGGTGATATGACCAACTGCGGCGAATACCTGCGGCTGACCGCCGATGAGCGGGATCATTTCCAGGTCATCATGGGCCGGGATACCATGATCTACGCCGGCCTGCATTACGGCTGCGCCGGTGCGGTGGCCAGCTGCGCCAACGTGGCGCCCCGGGTGGTGGCCGATATCTACGACAAGTTTGTGGAAGGAGACTGGAAGGGCGCCCTGGAAGCCCAGTTCCGTCTGGCGCCCCTGCGCATTGCCACCAATATGGGCACCTTCCCCGAAGTCATCAAGGAAGGGCTGAACCTGCAGGGCATCCCGGTGGGCAAATGCCTGGACCCCATCCAGGAACTCACCGCCGAGCAGCGGGAAAAACTCCGCGCCGTGCTGGTTGATATGAAGTTGATCTGAAGTTGATTCACAGGAGGTTACATACGATGATCCCTACCGTAGCAAAGATGGAAGTTTACCCCGTAGCCGGGCATGACTGCATGGAACTGAATCTTTCCGGCGCTCATGCGCCGTATTTCACCCGCAACATCGTCATTCTCACCGACTCCAACGGCGTGGAGGGCGTGGGCGAAGTGCCCGGCGGCCAGAAGATCACCAACGCCCTGGAAGCCGTGAAGGATCTGGTGCTGGGCACCAGTATCGCCGACTACAAGCAGACGCTGAACAAGGTGCGCGCCTGGCTGAACGCCAACATCAAGGACGACGTCCGGGGCAACCAGACCTTTGACCTGCGCACCGGCGTCCATGTGGTCACCGCCATCGAGGCCCCGCTGCTGGACCTGCTGGGCAAATTCCTGGACGTGCCCGCCGCGGCCCTGATGGGGGACGGCATCCAGCGGGACAAGGTACGCTTTTTGAGCTACCTGTTCTATGTGGGCGACCGCAAAAAGACCGACCTGCCCTACGAGGAGGAGCCCGACGCCGACTGCGACTGGTACCGCCTGCGCCATGAGGAAGCCCTGACCCCCGAGGCCATTGTGGCCCTGGCCAAGGCCACCCATGAGAAGTACGGCTTCCAGGACTTCAAGCTCAAGGGCGGCGTGCTGGCCCCCAAAGAGGAGGTCAAGGCCGTGCAGGCCATCAAGGATGCCTTCCCCGACGCCCGGGTGGACCTGGACCCCAACGGCTGCTGGAGCCTGAAGGAAGCCCTGGAGATCGCCCCCGACCTGAAGAAGTGCCTGGCCTACTGCGAGGACCCCTGCGGTGCCGAGGACGGCTTCTCCGGCCGTGAGATCATGGCGGAGTTCCGCAAGGCCACCATGATGCCCACCGCCACCAACATGATCAACACCGACTGGCGCCAGATGTGCCATACCATCGCCCTGCAGAGCGTGGACATTCCTCTGGCCGACCCCCATTTCTGGACGATGAACGGCTCTGTCCGCGTGGGCCAGCTCTGCAACGATTTCGGCCTGATGTGGGGCTGCCATTCCAACAACCATTTTGACATCAGCCTGGCCATGGTGGTACAATGTGCAGCAGCCATCCCCGGCAAGATGAACGGTATCGACACCCACTGGATCTGGCAGGAAGGCCGGGAACGGCTGACCAAGGAACCTATGCAGATCGTGGACGGCTGCATCGACCTGCCCAAGAAGGGCGGCCTGGGCATCGAGGTGGACCGTGACCAGGTCATGAAGGCCCACAAACTGTATATGGACAACTGCCTGGGCGCCCGGGACGATGCCAAGGGCATGCAGTACCTGATCCCCGGCTGGAAGTTTGATCCCAAAAAGCCCTGCCTGGTGCGGTGAACCGCATGGCCCGCAAGGCCACACCGAAAGGAGTAACCCAAGATGAACCGCGACTTACGCAACCAGGCCGATGCCATTATCTCGGCCAGCATCGACGCCGTACTGCCTGACCGGGCGGTACGCCGCGCCCTGGAGACCTTTGCACCGGGCCCCGGCAGAACGCTGCTGGTGGCTGCCGGCAAGGCTGCCTGGCAGATGGCCCATGCCGCGGTGGAGACGCTGGGCGCTGTGGACAGCGGTGTGGTGGTGACCAAGTACGGCCATGTAAAGGGGGAGATCCCCGGGGTGACCTGCTGCGAGGCGGGCCACCCGGTGCCCGACGAAAACAGCTTTGCCGCCACCGCCAAGGCCCTGGACCTGGTGCAGGGCCTGACGGCGGAGGACACCGTGCTGTTCCTGCTCTCGGGGGGCGGCAGTGCCCTGTTTGAAAAGCCGCTGATCCCCGGGGACGAACTCCAGGACATCACCCGCCAGCTGCTGGCCAGCGGGGCGGATATTGTGGAGATGAACACCATCCGCAAGCGGCTGTCCGCCGTCAAGGGCGGGCGGTTTGCCCAGGCCTGTGCCCCCGCCCGGGTGTACAGCATCGTGCTGTCCGATATTCTGGGGGACCCGCTGGATATGATCGCCTCCGGGCCCGCCTATCCCGATTCCTCCACCTGCGCCCAGGCTTTGGCCATTGCCGGACGGTACGGGCTGGAACTTTCCCCTGCCGCCCGGGAATTGCTGGGGCAGGAGACCCCCAAGGCGCTGGACAATGTGACCACCCGGATCACCGGTAGTGTGCGGGAACTCTGCGCCGCGGCGGCGGACCGGTGCCGTGCCCTGGGGTATGAGCCGCTGATCCTCACCGACCGGCTGGATTGTGAAGCCCGGGAAGCCGGGCGGTTCCTGGCCGGGGTGGCCCGCACCCACGCCGGGGACGGCCGCCGGCTGGCCTTTGTGGCCGGCGGCGAAACGGTGGTCCACCTGACCGGCAAGGGGCTGGGCGGCCGCAACCAGGAACTGGCGCTGGCTGCCGCCCCGGGACTGGCCGGACTGGAAAACGCAGCCCTCTTCAGCGTGGGGTCGGACGGCACCGACGGTCCCACCGACGCCGCCGGCGGCTATGTGGACGGCACCACCCTGGCCGATCTGCAGGCCAAAGGGGTGGATGTGTTCACGGTCCTGCAGCAGAACGACGCCTACCACGCCCTCCAGGCGGTGGGCGGTCTGATCATCACCGGGCCTACCGGCACCAACGTCAACGACGTGGCGGTGGTCCTGATCAACGGTTGACAGCCAACCCCATAAATCCCTTCCCATAGCAAGAACCCCCCGTCCGTACGGACAGGGGGTTCTTGTCTTGCTTCGGGGCGGGTCAGTAGGAGTAATCCTCCCCGATGCCGAATTTTTTGATGTATCGCCACAGGGTGGTCTTGCTGACCCCCAGCTCGGCGGCCACCTTTTCCCGGTTGCCGCCATACTTGCGCAGCAATTCGGTGATCTCCACCGCTTTCTGGTCCTTGTACAGCACCACCCGCTCGGAGCCGGGCATCAGTTTGGGGGTCACCTGTTCCAGCTGACGGCGGACAAACACCTCGTCGATGTTCCGCTTTTCGGTCAGCAGCACGATGCGCTCGCACACATTGTCGATCTGGTTCAGGTTGCCCGGCCAGTCGTAGTCGTTCAGGAACTGCCGGGCCCCCTGGGTCAGGTGGACATACCGCTTGTACTTTTCCTGCCATTCATCCAGGCGGCGGTTCACCCAGCCCAGAATATCCTCCCGGCGGCGGCGCAGGGGCAGCAATTCCACGCTGAGCACGCTTAGGGCGTAGTAGAGGTCGCTGCGGAATTCCCCCTTTTCCACCCGGGAGATCAGGTTCACATCGCTGGAGGCAATGACCCGCACATTGATGCTGGTGGGACGGTGGGAGCCGTTGTGCATGAATCGCCCCTGAATGGCGTTGAGCAGTTTGTACTGGGTCTCGGCGGGCAGGGCCTCCACATGGTTCAAGTAGAGGGTGCCGTTCTGGGCCAGTTCCACCATGCTGTCGCCGGTGTCCTGCCGGGTGGAATAGTTGCCGAACAGCATATTGTCCAGTGTCTCGGGCATCCAGGCGCTGCAATCCAGCGGAATAAAGGCGTTTTTCCGCATCAGGCTTTCGTTGTGGATGCACTGGGCCAGGATGGATTTCCCCGTGCCGCTTTCCCCGGTGAGCAGCACCGGCGCCGGATATTTGGCAATGCGCCTGGCCAGTTCCAGGGTGCGCCGGGTCTCGGGGCTTTCGCACACCAGATTCTGGAAGTTGTATTTGGCAATGAAGCCCCGCTGGTACAGCTCCCGGCGCAGCTCGGTGTCCATCTCGGCGATGCGGCTGCCCTCCTGGAAGGTGAGCACCGCCCCCTCGATGCCATCGTCCACCAGCACAGGGGCAATGTTCACGATCACCGCCTTGTGGTTGATGTCCAGCAAAAAGGCATAGGCTTCCTTGCCCTGGTACAAGGTGTCCTGCAGGACCCGCTCGTTCAGGTTGGGCAGCAGCTGGGTGATGGAATGGCCCAGCAGTTCACTGGGGGCTTTTCCCAGCATATCGTACCCGGCCCGGTTGATCCGGCGCACCACACCTTCCCGGTCCACCTGCAATATGCCGCTGAAGGTGTAGTTCAGCATGGCGTCCATCTCGGCAGAGTTGCGCTTCTCCCGGTCGATGGCGTGGCAGATGAGGGAGGCTGTCTCCAAAGCGGTACGGACGCTCTCCTCCCCGGCGGGGGTAAAGCGGTAGTGCAGCCCGATGCGGCGGGCCGCCTCACAGACGATCTCGCCGCCCACCACGCCCCGGCAGCCGTCCCGCACGGCCTGCTCGGTATAGGGGGCCAGCTGGTTGGAGTGCTCCACCATATACCGCCGCAGTTCGATGCCGAACAGCGCCTCAAAAGAGCCGGTATCGCAGAACATGTTGGCAAAACCGATGATCCCCAGCCGGGGCCGCTCCTCGCCCAGTTCCCGTTTCAGCTCCAGCAGCACCGTGCCCAGTTCCTGGGCGGTGAGCCGCAGCTCCACCACAGGAATATGGATCAGGGGACGGATGATCTGGGCGTGCAATCCCCGGGAGATGATCAGCTCACAGCCCTGCTGCTCCAGGGCACGGGCTCGTTCCCCCACCGTATCGGTGGAGGCATATTCCACACACATGGTCTGGATGTGGGGGTATTGGTCCATCAGCGGCCGTGCGATCTCGCACAGCTCGCGGAAGGGGACCAGAACAGCAACTTTTGCCATAAGGCAGCTCCTTTCCGGATCAGCGTTGGCTATACTCAGTGTACGCAAAGGCAACGGGGACTGTCAAGTGCCCCGGCCGAGAAAAAAGCCGGGCGGGTGCCCGGCTTTTTTCTGTAAGGAGAATGCATTTTGCAGAGAGTGACAAGGATCAGCGGCCGATCTGGATGCCGGTGAGCTGCTCGTAGTAGCGGGCGATGCAGCTGTGGTCGTTCTGGCCTTCGCCGTGGTTGTGCAGCCACTGCAGGATCTCCTGCACTTCGGCGGTCATGGGAACCGGTGCACCCACGCTGTGGGCGCAGTCCAGGGCATTGTTCAGATCCTTGATGTGCAGATCGATCTTGAAGCCCGGCTTGGGATCCCCGGCGATCATCATGGGGGCCTTGGCGTTCATGACGGTGGAACCGGCCAGACCGCCCTGGATAGCCTCAAAGACCAGCTGGGGGTCCACACCGGCCTTCTGGGCCAGGGTCAGGGCCTCGGCCAGGGCCTGGATGTTGCAGGCCACGATGATCTGGTTGGCCAGCTTGGTGGTGTTGCCGGCGCCTACGTCGCCGCAGCGCACCACGCTGGCACCCATGGTGCCCAGCAGATCCTTGTACTTGTCAAAGACCTCCTGCTTGCCGCCTACCATGAAGGAAAGGGTGCCGTCGATGGCCTTGGGCTCACCGCCGGAAACGGGGGCGTCCAGCATCTCGATGTTCTTCTCGGCCAGCACGGCGGCAATCTCCTTGGAGGCCACCGGGTTGATGGAGCTCATATCGATGAAGGTGGTACCGGGGCGCATATGGGCGGCCACGCCGTCCTCCCCCAGCATGACGGACTTGACCTGGGGAGAGTTGGGCAGCATGGTCAGCACCACATCGCAGCTGTCGCCGATCTCGGTGTTGGTGGCAGCCTTGGCGCCGGCGGCCACTACCTCGTCCACGGCGGCCTGGTTCAGGTCGCTGACCAGCAGGTCGGTGTAGCCTGCTTTGAGCAAATTCTTGGCCATGGGCTTGCCCATGATGCCCAGTCCGATCAAACCGATTTTCATAGGGAAATACCTCCTGTATTGTGTCACATTGCGGGGAACGGTCCTGTGCCGTTCATTGCCCACAGTATACAAAAGACCGCCTGCCCCAGCAAGAAGCAGGTTCTACAAAAAGGAGGTGCGGTTTTTTTCATGACGGATAGAATTTCATGTTACGAAACGAGTGATTTCATTTGATGCGTTTTTCGTTGCAAAAAATTGCAGTGAAAGAAATAACGATGCTTGTCAGCTGCGGGCCGCCCGGCTACAATGGTAACAAAAATCCCGGAAAGGACGAGGCATCGTGAGCAAGAATTTTATCACGGCGGATGGCTCCCCGGTGGGAGCCGTAGGCCAGGGAACCTGGTATCTGGGGGAGAACCCCGCCACCCGCAAAGCGGAGACCGAGGCGCTGCAGGCCGGTATGGAGGCGGGGATGAACCTGCTGGACACCGCCGAAATGTACGGCGAAGGCGCTGCCGAGACGCTGGTGGGCCAGTCCATCCGGGGATATGACCGGGCAAAACTGTTCCTGGTCAGCAAGGTCTATCCCTTCCATGCCGGGCGCAGAGACATCTTTACCAGCTGTGAAAACAGCCTGCGCCGGATGAACACCGATTATCTGGACCTGTACCTGCTGCACTGGCGGGGCCGGGTGCCGCTGGCCGAGACGGTGGCCTGCATGGAGGAGCTGAAGGCCCAGGGCAAGATCCGCGCCTGGGGCGTTTCCAACCTGGACACCGCCGATATGGAGGAGCTGTTCCGGGTGCCGGGGGGCACCGCCTGTGCCACCGACCAGGTGCTCTACCATCTGGGCAGCCGGGGCATCGAGCATGATCTGCTGCCGCTGCTCCGCCGCCATGAGATGCCGGTGATGGCCTACTGTCCGCTGGCCCAGGCCGGGCGGCTGCGGCGGGGGCTGATGGCTGCCCCCGCGGTGCAGCAGGCCGCCCGGAACCACGGGGCAACCCCGGCCCAGATCCTGCTGGCCTTTTTGCTGGACCAGCCCGGGGTGATCCCCATTCCCCGCAGCGGCAACGCCGCCCATACACGGCAGAATGCCGCCGCGGCCCGGATCCGCCTGACGGAAGAGGAACGGCAGGCGCTGGACCGGGCCTTCCCCGCACCGGCGTACAAAACGCCGCTGGACATCGTGTGAGCCGGAAAGGAGGAGACGGCCGTGGAATACCGCCGATTTGAAAATACCTGTTTTGTGCGGCTGGACAAAGGGGAGGAAGTGCTGGCCGGTCTGCTGGCGGTCTGCCGCCGGGAAAACATCCTGCTGGCCACGGTCCAGGGCACCGGCACCATCGATGACGCCACCCTGACGGTGCGGTACCGCCGCACCCTGGAAAAAAAGGCGATCAACTACCGGGGGGATATGGAGATCGCCGCCTGTACCGGCACCGTAACCCAGAAGGAGGGCGGCCCCTGGCTCCACCTGCACATGGTACTGGCGAACCCGGTGGAAAAGTTCTGCAGCGGCGGCCACCTGGAGCGGGCCATGGTGGGCCTGAACGCGGAATTCGTGCTTACGGTCTGCCCGGGGCAGGTGCAGCGGGCCTATGACCCCAAGACTGCCATCGACCGTATGCAGTTTGAAGGCTGAGAAGGAGGGAATACCATGCCGATCCATGTGGTGAACGAAGCAAAGCGCTGCCTGCAGTGCAAAAATCCCCGGTGCCGCACCGGGTGCCCCATCAACACCCCCATCCCTGATATGATCCGCCTGTTCCGGGAAAATGAGCTGGAACAGGCGGGGGAGATGCTTTTCCGCAACAATCCGCTCTCGGTAGTCTGTTCGCTGGTCTGCGATCATGAAAAGCAATGCGAAGGCCACTGCGTGCTGGGCATCAAGGGGGCCCCGGTGCATATCTCCAGCATCGAGAACTATATCTCGGATGCTTATCTGGACCGGATGGACCTGGAAACGGCCCCCAAAAAAAACCAGCGGGCCGCCATCATCGGCTCCGGCCCGGCGGGCATCACCATCGCGGTGCTGCTGGCCCAGCGGGGGTATGACGTGACCCTGTTTGAAAGCCGGGAGAAAATCGGCGGCGTGCTGCGCTACGGCATCCCGGCCTTCCGCCTGCCCAAAGAGATCCTGGACCGGTACAAGGACCAGCTGGTGCGGCTGGGCATCAAGATCCGTCCCAACACCGCCATCGGGCAGTCCCTGACGGTGGACGACCTGCAGCGGGACGGGTATGAGGCCATCTTCATCGGCACCGGGGTATGGCGGCCCAAGAAAATGGGCATCCCCGGCGAGAGCCTGGGCCATGTGCATTTTGCCATTGACTACCTGGTGAACCCCGATGTCTACGACCTGGGCAATGATCTGGTGGTCATCGGGGCGGGCAATTCCGCCATGGATGTGGCCCGCACGGCGCTGCGCAAGGGGGTGCGCCATGTGACGGTGTTCTGCCGCCGCAACCAGGCGGCTGCCAGCGTGCGGGAGATCGAATACGCCATTGCCGACGGGGTGGAATTCCTCTACGGCGCCCGCCCGGTGGAGATCACCGACGAGGGGGTGCGCTATCAGCAGGCCGCCTTTGACGAGGCAGGCAACGTCACAAGCCTGTCGGAACCCCGGTTCTTCCCGGCCAGCAGTGTGGTGGTGGCCATCAGCCAGGGGGCCCAGAACCGCATTGTCAGCACCACCACCGGTCTGGAAATGACCGACCACGGCCTGCTGGCCACCGACGCCCACGGCCAGACCACCCGGCCCGGCATCTTTGCCAGCGGCGATGTGGTGCTGGGGGCCCGCACCGTGGTGAAGGCGGTGCGCTACTCCAAACAGGTGGCCGACGAAATGGACGCCTACCTGCAAAAGCAGGCCGCCCGGAAAGCCGCCCGGCCATAAAAGGCGGAAGGCGGGGCCGTGGGGCGGGCAATTGCATTTGCCCTCGCAAGGTGATAAGATAACGGTATCTTTCGGCAGTCCCTGCCCGGCCCAGGAGGAAAAACCATGACCCTTTTGCAGTTGAAATATGTGGTGACGGTGGCCGAAGCCGGCACCATCAGCGAGGCCGCCAAGCGGCTGTATATGGCCCAGCCCAGCCTGACCGCCGCCGTCAGGGAGCTGGAAAGCGAACTGGGCATCACCATCTTCAAGCGCACCAACAAGGGCATCCTGCTCTCGGCGGAAGGGGAGGAGTTCCTGGGATATGCCCGCCAGGTGATGGAACAGACCCGCCTCATCGAGGAGCGGTACCTGGGCACCGCCCAGGTCAAGCACCAGTTCTGTGTGTCCACCCAGCATTATTCCTTTGCGGTGGAAGCCTTCGTGGACCTTTTGCAACAGTACGGCGGGGAGGAATACGACTTCCGCATCCGGGAGACCCAGACCTACGAGCTCATCGAGGATGTGGCCAAGCTGCGCAGCGAGGTGGGGGTGCTCTATCTCAACCCCTTCAATGAAACGGTGCTGCGCAAGACCCTGCGGGAAAACCATCTGAAATTTCACCGGCTGTTCATCGCCAGACCCCATGTGTTCGTCAGTACCGTCAGCCCCCTGGCCCAAAAAAAGGTGGTGACCCTGGAGGACCTGGCCCCCTATCCCCGGCTGTCCTATGAGCAGGGGGAACACAATTCCTTCTACTTCTCGGAGGAGATCCTCAGCACCCGGGAGAGCAAAAAGGATATCCTCGTTTCCGACCGGGCCACCCTCTTCAATCTCCTCATCGGGCTCAACGGCTATACCATCTGCAGCGGCGTCATCAACGAGGACCTGAACGGCAAAAACATTGTGGCCGTCCCGCTGGCGGTGGATGATTACATGGAGATCGGCTACATCACCCACAGCAAGGTGGGGCCGGGCCCCTTCGGGACCCGCTATATCGAAGCCCTGAAGCGGTATGCCACCGGCCCGGAGGCCGCCGAATAAAGCAGCGGTTTGCCATAGACTGAATCTATGGCAAACCGCTGCTTTTCGGTATTTTACACAGAACCTTCCCGCCGGTATACTGGAAAACAGTTCCGACAAAGAGGGAAAGAAACACCGCCGGCATCCGGTCCGGCGGTCCCCGCAGTATATAAAGGAGAGTTGGAAGATGAAAAAGGCAAATACACCCTTCCGGTATGACTATGTGGGCAGCTTTCTGCGCCCCGAAATCCTGAAAAAGGCCCGGGCCGACTATGAGGCGGGCATCATCACCACCTGGCAGCTGAAAGAGGTGGAGGACCGGTGTATCACCGAGCTGGTGGCCAGACAGAAGGCGGCGGGCTACCATGTGATCACCGACGGCGAGTTCCGCCGTGCCACCTGGCATCTGGATTTCATGTGGGGGTTTGAGGGCATCGGCCACAGCGCCACCCAGGAGGGGCTGCCCTTCCACGGGGAGGCCGCCAAGATCGACGACACCTATCTCACCGGCAAACTGTCGGTGGGGGTGCATCCCTTTGCGGAGCATTTCAAGTTCGTGAAGGCGCTGGAAGATGAAAACACCGTGGCCAAGCAGACCATTCCTGCCCCTGCCCAGTTCCTGGAACAGCTCATCATGCCCATGAACCTGCCCGATACCCGCAAGTTCTACCCCACCGACGAGGAACTCATCGCCGACCTGGTGGCAGGCTACAAGAAGGTCATCGCCGATTTGTACGCCGCGGGCTGCCGGAATCTCCAGTTTGACGACTGCACCTGGGGCTGCTTCGTGGACCCCAAGGCCACGATGTTCTTCGGCACCGACGAGGCGGGGCTGGAAAAGCTCCAGGAGGAGTTCCTCCTCGTCAACAACCTGGCCATGGAAGGCAAACCGGAGGACCTCATCATCAACACCCACATCTGCCGGGGTAACTTCCATTCCACCTGGGCCTGCAGCGGCGGGTATGACCGCATCGCCGGCCAGGTCTTTGAGCGGGAAAATGTGAACGCCCTCTATCTGGAATTTGACGACGAGCGCTCCGGCGGTTTTGCATGCCTGGGCAAGGTGTCGCCGGACAAGAAGGTGGTGCTGGGTCTTATCACTACCAAGAGCCCCAGACTGGAGGAGAAGGCCGCCGTCATCGCCCGGATTCACGAGGCGGCAAAGTATGTCCCCCTGGACCGCCTCTGCCTGAGCCCCCAGTGCGGCTTTGCCTCCTGTGAGATCGGCAACAAACTCACCGAGGAAGAGCAGTGGGCCAAGCTGGCGCTGGTCAAAGAGATCGCCGAGGAAGTCTGGGGCTGATGCCGCTTCCCCGGAAGCAGCCCCCTTGCAGACCGCACCGTTTTTTGCAAGAGGGAGCCGGGGCAGCCAGGGGATATTTACGATGACAGAGGAAAGGATGCAGGAGGCCCGGCGGCTTTCTGCCTGAAACGGGTCTGACAGTGCCCGGTTCTCTCAGAATACAGGGCACCCGGACCCGGTGGAAACCACCGGGTCTTTTGGCTTCCCCAGGGCACCGGCCGGCGCATTGCGCTTTTTGCGTACCTTTGGTATACTTTTTACAGGAACCGTCCGGCTCGTCCGTTTCTGGGGAAAGAACAGGGGAGGCGCCTATGCTCACCGTATTTTTTACCATCGTATATGATTTGGTCTTTTTGTTTCTCATCGATTTGGCGTTTAAGCATACGGTGAACGCCCTCGCGGACATCGCGGTGGTGGTTTGCTGGGTCATCGCATTCCTTGTAAGCGTGGGGCTGGCCCAGTATACCGTCCGGAAAATCAAAGAAAAATACGGCGGAAAATAGGGACGGCAGCCATGAACCCTTTTTTAGGGTCTACGGAAAAACGCCAGACCCCGGTCATTTTGAACCGGGGCCTTTTCTTTTGCCTGCCGGTTGGTATATAATAAAAAGGTTTGCGAAACAAGAGAGGAGTTCCTGCATGATTTTTCTGGTACTGGCCTTGCTGTTCAGCGCGGTGCTGGCCCTTGTGCTGAAATATCTGAATACCGGCAGTCCCTATGGGGTCTACCTGGTCAACTATATCACCTGTACGCTGCTGGCCTTTGCCGCCATGGAGCCCAAGGCACTGTATAACGGGGACGTCACCCCCTGCTGGCTGGGGGCCGTCACGGGGCTGGTGTATCTGGCTTCCCTTTCTGCCAACGGCTACAGCATCCACAAAAACGGCGCGATCCTCTCCTCGGTGTTTACCCGGCTGGGGGTGCTGGTGCCCATTGTGGTGTCGGTGGCGCTGTTCGGGGAACGCCCCACCCTGCTCCAGGGCCTGGGGGTGGTGCTGGCGGTGGCGGCGGCCGTCCTTATGAACGGCCTGCCCGGCAGACCGGCGACCCCTTCCGCCCGGAATAAAGTCTACCTGCTGCCCCTGGTGCTGACCCTGCTCCTCAACGGGACCGCCGACGCCATGTCCAAGGTGTTCACCCAGCTGGGCCGCCGGCAGGACGACGGGCTGTTCATGTTTTACATCTTCCTCTTTGCTGGGCTGACCACCCTGGTACTGCTGGTAAAAGAACATCGCCCTCTCACCGGGCGGGATATCTTCTTCGGGGTGCTGGTGGGGGTGCCCAACTTCCTTTCCTCCCGGCTGCTGCTGGCCGCTCTTACCGAGCTGCCCGCCTTCCTGGTCTACCCCTCCTACAGCGTGGGGGTGATCCTGGTCATCAGTGTGGCCAGCTTCTTCCTCTTCAAGGAACGATTGAATGGCCGCCAGATGGGCGCGGCCGGCATGATCCTGGCAGCTCTGGTGCTGCTCAACCTGTGAGGAATCCCCGGCCTGCAAAGGGCGGGGGTTCTTGTCATTTCCCCGGGAAAAGGGTATACTCCTGTTCGTTATGAGCGGAAAAACTTTGCAGCGGAAGGCGTAAGGATATGATAGGATTGGGAACGATCATCAATGTGGCGGCAATACTGGCGGGGGGCCTGATCGGACTGGTGTTCAGCAAGGCCATCAGTGCCCGGTACCAGGAGACCCTGATGCAGGCCATCGGGGTCTGCGTAGTCTTTGTGGGCATCGGCGGCGCCGTGCAGGAGATGATGACGGTGACGGCAGACGGCCTGCAGAGCGGCGGCACCATGATGATCGTCATCAGCTATGCCCTGGGGTCCCTGCTGGGTGAGTGGATCAACCTGGAACAGCGGATCGAGCAGTTCGGCAGCTGGCTGAAGGTCAAGACTGGAAACGCCCGGGAAAAACGGTTCGTGGATGCCTTCGTGACGGCGTCGCTGACCGTCAGCATCGGGGCCATGGCCATCGTGGGTTCCATCCAGGACGGCATCTACGGCGACCATTCCACCCTGGCCCTCAAGGCGATCCTGGATATGGTCATCATCTGCGTGATGAGCGCCTCCCTGGGCAAAGGCTGTCTGTTTGCGGCCCTTCCCGTGGGCATCCTGCAGGGGGCGGTCACCCTGCTGGCCCGGGCCATCCAGCCGGTGATGACCGACGCTGCCCTGGCCAACCTCTCCCTGACCGGCTCCATCCTGATCTTCTGTGTGGGCATCAACCTGCTGTGGGAGAAAAAGTTGAAAATCGCCAACATGCTCCCCGCCCTGGTGATCGCGGTGCTCTGCGCCTTTGCAGGGCTGTGACGGCCGCCGTGCCCAGCGTCGGGCAGCCAGAATTGCAGCACCCCCGGATCTTCTTCAAAGATCCGGGGGTGTTGTCTGTGTCAGGGCCATTTATCCCAGGGCCACATCCAGCGTCATCATCAGGGTAAAACCGGCAGCGAACAAGAGGGTGCCCAGGTTGGAATGCCGGCCTGTGGACATTTCGGGGATCAGCTCCTCCACGACCACATAGAACATGGCGCCGGCTGCAAAGCTGAGGGCGTAGGGCAGTACCGGGACCATGATGCCCGCCAGCAGGATGGTGACCAGGGCTCCCGCAGGTTCCACCGCGCCGGACAGCACGCCATACAGGAAGGCGCGGGATTTGGAGAGCCCCTCCGACTTCAGGGGCAGGGAGATGATCGCGCCTTCGGGGAAGTTCTGGATGGCAATCCCCAGGGAGAGGGTCAGCGCCCCCGCCAGGGTGATCCCGCTGTCCCCGTACAGCCACCCGGCGTAGATGGCGCCGATGGCCATTCCTTCCGGAAGGTTGTGCAGCGCCACCGCCAGCGTCAGCATGGTGGTCTTTTCCAGATGACTGGGAATGCCTTCCGCCTCCGGGCTGCCCTGGTGCAGATGGGGAATGATCCGGTCCAGCCCCAACAGGAACAGGACCCCCAGCCAGAAGCCCGCAGCGGCAGGGACAAAGGACCAGAACCCCAGATGGGCGGACTGTTCCATGGCGGGCAGCAGCAGGCTCCAGATGGAGGCGGCCACCATGACCCCCGCCGCAAAACCGGTAAGGGCGCGCTGGACCCATTCCTTCAGGTTGTTTCGCATAAAAAAGACGCAGGCTGCCCCAAGGGTCGTCCCCGCAAAGGGGATCAGCAGTCCTTGCCATACTTCTGTGGGCATAGTTTCCTCCTGTGTGATGTATCGGGGAATTGGCATCCCGCCCGGGGACGGAGAGGGAAAACGGCAAAAAACGCCGCAGGCAACCGGCGGCGTTTTGCGGTTCAGGATTCAGGCGGTTTCGTGCTGCAGCTTTCACCTCCGCAGCAGCAACCTCCCAGGCTGCCCGAGAGCAGCAGCCCGATCAACCCCGCATAGAGCATGGAGCTGAAGGGGTTGGAGGTGATGGCGCAGGTGCCGGTGGAACACCCCACCAGAGCATAGTAGGCAAGCCCCGTCAGGGCACCGCCCGCGGTGAAAAGGATCGGCCGCCGCCATTTCTTCCAAAGTTCCTGTAACATCTGCTGTCGCCTCCTGTCCGTTGTGGGGCCCCTCCGTTTCTGTGGTTCTGTGGACAGTATACAGGATTTTTCACCGGCTCACCGTGACAAGATCACCAATAAAAACTGGTTTTATTCTGCATAAAATATTGACATGATTATGGAAAAATTTTATAATAAATTTAAGAACAATTCCCAAAAAAGCTGGGAATCGACCATAAAAGGCAGAAAGGAGGAACTTGTATGGAGCGATGGATCTGCGGGATCTGTGGCTATGTGTACGATGAAGGAAAGGAGGGAACCCCCTTTGCCGCACTGCCGGACAGCTGGGTCTGCCCGCTGTGCAGTGCCCCCAAAAGCGCCTTTTCTCCCGCCGGGGCACCGGCGCAGCCCGACGCTCCGGCAGCCCCCGCAAAACCGGTGGAGGATCTGAAAGAACTGTCCGCCGGGGAACTGTCGGTGGTCTGTTCCAATCTGGCCCGGGGCTGCGAAAAGCAGTACAAGGACCGGGAGGCGGCTCTGTTCCGGGAGCTGGCAGACTTTTTTGCCGCGGGAACGGCCCCGGTGTCCGACCCGGATCCGGAGGGGCTGATGGACCGGATCCGCCGGGATCTGGAGGAGGAGTACCCCGCTCTGAGCGGAGCGGCCGTGGCGGCGTCGGACCGGGGCACCCAGCGGATCTGTGTCTGGGGGGAAAAGGTGACCCGGATGCTGGATTCGCTGCTCACCCGCTACCGCACCGAAGGGGAGGATTTCCTGCAGAACACCCAGGTATGGGTGTGCACCGTCTGCGGTTTTGTCTATGTGGGGGATGCCCCGCCGGAGATCTGCCCGGTGTGCAAGGTACCGGCCTGGAAATTTGAGAAGATCGAAGGGAGGGTCTGAGATGGCAAAACGGATGGCGGTACGGAATTTACGGCTGTGCACCAAGGATTGCCTCTGCCTGTATGTCTGCCCTACCGGGGCGACCGATACCGAGAACAGCATCATTGACACCGAAAAATGCCTGGGCTGCGGCGTCTGTGCCGATGCCTGCCCCAGCGGAGCCATCTCGATGGTGCCGCTGGAGTATCCGCCCCAGCAGAAAAAGGCGGAGGCAGTGGTGGCCCGGGCCAATGTGTTGGCCCGCAGCAAAGCCCTGCAGGAACAGACGGCCCGCCAGCTGGCCCGGCAGGCCCGGGAAGACGGTCTCTACCGGCTGCTCACCGCAGTCACAAAATCGGTCCGTCTGGTGAACGAGGACCTGCTGCGGGAGGCCGGCTACATGCTGCCCCAGGGCGCCCCTGCCCATGCCTTGCTCCAAAGCCTGGTGGAGGCACCGCCCGCCGGATTCCCTGTGGAGGCGGCGCGGGAACTGCTGGCGCGCATCCCCTGCAACGAACCGGAAGGCAAGGAACCCTGAGGCTGCAGGGTGAACTTCCCCGGGGAAGAGCCCCCAGAAAAAAGTCCCCCTTTTGTCCCTTGCGGACAAAAGGGGGACTGCTGTTATGCCTGGGGCAGGGGGAAGGTGCTGCCGCCGTGGGGCATCAGGGTGGTCTCCACCCCGTCCAGGCTGCCGCCGTTGCACCGGGCCGCCAGGGCCAGGGCCTCATCCAGGGTGGTGGCCACCTGGATCTTGGTGTGGGCAAACCGCTCGGCGGGAATGTCGGTGACCAGGATCAGGTGATAGTTCTCCGCCGTTTCGGCAAAGAGGAAGCCCACAAAGCCGCCGATGGAGAAGTCGGCCCGCAGGGCTTTTTCCCGGGCTTCCATCGAATCGAAGTTGCAGATCTGGGCCTCACAGTCGGGATCGCCGAAGCCTTCCCGGCACTGGGAGAGCAGGATCATCGTGCCGCCGGGAGCCACCGCCGCCAGGGCGTTGGAAAGGGTCTTGGAGGTCTGGTAGAGGTTGATGTCCTTGGGGTAACCGCCGGCGCTGGAGATCACCAGCGGGGTGCGGCGGGGAATGGGCACACCGTCCAGCTGTTCCACCACCTTGGCGGCCGCCGCGTGGGCCTTCTGCCAGTCACCGGCAAAAGCCCCCACGATCTGGTAGTTGTCGTCCACAATCACGTTGAGCAGATAGGCGGGCTTGGCAAAGGCGGCGCACTCCACCAGGTCGCTGTGGAAGGGGTTGCTCTCGGTCATGTTGCCGTTGCAGGCCTTGGGATTGGAGCCGCTGCCCAGCCCTTTGTTCAGGGCGTTGTTGTGGTTGGTATTGATCGTCTCCCGTCCGGCGATGCCCGGCACAATGGACTTGCGCCCGCCGCCGAATCCGGCCAGGAAGTGGTAGACCACGCCGCCGGTGAGGATGATCTTGTCGCAGGCCATGGCATAGCTGTCCAGCCAGACCGGGGTGCCCCGGCTGGTGGTGCCCATGTAGGTCAGGTGCTCCTTGTCGTCGCAGTTGTGGTCGATGAACCGGATGCGGTGGTAGAGGTCCTCCCCCACCAGGGAGATGTGCTCTTCCTCGGTCTGCTGCCGGTGGGTGCCGGTGGCGCAGAGGATGAGGATGTCCTTGTCGGGAATGCCCGCCCGGTTGAGCCGCTCCACCAGGATGGGCAGATAGGTGCTGGGCTGCTGCCAGCGGCGGGTGGTGTCCGAGATGAGGATGCAGACCGTCTCCCCCGCATGGACGGCCTCTTCGATGGGACCGGCCCCGATGGGATGATCCAGCGCATATTCAATGTGTTCCCGCACCGTTCGCTGGGGCAGATCCACCTGATTGGCATGGACCTCGGCCACGATCTGTTCGGGCTGCAAAGAAACTGCAAATGCGGTATCGCTGTACTTCATACTTTCCATAAAATTTCGCCCCTTTATCCTCCGAGATAGGCGCCCGAAAGCGCCTGTATATATATGATGGTAGCACTTTGAACCGCAAAAATCAAGGAACGCAGCGGAGGGACGGCGGCGCCGCCAAAAGGGAAAAGTCCCCCGACAGGCCCCGGCCTACCCGGAAGATACCAAAACCCCAGGACCCGCAAAAGCGGGCCCTGGGGTTGTTTTTTGCTGTGGTCAGCGGTCTGTGCCCGCAAGGGGAGAACTCACTCCACCTGCAGCCCGTGCATGAAACGGTGCAGGGCGGGTTTGAGGGGGGCGTACAGGCCCAGGATCTTGCCCACACCGAAGGCGGCAATGACGGTGCCTTCCCGGATGCCGTGGAACTGGCGGAAGTAGGCCAGCGAGATGGCCAGGGCGATGATGGATACCGTGCAGTCAAAGCACATCTTGATGACGGGCAGGGGCTTGTCCAGCTTGTGGGCAATGACCTGCATGATGCCCTCGCCGGGCAGGGAGATGAGGTTGGGGGCCAGGTAGAAGAGGATGCCCAGGGCGATCAGGACCATGCTGATGAAAAGATACAGCAGGCGCACGCCGTAGACCACCGCCGGGGCAAAGGTCATTCGGGCGGGGTCCGGCAGGAAAAGGTCTGCCAGCAGGTTGGTAAAGTCGGTGAAATAGCCGAACAGGGTGGTGCAGATCAGCTGCAGGATGCGCCAGGGTTGGAAGTTCCGCCCCAGGATCACAAACTGGATGAGAATGTACAGCGAAAAGATGATGATGATCCAGGTACCCATGGGCAGGGAGGTGAAGATCTCGCTGAGCACATAGGGGATGGAGTTCACCGGGGACATGCCCAGGTCGGCGGTACCGGAAAACGATACCCCCATGGCCATGATGAAGAGGCCGATGCAGTAGACCAGGACACATTTTGCCATTCGGATGCTTTTTTCTTTCATACTGACTTCCTTTCCCGCTGGGGTATGCAGCCTGCCGGCAGTTTGCACGGAATCGACCTGTGGGTCCTGCGCCCCCTGCCCCGGAAAAAGGCAGAGGGAAAGACCGCCGACGGGGAAGGGGACCTGACGGTCCCGGTTCCGGATTCGGCGGCCTCTGCGCAAGAGAAAGGAAGCCTGCCGCAGCAGACTTCCTTTCCCAGGAATCCGTAATGGAATGGGTGCGGGTGCAGGACCGGAACATTTGCGCCGGGGCGTACACCCGAAACTGCCTTATGCATACCCAATAATAAGCTTTCAATCAATAACAATACTTGTTATAGGACAAATACATTCCCCCTGTCAAGAAAAAATGGGAGAAGGGCAACATTCCGCCGTAAAAGAAATTTCAAAACAAAAATTGCGCGATAGTTGGTGGTGCAACCTGGCTGCGTACGGTATACTGTTGGCAGGAAAGGAGGCATGCAAAATGCTTATCGCGACGATCTGGGGCGTGTTCAACCTTTGTATACTGCTTTTGATTACGGGGGCCCTGATCTACCTTGTGTATCTGGCCATCCGGGCGCTGCGCAAGTATCTGGCCTCGGCGCCGGTCCGGCAGGAGAAAACCCGGCAGGCCAAACCCCTGGGGGAGGTACTGAAACAGCACCGGACCGCCTGCAAAATGACCCAGGAATTTGTGGCGGAATCCCTGGGGGTCAGCCGGCAGGCGGTCTCCAAGTGGGAAAGCGGAAAATCCGACCCAAGCACCACCAACCTCATGGCCCTGGCCCGGCTCTTTGGGCTGCCCCCCGAGGAACTTCTGCGGGAGGCGGAGTAAGGCTGTTCCGGGGCACCCCGGCAGCAAACCGCCAGGGTCATTTTGGGCGGTGTGACAGGGTTCCCGGGTTTTCGATTGAAATTTCAACGGAAATATGTTAGTATTTCTGTATAGGCTCACGGGGCAGTGGAGCCGTCACGGCTGCCGCCGCCCAGGGGGTCTGGCACTGCGGCCGCCCTGCCCGTAGGGCGGGCGGCCCGATGCCGGTGAATGAGGAATCGAAAGGAAGAAACGATATGGCACGGAAACAACCCGGAACCACCAAGAAGCAGCCGGCCAAGGCCGCCCCGGTGGCGGAAAAGGCGGCCCCTGCCGCCCCCAAGGCAGAACCCGCCGCCAAGGCATCGGCCCCGGCCGAACAGGCAGAGGAACCCGCCGCCCCGGCAGAAAAAACCACCGCCCAAAAGGCCGCCCCGGCCGCCAAGGCAGCGAAAGCCGCCCCCAAGACCAAGGCCGCCCCGGCGGAAAAGGCTGCACCTGCGGCGAAAAAAACCAAGTCCGCAGCGGCCAAAGCTCCCGCCTCCAAAGCGGAAAAGCCCGCGGCCAAAGCGGAAGCCCCCGCCCCCAAGGCGGAAGAACCGGCAGCTAAGGCGGAAAAGCCTGCTGCCAAAAAGGCGGCCAAGCCCGCGGCGAAAAAGACAAAAGCTGCGGCGCCCAAAGCAAAACCCGCCCCGACCCCCGTGGAGGAGGCCCCGGCGCCTGTGGAAGAACCGGCACGGCCGGAGGAGGAAACCACTATGTATGATACACCCCGCAGAAGCATTGCCTTTATCGGCTCGGAATGCCATCCCTTTGTCAAGACCGGCGGTCTGGGGGACGTGATGTACGCCCTGCCCCGGGAGCTGGTAAAGCAGAACTGTGATGTCCGGGTCATTTTGCCACGGTATGCCTGCATCCCCCAGCAGTACCAGAACAAGATGGTCTACCGCGGGGAATTTTACATGGACCTGGGTGAGACCGGCCGCAGCTACTATGTGGGCATTATGGAATATGTCTGGGACGGTGTGGTCTACGACTTCATCGACAATGAGGAATTTTTCTCGGCAGGCAACCCCTACATCAGCCTGGTGGACGATATCCCCAAGTACTGCTATTTCAGCAAGGCGGCCCTGGCAGCCCTGAACTTCCTGAACTGGATCCCCGACATCATCCATTGCCATGACTGGCAGGCAGCCCTGGTGCCGGTATATCTGCGCACCATGTTCCAGAACACCCCTGTGGGCCATGCCAAAACGATCCTGACCATTCACAACCTGCGGTTCCAGGGCATTTACAATATCCCCACCCTGAAGTACTGGACCGGCCTGCCCGATGAAGTGTTCCAGATGGGCGCCATGAAGCAGGGCTATGAGGATGCCAACATGCTCAAGGGCGGCCTGGCCTATGCCGACCGGATCACCACGGTCAGCGGCACCTACGCCTGGGAGATCCAGACCCCCGAATACGGCGAAAATCTGGAGGAGCACCTGCGCTACCACAGCTATAAGCTGCGGGGCATCGTCAACGGCATCGACTACGGCATGTGGAACCCTGCCACCGACCCGGCCCTGGCGGTGAATTACGACATCGGCAATGTGCTGGACCACAAGTGGGAAAACAAGCTGGCCCTGCAGCAGGAGCTGGGTCTGGTGCAGGATCAGAGCAAGTTCGTCATCGGCCTGATCTCCCGCCTGACCAACCAGAAGGGTCTGGACCTGGTCAATGCCATTGTCCCCGAACTGATGGACGGCAACACCCAGGTCATCGTGCTGGGCACCGGCGACAAACAGTACGAGGATACCTTCCGCTATTACGAGAATACATACCGCGGCATGTTCAGCGCCTGCATCCAGTATGACGAATCCCGGGCCCACCGCATTTATGCCGGCGCCGACGCCCTGCTGGTGCCTTCCCGGTTCGAGCCCTGCGGCCTGACCCAGCTCAACGCCATGCACTACGGCACGCTGCCCATTGTGCGGGAGACCGGCGGCCTGAAGGACACCGTGGAACCCTACAACACATTTACCGGGGACGGCAACGGCTTCACCTTTGACCGGTATGACGCCGGCCTGCTGCTGGATGCCGTCAACCGTGCCAAGACCGAGTACTTTGTCAACCGCTACCACTGGGACGAAGTGGTCCAGCGGGATATGGCCAAGGATGTCTCCTGGCAGAATTCCGCCCGTCAGTACAAGGACCTCTACCTGGAACTGACTCCGTGGTAATCCGGCCCCGGAACTGAACAGAAAAAGACCCCGGCCGCTCCGGAAGGAGCGGCCGGGGTTTTCTGTATGGCAGGTCAGTAGCGTCCGGCATGGCGGTCCAGGTTTTGCAGCAGGGCAATGAGCGGGCAGATCAGCAGCCCGCAGAAAAAGTTGCTTACACCGTGCACAAAATCCCAGGGCAGCCCGGCCACGATCCAGGCGATCATCCCCGGAAGATCCAGCCCGAACAACAGTGCCTGGGCCGGGGCATACAGGGTGCCGAACAAAAAGCCGTGGGCGGCACAGACCGCCATGTAGACCACCGGCCGGACCCGGGGCGGCATCTGCCGGGGCAGGATCATGACCCAGGCCCAGAGGATGGTCCACAGGTACAGGTAAGGCAGCCACCACAGGGCGAACCCGGCCATCAGACCGTTGAGAAATACATAGGTGTACAGGGGATAGAGGGCTTTTTTGCGGTAGACCACCGTCAGGGCCACCACAAAGACCCCCAGCAGATGGACGTTGGGCAGCACCTCCATCAGCACCTTGGAGGCATACATCAGCGCCCCCAACATGCCAAACACGGCGATCTCTCTGACCGAAAGTTTCAACTTACTGCTCTACCCGGAAGGAATAGGCGGAACCCGGAACGATCTCGGTGCTGTCCACACCGGTCTGGGCGTATTCGCCGTCAACATAGAAGGCCCAGTATTTTCCGTCGGTGTCATAGTCCACGGTAATGCCGTTCACCGTCTTGACGTACAGGCCGTATTCGCTTTCTTCCCCGTCGATCAGGTCCAGCTCCTGCAGGGCATCCCCCACGGTCTGTTTGTCGGTGTGGATCTCATAGGCGGTTTCGTTGCCGTCGCCGTCCACCACGGTAAAGGTAAATTCCGTGGCGCCCTGGCCCAGTACCGTGGCCTGGTCCGAACCGGCGGCCGTATCGGCGGTGGCGGGGGCCGCCTCGCTGGTGGCTGCCACGCTGGCGGGTTCCTCGGCGGTGCTGCTGCCCTGGCTGCTGCAGCCGGCTGCCACCAGTGCCGTAGCCGCAAGCAGCACCGAGCAAACCAGCAGGGACAAAGACTGTTTCCGTTGTTTCATCTGCATAAGTCGATCTCCTTATAAAAATGGATTTGTTCCCTTCCGCCGGCACTCGCGGCGTTCGGGGAGAGTGGGCCTGAAAAATATTCCGACTGACCACCGGGTCTTTCGCCTTCTCAAGAAAGGATCTCAATGGCTTGTCCCCGGTTTGCGGCACCGGGCAGAAAGACCGTTCCAGCGTGGAATACGGCGACGGGCTCGTGCAGGAGTTGCACCTGCTTCCTTTTCAGACGGGTTCTATTATACGGGAAACAGATCTTTTTTTCAATCGAAAAATGCCCCCGGCACAAAGGTACCGGGGGCACGGCAAACCGTGGGGCGATGCAGGGACAAAAGCCCGACGGCGGTTGGAAGAAAAAAGGGGACCGGCTCAGCTTACGGGAAAGATATCAATGGTCAGGTCACCCTCTGCAATATAATAGGTATACCGGTCTGCGGGGTGGCCGGCCTGCTCCAGCACAGAGATGGCGGCTTCCCCGTCCTGCAGCAGGGCCAGTACCTGCTGGTAGACCTGGTCGTCCCCGGCCAGAAGGGTAAGGTTGTCCCCCTGCTGGGAGGCCAGGATGCGCACCAGGTCGTCAGTGCTGTAGGACTCCAGTACCCAGCCGTTGCGGTAATGGTAGTTGCAGGCCGTGGCGGAGCTGGGGGTCATCTCGGCACCCAGGGTGGGGTCGGCAAAATGGGTGGCGGCCATCCGGTCGCTGGTCACCGCAAACCAGCTGTAGTTGTACCCGTTGGGGTGGTCCTGCTGGTCATCCCAGGTCACATCGGTATAGTAGATCTCCCCTTCCAGGACCAGTTTGGTCCAGGCATGGGACTCCACACCGGTGCCGTTGTCCGCCTGGCCCCGCACCGTTTCCGCCTGGATGCCCGCCTGGTTCAGCAGATATTCGTAGGCTGCGCAGTAGCCGGCGCAGACGCACCGGTTCAGCACCAGCGCACCGTACAGGTCCTGGTCGCTGCCATCCTCGCTGTGCTCATACACGATGTGATCACACAGCCAGTCGTGCAGGCTCAGGGCTTTTTCGTAGTCACCGGCGCCTTCGGGAATGGCTGCCAGCGCCTGGGCGGCAGCCTCCTCCACCTGGGTGCGGCAGGCCGCCGGGTCCTCGTATTTCCAGTTGCAGCCCACTTCGTAGTCGTCGCCCCGGGCATAATAGACATAGCCGTCCAGCCAGAAAAACTCCGGCCGGCGCTGGACCCGGGCCAGCACATCCTCCACCTGTTCCTGGGTCAGACCCTCCGCCGTAAAGGTCAGCGTCTGTTCCATCCCGTCCACCTGGTCATACACCAGCTGGTACAGGCTCTCTGCCGGGTCCATGGGGGTGGCGGTAGGGGTGGGGGCCGGTGTGGCAGGCACAGGGGTCGGCACCGCCTCCGCGGCGGGATATTCCTCTTCGGGCAGAGAGATGGATGTCATCGGGGGAGCTCCCTTTTCGGGGGCGGGCAGGACCAGGATCAACACCACCAGGAACCCCACCACCACTAAGGTCACCACTGCCACCAGTGCCCAGAACAGCGGCGGCACATCGGGGCCGTTGGATCTTTGGTTTCGGTACATAGCAAGTCTCCTCTCGGGGCGCTGTACCCGGATATCGCCTCGGGCGGGGCCAGCACTCAAACTACGCCCCATTATACCATAGGAGAGGAAACCTGTGGGGAAAGAATTCATCCAATCAGCAAAAATGTGGGAATCCTGGGAAAACCGCCAAAAAACATTCACTGTTTTTGGACAGTTTGCTGCTTGTGCCCGGGGGCAGCTTCTGTGTACACTGGAGGCAGCCGCCCGCCGGCCCCAGGCATTTTCCCCCGGAAAATCCAACAGACAGGAGTACCAGCATGCAATATCCCAACATTTGTTCCGCCCGGTTTCTGGCCCGGCCCAACCGTTTTGTGGCCCGGGTGGAGCGGCAAGGCGCCGAAGAGACCGTCCATGTAAAGAATACCGGCCGCTGCCGGGAACTGCTGGTGCCGGGGGCCACCGTCTACCTGACCCGGGGGGACAACCCCCACCGCAAGACCCAATACGACCTGGTGGCGGTGGAAAAAGGACCGCTGCTGGTGAATCTGGACTCCCAGGCGCCAAACCGGGTCTTTGCCGAGTGGGCCCGGGCGGGGCGGTTCCGGCCGGAACTGACCCTGCTGCGGCCCGAGACCACCTGGGGCAACTCCCGGTTTGACTTTTACTGGGAGGGCACCGGCGGCCGCAAGGGCTTTGTGGAGGTGAAAGGGGTCACCCTGGAAGAAGGGGGCCACGCCCGTTTTCCCGACGCCCCCACCCTGCGGGGGGTCAAACATCTGGAAGAACTGGCCCGCTGCCGGGAGCAAGGGTACGAGGCGGCGGTCTGCTTTGTGCTGCAGATGGGCGGCATGGTGGATTTTGCCCCCAACGATGCCACCCACCCGGCCTTTGGGGACGCCTTGCGCCGGGCGGCCGGGGCGGGGGTGAGGGTGCTGGCGGTGGAATGCGATGTGACGCCGGACACCCTGGCCATCCGCGGGCCGGTGCCGGTGCGGCTGTAAAAATACAGCTTGTATTATAATGCCATGGAGAACCGGCCGGGCCATCCCGGCCGGTTCCCTTTTGGGGTGGGAAAAAGAAAATTTCCGCCGCCGGGAAGCGTTGACAGTTCCCCTGCCTGTGTTATACTGAAAAAAAGTCCTGCTTCTGACGCAGGCAAAAGAAAAAACGGCGGCGGGCGGCAGGTACGCCCCGGCCGGTGAAAGGACGGATCGGTATGAACCAACAATACGCAGCCCTGTTCACCCCCTGGAAGATCGGCAAGGTGGAGATCAAAAACCGCATCGTGCTCTGCCCCATGGGCGGTACGTCGCTGTTCGGCTGGATGGAACCCAACCATTTCGACAGGGAGGCGGCCCGCTTTTTCCTGGAACGGGCCCACAACAACGTGGGGCTCATCATTCCGGGCATCGCCCCCATCCGGGACACCATCGGCGGGCGGTGGCTCTACCAGAACAAACGGATGTTCCGGGAACTGAAACCCTATATGGAAAAGATCCACGAAACCGGCGCCAGACTCTTTGTGCAGCTCACCGCCGGTATGGGCCGGTCCTGGGCCATCTCCGACGAGGTGCTGCCCCTGCACAAGAATCCCATCCTGCGCACCCTGGCCAAGCCCATTCTGGATACCAACTACCAGCTGGCCAGCCCCAGCCCGCTGCCCTCCCGCTGGGCGGAAGGGGTCACCTGCCCCGAGATGACGGTCCCCCAGATCGAGGAGATCATTGCGGCCTTTGCCAAGACGGCCCTCCTCTGCAAGGAAGCCGGGGTGGACGGCGTGGAGGTCCACGCGGTGCACGAGGGGTATCTGCTGGACCAGTTTGCCATGAAGTACACCAACCGCCGCACCGACAACTACGGCGGCAGCTTTGAAAACCGCTACCGTTTTGCGGTGGAGATCGTCAAGGCCATCAAGAAGGTCTGCGGCCAGGATTACCCGGTATCGGTGCGGTACAGCGTGATCTCCAAGGTGAAGGATTTCTGCTACGGCGCCCTGCCCGGGGAGACCGGCTACACCGAGATCGGCCGGGATATGGAGGAGAGCGAGAAGGCCGCCCGGTACCTCCAGGAGGCGGGCTACGATATGCTCAACGCCGACAACGGCACCTACGATTCCTGGTACTGGTCCCACCCGCCCATGTATATGCCCCAGAACTGCAACCTGGAGGATGTGGCCCACATCAAAGAGTGTGTGGACATCCCGGTGGTCTGCGCTGGCCGTATGGAGCCCGACGTGGCCGCCGAAGCCATTGCCGCGGGCCGCATCGACGGCATGGGGGTGGCCCGGCAGTTCCTGGCCGACGGCGAATGGGTCACCAAGGTGATGGAGGACCGGCTGGAGGACATCCGCCCCTGCATCTGCTGCCACAACGGCTGCTTCAACCTCTGCCACTACAAGGGCCATGCCAACGCACAGTCCTTCTTTGATACCCGCGGCATGGCCCGCTGCGCCCTGGACCCCCGGACCATGCAGTCCCGGAAATACCACATCACCCCGGCGGAACAGAAGAAAACCATCGCCGTCATCGGCGGCGGCATCGGCGGCATGGAGTCGGCGCTGGTCTGTGCCCGGCGGGGCCACACCGTGACCCTCTACGAAAAATCCGGCGCCCTGGGAGGCGTCTTTGTGGCGGCGGCTGCCCCCTCCTTCAAGGAGAAGGACCGGGACCTCCTCCGCTGGTATGCCCGGGAACTGACCCGGTACCCCAACATCACCGTCAGGCTGAACACGGCGGTGGACCACCCCGAGACCCTGGGCGCCGATGAGGTCATCGTGGCCACCGGTTCCACCCCGGTGCAGCTGCGGGTCCCCGGGGCGGAAAAGGGCATCCAGGCGGTGGACTACCTGCTGGGCAAGGCCCCGGTGGGGGAGAAGGTGGTCATCGTGGGCGGCGGCCTCACCGGCTGCGAGATCGCCTACGACCTCTACCTCCAGGGCAAACAGCCCACCATCGTGGAGATGAAGGACGACCTCATCGCGGTGACCGGCGTCAGTCTGGCCAATTCCAGCTATCTGCGGGACTTCTTCAAGACCAATCAGGTGCCGGTCCTGCTGGAAACCTCCCTGAAAGAGATCCGGGAGGGCAGCGTGGTGGTCACCGGCAAGGACGGCGCCGCCCGGGAACTTCCGGCGGATTCGGTGATTCTGTCGGTGGGCTACCGTCCGGCGCCGCTGGCCCCCAAGGGCCGCCATATCCACCTGGTGGGCGACGCCGACAAGGTGGGCAACCTGCGCACCGTCATCTGGCGGGCCTGGGATGTCTGCATGAAACTGTAAGGAGGGGATACCATGGAACTGACCAAGGAACAACAGGCCATTCTGGACGGGGAAAAAGGGGAGACCATGGCCAAAGTGCTGGAAACCCTCATCCGGTACGGCGAGATTTTCGGCGCCGAAAAGCTGGTGCCGGTGAGCTCAAAATACAACCACCTGGTCACCTCCTTCGGCCTGAAAGCCCTGGGCCCGGTCTATGACCTGATGGACCAGCTCATCCGGGCGGGGGCGGTGTCGGGTCAGAAATTCTCGGTGGACCCCCGGCCCCTGGACCCCAGGGTGCCCGCCAACCTGCTGCAGAACCTTGTTTTTAAAAAGTTCATGTACAGCAAGCAGGACTTTTACGAAAACCAGCTGCGCCAGCTGGGCCTTATGAACGAGGACGCCTTCAGCTGCGCCTGCTACCTGGAGGAGCAGGGCAACCGCCCCGCCCAGGGGGAGATCCTCAGCTGGGCGGAATCCTCCGCCGTGGTCTACGCCAACTCGGTGCTGGGGGCCCGGTGCAACCGCAATTCCGGCATCATGGATCTGATGGGCTCGGTGGCCGGGTATGTGCCTTACTTTGGCCTGCTCACCGACGAGGGCCGCAAGGCCACCTGGGTCATCCGGGTGAACACCACCCAAAAGCCGGAAGCCCAGCTGCTGGGCTCCGCCATCGGCATGAAGGTCATGGAGGATGTCCCCTACGTCATCGGGCTGGACCGCTGGCTGGGCAATGAGCTGGACGAGGCTGCCTGCGCCTACCTGAAGGATTTCGGGGCGGCCACCGCCTCCAACGGTGCGGTGGGGCTCTACCACATCGACGGCCTGACCCCCGAAGCCAAAGAGCAGGGCACCGCCCTGATCACCCCCGATGCCAGGGAATATATCATCGACGACGCCGAACTCCAGCGGGTGAAGGACAACTACCCCCTCGTCTGGAAAGACCCCGACGCCAAGCCAAAACTCTGCTTTGTGGGCTGCCCCCACCTGAGCCTCCAGCAGCTGAAAGACTGGACCGACCGGCTGGAAGAGGGGCTGCGGGCGGCAGGCCGGAAAAAGGTCTGCGTGCCCACGGTGTTCACCACCGCCCCCGGGGTGAAAAAAGCCTTCGAGGCCTCCGACTACGGGGCGCGGCTGGCGGCCGCCGGGGTCATCCTCTCCTGCATCTGCCCGCTGATGTACATGAACAATCCTCTCTGCGCCAAGATGCCGGTGATCACCTGCTCCAACAAGCTGCGCACCTACACCACCGCCCGGTACTACACCGAGGCGGAGATCCTGACCCGCATCACGAAAGGAGCTGACTGAGGATGGCAATCCTGCGTATCTATCACGGCCGGGTCATCGCCCCCGGGGAGGTGACTGCCGAGGCCCTGGTCTCCCACGGGGGACTGAACACCCTGGCCTCTTTCCAGAAGGCCCTGCAGTTCGGGGACAAAAAAGCCACCTGCGGCGACCAGAACAACCCCGACCTCTACGGCCGGGAAATGGCGGGCAAGGCCCTCTGCCTGCCCCAGACCATCGGCTCCACTACCGGCGGGCTGGTGCTTTACTGCGCCTGCGCCATGCACCGGCAGCCGGCCTGCCTGCTCTTCTCCAACCCCATCGACTCGCTGGCGGCCGCCGGTTCGGTGCTGGCGTCGGTCTGGCTGGACAATGTGAAGATGCCGGTCATCGACTGCCTGGGGGAGGAGTTCCTTCAGTACGTGCAGACCGGCATGGAGATTGCGGTGAAGCCGGACGGCAAGGTGGAAGTCCGGCCCGGATCGGTGATCATTGACTGAATACACCCCCAAACACGCCCTGACCCCTGGCGGGTCGGGGCGTGTTTTTGGTGCGTTCCCGGCCTTTGCAAAGAAAATTTTGCCGCGGAAAGAAAAACCGTGTAACTTTTTGGCTTTTTCTGCGGTACTATAATAGAGCGGTGCGGCACCGGTCCCCCTGGGGCCGGTGTCCGCCAACCCTGAACCGGGGAGGAGAAACGGATGGAGGAAGAAAAAATCAGGATCTCGGCGGATGCGCTGATCGCCCTCATTGTCACCGAGGCGGAGCGGCGGGAGCTGGAAGGACTGCCCCCCGTGGAAGCCATGGAGACGGTGGAGCCTTCCCCCGGGTTCCGGCAGAAGATGAAGGCCCTGGTGCGCAAGGCCCGGCGCCGGACGGCCCGCAGGCGGCTCTTTGCCGGGGGCAAACGGGTGCTGGTCTGCCTGGCGGCGGTGCTGTCGGTGTTTTTCTGCTGCATGCTGCCGGTGGAAGGGGTGCGGGATGCCATGACCAACACCCTGCTGGAATGGCACGATGAGTTCATGAAGGTGACCTTTACCCAGGAGGCGGGGCTGGACACCGAATCCCTGCCCACCATCAGCCTGGGGTATATCCCGGAAGGGTTTGCGGTGGAGAAGGAGTCCTCCCACGGCCACGGCAGTTACTACGGGGCCTACCGTGACCCGGCCAACGAATGGTTTTTGGTCTACGTGGTGCCCCTGAGCTCCGAGCATCAGGTCTTTCTGGACAACGAGACCTCCACCTTCTACAGCCTGACCTTTGACGGCCATGATGCCCTGTGGGGATATATGGGCGGCGGCCAGCAGAACCTTCTGCTCTGGGAGAAGGACGGCATGTCCTACATGGTGCAGGGCACCATGGATGTGGGGACGCTGATCCAGATCGCCCAGGGGATAGAATTCACCTACGAGGACACCGCATCCTGACAAAAACTTGGGGGAGGCACCATTGTGCTGACATTTTACCTGGCGGCTCTGGAAACAGAGGCGCAGAAACGAACCTTTGAATCGCTGTATACCACCTACTATCCCATGATGCTCAAGACCGCCATGAGCATCCTGAAGGACCAGGCCCTGGCGGAAGACGCGGTCCACGAGACCTTCCTGCAGATCCTGCGGGAGATCGACACCCTGCGCATCGACAACCCCTACCGGCTGAAAGCCTATCTCTACCTGCTGACCCGGGAGCGGACCATCGACTTTCTGCGCCGGTGGAAGCGCCAGAAGGAGGAGGTCCCCCTGCCCGAGGAACCCTGGGCGGAGGACGATGCCCCCGAACCGGAGGAGATCGTCCTGACCCGGATGCAGCTGGAACAGGCCATCCGCACGCTGGGGGATATGCCGGAGATCTACCGCCGGGCCCTGACCCTGCGGGTGAAGGGCTACGCCATCAAGGAGATCGCCGCCATGCTCCATTGCAGCGAATCCAACGCCAAGGTGCGCATCCTGCGGGCCCGCCGGATGCTGCTGAAAGCCTTCTCGGAATAAAAGCCCGGCCAAACCAAAAGCCCGGCCCCGCACTGTGCGGGGCCGGGCTTTGTCCGGTATAAAGGAAAAAATCAGGCCAGGGCCTTTTCCAGCCGGCCGCAGATCTCCTGCAGGAACTGCAGGGAAGTCACCTTGCGGGCGGGGGGTTCGCCCTCCCACATGGCACAGAGGTCACCGGTCATGACGCCGGATTCGATGGTGTCGATGGTGGCCTTTTCCAGGGCATCGGCAAAGCGGCCCAGGGCGTCGATGCCGTCCAGCTCGCCCCGCTTGCGCAGCGCACCCGACCAGGCAAAGAGGGTGGCCACCGGGTTGGTGGAGGTCTCCTCCCCCTTGAGGTACTTGTAGTAGTGGCGGGTGACGGTGCCGTGGGCGGCCTCGTACTCGTAGTTGCCGTCGGGAGAGACCAGCACCGAGGTCATCATGGCCAGGGAGCCGAAGGCGGTGGAGACCATATCGCTCATCACGTCGCCGTCGTAGTTCTTGCAGGCCCAGATAAAGCCGCCTTTGGAGCGGATGACCCGGGCCACGGCGTCGTCGATGAGGGTGTAGAAGTACTCGATGCCCAGGGCCTCGAACTTCTCTTTGTATTCGGCGTCGTAGATCTCCTGGAAAATATCCTTGAAGGTATGGTCATACTGCTTGGAGATGGTGTCCTTGGTGGAGAACCACAGGTCCTGTTTGGTGTCCACGGCGAACTGGAAGCAGGACCGGGCAAAGCTGGAGATGGAGCTGTCCTTGTTGAACTGGCCCTGGATGACGCCGGCGCCGTCAAAATCGTTGATGGTCTCCCGGAAGGTGGTGCCGTCGGCGCCGGTGAAGAGCAGTTCTGCCTTGCCGGGGCCGGGGACCCGGTACTCGGTGGCGCGGTAGACGTCGCCGAAGGCGTGACGGGCGATGGTGATGGGCTGCTGCCAGGTGCGCACCACGGGGGAGATGCCCTTGACCATGATGGGGGCCCGGAACACCGTGCCGTCCAGGATGGCGCGGATGGTGCCGTTGGGGCTCTTCCACATCTGGGAGAGGTTGTACTCCTTCACCCGCTGGGCGTTGGGGGTGATGGTGGCGCACTTGACGGCCACGCCGTACTTTTTGTTGGCGTTGGCGGCATCCACCGTGACCTGGTCCTTGGTCTCTTCCCGGTGGACGAGGCCCAGATCGTAGTATTCGGTTTTCAAATCCACAAAGGGCAGGATGACCTCATCCTTGATCTGTTTCCACAGGATGCGGGTCATCTCGTCGCCGTCCATCTCCACCAGGGGAGTGGTCATCTTGATCTTTTCCATTGGCACATACCTCATTTCTGTCAGAACTGGCAGGCCCCCCTGCCGCTGCGGGTCGTAGATTTTCAGACACATTTCATTATAATGCGTACCGTGGGATTGTGCAAGCGCCTGCCCGGGGAAAAAGGTCCCGCAAAAGGGAGTTGTCCCGTCAGGCGGGGTCCTCCAGGGCAAAGGCGATGGGGTGCCCCTCGGGGTCATAGACAAACAGGGTGTCGGGGTAGTTTTCGTGGCGGTAGATGGGGCAGTCCAGCAGCTGCTCGTAACTGCACACCTGGAAGTTTTCGGTGGGCAGGGTGGTGGAAGGCACGGTGGACTGTACGGTGCCCACCCGGGTCAGCCCCTCCTCCGGCAGGGTGTCGGGGGAACCGTGGGGGGACAGGGGATAGAGGGCATCCCCATAATACAGGCAGGGCTTGTAGTTCAGGGGCACCGGCTCAACGGGCCGGGGCGTCAGCAGATAGTAACCGTAGAGCACCGCCCCCAGCAGGGCAAAAAGCAGAAAGGGCAGTGCCACAGGCAGCAGCTTTTTCATAAGGAACCTCCCGGTGTATGGTGTCTGGTTTCAGTATATCGGGACAAGGAAAAAATTGCAAGAAAGGGGAATTTCTTGCCCTGTACCGCCAAACGGTTGCACAAAGGGCGGCAGATGTGGTACACTGATACCAGTGCCGCGTCAGGGAAGGACCGGGACGCGGAATGCAGCAAAGGAGCGCTTTCCATGAATATACTCATCAGTTCCAAGGACTACGATTACCATACCCTGCTGAAGGTGGCCGAGATGGCGGGCCTGGCCGGTGTGGTGGGATTTCACCCGGCGGGGGAAGATTACCTGGTCACCTTCCCCGACGGCGACAACACCGAGAAACTGATCGCCGACTACAAAGCGCGGCTGCGGGACCTGGAAAACAACATCTGGATGCACTGACGCACCAGGGGGCTGTTCAGCCCCCTGTTTTTGCTGCCCGGCCATCGGGCAAAATCTGGGAAAGGAACGCGGGGCGGGCACCTCGCCAAAGAGTGTATGGATTCCGTTACCACCACACAGAAACTGCTGGACGGCCACCCGGTGGGCAGCCTGGTGCTGCGGCTGGGCATTCCGGCCATGTTCGGGCAGTTCTTCAATCTTCTCTACAGCATCGTGGACCGCATCTTCGTGGGGCAGATCCCCCAGGGGGGCGAGCTGGCCCTGGCGGGCATCGGCATCTGTGCCCCCGCCCTCACGGCCATCACCGCTTTTGCCTATATGGTGGGCATCGGCGGCGCCGCCGTGATGAGCATGAGCCTGGGCCAGCAGAACCCCCAACGGGCGGCCCAGGCCCTGAGCAACGCCTTCTGGCTGCTGGTGGGCATCGGGGCGGCGGTCACTGCGGTGCTGCTGCCCCTGCGGCGGCCGCTTCTCTACCTGCTGGGCAGCAGCGACGCCATCTTCCCCTATGCGGACCGGTACTTCTCCCTCTATCTGGTGGGCACCCTGGCCTCGCTGCTGGGCATCGGGCTCAACCAGTTTCTGCTGGCCCAGGGCTTTGCCCGGCAGGGCATGGTGGCGGTGGTGCTGGGGGCCCTGACCAACGTGGTGCTGGACCCGGTGCTGATCTTCGGGCTGGACCTGGGGGTGGCGGGGGCTGCCCTGGCCACCGTGGTGTCCCAGTGCGTCATGGCGGTCTATGTGCTGCGCTGCCTCTGCGGCGCCGCCATGCCGGTGCGGCTGCGGCTCCACCGGCCCCGGGCCGCCCTTTGCCGCCGCATCGTGGCCATCGGCATCATGTCCTTCCTCATCACCCTGCTGGATAACCTCATCATCATTCTGCTGAACATCGTGCTGCGGCGGTACGGCGGGGACCAGGGGGATGCCCTCATCACCTGCGCCACCGTGGTGCAGAGCTTCCTCACCGTCGTGTTCTGCCCCTCCCAGGGGATCACCTCGGGGTGCGGCACCATCTTCAGCTACCACTACGGTGCCGGCCACTACCAGAAGGTCCGCCAGGCCTTCCTGGGGGTGTTCCTCCTCTGCGGGGCCTACATCGGCCTGCTGGAACTGGCCGTCCAGCTCCTGCCCGGGGTCTTTGCGGGGCTCTTCCTCCGGGACAGCTCCCTCATCGCCCTGGCTTCGGTCTGCCTGCGTCGATACACCCTGGGGCTGCTGGGGGTGGCCGTGCAGTACGCCCTGGTGGACAGCCTTACCGCCATGGGCAAGGTGCGGTATGCCTTTCCCCTGTCCATCTTCCGCAAGCTGCTCTATCTGGTCTGCCTGGGGGTGCTGCCCCGGCTGGGCGGGGTGGAGGCGGTCTTTTTCGCCGGGTCCATCTCCGACCTGCTGGGGGCCACCTTCAGCGCGGTGGTATTCCTCACGGCGGTGCTGCCCCGGCTGAAACAGGAAATGCAGCCCCACCCGGCCTGACAACAAAAAAACGCTCCCGGAGCCAAAGCGGCTCCGGGAGCGTATTTTTTATGCCTGTTGTTCCTGCTGTTCCTGTTGTGCCTGGGATTCCCCGGCCTTGTCCGGCAGGATGCGCAGGGCCACGTCGTAGCCGTTGATGAGGCAGGCTTCGTGGACAAAGAACACCCGGCCGTCCACCGGGGCCCGCAGGGTCTGGCGCACGGCGCCGGAACAGGGGTCCAGCACCTCGGCCAGGGGCTGGCTGCGCCATACCTGACTGCCCAGGGATACCTGATGTACCAGCAGGCCGCCGGCGGTGGGCTTCACGTTGCAGAGGGTCTCCTCGGCAAAGATGCGGGAGGGCTCCCCGGGGCCTACGCCGCAGCGGCAGAGTTCCCGGCTCTGGAGGAACCGCAGCACCGCCTCCACCCCCTGCAAGGCGGCAGGGGCGTCGATGCGCTCGGTGGCGGGGGTGTACAGCGAGAAGGTCTCGGTGTTCCAGATCTGCCAGTTGTAGTTCAGGGTGGTGGTGTCATAGGGGTGGGGTTCCCGCAGGGCGATGTAGGGCAGCCCGAAAGCCCGGGCGGTCTCGGGGGTCTGGTAGCCGGTCTTCATGATCCGCAGATGGGGCAGGCAGCTGCCCGGCAGATAGAGGCTGGTCACATGGACGCCGTAGGTGTAGCCCTGCAGCGCCGCAAAGATGCGGGCCGCGATGCGCTGGGTGGTCTCCCCGGCGTCGTAGCCGGGGAACATCCGGTTGATGTCGGTGTTGTCGGCAGCCCAGAACCGCCGCCCCACGTTCATGGAGAACTGGTTGGCGCAGGGAATCACCAGGATGCCGCAGTCTTGCGACAGCCCCCCCGCCTGTTCCAGGGCGCAGAGGTGCTGGATCAGCTGGGAGCAGAGATACATCTGCTGGATCTCGTTGCCCCGCAAAGCGCCCATAACGGCCAGGGTCTTGCGCCCCGGCGTGCCGAAGAACCATCCCTTCACCGCCAGGGGCTGGCGGTAGGGGGTGTCCAGGGTGAATAGTACTTCCTCTCTCATACACTGCCTCCCAACACCCGGGCGATGAGGGACCCCTCATAGACCACGGGATATTCCCGCAGGGTGAACAGCAGCCCGGCGGCGGGGCTGTGCAGTGTCTCCCGGATGCCGCCGGTGAGGGGGTCGGCGATGACCCCCAGTTTCTGGCCCTGTTCCACCCGGACGCCGTGTTCCACCGCAGGGAAGAACATCCCCGGGAAGTTGGCGTTCACAAAGGAGACCGCCCCGTCGCTGCTGACGATGGGCGGGGCAATGGGGGCCACCGGGGCGTCCCACATGCCCAGATGGGCCATGAGGGAGAGGATGCCGGTGAGCAGCTGCTCGCCGAAGGCCCGGGTGATCCGGATGCCGATGCCCATCTCCACCACCAGGGTGGGGGTGCCGGCAGCGTTCAGGCTGTGGGCCAGGGTGGACTCCAGCACGGTGGCCGCCGCGTGGATCCACAACAGGTTCATGTTCAGATATTTGGTCAGGGGGACCAGCTTGTCGGCGGTGTTCACGTTGATGCGCACCTGGGGAATCTCCCGCAGGAAGATGTTGCTGGCGTGGATGTCAATGCAGAGGTCGGCGCCGGTGATGTCCTCGGTAAGGCGGGCGGCGATGAGCTCCGACATGGCCCCGTCCCGCCCCCCGGGAAAGGTCCGGTTCATATCCAGGTCGCACAGGGGCATCCCCCGGGTCATGGTGCTGATGCCCAGGGGGTTCAGGGCAGGGTAGATGTCCACCGTGCCGTGAAGATGGGAAAGATTGTCCTGCAACAGACGGTTGAGCCGCCAGGCCACATACTGGCCTTCCAGTTCGTCACCGTGGGTGCCGGTGACCACACAAAGCCGGGGGCCGCCGCTGCCGATGCGCCGTTTCTGGATCACCAGATCCTCGCCCACAGCCAGCGGTACCCGTACCACTTCCTGTATCATGGATAGGTATACTCCTTCTTGTTTTGGTTTATTGTTGGCTGACCTTCATAAAGACGGTCTGGCACTGGTTGGCCCCGCCCAGAAATACCCCCCGTTCCATGGGGCAGTCGGTGAAGTCCCGCCCCACGCCAAACCGGATGTAGCCTTCGTCGGCCCAGCGGCCCCGGGTGGGGTCGATGCCGGTCCAGACGCCGTCCAGCCAGACTTCGCACCAGGCGTGGCTGGCGCCTTCCCCTTCGGGCAGGCCGTTCACATACCGGGCACTCAGCCCGCAGAGCCGGGCCAGCGTCAGGTAGATATGGGCGTAGTCCTGGCAGACTCCCAGACCCAGGGCGTAAGCCTGGGCGGCGGTGGTGGTCACCCCGGTGACGCCGGGGGTGTAGTGCATCCGGTCCTGCACCGCTTCCAGCAGGGCCCAGGCTCTGGCCCGGGGGCCCTCCGGCAGAGAGAGGGACCCGGCCAGCCGGCGCAGGGCTTCATCGGGTTGGGTGAAGGCCGATGGATACCGGAAGATCCCCCGGTCGGCCTCGCCGCCCCGATCCCTGTCGTCCCGCAGGACGGTGCCCTCGGCCCGGTAGTGGAAATGGGTGTGGGGGGCGTCCAGCCGTCCGATCTGCAGCCGGTTGCCGAAGCTGTCCCGCTGCTCGGTGTAGGGGGCGTCGGGGTCCAGAGCCAGTGTGGCCCGGACCACCTGCTGGCCCGGGCCATCCCCCGGCAGACACCGCAGCACAAAGCTGTGGCGCACCACCGGTTTATCAAAAGTCAGCGTGATATCGTAAGAAAAATCCAGGGCGCGGCTCATACCACAAACAGCCCTTCCACGCAGCGCAGCAGCTCCGGTTTGGGGATGTCGGCTTCCTCCACCGCATAGTCGGTAATGGTTTTCAGCGCTTCCGGGTCGGTGACCAGGTCGGTCTTGTACAGCCGGTTCAGCAGCTTGCGCATCTCCTGGCGCAGCCGTTCGGGCTGCCAGCCCAGCCGCAGCATCAGGCTCAGCCGCTCCACCGTGCCGCCGGTCTTGGTGATGTTGCGCACTCCTTCATGGTCCACCGCTTCGTCAAAGCTGCCCCGGAAGGCCATGATGTCGTCCAGCACCCACTGCAGTTCCACCGCGGGGGCCTCGCTGCGGCTGGCCATCTCCATGGCGCTCTCCGCCATCTGCAGATAGGAAAGGGTGGGGGTGGAGATGGTCTCCCGCAGGACCATACCGTTGCCCAGCAGGGCTTCCATGCTGGCCCGCACCGAACAGGGCTGGTTTTCGTCAAAGAGATACCGGCGGCAGAAATCCTCTGCGTCGGAATAGACATTCTCTGCCCCCAAGCGGCGGCAGAAATCGGCGTAATCGATGGCCGTGCTGTCCAGCAGGCTGTCGTAAGCCTTCATCAGGAACTGTACGGTCATATAGACCCGCTCGGCGTAGCGGCCCAGCCAGAACAGCCGGTTTTGTTTGCTCAATGTGACAGGACCCATGTATCCTTGAAACCTCCTCCTTGTGACGAGTTGACGATAAAGCTGTCGGGATTGCGGGAGAACCGGGTCAGCCCGCTGGGCCAGGCCACGGTATCCTTGGCGCCGGACAGCACAAAGGCGCGCAGGTCGGCCTTGCGCTCCACCCGGTCGCTGCCCTCCATGATGGGCAGGTCCTCGAAGTCGATGACCTCCTGGGCAATGAACCGGCGGGGCTGGGCCAGAATGGTGTCCCGCATCCTGGCCAGCTCGGCCCGGCTCAGCTTGCTGCCGAACACCACGCCGTAGCCGCCGGCCTCGGCCACATCCTTGATGACCAGGCTGTCCAGATGGTCCAGCACATAGCGGCGGTCCTCCTCGTAGAAGGGCAGGTAGGTGGGGGCGTTGTGGAGAATGGCCTTCTCGCCCAGGTAGTACTCCACCATTTTGGGCACAAAGTAGTAGATGCCCTTGTCGTCGGCTGCGCCGTTGCCAAAGGCGTTGAGCACCGCCACATTGCCCGCCCGGTAGGCGGCCATCAGGTTGGGGATGCCGATGAGGGAGGAGGGCTCAAAGGCCAGGGGGTCCATATACTCGTCGGACACCCGGCGGTAGAGGGCGCCTACCCGGCAGTCCCCGTGGGTGGCCCGGTAGTAGAGAACATTGTCCCGCACATAGAGGTCCCCCGCCTCGGCCAGCACCGAATCGGTCTGCTCCGCCAGGAAGGAGTGCTCAAAATAGGCGGCGTTGTACCGCCCGGGGGTGAACACCACGTTGATGCCGCCGGTGTTCACGCTGTCCATGGTGCGGCGCAGAAGGTCCCCGTACTGGCGGTTGTCCATGACCGCGTTGTGGCGGAAGGTCTCGGGACTGCACCGGCGGCAGAGGCCCCGGGCGATCAGCGGGTAGGAGGCACCCGAGGGAATCCGCAGGTTGTCCTCCAGCACATACCAGACGCCGTCCTTGCCCTTGACCAGGTCAATGCCGGAGATATGGCTGTACACCCCGCCCGGGGGCAGAATGCCCTCGCACTGGGCCAGGTACCCGGGGGAACGGTAGACGAATTCCTCCGGCACCACGCCATCGGCCAGGATGCGCTTTTCGCCGTAAATATCCTTCAAAAAAAGGTTCAGCGCCCGCACACGCTGGACCAGTCCCCGGGAAAGAACCTCCCACTCGGCGGCCGTGATCACCCGGGGGATCGCGTCAAAGGGGAACAGCCGTTCCTCAAAGGTGCCGTTTTTGTAAATACCGAACTTGACCCCGTGGCGGGCCAGCTGGCGGTTGATCTGCTCTGCATGGCGGATCAGGTCTTCCATTTTCCAATCACCATCCTGATACCTAAAACTCAATAAAAAAACAGGGCAAGGGCGTTCTCTTCAGACGTCCTTGTCCTGTTTCATTTCATTATAGTGATTTTCCGCCAAGTCGTCAAGTAAAAGTTGCGCAGCAGCGCGGGGAATCCTGCCGGGGGGAAAATCCTTTTTTCCAGAATCGGGAAATTTCCCCCGGCGGCAGGCCCGGCGCATTGCCGGGACGGGCGTTTTCTGTTACAATACAAAAAAAGCGGTGATGCGGAAAAAGGGGGCCGGGCGACATGCTGCATATTGCGATCGTGGACGATGAAGAGGAACAGCGCACCCTGCTGGCGGACTGCCTCCATCGCTACGAACAGGAAAACGATACCCGGTTTGAGATCACCCCCTTTGCCCGGTCCCCGGAATTTCTGAGCCAGGACCCCGGCGGGTTCGACATCGTCCTCATGGACATCCAGATGCCGGGGCTGGACGGCATGACGGTGGCCCGCCGCCTGCGGGAACAGAACCGCCGCCTGGTGCTCATCTTCATCACCAACATGGCCCAGTTTGCCATCGAGGGCTACGCCGTGGACGCCATGGATTTCATTTTGAAACCGGTGAGCTACTACCGGTTGGCTGCCGCCCTGACCAAGGCCCGCAGCCGCCTGCACACCGAGGAGGGGGTGCCGCTGGTGCTCCGCACCAAGGAGGGCACCTACCATCTGGACTCGGCCCGGGTACATTACATCGAGATGGTCAGCCACCACACGGTGTTCCACACCGAGGACGGCGTCTTTGACACCACCGGCAGCCTGAAAAAGCTGGAAGAGGAGCTGGCCGGCCAGAATTTTGCCCGGTGCAACAACGGGTATCTGGTGAACCTGCGGTATGTCCGCGGGGTGGAAGGCAGCGACCTGCTGGTGGGGGAGGAGCGTCTGCTCATCAGCCGCACCCGGCGCAAGGCCTTTTTGCAGCGGATGTCGGAATATTTCGGGGGCCGGTAAGGGCCTGGGAAAGGGGGAAAGGCAACCACCATGCTGCAGCAATCTCAGCTGGCCTGGTACAAGGTGCTGTTTCTGGCGGAACTGCTGGTGGCAGAGTTTCTTTTCTGCCGCAAGCTGCGCCGCCGCCCCCGATTTGCCCTGCGGCTGGTCCTCTGCCTGGGGGCGGCCTTCGCCCTGGCAGCGGTCTATCCTCTGGGGCCCTCCACCTACACCCTGGGGGGACTGTCTACTCTGTTTTTCGCCCTCTTTTTCGTCACCCTGGTGGGGTGCAAACTCTGCTTTGACGAAAGCTGGTGGAATATCCTTTTTTGCGGCATCGCCGGGTACTCGGTGCAGCACATCGCCTTTGTGGTCTACAATATGATCGTCACCGGGCTGGACCTGGGGGGCCTGCTGGCCCGGATGGGCACCGCCCTCAACCCCTACGGGGACGCCACGGTGGAAAGCGGCCTGAACCCCCTGACCATCCTGGCCTATGCCGACTGCTATTTCCTCGTCTACTGGTATTTCGGCTATTTCCTCCATCAGCGGATGACCCGGGGGGAGGACCTGAGCCTGGGCCGCAAACCCCTCATCGCCTTCTCGGGGCTGGGGGTGGCGGTGAACATCGTCCTTCATATGGTCACCGTGCTGAACCCCGCCGCCGACACCACCTCGGTGCTGCTGGAAAACCTCTACAACCTGCTCTGCTGCGTGCTGCTTCTCTTCTGGCAGTTCGGCGTGCTCTCCCGCAAACAGCTGGAACACGACAATGGCCTGCTCCAGCAGATGCTGGCCCAGAAGGAGGAACAGTACAAGATCCGGCAGGAGAGCATGGAGCTCATCAACATCAAGCACCACGACCTGAAACACCAGCTGGGACTGCTGCGCAAGGTGGTGGACGAGAAGGCCCTGCGGGGAATGGAGGAGGCCGTCAACCGGTACGACACCATCGTGCGCACCGGCAACGAGGCCCTGGACCTGGTATTGGGGGAGAAGAGCATGCTCTGCCAGGGCAAGCAGATCACCTTCAGCTATATCGCCGACGGCGCCCAGCTGGCCGGCATGGAAACGGGGGATATCTACACCCTCTTCGGCAACGCCACCGAGAACGCCATCGAGTATCTCCAGAAGCTGCCCGACCCCGAAAAGCGGTTCCTGCATCTCTCGATGAAGCGGATGGGGGAGCTGGTGGCCATCCACCTGGAAAACTACTACGAGGGCCCCGACCGCACCGGCGACGCGGCTCTGCCCCATACCACCAAGGAAAACAAGAGCTACCACGGTTTCGGGCTGCGCAGCATCCAGATGACCGCCGAAAAGTACGGCGGGGAGATGTCGGTCCATGCCAAGGATCATCTCTTCTGCCTGGACGTGATCCTGCCCCATCCGGTGGCGGCGGTCTGAAGTCCGTTTTTTCACCCGGCCGGTCTGCGGCCGGGTCTTTTTTTGCAAACTGTGTAGCGAAACCGACAAAAAAAGAAACAGATGTTTTATTCTTTTGGAGGATATGGTAGAGTGGGCACAGCGAAAGGGGGCCGCCGCGGAACCCCCTGCCCACCACCCACCGGCGCCCTGCCCGGGGTGCTGCCACTGCCAAACAAGAAGGAGTCAGGAGAAAAATGACGGCAAAAAAGAAAATGAGCAGCCGCAAGTTCATGGCCATCTTTCTGCCCATCACGGCGGTGCTGCTGGTCACCTCCATCGTCATCACCTGCGTGATGGAATACTGGAGCACGGTCATGGATGCGGTTTTCGGGGAAGCGACGATCTCCATCGACGCCGCCCCCGGCACCGAAGACTGGAACACCGATTACTACAACCTCAACGCCGACGGCATGAACCCCGAGGACACCGCCGCCCAGGGCGCCCAGCTGGCCCGCCGGGCGGAAGCCGAGGGCATCGTGCTGCTGAAAAACCAGAACAATGCCCTGCCGCTGACCAACGGCGGCGCCCCTCTGTCGGAGAGCAACCCCCTCACGGTGAACGCCCTGGGCTGGTCCTTCTACTATCCCAGCACCGGCGGTTCCGGTTCCGGCGCCGTGGGCTCCGACGGGCTGGTCTCCCCCAAGGAGGCCCTGGCCGCCGCGGGCATCAACATCAACGAAGCCCTGGAAAACTACTACCTGGACTGGTCCAACCAGCACTACACCGAGTGGATGGTCACCAAGGCCAACGGCTACTACACCGATGAGGACACCAACACCGCCCCCGCCCGTCCCTCGGTGAGCAAGACCTACCAGGCCGCCTGGGATGTGCCCGAACTGAACGGCCAGCTGGTGGCCGAAGCCTGCGACCAGTCCGACGCGGCGGCCAACAACGTCCAGATTGTCTGGATCGGCCGCGGCGGCGGCGAATACCACGACTGTCCCACCACCATGACCAAGGAGGGCGGCAGCGTCAACACCTACGGCGTCAACCCCGACAAACACTATCTGGAACTCACCGATGAGGAGGAGGCCGTCCTGGCCAAGGCCGAGGAACTCCGCGGGGACAACGGCAAGGTCATCGTCATCATCAACGCCAACAATACGATGGAGCTGGGCGAACTCCAGGACGACGACAAGGTGGATGCCATCCTCTTTGTGGGCGGCCCCGGCAAGCAGGGCTTCTACGCCATCGGCGATGTGCTCAACGGCACGGTGAACCCCTCGGGCCGTCTGGCGGATACCTACGCCGCCGACCTGCTGGCCAGCCCCGCCATGGAGAACTTCAGCAGCAAGGTCTACTATGACCCCGATGCGGCCTTCCTCAAACAGTACGACACCATGATCGACTACACCGATGCCGACGGCAGCACCTCCCAGCGGCCCATTCTGTTCGTGGGCTACGAGGAAGGCATCTACATGGGCTACCGCTTCTATGAGAGCGCCGCTGCCGACGGATACTTCACCTCCACCAACCTGCCCGAGGGTGTCACCGACCCCTACTACAACCGGGAAAACGGCGTCATCTATCCCTTCGGCTACGGTCTGTCCTACACCACCTTCACCCAGGAGATCACCGATACCTCCTACGCCGACGGCACCTTCACCTTTGACGTGACGGTGAAAAATACCGGCTCGGTGGCCGGCAAGGACGTGGTGGAACTCTATGTGGAGACCCCCTACACCCCCGGCGGCATCGAGAAGTCCAAGGTAGTCCTCTGCGCCTTTGACAAGACCGACCTGCTGGACCCCGGCGCCAGCCAGACGATGACCCTCACGGTGGATGAGCAGGACCTGGCTTCCTACGACGATACCGTCAACCAGTGCTATGTGCTGGATGCGGGGGACTACACCTTCTATCTGGGCACGGTGGACGGCACCGTCTACGGCGCCCACTCCTGGGCCTACGCCACCCCGGCGGATTCCAAGGCGGCAGCCGGTGCCAACGCCGTGACCTACGCGGCGGCGGATGCCATTGCTACCACCCGCATTTATAATGATGAACACGACGGCAAGCGGGACAGCGACCTGACCACCGCCACCAACGCCTTCCAGCGGGAGATGACCGGCAACAACCTGCAGGTCACCAACGGCGACGCCACCATGACCCGGGCGGACGGTTTCGCGGCCTCCTGGCCCACCGCCCCCACCGCCGAGGATACCGTCATGCCGGAAGAGCTGAAAGCTATCCTGGACGACAACAACTACAGCACCAAGGAAGCTACCGCCCTCCACGATGGGGATCTGACTATGCCCGCCACCGGCCAGAACAACGGCCTGCAGCTCATCGACCTGCGGGGCCTCTCCTTCGACGATCCCCTCTGGCAGACCTACATCGAACAGTGGACCCCCGGCGAGATGGCCCTGCTGCTGGGCAAGGCCGGTTTCCAGACCGAAGCCTTCCCCGAGTACGGCAAACCCACCACCCTGGACAACGACGGTCCCCAGGCCTTCCGCCACCAGGCCCTGGGCGAGGAAAACGAGCGGGTGGATACCTACTACATGACCGCCTTCCCCTGTGAAGCGCTCCTCTCCTGCACCTGGAACGAGGACCTGCTGGAGGAGATCGGCGAGAACGTGGGCGCCGAGGGTGCCGTCAACGGCATGACCGGCTGGTATGCCCCCGGCCTCAACACCCACCGCACCGCCTTCGGCGGCCGCAACTTCGAGTACTTCTCGGAGGACCCCTTCCTGGCGGGCAAGCTGGCCGCCAAAGAAATTTCCGGCGCGGCCAAGTACGGCGTCTTTACCTACATCAAGCACTTTGCCATGAATGAACAGGAAGCCTTCTGCCGGTCCTGGTGCTGCGGCATGCATATGGACGACAGCCTGGACCGCTACCAGAACCCCGAATGGATGCTCATGACCTGGGCCACTGAACAGACCATGCGGGAGATATACCTCAAGGCCTTTGAGATCGCCATCAAGGAGGCCACCACCGACCTGCACTATCTGGACAGCGAAGGCAACGAACAGGTGGTGGAAAACTTCCGCTGCGCCACCGGCGTCATGACCGCCTTCTGCTGCGTGGGCAACACCTGGTCGGGGGGCAACCACGCCCTGCTCCAGACCGTCCTGCGGGATGAATGGGGCTTCACCGGTACCGCCCTCACCGACTATGCCCTCCACGACTTCATGTACCCCGACCAGATGATCCGCAACGGCGGCACCGCCTGCCTGCAGTCCAACCGGAAGGACTTCGTGGACCAGAACGATCCCAGCGCCACCACCGTGACCTACCTGCAAAAGGCCACCCACGAGATGTGCTATATGGTGGCCAACTCCAACGCCATGAACGGCGTGGCCCCCGGCTCCACCATCACCTACTCCCTGGCCCCCTGGGAGATGGGCTGTGCCGCGGCCATCGTCATCACCGCCCAGCTCTTTGCCGCAGTCATCGTACTGAGCATCCGCCGGGCCCGGGATGAAAAGCGCAACCCCGGCAAGTATCACGGCGCAAAAACCGTCTGACCGGCCCGGTAAGGGGAGAGACTGAACCGGCACAACAGCAAAGCCCGGACGCTGAATGCGTCCGGGCTTTGCCCGATATCGGAAAAATTACAGGACCTCGTCCACGTCCTCGCAGGGGTAGCGGATGCCCATCTGGGCCCGCAGATCGTCCATCACCTGCATCATCCGCAGGGTGTCCCGGTGGGGCATCGAGGGGCATTCCAGCAGCCCCTCCTCCAGGCTCCGGACCATCTCGGCCACCTCGTACTCGTAGCCGGTGAGCTGGGGCGGGCAGTCCACCGACTGGATCACATTGTGTTCGGGGTCAAAGACCTCCACCCGCTGGGGGTTGTTGATGTTGGTCACCACCAGATAGCCCTTGTCGCCATAGATGGCTCCGTGGCGGTCGGTGTGGGCGTTGGCGGCGGCCGTCAGGTGGGCGGCCCGGCCGTCCGCCCAGGTCAGGGTGATGCTGTCGGTCAGGTCCACCCCGGTCTCGTACTTGGTGCAAAGGCCCTGGACCCCGTCGGGGTCGCCGAAGAACATCTCGGCAAAATTCAGGGCATAGATGCCCACGTCCAGCAGGGCGCCGCCCGCCAGGGCCGGGTCGATGATCCGGGGCTTGTCCAGCATGGCATAGCCCAGGTTGGCGGTCATCAGCTTGGGCTCCCCGATGATGCCGCTGTGCAGCACCTTGCCGATGATCTCCCGCATGGGCTGGTACCGGGTCCAGATGGCCTCGGTGACCAGCACCCCCTTGGCCCGAGCATACCGGAAGATGTCCTCCGCCTGGCGGGCGTTCACCGTAAAGGGCTTTTCACAGAGCACGGCCTTGCCGTGGTCGATGCAGAGTTTGATGTGGCGGTAATGGTGGGAGTGGGGGGTGGCGATGTAGACAAAATCCACCGCCGGGTCCTCCAGCATGGCTTCATAGCTGCCGTAGGCGTGGGGGATGCCCTCCTGCGCCGCAAAGGCCCGGGCCCGATCCTGGTCCCGGGCGGCCACGGCGTAGAGTTCCACATCCTTGCAGCCGGCGGCCACCATCTGCCGCACGGTGTCGGACATGACGCGGGCAATAAAACCCGCACCCAAAATACCCAGTTTCATGGGTCGTACCTCCTTGGTTGGTGTGGTCCGGCGGACGGTATATCCGGGACCAGACCCCATCATACCACGCCCGGCAACCCCCTGGCAAGGGAAGATTGCGGTCCGCCAAAAAAATGGAAAAATCCCCGCGGCGCCATCTTGTGAAGAAAAAAAGATGCTCGTATAATGAAAAAAGAGATACAACCGAACCCGGCAGGGCTCACTCCCTTTTTGCTGGCGGGGAAAAAGGCCCTGCCCCTGCAGAGAAAAACAGCCCGGCGGACACCCTTCGCCGGACGTTGGAAACGGAGGAACTTTATATGAAAATTGTCGTCATCGGCGGCGTAGCTGCCGGCACCAAGGCGGCGGCCAAGCTCAAGCGGGAACAGCCCGACGCCCAGGTGGTGCTCTACAGCAAAGGCGCGGACATCTCCTACGCGGGGTGCGGCCTGCCCTACTATGTGGGGGGCAGTATCCCCACCCGGGAGGACCTTATCGTCAACACCCCCCAGAAGTACGCGGGGCTGACCCGGGTGGAGGTCCACACCGGGCAGGCGGCGGTGGCCCTGGATGCGGCGGCCAAGACTGTCACCCTGCGGGACACCGCCACCGGCGCGGAGCAGACCGAAAACTATGACAAGGTGATTCTGGCAGTGGGCGCGGAACCCTTTGTGCCCAACGTGCCGGGTACCGCTCTGCCGGGCGTGTTCCGGATGCGCACCCCCGACGATGCCATGGCCGTGCGGGACTGGGTGGACAAGAACGCCAGCCGCCGGGCCGTGGTGGTAGGCGGCGGCTTCATCGGCCTGGAAGTGGCCGAAAACCTTATGGCCAAGGGGCTGTCGGTCACCGTGGTGGATATGGCCCCCCAGCTCATGCCCAACATCTTTGACCCCGAAATGGCCGGTTACGTCAAGCGGCAGCTCCAGGCCAAGGGGGTCCGGGTGCTCACCGGCACCGCCCTGAAGGGCATCACCGGCACCGACAAGGCCCAGGGCATCGAGACCGACGGCGGTACCATCCCGGCGGACCTGGTGGTGCTGGCCATCGGCATCCGTCCCGCCACCGCCTTCCTGCAGGGCAGCGGGCTGGAAATGTTCAAGGGCACCATCCTGGTGGACAACAAACAGGCCACCAACCTGCCCGATGTCTACGCCGTGGGCGACTGCGCCATGGTGCACAACGCCCTCACCGGCAAACCCCAGTGGTCGGCCATGGGCTCCACCGCCAACATTACCGGCCGCTGCCTGGCCCGCAACCTGTCGGGGGAGGAAGCCCTCTACGGCGGCTGCCTGGGCACCGGCGTGGTCAAGCTGCTGGATACCCTCAACGCCGGCCGCACCGGCCTCACCGAAGCCCAAGCAAAAGACGCCGGATTTGACCCGGTGAGCGTCGTCTGCGTCACCGACGACAAGGCCCACTACTATCCCGGCGCCGACAGCTTCGTGACCAAGCTCATCGCCGACCGCACCACCCACAAGCTGCTGGGCATCCAGGTGCTGGGGGCCGGTGCGGTGGACAAGATGGTGGACATCGCCGTCACCGGTATGGCCATGGGCGCCACCCTGGAAACCTTCGACACCCTGGACTTTGCCTATGCGCCGCCCTTCTCCACGGCCATCCATCCCTTTGTCCAGGCCTGCTACATTCTGGAAAACAAACTCTCCGGCGCCTTTGAGACCTTCACCCCGGCGGAATACGCCGCCGGTGCCGCCGACGGCTACCAGGTCATCGACGTCCAGCCCGAGGCCAAGATCCCCGGCGCCAAGTGGGTGAACCTCTCCACCGTCACCGGCCCCATCGACGGGCTGGCCAAGGACGCCAAGCTGCTGCTGGTCTGCGCCAAAGGCAAGCGGGGCTACTTCCTGCAGAACCGGCTGAAGGCCTTCGGCTACACCAACACCCGTGTGCTGGAAGGCGGCATGACCTTCAACCAGGTGAAGGTGAAGTTCCAGGGCGCCATCCCGCCGGAGGAGATCAAGCGGGTCAAGGCCCTGGGCTGCCTGCAGGACAAGCGCTACCCCGACCGGTTCAACATCCGGGTCATCACCCGCAACGGCAAGATCACCGCCGAGGAACAGCGGGTCATCGCCGAGGCTGCCGAGCGCTACGGCTCCGGCGAAGTGACCATGACCACCCGTCTGACCCTGGAGATCCAGTGCGTGCCCTACGACAAGCTGGATGAACTGCGGGCCTTCCTGGCCGACGCCGGTTTGCAGACCGGCGGCACCGGTTCGCTGGTACGGCCGGTGGTCTCCTGCAAGGGCACTACCTGCCAGTACGGCCTGCTGGATTCCTTCGGCCTCAGCGAAAAACTCCACGAGCGGTTCTACCTGGGCTACCACAACGTCACCCTGCCCCACAAGTTCAAGATCGCCGTGGGTGGCTGCCCCAACAACTGCGTCAAGCCCGACCTGAACGACCTGGGCATCGTGGGCCAGCGGGTGCCCATGATCGACCCCGCCAAGTGCCGTGGCTGCAAGGTCTGCCAGGTGGAGGCCAACTGCCCCATCCATGTGGCCAAGCTGGAAAACGGAATGATCCATATCGACCCCGATGCCTGCAACCACTGCGGCCGCTGCAAGGGCAAGTGCCCCTTCGGCGTCACCGAGGAATTTGTGGACGGCTACAAGATCTACCTGGGCGGCCGCTGGGGCAAGCGGATCGCCCACGGCCACCCCATGGACAAGATCTTCACCTCCGAGGAGGAAGTGCTGGATATCGTGGAGCGGGCCATCCTCTTCTTCCGGGACGAGGGCATCACCGGCGAACGCTTTGCCGATACCATCGACCGGCTGGGCTTTGACTATGTCCAGAACAAACTGCTGACCGCCCCCGTGGACAAGGAGGCCGTCCTGCAGAAGAAGGTCACCGGCGGCGCCACCTGCTGAAAAGCCTGCCGCCCGTTTGGCCGTTGTTTCGGGGCCGCTGCATCCCAAAGGGTGCGGCGGCCCCTTTTTATGGTATTTTATGGTATAATAAAAAGAAAATAAAACCAGACGCCCTCCTCCCGTGTCTGTAAGACAGAGGGGAGGAGGTGAACACAGAGGGGAGGAGGTGAACGCCATGCCATGACGCTGAAAGAGCTCTACGATTTCAACTGGAAAGCCTTTCCGCTGCCCCGGGAACAGGCGGAAAAAATCCAGGCGCGATTGTTCCCCGACGAAACCTTTACAGAGGAAGATGCAGATGATACAGACCAAGACGAAACTTTCTGCTGAGCTGGTCCTGGCGGCCAAAGCGGGGGATACCTACGCCCAGTCGGAACTGTACCGGCAGTGCTACAACACGGTCTACTATGCCGCCAAGACCATCGTGAAGGACGAGGAGGCGGCGCTGGACATCGTCCAGGACAGTTTTCTGCGGGCCTTCTCCCACATGGATTTGCTGACAAACCCGGACTCTTTCCTGCCCTGGATGAAGCGTATTGCGGTGAACGGGGCAAAAAACTGGCTGCGGAAAAAGAAACCCCTTCTCTTCACCGACATCACCACCGTCAATGAGAAGGGGGAGGAGGAACCGCCCGACTTCCGGGACAGCGACCTGACAAGCCAGCCGGAAGAGGTGCTGGACGCCAAAACCAAGAAGGAACTGCTGTGGCAGATCATCGACGCACTCTCGGACGAGCAGCGCCTGGTGGTGAGCATGTACTATTTCCAGGAAATGTCGGTGGCGGAGATCGCCCAGATGCTGGGGGTCTCCCAGAATACCGTGAAAAGCCGCCTGAACTACGCCCGCAAAAAGATCGAAGCCCGGGTCCTGGATCTGGAAAAACGGGGCACCAAGCTCTACGGTCTGGCGCCGCTGCCCTTCCTGCTCTGGCTGTTCCTGCAAAACCAGAAGTTCAATCCCGCCATGGCGGTGCCGCTGGCTTCGGCGGCTGCCGGCACGGCAGCCCATACCGGCTCCGCCGCGGCGGCCGGTACCACCGCCCATACCACCGCTGCCACCGCCGCCGGTACGGCGGCCAAAGGACTGGGGGTCAAGATCGCCGCCGGGGTCGCCGCCGTAACCCTGGTGGGAGGCGCCGCCCTGGGGGCGGCCTCCCTGACGTCGGGGGGCAGTCAGGCAGCGCCCCAGTCCGCCGTCGTCTCCGAAGCGGAGACCCAATCTTCGGGGGAGCTTTATTCCTGGTACATGGAGCCTTCGGTGGAAGCCCAGGACATCAATCTGATGCTCCAGACCACCTGGACCGTCCGGTCGGATGGAGTCCGGGATTTTACTCACTATGAGGATGCCTACCGTGGGGCATTTTATATCAAGACGGACACCGGCGTCGGTGTCATCACCGATGAGGGACAGATCATCACCCCCACCACCTTCCAGCGGGTGTCGGTGCAGGAAAACCAGACGGTGGTCCTGCAGGACGCATCCGGTGCCCAGTATACGGTATCCATTCCCGACGGCACCCTTACCCCCTATGTAAAACCCACTGCCCAGCAGGAGAGTGAGAATACCATGCGGCGGAGCAGCATCATCTCCCGGACGGCCCGGGACCCGGGAGCCTACCTGTTGGTGGGCGAGTCCCCGACGGATACGGACGGTGACTACTATCGGGATGAACCGGAGGAGGACTTTGGCTGTGTCAACCAGAGCCTGCCGGCTTTTCTCCAGGGGTCCTACTGGGGGTATATGGATCTGGAGGGCAACGTGGTCCTGGACCCCATTTACCAGCCTATCTGGCATGTGGATTCCTCGGTGTTGGATATCTCCGGCATCCAGCTGGTGCGCAGCAAGGGAGGCCATCCCGGCATCCTTGTCTTTCTGGATAAAGAAAACCCCGACAATACCACAGGAACTTTTCACCTGGACCGTGCCTTCAACCTCACGGAAAACTGTATCGTGGTCCAGAAGGCGGGGGAGGGGGTCAGCCTGATCACCCGCACCGGTGAGGAGATCATCCCGGCCGGGGCCTTCTATCAGCTGCGCCCGGTGTCCAACGGACGCCTGTGGGCCCAGCAGGAGGCAGGCGGTCCCTGGGGCATTCTGGAACTCAGCGACGAAGCCCTCCAGCGGATCCGGAACAGCACCGGATCCAAGAACTGAACCACCCGATCCAAAAGTTCCCGGCCACCGGCCGGGAACTTTTTTATTTTTTTCAAAAAAATTGCAAAACCATAAAACCTCAGGGGAAGCTGCGGTGTCTATAGAGCGTAAGGCAAAAACCGGCGGGTGCCGCAAACCGTACAGGAGGGACGAAAAAACGGGCAGTACCCGCGCCGACAAGCCGTTTATCCACAATACCTGAGGTGAAAAGTATGAAAAAGAAAATCGTTTTGACATCCGTTGCCGCGCTGGCCCTGGTGCTGGGGGCGGCAGGCGCCGTCACCGGCCTGGCAGGCTGGTGGACCGTACCGGCGGACACCGCCGTGGTAGCCCGGACCGCCGACGAAGAGGAAATCCCGGCGGCAAAGACCCCCGCCCAAACCGCTCCGGAAACTTCCCGGCCGACGCAGGATACCCCCACGGAAGAACCGGAACAAGACCCGGCAGACGGGACGGAAACCTCTCTGACCGGGAAAACAACTGAAAACCAACCGACCTTGCAGCCCGATGCCCCGGTGACTGCCGCCCAGCCGGAGGCCGACACCGTGGCCGCGGCGGCGACCCCCGCCCCGGCACAGAGCAACCGGACCGAAACCGCCGATGAGACCCGGCAGGAGAGCGGTTCCGCCCAGGTGGCCGGGCAGACCCAGTCCAACCCCGCCGGCCAGGGGGGCAGCCAGGCACCCTCCGGCCAGGAGGAGCCCACCCCCCAGACCCAGGTCACGGCGGAAGAGGTGATCACCCTCACCAATGAGGCCCGCAGCGAAAACGGGCTGCCCGCCCTGCGTACCGAGACGGCTCTGGCCGACGCGGCGGCTCTGCGGGCCCGGGAGCTGGCCACCCGGTTCGACCATACCCGGCCGGACGGGTCCTCCTGCTTCACGGTGATCACCGGCAGCTATCGCCAGATGGGGGAGAATATCGCCTACATCCAGGGGAACGCCACCGCCCGGACCTTCCTGGACAACTGGATGGCCTCCACGGGGCACCGGGCCAACATCCTCAGCGATGTCTATGACGGCATGGCTGCGGGCATCTACTACGATGCTGCCAGCAACACTACCTACGCCGTACAGCTTTTTGTGGCAGACCAGGAGGAGGTCCATTACACCTACACCGACCAGGTGGTAGCGCCCACCTGCACGGAACAGGGCTACACCCTGCATACCTGCAACGAGGACCCCGCCAGGAGCTATCAGGACAGCTATGTGGACGCCCTGGGACATGATTACCAGGAGGGCACCTGCACCCGGTGCGGCGCCAAAGACCCGGACTATGTGGCGGAGCCGGAATACACCTACACCGACCAGGTGATAGCGCCCACCTGCACCGAACAGGGCTACACCCTGCATACCTGCAACGAGGACCCCGCCAGGAGCTATCAGGACAGCTACGTGGACGCCCTGGG
>CALXHP010000006.1 GCA_944388135.1 uncultured Gemmiger sp. | reverse complement strand
TTTTCACTATATAATCTCTTTACACTCCCCGGCATAGCCGGGGGTTGTTGTTACGCTTAAGCTAACAAAACAAAAGCCTCCGGCAGATGGCCGGAGGCTTGGATTGTTTCTTATGGCAATGACCTGCTGGGAAAGAAAGGAAAAATCGTCTATATGTTAAGAGAAACCCCAACAAGTGAACTTAACAACTTAAGTTTTCGTTATGTTTCTTCACTTATTGCTGCATTTCCTCTTACGTTGCTGCGAGTCTTTCTTTACTTTCCATCCTGAATCCGGTATTTGACCCGGTTGCCGTAGTGGACCGAAGTCAGCAGACCGAATCGCTCGAATTTGAGAACAAAGCTCCGGATCGTGGTATAAGCCGCATCGCCGAAGTCTTTTTTCAACCGCTGGGTGGAAAACTCTTCGCTGCCATAAGCCGTGAGGACAAACTGCCAGAGCGCCCGTTCCTTCTCGGTAACCTTCCCTTGCCGCAGCGCCTCCTCGAAAGCCTGCAGCGTCCGGAGCTGCAGCAGAGCTTCTTCCAGCCGGTAATACACTGATTTCGCAAAATAGACCAGGAATGGCGTCACATCCAACACGCCGATGATCTGCTGATTCTTTTCCACCTGCGTGTACGCCTTATAATACCGGGAGCAGCTTTCCTCCACAAAGTGGGACATCGGCACGAACAGTACTGACGAGTATCCCTGCTGCACCAGATACCACAAATGGAGCAGGCGCGCCATCCGACCGTTTCCATCAAAGTAGGGATGCAGATAGGCAAGCGCGAAATGCAAAATGGCTGCCTTGATTAGATCATTCTGTGCTGCTTTTTCGGCAGCAAACGCCATCAGTTCTTTCATGTAGGCCGGCAGCTTCTGCCAGGGCAATCCGATGTGTTCCGTTTTGCCGTCAATAACCGTCACTCCGTCATGGCGATACCAATGGCTAGGGAGCAGGCGATCTTCCTCCGGCAGGAAGTCGCCAATGGTCATCTGATACAGCCGAAAGAGATTTTCCTCCGTGATGGTATGGGACCTGTCTGCGATAAATTCCAGTCCCTGTTTCATGCCACAGATGCGATGCTCTTCGTCATCTCCGGGTGCCTGGCCGGACAAAATCCGACGCACGCTTTCCCTGCTGGTATCAATCTGTTCGATTCGGAAGGTGGACAGAATTTCCTCTTCCATCGCCCTGGTTCCATACAGACGGGCACTCTGCTGCGGCGTCAGCAAAACACGAGCCGCTGACAGCGGAATTTGTACCACCTTGTCCAGGCGGCATACCATGGAATTCCCGTCAAAGTCATGCAGAGGCAGTTCCTGATAGAAATACTGTTTGTGCAGTGCGAGGAACTCTTGCAGATTTTCCTGGCCGTATTTATACCCCATCTTTTTGAGGTCCAGCCGTCCGGGGTCTGAGAGCATCTTGGCGAATACAGAAGAGTCCATGGGAGTCCTTTCTGTTGTGATAGAAAGTAGTATCAATTAGTATCAGTGTACAAAAGATTTCCTTTATTGGCAATAGCTCCTGTTCGCTCGTATTGTAGCAGAGTGGGAAAAAGCGGTATAATATATTCGATTTTGTCTTCACGCGAAAAACGCAGTTTCTTTTTTGATCATATAAAAAGAAAGGATGAATTCATTTTGAAAAACAGTGCTTCTAACGGAAAAGCACATCGGAAAATCGATGGCAAACAGATTGCGCATTCCCTTGGTGAAGCGGCTTCAGCCGCCGCTGACAGTGTGGGAAAGACTGCGGTATCTGTGGCCGGCAAAACCAAAGAACTGGCTTCCAAATCTCAGGAAGCCGTCTATGGAGCCCTGGACCAGAACGGCGACGGCGAAGTCAACATCGAGGATGTCATTTTGATGGGGCTTCGGGTGCCGGGGATTCGTGTCAACCGGGAGCAGTTTCTTCGCAAGGAGCTGCAAAGCAAATGCACGCCCGAAGTGATCGAAAAAGCGGTATCCTCCACACCGCTTCGCGCCGGGATTCCGCAGGAACTGATCAACCGCATTGCCGATGAAGTCATTCAGTATGAGCGCGTTTGCGTGTCCGGCATCTCTGCCGCCCTGGGTATGCCGGGCGGTGTTGCCATGGCGGCCACGATTCCCGCCGACATTGCCCAGTACTACGGGTATATGCTCCGTGCCACCCAGAAACTGATGTATCTCTATGGCTTTCCCCAAATTGATGTGGAGGAAAACGGCCAGGTTTTTGATTCCGAAACGATGAATCTTCTGATTCTCTGCATGGGTGTCATGTACGGCGTCGTTGGGGCAAACAACGCGCTGAAGGCAGTGGCCAAGGCACTGGGAACCGGCGTGGAAAAACAGCTGCTCCGCCAAGCCTTGACCAAAGGCACCATCTATCCCATTGTAAAAAGTGTATCCAAGTGGTTTGGCGTGCGGATGACCAAACAGATCTTCGCCGGGTTCTTCAAAAAGGCTATCCCGGTGGTCGGCGGCGTGCTGGGCGGCGGGATCACCTATCTGTCTTTCAAGCCCTGCTGCGATAAACTGAAAGCTTCCTTACAGAACACAATTCTGAGCAATCCGGATTATCAGAACTCCGAAGCAGAAGATGCCATTCTGGCCGAGTTTGCCGATGTGACTGCCAGCGGGTGTGGAGCTGTCCCGGGAACGGTATAGTTCCGGAGCTCACCGGCACTTTGTGGATGGAGAGGAGTGATTTTTGCCTTGTGCATAAGAGATCAAGAATCCGCCAGAATTCGTAAAGCACGTAAACAATTGGAACGAAAAACCGCACAGTGGCTCTTAGAGGAGGATACAACCGACTCCAACCGTGTATTTAGTAAAATCACCAATACCTATTTAAATAAACTGCATTACAAATTATACAAATATCAGGGAATCCCAGATTGCAAGGCCAAAAGCGAAGACTATCTGCGCTTGAAAAGACACCTGCAAAATCACAAGATGAGCCTTTCCAGTCCAAGTACATTCAACGATCCATTCGATTGCCACATGGCATTCCCTGGCACTTCCAAGCAGGACCTTTTTACGCGTTCCCGAAACATCGTGGATACCATCTGGCGCGTGGGATGCCTGACAGAAAGTCCCTGTAACCGACTGATGTGGTCACATTATGCTAACAATCACCGAGGGTTGTGTATTGAATATGATTTTTCTGCCTTTAACTCTGTTTCTGCCGGAGTCACTTTTGCTCCTGTAATCTATTCATCAAAACGCCCGCAGGCTCCCGAAAAGTTGTTGACCGATGTTGCCAGAGATCAGCTTGACCGGCAAGATTATCGCTTTCTGGAAAGTACACTCTTTACGAAAGATTCTGTTTGGAAATACGAATCGGAATGGCGAATTGTCAAGGGCGTTCATACCTGTGCATCGTACACAAAACAGTCTTGCTGCTCTAGATGTGGGCTTCCGTACTCCATTCCCGAATGTTATCTAGCACCCTCCCTCTATTATGAATTTGAGATGCCGCCCATCTCTGCTGTATACTTTGGTGCTTCCATAGACGACTCTTGCAAAGGACAGGTTGCCCAAAAGGAGTTGCAGGAACTTTGCAGCCGTGCCGGCATTCCAACCTTTTCCATGCGGTTGGATGAAGTAGGCTATGCCGTTCATCCGATTCCAGAATAATACCAAGCCCCCCGCAGCATCTGCTGCAGGGGACTGTTTTGTTTGTTCCTTTTGCCATTACTCTTTCAACAGATTCTCCAGCGCTCTTTCAAACGCCTCATCCTGCTCCCTCGTGCGTTTGGCTGGCCCTTTCGGGTGCTTGCCGGCACGGAGGAGCTTTTTGTTTTCATGCCGACGGGCCAGCAGGCCGTCGATATTTTGCGTCGTATACTCCAGTCCGTTCTGGTTGAGCACCCTGGCCCGCCGGGCCAGGCACATACTTGCAAGCCCATAGTCTTGGGTGATGACAATATCTCCCGGCTGCAGCCGGTTGACCAGAGCAAAGTCCACGCTGTCAGCTCCCTTGTCAAAGACCAGCGTTTCAGCACCCTCCCGCTCGATGCGATGGGCCGTGTCACAGAGGATTCTCACTGGTACGCCATGGACCCGGCCAATTCGCACCGTCAGGTCCACCACCGGGCAGCCGTCTGCGTCAATCAAAATCGTTGGCATCCTGATTTCCTTTCTGTTCTGTTACTGCAAGAGCGACAAAACACCAAGAAGGATCACAATGATCATGAACAGCCCTCCCAGTTCGGCCAGGCTCTGCAGCAAGTCCCCCTCTTCCCTGGGATGTACATTGTGCGGCTTCTGTTCCGCCCGTTTTGCTTCGGACTGCTTGGAACTTTTCGGGAAATTTCGATTGAATGCCTGCATATAGTGGACATACCCATCAATTTCCTTGCCAAAATAGCCGAAATCCCAGTCTTTCATGGCAGCCATCCTCCTGACCATCTGCTTTTCTATACATACATTGTAGCACAACGCCAGTCCTATAATGGGTATCGCAAGTCTATGCCGCCGTTGATCGGCGGCTTTTTGTTTGTATTGTAGCAGTTTTATCTTTCTTTTCCTCCTTTTTTCAAAAAAATGAGATAAATATCGCAAAAGTTGCGAGGTTTGCCTGCTATGATGGTAGCGCAAAAGGAGATAATGCAAAAAATCTTTTTTTAATGTAACAAAAGTTGTTAGGTTTTTCTGTTATGCTCCCAGCAAAGCAGCTTTTCTATTATGAATTTTCTGAGAACATTTTTTAAATATGCCAGGATATGGCATATTTAGCTGATAGGCTGATTATGGGTGGCTGCAAAACAGAGTGTTTGTCATGCCATCTGTAAATTCTTTATGAATCCTTGTTTAAATCGTAAGGTTTATTTCCTATTTGCGCATTAAGCTGGTAAACAAGGGGGCAGTGAATCTTACTAAGATTCACTGTCTGATTGAACCAGGCAGGTGTGAATCTTAATAAGATTCACAAGGACAGCTGCTTTTCAGAAAAAGTGAATCATAGCATGATTCACTTTTTTCACATGACGAGGGAAAGCCCAGGAAAGTGAATCATAGCATGATTCACTTTCTCACCGGCTTTTTCCCACCGACTGGGAAGGAAAAGGGGCCCAAAGGCCCCCAACCTGCTGGCAGACGGTTTTGCTAGCATAGCGTTTGGATATCCAAACACAAATTTGGGGACTCTCCCCAAACCCCGTACCTGCTGCAACAAAAGGAGGCATGAAAATGCAGGACACATTAAACACCTATACGCTTCAGGAACTCTACAAACAGCCTATCGAACCCATCCCTTGGGTGGTGGAAGATCTGCTGGCACCCGGGTTGTACTTGCTGGGTGGCTCGCCCAAAGTGGGCAAAAGCTGGCTGGCACTGCAGCTTTGCCTGGCTGTATGCCGTGGAGAGCCCTTTCTGGGGTTCGAGACCAGGCGGACCGAAGTCCTTTACATCTCTTTGGAGGACGGCCCTCGGCGGCTACATATCCGCGCATTGCGGCTGACCGAGGAGGCTCCCGCCGGTCTGCATCTTTGCACCCATGCACATTTGATTGGTCACGGACTGGAGCAGCAACTGGATCAGATGCTGGCTGAACACCCGGCCATCAAGCTGGTCATCATTGACACGCTGCAAAAAATCCGGGAGGCAACCGGTGCCAGCCCCTCCTACAGCATCGACTACCGGGATGCCTCTGCTTTGAAAGCGGTGGCCGACCGGAACGATATCTGTCTGCTGGTTGTGCACCATCTGCGCAAGCAGGAGGACAAGGATCCTTTCAAGCAGCTATCGGGAACAAACGGTCTGAACGGTGCCGCTGACGGCACAATCGTTCTCGACCGCCAAAAGCGCCAGGAAGGGACGGCTACGCTGTCAGCCACCGGACGGGATATCGAAGATATGGAACTGACGCTGGACTTTTCCGACTGCCGCTGGAGCCGAGGCTGCTCACCGGAGCAGCTGCAGATGCTTCAACTCCTGCCCGCTCTGCAGCGGTTGTTGGCCGACAAGCCGTTTTCCGGTACGGCCACCGAATTGACAGCCCGGCTGGGGGACGAGGGAAACTTATGGGGGCCGGCTCAGCTGTCCCGGTACCTGCAGAGCCATGAAGAGGAACTGGCAAGGTATGGTATTTTAGTGAGTACCCGGCGTACCAGCAAGCAGCGCCTTCTGCAGCTTTGCTACCGTCCGTATGACGAGAATGACGGTTGTGACGCTTCTGACACAGGATTTGAAATACCGGATGTTTCGTCGCAGCCGTCACAACCGTCATCACCGTCACTAACGTCACAGGCATCTTAATGAAGGAGGAACAGACATGGCCTATATTCAACAACGCGGAGAAAGAAAGTATAAAATTACAGTTTGTAATGGCTACACCACAACGGGGAAAAAACGGATGCAGGCGCGCACCATGGATGTCCCCAAGGAGATTCCAAAGCGCAGTATCAGGCAGTATGTCTATGCGGAGGCTGAGCGCCTGGAAAAACGATTCCGCACCGGCATCGACGAAAGTGAAAACACCAAGTTCGAGGCCTACGCGGAGCATTGGCTGGACAGGGCAGCCAAGCGATACAAAGCCAGTACGCTGGCCGGTTACCGAAAAATGCTGGAGCTGGCATACCCTTTCATTGGCGGTTTGCCGCTCTGCAAGATCCGGCCCATGGTCCTGGAGGAATTTGCAGAAGAACTGCGCAAGCGGCCCGGGCGGGGCGGCAAGCCTCTGAGCGAAAACACCGTACATAAATATCTGGATGCCGTTTCCGCTGTGCTGCAGGACGCAGCGAAAAATGACATCCTGCTCTATAATCCTGCCCATCGGGTTGAAAAAGTACGGGTGGAAAAACCTCAGCAACGCATTCCCCAACAATGGGAGATGCGAAAGCTCCTGCAGTGCCTTCTGCAGGAGCCGCTGCTCTATCGTGTATTCTATCTGATGGCCCTCTCCACCGGCCTGCGCCGCGGCGAGCTCTGTGCCTTGCGGTGGAGTGACCTGCACGGTGGGAATCAGGTGAAGATCCAACATTCCCGCAGCACGGTGGTGGGGCAGGGCGTGCTGGAAAGTGACACCAAGAACCACCGCACCCGCATCGTGGTCATGCCGCAGATCGTCTTTGACGAGCTGGGAGAACTGTTCACCCAGCAGGCCCTGGAAAACAACGGGGCTGACTGGAACGGGTTGATTTTCCAGCGAAAAGGCAAGCCGGTACACCCCAATACTTTCAGTCACCATCTGCGGCGGCTGTATGACCGGAACGGTTTTCCCGAGGAATACCACCTGCATACCATGCGGCATTTCTTTGCCACCTATCTGCTGGAACACGGAACCAGCAAGCAGGTGGCAACCGACCTGCTGGGACACGCAGATACCGCCTTTCTGGAACGAACCTACTGCCATCCGCAGGATGTCTGCAAAGAGGAGGCTGCCGGGTTGTTTGATTCTCTGCTGGCGCCAGCAGAGGAAGAATACTACGACACTTTGCAGGACTAACATTCCCCGGGCAATGCGCCCGGGGTTTTTGTTTGTCCGGCACACCCATAGTGAGGATTTTCCCCTTTGGGAAGATCCTCACTATTGGTTATGTTTGCAAACTTTTGGTGTTTTGCCCGGTTTGCACAAGTATCGTGGCCGTTCTTCGTTGGGTTTGGTGATAGCTTTGTATCGCAGAGGTTGGTATCCTTTGTGTCAATACACACAAAGGAGTGGTCAAAATGGCAAGCATCCGAAAACGAGGGCAAAACAGTTATCTCATCGTAGTATCCCGCGGTTACGATTACGAAGGGAACCGGCTGAAAGCTGCACAGAAAACGGTACATCCACCGAAAGATCTCACGCCCGGCCAGTGCAAAAAATGGCTGAACGAACAGGCTGTTCTGTTCGAGCGGGAAGTACGGCATGACCCACAACCCGTGAACCATGCCATGACGCTGGCAGCGTATACCGAACACTGGCTGCGGGATATCGCCCCAGGCAAGCTGGCAGCCAGTACCTATTCCCGTGACCAACAGGATATCCGGCGCATCCTGCCAGCACTGGGGCATTACAAACTGACCGATCTGCGCAAGGAAACCATCCGTGCCTTCTACGAGGCCATGCGCTCAGAGCCTAAACTGACGGATGGACAGCCGCTATCGGAACGGTCGGTGGAGGGACTGCACAACACACTGTGCAGCATCTTGTCCGGTGCCGTGGAGGAAGGCTACCTGACCCATAACCCGGCCTGGCGGGTGTACAAACCAAAAGGCGTGCGCAAAGAGCGCCCGGTGGCCGACGAGGAAACGGTGCAGAAGCTGATCGCCGCTCTGGAAACACAAAGCATGAAATATGAAGTGTACTTCAAACTGGTACTGGCCACAGGGATGCGCCGCGGCGAAGCCTGCGGATTACGCTGGTCTGACATTGACTGGAGGCACCGGACCATCCATGTGCAGCGGACGGTAGTCAAACTCAGCGGACAAAAGATCTTTACCAAGGAGCCGAAAACCGCAAGCGGCAACCGGAGGGTGTACATCAGCAAAGAGATGTGCAAGCTGTTGAAAGCGTGGAAGCAGGAATGTACCTGGCAGATGGAACAGGCAGAAGGGCAGGCCCTGACGGAGGAAGATTCCCTTTTCCGGCAGCCGAGCGGCGATCCCATGGTACCCACGACCTTTACCTTCCGCTTCAAGAAAATCCTTAAGGAAAACGGGTTGCCTCAGAACTTATCTGTCCACAGCCTGCGCCATACCAACGCCAGCCTGCTCATTGCCCAGGGCGTGGATGTCCGCACCGTTGCAGGACTGCTTGGTCACTCCCAACCCAGTACCACACTGGACATCTATGCCCACGCCTTTGATAAAACCAAGCGAGAGGCACAGGAAAAGCTGGGAAAGGTGATGGGGTTGTGACAAGAAATACTGTTTGCACCGCGTTTCACAGTGTTCGTATCACGAAAAGAAACCAGGCAGTTGCCTTCATTCCGAGGGCAACTGCCTGGTTTTTATTCTTCGGTGATCTCCAGCCGGGCCAGCGCATAGTCGATGCACATCTGCACAAGCTCATTGCGGGAACGGCCCGTTTTGGACGCTACGTCCTCCAGCTTCGCCAGCATGGTGTCGGGCAGCCGCACCGATACCACCGTGGACTTTCCTACCGCGGGCTTGCGCTGCGGCACAATAAATTTATCCTCCTGCGCCATCGTGTACCTCCCGAGCATTTTGTTGTAGTTATTATGGCGCACATTAGTGTATTATTTATATACTACAAATATGTAATACATAATGTAATTGAGGAGGATCTCCATGGACAAACGCGCACAAACTTGCTGTTTTACCGGCCACCGTCATCTGCCTGCCGGGGAGGAGGAAGCCATCTGGCAGCGGGTGCAGGAACATCTGATTCCTTTACTGGAGCAGGGTGTCCGTTATTTCGGGGTAGGCGGTGCGCTGGGGTTTGATACGCTGGTCGCGGAAAAATTGCTGGAACTGCGTGGGAAGTATCCGCAAATCCGGGTGATTCTGGTGCTTCCGTTCCGCGGCTACCAAAGCCGCTGGACAGCGGCCCAGCAGGCCCGTGCTGCGCGGATTGAATCTCAGGTCGATAAGGTGGTCTACTGCTGCGATGCCCCCAGCCGTGAGGCCTTTCTGGCCCGCGACCGGCATCTGGTGGACGGCTCGGCCTACTGCATCGGTTACTGCACGAGAACTACCGGTGGTACGGCGTATACGCTGCGATATGCGGAAACAAACGGTCTGAAAATCTGGAATATTGCCGGATAACGGATTCATAATTACGAGTTCCAACTGTCTATAAAAATCATGTCTGTGCCAAGAAAAAGAGCGACAACTATGAAAAGTAAAAGCCCCCAATAGTAGCACAACCGTATTTTATAGACTGGTATCGGGAAAATTTAAAAGAATGCGGTTTTCTCTTCTTCAGAGACTACCGCATTCTTTTACACGCAGTGATTACCTCGGTCGCCTTGTATGAGCTTTGGCTTTAAAGTATATGTATTCGGAGCAAGCTCCATTTTATAGACCGGTATGTCTTTCTCTTTTGCAATGGAGAGTAAAATTTTTTGATTGATTGGTCTGATTTTTCTTCCCAAATAAATAGCAACTGGCTTCTTGATGCCAAATGAGTATTCTTGATTCTGAATATCAGAACTCAAACAGAAAAACGTCATTCGCCATTCTTTTTCCGGTGCCCATTCGTTGGACTTGTGGAGAACAATTTTAGTCGCCATAAAGTCATCCGGACAAGGTAATAGTTCTTTTAAAATCGCTTTCTGTTCTTCGGTAAACCCGTTGATTTCGTGGATCATATTCTGTTGCCAAAGCCAACTAACATACTCAGTTGCATCGAATCTTTCATCGCTATATACAACAGGGAACAGATTAAAAGCTCCGCCTTTTAAACATGGGGAATTATACTTGCTGCAATTCGGATACTGAAAGTCTCGAAAATCATAAGCGAGCGCAAAGCCGCGACTATTGTCGGCATAGTGTCCCCACATTAATGCGGACTCAATTGATTCTGAAAAGCACGCTATTTTTATTTTATCTTGAATCAGCGTTGATAGTGGGGGTAATTCCGCTTGTGCATATTTTTGAAAAGCCTGTTTCCCTTCCGCAAAACGAGTTTGAATATCGTCCGCCGAGGCTTGCAGGATATTCTTTTCTATTGTCTGCATCTGAGGCAGGACCCGCTTAATCAGTTCAGGAACAATTTCTCCGCTTTTAATCGCATTTACAACTTGGAAAGCTCGTTGAAAGTTTTCCGTTATCTGTCTATTGATGACTTCCTCATCATAAGAAATAAGGGCGTCAAAGTCATCATTCATCACTTTTGGTTTAGAAAACCATAGCTGATCCTCGGAAAAAGCATCAAAAGACAACTCGCCACAAGAGCGATACCGATATAATGACGAAGGAATTTCTGTCTGGAGAAAGTCGATGATTGGTTTATAACGATTGTTCTTCTCTTCAACTGGTAGAGCACCAGGCACAGAAATGCTATGCAGTAGTTTTTTATAATTTTCCCTATCCATTACCAATAGTATCTCCTGTCAGTTTATGTTATATGTGCTCCGAAACTCATAGCCCTCCTGAAAGGTAAATAAAAACTCCTCCGGATGATAACCATCTGGAGGAGTTTGGTGCGGCCGGGGGGATTCGAACCTCTGGCCTTTGGAGTCGGAGTCCAACGCTCTATCCAGCTGAGCTACGACCGCACATTTATGAAAATCGTCGCTGGGACGAGATTCATCGTATAAAATTGTGAAAATCGGGTTGGTGGTCAATTCGTGGTCAGTCTACCGCGAACCACCGGGTGATGTGCCTGTTTTTTCACGTTATGCCGAGCAATTTCTTGCTGATTGCCTAACGTGCCACAGTTGTCGGAGTCCAACGCTCTATCCAGCTGAGCTACGACCGCACATTTTCTTTTCGTTCCCTTACTGCCGGGAACTTATATAGTATACCAAATCCTGCGGAAAAATGCAAATGCTTTTTTTGGCGTTTTTCGTAAGTTTGCCGCGGTGCACCTGCCCGCCGGGGCAGAGAACTCACCACTAGTGTTGCAAGCACTCCGCAGGTGTGTTTTGCAAAAGCCGGCCGACCGGGGGCAACATTGCACAATTTTTCCAGTTTTGCTATACTATGGATGGGAGCACTTGTCTGGCTCCACACGAGGTGCAATACGTATGAAAAAAAGTCATCTGATTGCAGCCGGGGCAGCTGTCACGGCCGCGGCGGCCGCTTCCGTGCTGGGGGCGGCCTATGGCATTTATCGGGTCTGGTTCTACCACGCGGCGGAACCGGAAAATATCTCCGCCGAAGAATTGTCCAAAACACTGCCTTACGGTGCTCAGCTGAAAAAGGACGCCGACGCCTTATCCTCGGCTACTTACGAACCGGTGCAGATCACCGCCGACGACGGCATCTTGCTGGCGGCACGGTACTATCACCATACCGACGGCGCACCGGTGGCCATCATCTTTCACGGCTACAAGGGCTTTGCCCGCCGGGACGGCATGGGCGGCTACACCCTGTGCAAAAAGCTGGGGTACAACGTCCTGCTGCCCGACCAGCGCAGCCACGGGGCCAGCGGGGGACATACCATCACCATGGGGGTGAAGGAACGCTACGACTGCCGGGCCTGGGCTTACTGGGCCTACAAGCACTTTGGTCCCGACGTGCCCCTCTTCCTGATGGGGCTTTCCATGGGCGCTTCCACCGTGCTGATGGCCAGCGGTCTGGACCTGCCCGAAACGGTACGGGGCATCATTGCGGACTGCGGCTATACCAGTCCCCACGACATCTGCCGCAAGGTGCTGACCCAGGCGCTGCCCCACGCACCGGTAGGACCCATTTACACCATCGGGCGGCTGGGCACACTGCTCTTCGGCCGGTTTGACCCCGAGGACGCCGACTGCCGCAAAGCCCTGGCCAAGACGGACATTCCCGTACTGCTCATTCACGGGGAGGCCGATGACTTTGTGCCCTGCGAGATGAGCCGGGAAAACTACGATGCCTGCGCCGGCCGGAAAGAGCTGGTGACCATTCCCGGGGCCGGCCACGCCGTTGCCTACTATGTGGACATTCCTACTTACGAGAAAGCCGTCACCCAATTTCTGGACAGCTGCCTGAAGCCGGAAGCCTCTTCCGCCCAGGCCGGCGCCCAGTAACGGACCCTGACAAAAAAGCCGGACACCCAAAAGGGTGTCCGGCTTTTTCTATGGCCTTCAGCGGGCAAGATAGGCTTGCAGGGCAGACAGCTGCTGCCGCATTTCCCGGCGGCCCCGGTTGTAGAGGGCCAGCAGTTTTTCGGTGTCCTTCTCGAACCGGCCGATCTCGATGGGCTCTGCGGGGCGCAGCACAAAGAGTTTGCCTGCCTCTTCCAGGGCGTCGATCTCCTCCATCAGGGCGTTGTACCGCACCTCCTGGGTGAGCAGGGTGGCCAGGAAAAGGGTCTTGTCGCCGTAAAAGTCATCGTAGAGGTTCACCATCCGTTGGCCGGGCATCTGTTTGCGGAAACCCTTGTGCCGGGTGGTGATGATGACGGTTTTGGCAAAGCCTTCCTTCTGGGCCCAGTGCAGGGGGATGGGGCAGGAGCAGCCGCCGTCCAGGTAGCTGAACTTTCCGATGCGCACCGGCACCGACACCAGCGGCAGGCTGGCGGAAGCCCGCACCGCTTCGAAGAAATCGAAGTCAGTCTTGCCTTTTTCAAAATAGGCCGGTTTGCCGGTCTGCAGGCAGGTGGCCACCGCCACCATCCGCTGGCCGCCGTGGTAGAAGGTCTCGCTGTCAAAGGGGACCACCTGGGGGATATCCCGCAGCATGAAGTTCAGCCCAAAGAGGCTGCCCCCCTTGAATGCCGCCATGGGCCCGAAGTACCGCGGGTCACGGCGGTACCGCAGATTGATGCTGGCCGACCGCCCCGGTTCATGGGCTACATAGTTCACGGCGTTCAGCGCCCCGGCGCTGACCCCCGCCACCGCGGGGAAGTAGAGCTTTTCTTCCATCAGGGTGTCCAGGGCACCCGCCGTATACAATCCCCGCAGGGAACCGCCCTCCAGAAGCAGGGCGGCGCTTTGGGGCATGACAAAGTTATCCATAAAAAATGCCTCCTGTGTACTCCCTCATTGTAGCGCGCCGGCGGCCATACCGCAAGCGGGAAACCGCGAATTTACAGTTTTTTTAAATTGTGGTACAATACAACAAAAAGCCGTCTGTACGACAAAGGAGCCTTGGTATGCTGCATCTGAACCCCGAAACGCCCCGCATCATCGTGCCGCTGTTTGCCCGCAGCCTGGAGGAGTTGGAACTTCAGGCCAAAGCGGCCCAGGCTGCCCCGGAAGCCGACCTGGCGGAGCTGCGGCTGGACCCCCTGCGGGAAGGGGACTGGCTGTCCGCCCTGGCCCTGGTGCGCAAAACGGTGGAAAAGCCGCTGATCGTGACCATCCGCACCGCCCGGGAGGGGGGCGAGGCCGCCATTGACCCCGATACCTACCGGGAGGCGGGGCTGGCCCTGCTGCAACAGGGGGGCGTGGACGCCCTGGACATTGAGTGGCGCACCGACGCCCCGGTGGTGCGCGCCCTGCGGGACGCGGCCAAACGGGCAGGAGCATCCGTCCTTTTCAGCGAGCATCACTTTGACGGCACCCCGGACCGCCACGCCATGGCGGAGGCACTCCACGGGATGCTGGACGCGGGGGCGGACATCGCCAAGCTGGCGGTGATGCCCCACAGCCGGGCCGACGCGGCGGCGCTGCTGCTGGCCACGGCGGAGGTGCATGACCAGCGCCCCGAGGCGGTGCTCATCACCATGAGTATGGGCCGGGACGGTGCCGCCACCCGGTATTGCGGCGGGCCTTTCGGCAGCGCGGCCACCTTCGGGACCTTGTCGGCGGCCAGCGCCCCCGGTCAGCCGCCCGCCGCCAATCTCCGGGCCAAATTACTGACCGCGGGGGATTTGTAAGGGGACGCGAACCTACTTTCTTTGCAAAGAAAGTAGGCAAAGAAACTCCAACCATTTAACCCGTAAAAAGGATACCGCTTGTTTGCGGGCAACACGCAACAGGGTGGTCACGGTTTGCCCGCCCGCGAAGGCGGGCGGGGTCTCAGATCGGGAGCCCGGATGAGCTCTCACGATAGGCACGGACGGGAAACGGGGTCACGTAGCGCCGCTCAGGGTCCACGATGTTGGAGTCTCGGGCGACCACTTTGAAGCCCCGGGGGTTCTTAGGGGGCCCGCAGGCCCCTTGAGCCGTGCCCCGCGCCTCGGAACTAGCGGCAACTTTTTCGGTTCCTTTTTGGTTGCTCAAAAAGGAACACAGAAAGGTTGCGCGAACTTTCCCACTCAATACCCATCCCTATATAATATGTAGAAGGAGCTATCTATGGACCGTTTGGAACAGACCATCTGTGCGCTGGCCACCCCGCCGGGGGAGGGCGGCATTGCGGTGATCCGGGTGTCGGGTCCCGACGCCTACGCCATCGTGGAGAAAGTCTTTGTACCGGTGCGCCGGGGCCGCCGTGTGGCGGACGCCAAAGGCTACACCGCCATGCTGGGGCACTATCTGCTCCGGGGGGAGGAGATGGACGAGACGGTGGCCCTCTTCTACCGGGCGCCCCACTCCTACACCGGGGAGGATGTGATCGAGTTGTCGGTCCATGGCGGCACCGCCATGGCCGACGGCCTGCTGGAAGCGCTGCTGCTGGCGGGGGCCGCTCCCGCCGGGCCGGGGGAATTTACCCGCCGGGCCCTGGAACACGGCAAGCTCAGCCTGACCCAGGCCGAGGCCGTGATGGAAGTCATCGCGGCCAACGGGCGGCAGGGGGCAGCCCTGGCAAAATCCGCCCTGGACGGACGGCTGGCCAAACGGATCGCCGCCATCCAGACGGCCCTGCAAAGTCTCAACGCCCATCTCTCCGCCTGGGTGGACTACCCCGAGGAGGATGTGCCGGAACTTTCCGACGCGGCGCTCACCGGCACGCTGCTGGCCCAGAAAGCCGAGCTGGACGACCTGATCGCCGGGTACGGCGCCGGGGCGGTGCTGCGCCACGGGGTGGACTGCGTGCTGCTGGGCCGGCCCAACGTGGGGAAGAGCACCCTGCTCAATCTGCTGGCCGGGTTTGACCGGGCCATCGTCACGCCGGTGGCGGGCACCACCCGGGACATCGTGGAGCAGGCGGTCCAGCTGGGGGAGATCCGGCTGAACCTCTTTGACACGGCGGGGGTCCGGGAAGTGGGCGCCGACGGCGACGCCATCGAGGCGGAGGGCATCCGCCGCAGCTGGAAGAAGCTGGACGAGGCGGGTCTGGTGCTGGCGGTCTTTGACGCGGCCCAGCCCCTGGAGGAATCCGACCTGGACATTGCCCGCCGCTGCCAGGGCCGCCCGGCGCTGGCCATCCTGAACAAGCAGGACCTGGCGGAATCCACCGAGGCCGCCCGGGACCTGCTGGCGCCCTACTTTAAAAAGGTACTGACCCTTTGTGCCAAGGACGCCGCCAGTTTGCAGCCCCTGTCGGCGGCAGTGGCGGAACTGTTGGGCACGGCGAAATTGGACCCCCGGGCGGGGCAGCTTTGCAGCGCCCGGCAGCTGGCGGCGGCCACCCGGGCCCGGGACGCCGTGGCGGAAGCCCTGAAAGCCAACCGGGAGGGCTTCGGTCTGGACGCGGTGGCGGTCTGCCTCACCGACGCTTTGCAGGCCCTTTGCGACCTCACCGGCGAGGACGCCGCCGACGCCACCATCGACGAGGTCTTTGAGACCTTCTGCGTGGGCAAGTAAAGAAAGGAGCCGACCATGTACCGGGTTTTGCGCATTCTGGGCATTGTGTTTACCGTTATGGGGCTGTTGTTCACCGCCTTGGGCGGCACACTGGCCCTGCTGGTGGAGCCGATGCTGTTTCTGTTTGCCCTGCCGGGCCTGATTTTTCTGGTATTGGGGCTTTCCTTTTTCGGGGCCAACGCCCATACCCGCAAAATCCGCCAGTGGCTGGCGGAAAACGGTCGCCGCATTGAAGCGGATATCATCGGCATCCAGTACGACACCCGGGTCCGGGTGAATGGCCGCTGCCCGCTGGTCATCCAGTGCCAGGCGGTGAACCCCGCCGACGGCAAAGTGTATGTCTTTGAGAGCGAGGGGTTCTGGTTTGACCCGGAACCCTTTTTGGGCGAGCGCACCACCCTGCCGGTGCTGGTGGACCCCGACAACTACCACCGGTACCAGGTCCTTACCGACGGCATTTTGCCGGAACAGGGGTAATACATCTTTCATAGAGGGAAACAGACATTTATGGATATACTGGGAAATTATGACGTGATCGTGGTGGGCGCGGGCCACGCGGGCATCGAGGCCGCCCATGCGGCGGCGGTGCTGGGGGCGAAAACCGCCGTCTTCACCCTGACTTTGGATTTTATCGGCAACATGCCCTGCAACCCCTCCATCGGCGGCACCGCCAAGGGGCATCTGGTGCGGGAGGTGGACGCCCTGGGCGGTCTGATGGGACTGGCCGCCGACGCCACCTTTTTGCAGAGCCGGATGCTCAACCGGGGCAAGGGTCCCGCGGTGCACAGTCTGCGGGTTCAGACCGACCGGAAACGGTACCACATCTGGATGAAGCACGCGTTGGAGAAAACCGAGAATCTGGACATCCACCAGGCGGAGGTCGTGGGGGTGGATGTGCAGGAAGGCCGCATTGTGGGGGTCATCACCGCCCTGGGGGGCTACTACGGCTGCAAAGCCTGCGTCATTGCCACCGGCACCACCCTGGGCGGCCGCATCTTTGTGGGGGAGGCCCACTACGACGGCGGCCCCGACGGCACCCATGCCGCCACCGAACTGACCAAATCGCTGGTGGGGCACGGGTTCACCCTGCGCCGGTTCAAGACCGGAACCCCCGCCCGGGTCCATCGCCGGAGCATCGACTTCTCCAAGCTGGAATGCCAGCCCGGCGACCCCGATGAGCTGCTCCAGCCCTTCAGCTTCCTGACCCGGACGCCCATGCACAACAAGGTGGACTGCTACATCGCCTACACCAACCCCGAGACCCACCGGGTCATCCTGGAAAATCTCCACCGCTCTCCCCTGTACGGCGGCGACATCCAGGGGGTGGGGCCCCGGTACTGCCCCTCCATCGAGGACAAGGTGGTCCGCTTCAAGGATAAGCAGCGCCACCCCGTCTTTGTGGAGCCCTGCGGCGAGGACACCGAGGAGATGTACCTCCAGGGCCTTTCCTCCAGCCTGCCCGAGGCGGTGCAGAACGCCATGTACCGCACCATTGTGGGCTTCGAGCATCTGGAGATCATGCGCCCCGCCTACGCCATCGAGTACGACTGCGTGGACCCCACCACCCTGAAACCCACCCTGGAAAGCAAGGTGGTGGCGGGCATCTACGGCGCCGGGCAGTTCAACGGCACCTCCGGCTACGAGGAAGCCGCCGCCCAGGGACTGCTGGCGGGCCTCAACGCCGCCCGGCACGCTTTGGGCAAATCCGAGCTGGTACTGGCCCGGCACACCAGCTATCTGGGCACCCTGGTGGATGATCTGGTCACCAAGGGCGTGCTGGACCCCTACCGCATGATGACCAGCCGCAGCGAATACCGGCTTTCTCTGCGGCAGGACAACGCCGACGAGCGGCTGACCCCCATTGGCCGGGAATACGGCCTGGTGGACGACGCCCGCTGGGCGGTATTCTGCCGGGACCGGGACCTGAAACAGGCCGAACTGGAACGGCTGCAGCGCACCCATGTGAAGCTGGCCGACCTGCGGGCCGTGGTGCCCGAGGGCACTGAGCTGGGCGAGAGCGGCGGTACCGCCGTGGAGCTGATGCGGCGGCCCGCCGTGACCTATGAGCGGATCGCCGCGGTGATCGGCCGGGGCGAGGGGGTCACCCCCGCCATGGCCCAGCGCATCGAGACCGAGATCCGCTATGCGGGCTACATTGCCCGGGAGGAGCGCATCATCCGGGACATCCAGCGCCACGAGCAGGTGGCCATCCCCGAGGACTTCGACTACAATCCCATCGAAACCATGACCCTGGAAGCCCGGGAAAAGCTCTCCAAGATCCGGCCCCGCACCCTGGCCCAGGCCGGACGGATTCCCGGGGTCTCCCCCAGCGACCTGGCCCAGCTGAGCATCGCCCTGCTGAAAACCCGCGCCCAACAGAAAGAGGAACACCATGATTGACAAAGAACGCCTGGCACAAAAATGTTCCACGTGGAACATTGTACTCTCCCCTGCCCAGCTGGACCTGCTGGACCGCTACGCCCAGCTGCTGGTGGACTACAACCAGAAAGTCAACCTTACCGCCATCACCTCCCCCGAGGGCATCGAGGACCGCCACTTTGCGGACAGTCTCCTTTTTGCCGCCCAGCCGGAAGTGGCCGGCAGGCTGGTGGATGTGGGCACCGGCGCCGGGTTCCCCGGTGTGGTGGCCAAGATCTACAAGCCGGAATTGCAGCTCACCCTTATGGAGCCCACCGGCAAGCGGGTGGAGTTTCTGAAATATCTCTGCGCCCAGCTGGGCCTTACCGGCATTGAGTTTGCCAAGGAACGGGCCGAAGAGGCCGCCCGCAAAGTCTGGCGGGAACAGTTCGATGTGGCCTGTGCCCGGGCGGTGGCGGCCCTGCCGGTCCTCTGCGAGTATTGCCTGCCCCTGGTGAAACCGGGCGGCACCTTCATTGCCCTGAAAGGACCCGAGGCGGACGCCGAGGCCAAAGCGGCGGCCAATGCTTTGAAGAAGCTGGGGGGTCAGTACCGGGAGACCCGCACCTTTACCCTGCCGGACGGCAGCGCCCGGGGGCTGGTGGTCTGCAAAAAAATATCGCAGACTCCGACGGTTTACCCCCGCAACGGCGGAAAAATCGCAAAAAAGCCGTTGTAATATCGGGAAACGAGGCAAAAACGGACGAACGATTTTTGTTTTCCTTTTTCCTGTCCTATGCTATGCTTTCTACAAAAGCATAGCATTTTTTATTGGGATTGACCCCCAGGGAGGAAACCATCGTGTCCAAAAAAGATACCCAAAAGACCGGCAAGGTCCTGCTGCTGCCCATCGAGAGCATCGAGCCGTCCCCCTATCAGGCGCGCACCGCCTTTGACGAGCCGGAGATCGCCGCCCTGGCGGTGAGCATTTTACAGAACGGGTTGTTGCAGCCCGTCAGCGTGCGGCGGGTGGGGCTGCGGAAATACCAGCTGGTGGCGGGGGAACGGCGGCTGCGGGCCTGTCGGCTGGCCAAGCTGGAGAAGATCCCTGCCATACTGGCGGACTACGACGACACCCAGTCGGCGGCCCTGGGGCTGCTGGAGAATTTGCAGCGCAGTCAGCTGGACCCCTTTGACACGGCCCGGGGTATCAAGGAGGTCATCCGGTTATGGGGCTGCACCCAGGCGGAGGCCGCCCGCCGGCTGGGGCTGAGCCAGCCTGCCCTGGCCAACAAGCTGCGGTTACTTACCCTGACGCCGGAGCAGCAGGATCTCTGCACGGCCAATCATCTCAGCGAGCGTCACGCCCGGGCGGTGCTCCGTCTGCCGGAAAATCGCCGCACGGCGGCCCTGGAAAAAATCGCACGGGACAATCTCAGTGTCCGCCAGACCGACAAGCTGGTGGACAGCATGCTGGCTTCCCCCAAGGGGCCCAGTCCCTGCCGCAAGACCATTCCCATGGTGCGGGATGTGCGGTTTTTTGTAAATACCCTCCAGCACGCCGTGGATCTGATGACCCAGAAGGGCATCGCCGCCACCACCAGCTGCGATAAAAAGGACGGGTGTCTGGAATACATCGTCCGCATCCCGGTGGGCAGCGATGGACGGGTGGCACCGGGCGGCGTCTCCCCCGCTCCGGCGGCCTCCTCGGCCCCGGCTGCTTCGGCAGTTCCGGCAGCGGCTCCGGTTCCGGCCCAGGCCCCTGTTCCGGCTGCGGAAGCGGCCCTCCCTGCTGCCGCCCCCGCCGCCGAGGATTTCGCCGTCCAGCTTCTTTAATCCCCACTTTCTTTGAAAAGAAAGTGGGCAAAGAAACTTTAACCATTTGACCCGTGAAGGGGATACCTCCAAAAGGCTGGTGTCTCGACTTCACGCTGCAACACCGGCAGCCTTTTGCAAAGAAACTTTAAACTTATAGCCCGCGGATGGGATACCGCCAAACAACCGGCGTCTCATTTTCGCGCGCTATCCCCGGGAGCCTTTGCCAAAAATTTTCCCGCCGCCCCCGTTTCTATTTAGCCATCCCCTTTTCCCCATTTTCCCTATACACGCCCCGGCAGGGCCTGCCCCCAGGTCCTGCCGGGGTATGCCGGAACTTTCTTTCCTGCCTTCTTTCTGTATAAGAAAGGCAGGTTCACTCATACATCCTCCGGGAATGTTCCACGTGGAACATTCCCGGGGGGATTTTTTATGGCAAAACCCTTTTTTACAGGGGCAAGCTGTGTTATAATAGGTCGTGGAGCCCTTTCCGGGCCCGAATTTACCAAAAAAACAGGAGGAAACGCCGTGGCTAAAGTCATCGCGGTAGCAAACCAGAAGGGCGGCGTGGGCAAAACCACCACCGCCGTCAACTTGAGCGCCTGCGTGGCGGCGCTGGGCAAAAAGGTCCTCATCGTGGATCTGGACCCCCAGGGCAACACCACCTCCGGCTACGGTGTCTCCAAAAATAAGCTGGAGGCCGACGTCTACACCTGCCTCATCGACGACGATGATGTGCGGGATGCCATCGTCAAGACCGAGTACAACGCCGACCTGTTGCCCTCCAACACCCAGCTGGCGGGCGCGGCGGTGGAGCTGGTCAGCATTCCCCGTCGGGAAATGCGGCTGCGCACCGTGCTGGCCCCGGTGGTGCCTCTCTACGATTATATCTTCATCGACTGTCCCCCTTCCCTGGACCTGCTCACCATCAACGGCCTCTGCGCCTGCGATACCGTGCTCATCCCCCTCCAGTGCGAGTTCTTCGCCCTGGAAGGTCTCACCGAGCTGATGAACACCCTCAAGACGGTGCGCAAAAAGTACAACCGGTATCTGGACATCGAAGGGGTGCTCTTCACCATGTATTCGGGGCGGCTCAACCTTACCATGCAGGTGGTAGCCCAGGTGAAGAAGTACTACGGCGACAAGGTGTTCAAGGCAGTGATTCCCCGGTCGGTGCGCCTCAGCGAGGCACCCAGCTTCGGGATGCCCATCAACTTCTACGAGCCCAGCGGCAAAGGCTGCGAAGCCTACATGGAGCTGGCCCGGGAATTTTTGAACAACAACGAACGATAAACGCGCGCTGACGCGCTTCAAAGAGGGGCAACAGCCGCGCACGGCGGTGCCTGACGCGGCTATTTCCCCCTTTGGCGTACGGGTTGCGGTAACCGCATCCTGCGGCGCGCCTTGGAACGGCGCTTGCACTCTGCGACCGCTGCCCCTGCTCTGCCGCGCTGATTCTGCCGCAGGCAGCGCGCGGCGCCGCAGCCTTCGACAAAATGAAGGCCAAAACCGCGCACTCGTCGCGGGCTCCTCGCACACAATTTTGGTCTTCATTTCCCTGGAGGTGTCACTGTCGTCGGCGCATGTCCGCCGACAGCGACGGTATTAAAAATTTTCCCAAGCCGGAAGGAGGCATCTATGGCCAAACGCAAACTGGGCGGCCTGGGCAAAGGACTGGACAGCCTCTTTGCCGACCTGCCCGAGACATCCGCCGACGACGCCGGCGTCACCACCCTGCCCCTGCGGGAGATCGAGCCCGACCCCGACCAGCCCCGCAAGAAGTTTGACGACGAGGCCCTGGCGGGGCTCGCCGCCAGCATCACCGAGAACGGTCTGCTGCAGCCCATCGCGGTGCGGCCCAAGCGCATCGGCACCGGGTATCTGATCATCGCCGGGGAGCGCCGCTGGCGGGCAGCCCGGCTGGCGGGACTGGACGAGGTGCCGGTCCTCATCAAGGATGTCACCGACGAACAGGCCGCCGCCCTGGCCCTGATCGAAAACCTCCAGCGGGAGGACCTGGACCCCATCGAGGTGGCGGAGGGCTGCCGGCAGCTCATCGAGAAGTACGGCCTCACCCAGGAGACCGCCGCCAAGCGGCTGGGCAAAAGCCGCAGTTCGGTGACCAACTCCCTGCGGCTGCTGGCCCTGCCCGACGATGTCCGGGCGAAGGTCAGCGCGGGGGCGCTCACCACCGGCCACGCCAAAGTGCTGCTGGGCCTGCCCAGTGAGGACCTCATCCGCACCGCCGCCGAGGAGATCACCGGCAAGGGGCTCAACGTCCGCCAGACCGAAGCCCTCTGCAAGAAACTGTCCAAGCCGCCCAGGGCCCCCAAGCCCAAACCCGATGCCTTCACCCGTCCCAAGCGGGCGGTGGAGGTGGAAGCTGCCCTGAAGGAAGTCACCGGCAGCGAAGTCCATGTGGAGTACAAGGACGGCAAGGGCAGCCTGAAGATCGACTTCTACAGCGACGAGATGCTGCAAAAATTTGTCAGTCTGCTGGGCCAGTACGACCCGGAATCCTGAATCCCCATTCCATAGAATATCGAGGAGTGTTAAAGTATGTTAGACATTCGCTTTGTCCGTGAAAACCCCGAAGCCGTCAAGGAGAACATCCGCAAGAAGTTCCAGGACGCCAAGCTGCCCCTTGTTGACGAAGTCATCAAGCTGGACGCCGAGTACCGCGCCGCCATCGGCGAGGCCAGCGACCTGCGGGCCAACCGCAACAAGCTGTCCAAGCAGATCGGCGTGCTGATGGGCCAGGCCAAGAAGGACCCCAGCAAGGCCGCCGAGGCGGAAGAGGTCAAGAAGCAGGTCACCGCCCAGGCCGACCGTCTGAAGGAGCTGGAAGCCAAGGAGACCGAACTCCAGGCCAAGATCCAGGAGATCATGTACACCATCCCCCAGATGATCGACCCCAGCGTGCCCATCGGCCCCGACGACAGCCACAACGTGGAGGTCCAGCGGTTCGGTGAGCCGGTGGTGCCCGACTACCCCATCCCCTACCATGTGGACATCATGGAGAGCTTTGACGGCATCGACCTGGATTCCGCCGGCCGCGTGGCGGGCAACGGCTTCTACTATCTGCTGGGCGACATCGCCCGTCTGCACGAGGCGGTGCTGGCCTACGCCCGGGATTTCATGATCGACAAGGGATTCACCTACGTGATTCCTCCCTTCATGATGCACGGCAACGTGGTGAAGGGCGTTATGTCCTTCCCCGAGATGGACGCCATGATGTACAAGATCGAGGGCGAGGACCTCTACCTCATCGGTACTTCTGAGCACACCATGATCGGCCGGTTCATCGACCAGACCCTGGACGGCGCCAAGCTGCCCCTGACTCTGACCAGCTATTCCCCCTGCTTCCGCAAGGAGAAGGGTGCCCACGGCATCGAGGAGCGCGGCATCTACCGCATCCACCAGTTCGAGAAGCAGGAGATGATCGTCGTCTGCAAGCCCGAGGACAGCATGATGTGGTACGACAAGCTGTGGCATAACTCGGTGGAGCTCTTCCGCTCCATGGAGATCCCCGTCCGTCAGCTGGAGTGCTGCTCCGGCGACCTGGCCGACCTGAAGGTGAAGAGCTGCGACATCGAGGCCTGGAGCCCCCGTCAGCAGAAGTACTTCGAGGTGTGCAGCTGCTCCAACCTGGGCGATGCCCAGGCCCGCCGCCTGCATATCCGCTACAAGGACGAAAACGGCAAGCCTCAGCTGGCCCATACCCTGAACAACACCTGCGTGGCCCCGCCCCGGATGCTCATCGCCTTCCTGGAGAACCATCTCCAGGCCGACGGCACCGTCACCATCCCCGAGGTGCTGCGCCCCTACATGGGCGGCAAGGCCCTGCTGGTGCCCAACAAGAAGTAATTCTTCTTCAAAGAGGAGGTTCGGATTCAGCGGCTGCGCCGCATCTCCTGCACCTCCCCTTTGGATTCCCACCATCGCAAAAAACCGCGTTCTCATGCCATACCTGGCGACTCGAACGCGGCTTTTTGCTCTAGAAGAATCGGCATCGGTCGGCACATGTCCGCCGATGCCGATGCCTTCTTTCTTTGCAAAGAAAGAACTAAAGAAAAAGGCATGGTCAAATGACCATGCCTTTTTTGTATAGTCAGGTCTGGGGGTAAAAATCCTCCCAGTACAGATTGTAAAGTTTCAGGTCGCTGCTGCCCGAGGGGCTGCCCAACAGAAAATACCGCTGATACCGGCCTGCGGGCAGCTGGGGACCGGCGGCCTCCTTCTCGGGGGTGTAGGTCCAGTCCAGGTCCACCGCCACCATCGTCCACTGCTGCAGGTCGTAGTCCGCCAGATACTGCTGCAGCTGGGCGCGTGTGTAGTCCGAGGCGCCTTCCACCTCCTGCCACGTCATGGTGTGCAGTTCGTGGATGGTCTGGGTGGCCATGCCCCCCTGCCCCCGCTGGAACTCGGCGGCTTCGGTCTCCATCGCCCCCACAAAGGAAAGGTCCTCTCCCAGCAGGGTGTCCAGCTGGTCCAGATCCCCGTTGACCCGGTCAACAAAACTGCTGTACACCAGCAGTTCCGGCTCGGTGTCCAGACTGTCCTCCAGGGTCAGGGTGCAGCCGTTGGCGGTGACGGTGGTGTCGATGTCCAGATCCGGCGCGGTAAATGTTTCGATATATCGTTGTTTTACTGTTTCTTCCGGCACCGGGGTGGGCTGGGGCGTGGGCGCCGGGGTGGCGTCGGGGGGTTCGGTGGGGTCGGGTGCCAGGGTGGAAAGGGGGGTTTCCGCCGTGGCAGCGGAGGAAGGGACCGACGAAGCCGACGGGGTGCAAGCCGCCAGGGCCAGCGCCGCCGCGGGCAGCAGCCAGAGCAGGGAATATTTCATGGCGCAGGGCCTCCTTTTTTGAGTTCAGTATACCATGAGCCCTTCTGTTCCACAAGGCAGCGCCGAAAATGTTACAACCCGCGTGAATTTTTTCAAAAAATTTGCAAAAACTACTTGACAGAAAGCCCTTGACTTCGTATAATAATAGAGCGCTTTTTGATAGGCGAAAGATATGTGGCGGTATAGCTCAGTTGGCTAGAGCATTCGGTTCATACCCGAAGTGTCACCGGTTCAAATCCAGTTACCGCTACCACAGATTACAAGGTTTCGCTAAAATACTTGGGGACCGGTTGCAATAGTGGCCGGTGGGTTGCTTGCTGTTTTAGCGAAATCTTGTATTCTATCCGGCCCGTTGGTCAAGCGGTTAAGACACGGCCCTTTCACGGCTGTAACATGGGTTCGATTCCCGTACGGGTCACCAAGACATCCTGCTCTCAAGGGAGCAGGATGTTTTTCTTTTTATCTATGCGGTTTGGGCCGACGTACGGGAATCGAACAGCTCGTGCCCGCCGTCCGCTCCGGCGGGCAAAAACGCTCCTGCGGAGCGTTTTTAGAGCGCGGGAGATTCTCCGTACGGGTCACCAAAAATAAGCCCCATTAGGCTGGGGGAATTTTTTGTTTCCGTACGGGAATTGCTGCAAAGGCGACCGCCGCCTGCGGCGGATGCAGGGAGCCGGAGCAGGGCCGCGGGCCGCAGAGGCAGCGGGGCCCGCCCCAAGGGCCCCCTGGCGATGCGGGGTGCCCGCGCCCGGGACAGGGCGGCGCGGGAGATTCCCACCGTCCAACACTTTACCAACAGAAAAGCCGGGAGCTTGCACTCCCGGCTTTTTGGCTGTGCAGGTATCAGGATTTCTTTTTGGCGTCCAGTTCGGCCACCTTTTTCTGGTAGAGTTTCATCAGCTCGGCCACGCAGGAACTTTCGGTCATGGTTTTTACATCGAAGCCATAGGCCTGCATCACGGCGCGGTCGTTGGCCTGGTGGGCCTTGCGCAGTTCCGGCGGCATGGTCAGTTCGTCGTAGAGATCGGCCAGGCTGCTGTCCGGGTAGAGGGCCCGGGCATCCAGAATGGCCTGAGCGGTCTGCTGGATTTTGGCCTTCTGCGCCTCGGTGGGGTCGGGCCAGGGGAAGTTGTTATAGACAACATCTTTGGAGTAACTGTAATCGCTTTTTAGTCTCATACAAGTAGTTCTCATCCATGCCATATGTACATTGGAAATAATAACACCAAAATCGTATAGCGATGCATCTGGAATGATTTGAACCCTGTCTGTTACTATTGTACCCGCGTTTATGAAGCCTATCGGAACATACCGACGTGCCTGTGATGAAACACGCGGGACAACAATAAAGTTTTTATCTACAGGTTGAGTACGCTGTGCAAAGAGCGTTGGCGTTGCTGCAAATTTTCTTATCCCTGCTGCTATACTACTTTCTCTAGCTTCCCTACATTTCCGAACGCGCTCCAAGATAAGAGGACATTTCTTTAATTCATTCGGTGAGGCCCCTACTAGCCACAAGCACCATCTCTTTTTCCCTTTTATATACTCGGATGCTCCCAATAAAGGGTAAATAAATTTCTTACTATTAGGATCGCGGGAAATAAAATCATTTAGATCTTCATCCTCGATGATTAGATTGCCGCCGTCAGCAGGTTTATTTCCGTAAATCATTTTAGGTACATTACAAATAGGCTTGTTCCTACTACGAACAAGTATATTTTCACCATCAAACAGGTAATAGTTTATATTCTTTGCCAAAGTAGGTCTGCCATTGTCATACAAATATTTTTCAGAACGGCTAAATTTTGAAAATCCAATTATCACACAATGTACATGAGCCCTTTCATTTGACTCACTATCCCAAACGAATGTTTTGTATGCGAAGTTAATGATGTCTCCACACATAAAATCCCAAAACCGTGAAACGGTTTCTCCTTGGACTATCGAATTTGTTGAGACAAAGGCGACTTCTATTTTGGTATTAGCTATATAGTCTGATGCTTTTTTATACCAAGCACATACATAATCAAGATTTTTTACACTTGGGAAGATTGCCTGCATATCAGCTTTTTGCTCTTTTGTCATAAAAGTGAAGCCGTGGAACGGCGGATTTCCCATAATATAATGCAGCCTTGCCTTGGGTACCACCTCTTCCCAGTCGATCTGCAGGGCGTTGCCCTCCACAATATAGGCGTTGGTTTTCAGGGGCAGGAACTCCAGCGGCACCAACAGGATCTTTTCGGTCTCCTTCATCATCTGGCTTTCGGCGATCCACAGCGCCGTTTTGGCTACCGTCACCGCAAAGTCGTTGATCTCGATGCCGTAAAACTGGGCAATGGAAACCTGAATGGGGCTTTCGCTGGCGGAATACATCGTCACCTGGCCGTGGGCCAATTCCAGCAGGACCCGGTTTTCCAGCCGGCGCAAACTCAGGTAGGTCTCTGTAAGGAAATTTCCCGACCCGCAGGCCGGGTCCAGAAAGGTCAGGGACGCCAGCTTGCGCTGGTAGGCTTTCAGCCGGGCCGTCTTGGTGCGCTCCACCGCCACGGCACAGATCTCGTCCAGTTCCCCCTGCAAATCCTCCAAAAACAAGGGGTCTATCACCTTGTGGATATTCTCGATGCTGGTATAGTGCATCCCGCCGCTGCGGCGGGTCTCGGGGTTCAGGGTACTTTCAAATACCGCGCCGAAAATGGTGGGGCTTATCTCCGACCAGTTGAAGTCGTCGCTGGCTTTGGTCAGCAACAGTTCCCGGATCTCATCGGTAAAAGGCGGGATCTCGATCTCTTCATCCGAGAAGAGCCCCCCGTTCACATAGGGGAAGGCCGCCAGCTCCGGGTCGTCATCCTTTAAATAGGGGTCCCGGTCCTCCGGCCGGGTGTCCAGCACATGGAACAACTCGATCAGCGCCCGGCGCATATTCCGGGTGTCGTAGGCCGCCAGGTAATCGTGGAACATGCCATGGCGGCCAAAAATGCCCGCATCCTCGGCATACAGGCAGAACACCAGCCGTACACACAGCTTGTTCAGGCTTTTCAGGGCCCGTTCGCTTTCCGGGTCCGCATACTGCTTGAGCAAAGCATCGTACAAAAGGCCCACGATCTCACCGGCGGCAATGGAAACATCCATCTCCCGCTTCAGATGCTCGTTGCCGGAATCCACCAGAAATTGCAGCCGATAGTACTCCTGTTCCAGATTTTCCAGCCGGATGACCTCCGGCTCCCCCTGGGGCCGCTCCATGTCATAGACATAAAAGGTACTGAAATTGCAGGTGATGACCCACCGGGGATGTTTGGACACCGGCAGTTCGGTAATATACCGCTTGGCCTGCTGGAACGGGGACAGATAGGAACCATCCGACTGACGGATGCCTTTGTTCAGGTCCTTGCCCAGGGCTTTCTGCTCGATCAGCACCCGGGTGGCCGGGATATAGCCATCAATGAAGCTGGTATGGTCCAGGTGGACCTGCTCTTCAAATTCAATATACTGTTCGGGATGCTCCACCCCGTACACATCCCGGAGCAAAGAAAGCCAGAAGGGTTGACTTTCCCCTTTTTCATAGCCTTTTCCCTGCCAGTAGTCGGCAAAGGCCCTGGCAGCCTGCTGTTTGGAAGTCGTCACAGTGCGTTTCACCTCTTGCGGTACAATTCTTTCTACCATGATAGCATAAACCGGGCCGCACAGCAAAGGGAGAAGTTTTTTTCCTGCACGGCGGGCGGTGGGGGCTGAATGCCCCGGTCCGGCCGGGCCGAGGCATGGAACACAAAAAGAGGGGTGGAGGCCCCGGCGCTGGCCGGGGCCTCCACCCTTTGGGATTTATGTATGGAAGCGGATGGACCGTCCCCGGTGGGGCAGTCCGTCGGGACGGGCGGCCGCCGACTGCTGGACGGCTTCGAGACAGGCCCCATCTGCCGAGAGCCGCACCAGCAGGTGGAGGTAACCGCCCCCGGGGAGCTGGGCTGCACGGGCGGGCAGGGTGAGGACAAGGCGCATCGACTTGCGCCGGAGGGTATTGCGCCGGAACCCCAGGCAGAGGACACACAAGGGTTTGCGCAGGGGGCGGCAGTGGTAGAGCCACCGCCAGGCGGCGTAGGTCACCACTTCCGGGTCCTGGTCGGGAAGGTGGGTCCGGGTCTGGATGTCCTTGTGGGGAAAGACCGAACAGACGATTCCCGCATATTCAATTTTTTGCAGCATCATGGTGGTTTCTCCTTTCAGGTGAACAGAAAAAAAGATACAGCAATCCCCCTGAGGGATCGGCTGTATCTTTGTAAATTCTTCTGTTGTCACCCCGAAAGGGATGGTATCAGTATATACCTGCCGGGGGGATTCGTCAAGGGGGACGGTAATTTTTGTCATCTATTGCCGGGCGGCAAAAAAAATTGTATGATAATAATATATACAGCCGCGCTATACGGTGTCGAAAAATTGCGGCGCGCTATGCGCCGCTGCGCTGTATGCAAAACCCGCTGAAAAAGGAGAATGGCAATGACCTATATGACGGTACAGCAGGCCGCCCAGGCCTGGGGTCTTTCGGTGCGGCAGGTACAGCAGTACTGCATCCGGGGGCGGGTGCCCGGGGCACAGAAATTCGGCTCGGCCTGGCAGATCCCGGCAGGGACCCCCAAACCGGAGGACGCCCGGTACAAGGCAGCCCATGCCCTGGGGAGCACGCCGTCCCAGAGCCGTCGTGCCCGGCGCATGGTGGGGGACTGCCTGATGCCTTTGATGAACACCCCCTTCCGCCCGGGAGAGTGCCAGGCCGCCCTTGCCGCCCTGCCGGAGGGTGCACAGCGGGACATTGCCACGGCGGAGTACCACTATTTCAGCGGGCAGGCCGAAAAGGCCGCGGGGGAAGCGGAGCGCTACCTGACCCACCCCGACCGGGAAGCCCGGCTTTCCGCCTGCCTGATCTACGCCTACGCCAACCTGACCCTGGGGCAGATCCAGCAGGCCCGGGTGGCCCTGGCGGAGCTGCACGCCACCCTGAGCCGGGGTTCCCGGGCGCAAAAACACAGCGCTGCGGCGTCCTTTGTGGGGGCTGCTGCGGCGGTACTGCTCCATCTGCCCCTGTCGGAGGGTCTGCCCCCGGCCCGGGACTTTCTGCCCCTGCTGCCCCCGGGGCTGCGGGCCTTTGCCCTCTATGTGCAGGCCCACTATCTCTACCTGAAAGAGGAATACCAGCAGAGCATCGGTCTGGTGGAAGGCACCCTGGCCATGGGGGCCGAAGCCTACCCCATCCCGGCCATCTATCTGCACCTGGTGGCGGTGATGGACCACATGAGCCTGCGCCAGCAGCCCCAGGCCCGGGAGCATATGCTGGCCGCCTGGGAGCTGGCCCGCCCCGACGATCTCATCGAAGGGCTGGGGGAACACCACGGTCTGCTGGGCGGTATGCTGGAAGCGGTGATCAAGCCGGAATGGCCGGAGGACTTCAAGCGGATCATCGAGATCACCTACCGGTTTTCCGCCGGTTGGCGCAAGGTCCACAACCCCGATACGGGGGACCATGTGGCGGATGACCTTTCCACCACCGAGTTCACCATCGCCATGCTGGCGGCCCGGGGTTGGACCAACCAGGAGATCGCCGACCACCTGGGGTTGTCCCCCAATACGGTAAAACGGTATCTTTCCAATGCCATGAACACCCTGGGCATCCAGCGCCGGCAGGACCTGAAAAGGTTCATGCTGCCCTGAATTTTCCCCAAAAAAGTACCCGTTTTGCCCTCGGAAACGGGTACTCCCAAACAAAGGGAAATGTGTTACAATCAAAAATATTGTATACTTCCGCCGGAAGGAAACCACCGAGGAGGAAACCCTATGAAAAAACGAATTTTGAGCCTGCTCTGCGTCATGGCGCTCTGCCTGGGCCTGCTGCCCACCGCGGCGCTGGCGGCGGATTCTGTAACATACTTGGACAAAGACGGAAAAGTGCAGACCTGCTCCACGGCAACAGAGGTGACTGCCAGCGACAGCCAATGAAGCAGTGGCTGGTACGTCGTTCCTGCTGGGACTGTGACGATTTCCCAGCGTGTCACCGTCAACGGCGACGTTCACCTGATTCTGGAGAACGGGGCCGAGCTACTCATTGATGGTGGTATTTCCGTTGCGGGTTCCAACGCCCTGACCATCTACGCCCAGTCTGTGGAGGAAGGCGAGATGGGTATTCTGGCGGCTGATGCTTCCTCACGATATTACGACGCAGGCATCGGCGGTGATGGTTACAGTGCCCCCAACGCCGGTGCGGTAACCATCTGCGGCGGTGAGATTATCGTTAAATGGAGTGCCAATGGCGGTGCGGGTATCGGCGGCGGCGGAGCCAACAACACTGGTGGTGCTGGCGGTACTGTGACCATCAGCGGCGGCAACGTCAAGGCTGACAGTTATGACGGCGCAGGCATCGGCGGCGGATACGGCGACAGTAATGGTGGTGCCGGCGGTACTGTGACCATCAGCGGCGGCACCGTCACGGCTACCAGTCATGACGGCGCAGGCATCGGCGGCGGCAGCGGAGCCTATCCTGCTGCCGGCGGTACGTTCTCCACCGGCAGCAGCGGTAACGCTGTGATTTATTCCAGCAGTATTCAGGATGATTCCCAGCAGGAGCAGTGGCAAGGAATCTTTTTCTTGGAAAATCAAGGAGGTCAGGTATACGGCGAGATGACCCTGGCCGAGGACTTCACGATCCCTACGGACAAAACTTTGGTTATTGGGGAGGGGCAGACCCTCATTATCCCGGCTGGAGTGACGCTGGACACTCAAAACGCCTTAACCAACAACGGCACCCTTGTTATCCGAACCGACGGTCAGCTGAATGGAACACCTACCGGCAGCGGCACCGTTATCACGGCCCCCGCCATCACCACCGAAAGCCTGCTTGACGGCATGGTGGACCAACCTTACACTGCGACGCTGAAAGCCACTGGCAATGACATTACATGGAGTCTTGACAGCGGCACCTTGCCCGCCGGTCTGACGCTGAACAGTTACGGCACAATCACCGGTACCCCCAGCGCAGAGGGTTCTTCTACCTTTACCGTAAAGGCTGAAAACAGTGCGGGCTTCACCACCAAGCAATACACACTGAACATCAAACCGGCTACGGTTTCTGTCACCGGCGTGAAGCTGGACCCGACCGAGCTGTCCCTCTTCACCGGCGAAAGCGAGACCCTCACCGCCACATTCCAGCCCGCCAACGCCACCAACCAGAATGTGACCTGGGAAAGCAGCAATCCCGATGTGGCCACCGTAGTGGACGGCACCGTCACCGCCAAGGGCGCTGGCGAAGCCATCATCACCGTCACCACCGCCGATGGCGGCAAGCAGGCCACCTGCAAGGTGAAGGTGACCGAACCGGTCTACAGCATTTCCGCCGATATATCTCCCGACTTTGGCAGCGTCTACACCGGCTACGACCGGCCCGCCGCCCAAACCGTCACCATCACCAATACCGGCAACCAGTCCCTGACCCTGAACCAGCCCGCCTCCACCAGCCATTTTGAGGTGGGGACCCTCTCCAAGACCCCGCTGGCCCCGGGCGAAAAAGCCACCTTTACGGTGCAGCCCAAGGCCGGTCTTGCCGCGGGCGTATACCGTGAGGAGATCCAGGTTTCCGGCTCCGGCAATGTGACCTTGTCTATCCCTGTCAGCTTCAGCGTGCAGGCCGCCGCGGCACCGCAGGTCACCCCGGCGCCTGCAGCTACCCCGGCTCCTTCGGACAATATCACCTATTACACCTGTCAGGCCTGCGGCTACCACAACTGGACCGCCACCGAGGCAGGCTACCGCTGTGACCACTGCGGCTACCTGGAATCCACCAGGCAGCTGTCCGGCTACGGCAATGTGAAGGGCAGCTACACCCCCGGCAGCAGCGCAGCGGCCCCCGCCGCCAGCACCATCCCCCAGACCGGCGACGAGAGCAACCCCGTCCTGTGGACGGTACTGCTCCTGGTCAGCGGTCTGGCCCTGGGCGGCCTGGCTCTCCGCCGCAAAACGGAGCATTCCCGCAGCTGACACCGGTTTTCCCTTTCATACAAAGTGCCCCCGCTTGTGCGGGGGCACTCTTTGTATGGTGGGCCATCCTCTGCTGACCCGCGCCCTATGCAACAGTCCACTGGACTGTTGCATGCGCCGCTGACGCGTCGCCGGGCTTTTCAAGTCCTGGATGGCCTTTTCAATAAAAAAAGTGCCCCCCGCAGGGGGCACCTTTTTTATGGTGGGCCATCCAGGACTTGAACCCGGGACCAAGCGGTTATGAGTTACAAAAATTCATCGAAATATCGTAATTTTCGTGCAATATTTACAATATACGAACAGAAAAAACCGATTTAATTGCAATAATTTGACGAATCATTTGGTGTCTTTTTCTGCCCTATTGAGTTCCTTGTAGCCAATCCGTAGCCAAAATAAAAATTGGCTACGAAAATCGACCGGTTAAACCAATTTACTCACGTTTTGGCTACCAGAGTTAGTAGGTGGCTTATATCTTGCAACACCAACCAATCAAAATACATATTATATAGGTCTTTTAGCAGCTGTCAACATGACGGCTGCTTTTTTATTCTAAAAGCACAAAGGGGGAAGTGTGCCTATTTGGGGAAATGTTCCGCAGCCGTATTCCCCCCACACCCCCCTACTGGCTGAAACACTACTGGCTGAAAAGGAGGAATCATCATGCGCCAGAGAGTAACCGAAGAGCAAATCAGATTGGCAAAAAGTGTAGATCTGATAAGCTACATGAAGCAATACGAACCGCAGGAACTGATCCGCACCGGCCCGCACGACTACAAAACCACCACGCACAGCAGCTTGTGCATCAGCGACAACGGGTTGTGGCACTGGTTTTCCCATGGCGTAGGCGGAAGAGGGGCGCTGAACTATCTCATCCAGGTAAAGGGGATGGATTTCGTCAGCGCTGTGCGGCACCTGTGTGAACTGGAACACCTGACGCCTGTTCCTTTTCAGCAAAGCCAGAGCGGACCGCCCCCGCAGCATGAACGCAGGCCGTTTACGCTGCCGGTGCCCGATAAGAACGCTGAAACGGCCCTGCAATATCTCAAACGCAGAGGGATAGACAGCAAAATCCTGAAATACTGCATTGACCAGGGAATTCTTTACCAGACCACCCGCGGCGGCTACAAGAACTGCGTGTTTGTCGGCAGAGACACCGAAGGCCAGCCGCGCTCTGCCTGCGTGCGCGGGTGCCAGGGAACGTTTCGCGGCGAGTGCGCAGGCAGTGAAAAGCAGTACGGCTTTTGTATTCCAGCAGGCAATGAAACTGCGGACATCGTGGAGGTCTACGAGGCCCCCATTGACGCGCTCTCCGGTGCGACGTTGCAGTTGCTTTACGGTCACGATTGGCGGAGCGTACACCATATTTCGCTTGGCGGGCTGAACTATGTTGCACTGGACCAGTACCTCAAAGACCACCCGAAAATCAAAAAACTGCGGCTGCGCCTGGACAACGATGAGCGCGGACGAGATTTCGCCCTGCGGTTACAGGAGCGATATGAGGCCCAGGGATATACGGTGAAGTCGGTCCCACCCCGTCGCGGCAAGGATTACAACGACTATCTGCTTGCCTGCCACGCCAAATTACAATCCATCGGCAGAAGCCGATAGAATACAGGAGGTAACCATGAAAACAATCGCTATCGCCAACCAGAAGGGTGGTGTAGGGAAAACCACCACCGCCGTCAATTTGGGCGTTGCACTGGCCCGGCAAGGACACCGCGTCTTGCTGGTAGATGCGGACCCACAGGGAGACCTGACCGCCTATCTGGGTTGTCAGAACGCCGATCACCTGGAAACCACCATCGGCACCATGATGGAAGAGGCCATCGCCGACCAGCCGATTTCCTATTCCACCGGCATCCTGCACCAGGAGGAAGGGGTGGACTACATTCCCTCCGACATCGAACTGGCGGGCATGGATGTTCGTCTGACCAACGTGGTGGGCCGCGAGGCGGTTCTCCGCAATGTGCTGGAGCCGCTGCAAAAGCGCTACGACTACTGCCTGATCGACTGTATGCCCAGCCTGGGGATGCTGACCATCGGGGCGCTGGCCGCCTCGGACAGTGTGCTGATCCCGGTGCAGGCCCAGCATTTCCCCCTCAAGGGCCTAATTGCCCTGGTCAAAAACATCCAGATGGTGCGCCGGCGCATCAATCCCAAGCTGTCCATCAATGGCATTGTTATGACCATGGTGGACAACCGCACCAATCTGTCCAAGGATGTGTGCGCTGCCCTGCGCCGCACCTACGGGCAAAAGCTGTGTATCTACAAGAGCGAGATACCGGTCTGCACCCGTGCAGCCGAAAGCACGGCCAGCGGGCACAGCGCCCTGCAATACGACCCCAACGGCAAAGCGAGCCAGGCATATCTGGCACTGGCAAAGGAGGTGGTGGACCATGAGCGAGCGCCGCAGGTACGAGATCAACCCTTCCTTCGCTGACCTGTTCACCACCCAGGAGGACCGGGATGAAGCCAAGCTGGAGAAGGTGCAGATGCTGCCGTTGAAAGACCTGCAACCCTTTCCCGACCACCCCTTTGAAGTGCGGGACGATGAGGAAATGGAAAAGCTGGTGGACAGTATCCGGGTACATGGCGTCCTCATGCCCGCCATTGCCCGCGAACGCCCTGACGGCAGCTATGAACTGGTGGCCGGGCACCGGCGCAAGCGGGCCTGTGAATTGGCCGGATTACAGGAAATGCCGGTGTTGGTCCGGGAAATGGACGATGATACCGCCACCATCCTGATGGTGGATACCAATGTTCAGCGGGAACACATCCTGCCCTCCGAAAAGGCCAAAGCCTACAAGATGAAGCTGGAGGCATTGAAAAGAAAGGGCGGTAGACCGTCAAAAGAAAATTCGGGCCAAGTTGGCCCGGATTTTTCTGGCACCCGCTCCAATCAAATAGTTGCCGAGAGTTCAGGCGAAAGTGTAAAGCAGGTACAACGCTACATCCGTCTGAACAACCTCATCCCGGAACTGATGGAACTGGTGGACGAGAACAAGCTGAAGTTCAACCCGGCTGTGGAGATCAGTTACCTGACACCCGAGGAACAGGAGGATTTTTTCCAGTTTATTGACGGCCAGGATTGCTCCCCGTCCCTGTCCCAGGCGCAAAAACTGAAAGCGGCCAGCCGGGAAGGCAACCTCACGCCGGACAGGCTGGAAAAGATAATGACCGCCCAGCCGCCCAGCGTAAAGCCCCGCGAGGCGCAAATCTCCATTTCGATGGAACGTGTCAGCAAGTATTTCCCCAAGGGCTTCACGCAGGAGCAAATCGTCAACCAGATTCTGCGAATACTGGAAGCCCAGTACCGAAAGAAGAATCGTGATATGGAGCGGTGAGGGATCAATATGAGAGTGCTTGTGTTGGAACCGGGCTACTGCCCTTATATTGCGTTCTTTGACAGCGCAGAAGAAGCCGTCAAAAAAATCATTCAGGGAGAGAAAAATGTAGCGCTGCCCTTTGGCAACGAAGTGATCGCACTGGTCAGCAGCGAGGAACAGGATTCTTTGCCCTTCAACCGCACCATTGATGAGTCCACCTACATCAATGGCCGCGCCCTGATCTGTGGCTGGGACGGGGAAAAACTGCGGGAGCTGTCCCGCAAACAGGCGGACCGCTATTACCGGCGCTATCTCTACCCGGAGAAACTGGTGGATGAAGAAACCGGTCTGAGGATGATCCCCCAGCAGCCACGGGTCAAACCCCGCGATGAGCGGGTTGGCCGAAAACCCACATTTTTGGAGAGGTGATATAGATGGAAGAAAAAGAATACGCAGGTGATTACCGGATCGAACAATCCTTCACTTTTGGAAGGCACCACTTTGTGATAGGTATTGATGAAAATGCCGCGGAAAAGTATCTGTTGGCTGAACGTCAGGCGACCGCTTTCGGATATGAATATATGGAGGCGGTTGTATCCAACGACTACCTCGAAATTGTAAACGAATTTGCCCTTCGTATTCAGGATGAGGTTGAAGTGTTGCGCGACATCCACTCGGAAAGAGGCTCTGACGGTATACCTTTTGGGCCCGAGGCTTGCCGTGAAGATAGCAGCAAGCAGAACTATGAGAATCAGATTCTGATTCTTAACCCCGCTTATCTGTCACCGGAATACCGCACAAAAGAAGATCAACTGGTTCTGGCCATCAGCGGCTTCGGCTGCGCACCTGGCAGAAGGGCTCAAAGAATCCTCTGCCAGAGTTTAAGCGATGGTGAGAAGTTCTACATCCGTGGCTACGACGTGCTGGGCATTATTTCACAACAGTGTGTACCGCACTGGGCCGAGGTGAGTGCGAATCTTATCCGTGACGTAGTGCAGAAGGAGCGGCAAGAGCATAAAGCGCCTGACTGTGAACGGTAATATCAAGAAGGAGGAAAAACATGGCTGAAAAGCAGCAATACACAATTTACAAGACCAAGTTCGAGCTGAGCCCTGCTACCCCCGAGGAGCAGGGCTTTTGCTTTTCCCATGAGAAGTCCGCAGTAGACGAAGCCTGCATCGGGCATCTGCGGGGCGATTTTGGCGATACCGGCACCGCGTTCTATCATTCCTGGTGGCCGCACAACCAGCAGCTGGTAACACCGACGTTCAAGAGGGAACTGGAGGATGTGATGACTGGGCTGCGGCGGAATGGCCTGCTGAAAGACCGTAAGACCATGCTGGCCCGGTCCATGCGGTTCCGCACGGCCATCATCCCTGGCGAGGGCCGCAATACCATGGCGTTCCGAATCGAAACCCAGGAACACCTGTTCTACCTGCGGTGCAATCCCAACAAGGGAGAATACAATTTTTATTGCTACGGATACAACAAGACCATGCTCATGGAGGTGCTGCGCCAGCAAAAGCAGCTGCCCCGCGTGGCCTGGGCGGAACTGGATTCCAGCCATGAGGTTGTGGCCGTCTGCTACGGCGAAAGCGGATACCACAAGTGGGAGCCCGAAGGCTTCGTTGCTATGACCCCCACGGAGATCGTGGACGCGCTGAATAAAAAGGCTGGCATTTCCAAGGCTCAGGCATCCGCAATGAAAGCCGGGTCCCTGTTCGGCTGGCATTGCCCAGCTGCCGATCCAAGAAACTATGATGAGCTGGGACGCCCCACTTATCATAAAGAAAAAGCGGTTCAGCGGCAGGAGGTGCGGTGATGCAATCCTTTATCGATCATTTCTATGTGTGCGAGGATCTGAGCAAACTGGGACCTTTGGATATTCAGGAGTATCCAACGCTACAGGAAGCAGTAGTAGCCTACCAGATGCTCCCTGACGACAGGGTGAAAGCCCTGGGCGCAAAGGACACTTTACCAATGCCCGGCTGTTTGGATCTTGTGGAATGCATCGGGGGGAAGGACTGGTTCTTAAGTGATTACCAACGGGTCCCATCTTGGAGGAATGAAGAAATTCAAAAAACGGTGAGTGAGTTGCAAAAGCTGATGTCCGATGCGCAGTGGCGCACAATTCGTTTTATAACACCGGAGTTTGAAGAACTGTTTTCTCTGAAAGATGGCGAATCACTGCTCTGCCGATATATGGATGGCACAACCAAAAATATCCCCTGTTATGCCTGCTTTGACGATAATCACTTCTATCTTGGGGGCAGGAAACTATTTCATATCTGCCAGTTTGCAGAGATAAGCCGGGCAAACGGCACGCTATATGTCCCTGCCAATCCTCAAGCTGATCGTCCCGGCACTTACGAAATCTATCAACTGAACCGATACGGTGATGCCGACTATCGTTTTGCCGACTACAAGTATGCCAAAGACAAAATCAAAGTTACCGATTATCGCCATGCTTATTCTGGAATGCTGGCTGAGGACACTACGCTGGATGATCTCTATATGCTGCACAACAGTGATGATCGTCCCTTTGCACGCCAAATGACCTCCCTGTCCATGAGCGATATTATTATCACGGAAAAAAAGGGGAAAAGAACCGCATATTATGTGGATAGTTTCGGATTTACGGAGCTATCTCCCCGGTTTGAGCGGCAACTGTCTAAGGTACGAAAGATAAAACGAATAGAACCAGAACGATAAGAAAGGAATGAAGAATGCCCACCTACAAGGATATACGCACCCTGGCCCGGTCCCTGATCGGGCAGGTTACCCAAAACGGTGAATCGTGGAAGGCTTTTCTGGATTCCGCCGCTTATACTTACAATTACGCCTTCCCGAACCAGCTTTTGATTTACAGCCAGCGGCCCAACGCCACCGCTGTGGCCAGTATCGACTACTGGAACAACAAGGCGCTGCGCTGGGTCAACCGGGGCAGCCACGGTATCGCCCTGCTGGACAGCCATTCCAGCCGGGGAAAACTCCGCTATGTGTTTGACATAGCCGATACCCACGGACGGGGGTATGTGCAGCAGGCCATGCCCTGGATGGTGGACAATACCAACCGTCAACAGGTATGGGATGCGCTCAAACAAGCCTTTGCCACCGATACCGTCCAGAACGCACTTGCCTTACAGGCGGCCACGCAGGCCGCCGAACACCGCACACAGATCGCACAACTGCTGGAAACCACAGTATCCGGCAGCACGCTGGAATGGCGGCACCGGGAAGAACAGCAGAAAATGCTGGAAAAGCTGATGGCCCAGAGTGCAGCATATATGGTTGCCGTGCGCTGCGGCATTGATACTGCACTGCTGGATACCGACGCTTTTGCCACGGTTTCGGAGTTCGATACGGATGCTATTGCCGTTGCCCTGGGGTCTTTGACGGCACAGGTCAGCCGCCCCATGATGCAAAGTCTCGGCAGTCTCGTCCGTCAGATCGACAGCGTTGCATTGGCTGCGCCGGAAGCGCATAATCAAGGCGATAAAGAAAACGAAACGAAAAAGGAGGCATCCCGAGATGGAGTACACCCAAGTGAACGGGTATCTGATCCCGAATCTGACACTGAGCGAGCAACCGGCCCAGCCGATTGGAAAGTACGGCGAGATCCGCAGGGCGTTCCTGCGGGAGAACGCGCCGGTGACCTTCGACCTGATGCTGCTGGAGGGGACCCTGTATCCCCACCTGGTGGAGATGGACAACGCCGTGCGGACACTGGTCAGCCGGACCATGGACGAACTGATCCGGCAGACGCCGCTGCCCAACCGGAAAACCAATCCGTTGGGCTGGACGCAGCAGATGAACCTGCTGAAAGCACAGGCCGAGGAACTGGTGATGCCGATGCTGTACGCTCTGTAAACGAAAATACCCAAGAACCGGAAGCGGAGAGTGATGAAACACTCCCCGCTTTTTTTGTGTCCGAAGAACAGGCCGAGGAGATGGGGCTACCCGACGAGGAACAGCAGTCCCGGCAGGTTGAGCAGGCAGCAGTCACCGACAATGTGCAGCCGCTGGCCCCACCGGTGGTTGATCGCACTGGCGAAAGAATCACAGACGATGAGATTAACCGGGCGCTTTGCGACGGCAGCGGCTTCGAAAATGGAAAACTGCGGATTCAGTATTATTTTTCCCAACCGGTTTTGCCGACGAGTGAAGAAACTGCTCGCTGGCTGAAAAAGGAATACGGCATCGGCGGCAGGTCATGGAAACTTGCCGATGGGTCCCAAGGCTGGCTTGACTACAACAGCAAAGGCTTTGAAATCCAGTGTACCACCAATGAGGGCCGGGTGAACCGCCCACTGACATGGCGTGAGGTTTCCAGCCGATTGCAGTTGCTGGTCCAGCGCAACCGTTATTTAACAACCGAGGAGCACTCCGAGTATGAAGCATGGCTATCGGCCCGACAAGCTGAGCAGGCTCAAAAAGCTGCGGATTTGGAACAGGCCAAGGCGATTATACGAGAATACTGTGCCGAGAATGATTTTGAATCCCCGGAGTTTGAAGATCTTGCCAACATCGAACTGGCATATTCCACTGACGGCGAAGGAGAACACGAGATCACAGTCTATGCTGATCTTATGCATCACAAGCTGGTCTACGAGGTAGACGGCGAGCACCTCCTATCGTCGCAGTATGGCAGCACATCAGAACTGATTGCCCATGAATTGACAGACCTGACCTTTGATGGTCTGATTGGCACCGCTGAGCAAGCGTATCACGAGCAGCAAGCCGAACTGGCTGCCCGGGCTACTCCCATCAAACGCCCCTGTGCACCGGGGGATGTGGTGTATCTGGAAAATGGCAAGCCTTATGTGGTGCAGGATATTGGCGAGGCCGGTATTCTGGTGCAGGACCAGGACTTTCCGCTGTTCAGCCGAACCATTGACCGGGAGAATTTTTCCCGGCTGCTTGGACGGGATGACCGGAATGCAGACCTGCAGGTGCTGCCTCTGCCGGACGCAGTTCAGGAACAGCCTCAGCCAGAAGAAAGCACAGCGGCGGTGCAGCCGGAATCTCAGGAAGAAAGCGAAGATTCCCCTTTTGTAGAGCAGGTCATGGCAGATGCCAAAGCCCTCTCGGAACCCTATGAGTACCAGCCCATCAACTATGTTGCACCGTATCGGCCCACTGTCCCCGGCACCCCCAAGGAGAAGTTTGCCGCCAATATGGAAGCCATCCGCACCCTCAAAAAGGTGGAGCAGCGTGTGGCCCGGGGCATGGCACCGGCCAACGAGGATGAACAGATGATCTTGGCTCAGTACAGCGGCTGGGGCGGACTTGCGGATGCTTTTGACCCCAACAAATCCAGCTGGTCCCAGGAGTATGGCGATTTGAAAGCTATTCTCACCGAAAGTGAGTATCAGGCGGCACGGAGCAGCACCCTTACGGCCTACTTCACGCCGCCCGAAGTCATCCATACCATGTACCGGGCGCTGGAGCGTATGGGGGTGCGTGGCGGCAACATTCTGGAACCCAGCATGGGCACCGGTGCCTTTTTTGCCCACAAACCCAGCAGCTTTGACCTGCACAGCGCCAAGCTGTACGGCGTCGAGCTGGATGAACTGACCGGGCGGATGGCCCGGCAGCTTTACCAGAAAGCACGAATCCAGATCACTGGCTTTGAAAAAGCGGACCTGCCGGACAGCTTTTTCGACTGTGCCGTGGGCAATGTTCCCTTTGGCGATTTCTCGGTGAGTGACCGGGCCTATGACAAGCTGCATTTCCGCATTCATGATTACTTCCTTGCCAAGACCATCGACAAGGTGCGCACCGGCGGCATCATTGCCATGATCACCACCAGCGGCACCATGGACAAAAAAAGTGATACCGTGCGGAAGTACATCGCCGCCCGCTGTGACCTGATCGGGGCGGTGCGGCTGCCCAACACCACCTTCAAGCAGAACGCAGGAACCGAAGCGGTCGCCGACATTCTTTTCCTGCAAAAGCGGGACCGGATGTTGGAGCAGGACGAGGCATGGCTTCATATCGGCCAGACCGAGGACGGCATCCCCATCAACCAATACTTTGTGGATCACCCGGAGATGGTGTGCGGCACCATCAAGATGGTCAGCGGCCCGTATGGACCTACCCCCACCTGTGAGCCCAGCAGCGAAGGCACGCTGGAGGAACAGCTGGACAAGGCCATGGCCCATCTTTCCGCCACCCTGACCAAACCGGAAATTGCTATCGAGGCAGCGGAAGAACAGGACGCTGATGTGATTGAGGCCGACCCGGATGTTCGGAATTTCAGCTATACCCTGAAAGACGGCAAAATCTATTTCCGTACCAATTCCGTGATGAAGGAAATGCGGCTGGGCGCAACCGCCGACAAGCGGGTGCGCCAACTGATTGCCCTGCGGGATACCGTGCGGGAGCTGCTGCAAGCCCAGCTGGATGACCTGCCCGATGCAGAAATCCATCGCCTGCAGGCCCAGCTGAAAAAGCAATACGATACCTACACCCATGCCCACGGCCTGATCACCAGCCGCGGTTCGGCGCTGGCCTTCCAGGATGACAGCAGCTATTACCTGTTGTGTTCTCTGGAAGATGTGGACGAAAACGGTAAGCTGAAAGGGCTATCGGATATGTTCACCAAACGGACCATCCGCAGTGCGAAGCCTGCCGACCGCGCGGATACGGCCAGCGACGCACTGGCCCTGTCCATTGGCGAAAAGGCCGGTGTGGATATGCCCTACATGATGCAGCTGACCGGCAAGACCGAGGAAGAAATCGCATCGGAACTGACCGGCGTGATCTTTGAGGACCCGCTGGAAAAGACAGCAGACGGCAGCCCGGTGTATCGGACGGCAGATGAATACCTCTCCGGCAATGTTCGGAAGAAGCTGGAGATCGCCCGCCTTGCCGCTGAACAAGATTCCAGATTCCGAGTCCATGTGGAAGCGTTGGAGCAGGTACAGCCCAAAGACCTGGATGCCAGCGAAATCTCGGTGCGCCTGGGTGCCACCTGGATCGAACCGGCCATCATCAAGCAGTTTGCCGATGAACTGGTGGACGCGCCAATGGTCTCCCGGCGTATGGTGGATGTGCATTATGCACCTTACACCGGGCTTTGGAACATTTCTGGCAAAAGCATTACAGGCGGAAATATTAAAGCGACCGTTACCTATGGCACGGACAGAGCGAATTTCTACCACATTCTGGAAGAATCGCTGAACCTCCGTGCCATTCGCATCTTTGATACGGTCCGCGGCCTGGACGGGACAGAGCAACGTGTGCTGAACCCGCAGGAAACCCAGGCCGCCCAAGGAAAACAGCAGCAGATCGAGGACGCTTTCAAAGAGTGGATCTGGAAAGACCAGAACCGCCGTCAAAGACTGGTGAAGCTGTATAATGAGCGGTTCAATTCGACGCGCCCCCGTGAGTATGACGGAAGCCATATTCAGTTTCATGGTATGAATCCCGAAATCACACTGCGCCCCCATCAGCGCAACGCCATTGCCCATATCCTGTATGGCAACAATACGCTGCTGGGCCATGTGGTAGGTGCCGGCAAGACCTATGAGATGGTGGCCGCCGCCATGGAAAAGAAGCGCCTCGGCCTTTGCAGCAAAACACTGATCTGTGTGCCCAATCACCTCACCGAGCAGCTGGCCGGAGAGGCGCTGCAGCTCTATCCCAACGCCAATATCCTGGTGGCCAAGCGCACCGATTTTGAAAAGGCCAACCGCAAACGGTTCTGTGGTCGAATCGCCACCGGCAATTATGACATCATTGTGATCGGGCACTCGCAGTTCGAGCGTATTCCCCTTTCGCCGGAGAGACAGGCGCTTTATCTTCAAAAGCAGATTGACGAGGTTGTTGAGCAGACCGCTATGCTCAAGCGGGAGCGCGCAGAGAATTTCACCATCAAGCAGATGGAGTTGGCCCGCAAGCAGATGGAAAAGCGGCTGGAAAAGCTGGTGAAGGCAGAGCGAAAGGACGATGTGGTCACCTTCGAGGAACTGGGTGTGGACTCCCTGATGATCGACGAGGCCCATATGTTCAAAAACCTCATGTGCGTTTCCAAGATGCGGAACGTGGCGGGCATCAGCCAGACCGAGAGCCAGCGGGCCAGTGACCTGCTGATGAAAACCATGTATCTGGACGAGATCACCAGTGGGAGGGGCGTGACCTTTGCCACTGGCACCCCTTTGTCCAACAGCATGACGGAGCTGTACACCATGCAGCGATACCTGCAGCGGCATACGCTGGAAATCAATGGCCTGTCCAACTTCGATGCCTGGGCTTCGACTTTTGGTGAGACTGTGACCGCCATTGAACTGGCCCCCGAGGGTACAGGCTATCGGACCAAGACGCGCTTTGCCAAGTTCTACAATCTGCCGGAACTGATGGCCATGTTCAAGGAGTGCGCCGACATTCAGACCGCGGATATGCTCAAACTGCCGGTGCCTGACCTGGAGGGCGGCAAACCCATCAATGTGCAGCTGCAACCCAGCAGCATCCAGCGGGTGATGGTGGCGGACCTGGGCAAACGGGCCGACACCGTGCGCAAGGGTTCGGTGGACCCCAAAGAAGATAATATGTTAAAAATCACGAATGACGGCAGAAAGTTGGCCCTCGACCAGAGATTGATCGACCCTCAGTTACCCGACGATCCCAACAGCAAGGTAAATGCCTGTGTGGACCGCGTCTTTGAGATTTGGGAGCGGACCAAAGAAAACCGCTCCACCCAGCTGATTTTCTGTGACCTTTCCACACCCAAGGCGGGCACCTTCAACGTCTACGACGATATTCGGGACAAGTTGGTGGCGCGAGGCATCCCCAAAGAGGAAATCCAGTTTATCCACGATGCCAACACCGAGGCCCGCAAAGCAGACCTTTTCGCCAAGGTCCGCAGCGGCACGGTGCGGGTCCTCGTGGGCAGCACGGCCAAGATGGGAGCCGGAACCAATGTGCAGCGAAAACTCATAGCCCTGCACCATCTGGATGTGCCGTGGCGGCCTTCCGACATCGAACAGCGGGAAGGACGCATGGTACGCCAGGGCAACGAAAACAAGACGGTTTCCATTTACCGCTATGTCACCGAGGCGACCTTTGACGCCTATTCCTGGCAGCTGATCGAGAACAAGCAGCGGTTCATTGGCCAGGTGATGACCAGCAAGAGCCCGGCCCGGTCCTGTGATGATATGGACGAGGCGGCTCTGTCTTATGCGGAGGTCAAGGCATTGGCCGCCGGAAATCCGGCCATCAAGGAAAAGATGGACCTGGATATTCAGGTCACCCGGCTGCGCACCCTGAAAGCGCAGTACACCAGCCAGCACTACCGCATGGAGGATGCCGTGACCATCGTGTTCCCGGCAGAAATCCAGAAGGCCAAGGGGCGCATCGCCAACTGCACGGCGGACGCTAAAACGGTGGAGGAACATACCCATTTAGATGACGAGGGCAAGGATACCTTCAGCATCTGCCTGATGGATACGACCTATGACAAGCGGGAGGATGCCGGACGGGCTTTGCTGGGCCTGATCGGTGCGGCCATGACCAGCGAAAAGCCGGTTCCCATCGGAAGCTATAAGGGGCTGACGGTGCAGGCCATCTACTTCCCTCTGGCCCAGGAATTTCATGCTCAGCTGGTAGGCGCTGGCGTCTACGATGTGCAGCTGGGAGCGGATGCCGCAGGCAATATCACCCGAATCGCCAATGCCGCTGCCGGTATCACAAAACTCCGGGAAACGGCGGCGAATGATCTGGTACAGCTGGAAAAGCAGTTGGAAAATGCAAGGGACGAGTTGCAGCAGCCGTTTAAGCAGGAACAGGAACTGGCTGAAAAGAGCAGGCGTTTGGCGGAACTCAATGCGCTGCTGAACATGAATGACAAAGACAGGGTTGTGGACACCGTCCCCGATGAGGAAAGTCAAGTCTCCATGCGCCCGGCTCGTCAGCGTTGCGAGATCGAGAGGTAAGTTATATGATACCTATATGCAATACAATTCGAGGCCCCCCCGTGCGAGAATCACGAGAGGAGAGATGACAGGCTATGATTCTGGATGCAATCTATGATGGTCAGTTCTCGTTGGCCGAAATGGCACCGCCCAGAACTGATGAGTACAAAGAGGCGCTTTCCCGCTTTAAGGAAGCGGTGAATACACTCAAGCAGGGTCTGACGGCGGAACAGAAGGAACAGCTGGACGCTGTGCTGACCAGTAAAAATGTTCTGGTCAGTCTGGAGGCCGCCGAGCAATTCAAACTCGCTTTCTCAGCAGGCGTACAGCTGGAACGGGAAACGAGAGACGCATTTCAAAAATTCCAGTATGAATAAAGGAGGAACCCATGAAAAAAGCACTTGTACTTATGCTGTCCCTGATCATGCTGACAGGGTGTACCACTACCCGTACCGAACCTACGGTGACAGCAACGCCTGAGTCGGCAGTCGCGGCCACCCCCGACACCGCGGCATCGGAGGCTCCCACGATGCCTGAATCTTCCGTGGTTGACACCACGACAACCGACGCGGGGGAAAAGAAAGAGATGACGGCATCGGCAACGCCTTCCCCTGCTCCCACCGAATTGCCCGAAGCCGACCAGGTTGAAGCAGCCAATTCGGAAATCGTTGTCGAAGAAGCGGCAACCTCTACAGCGGAGATGAGCTACGGCGCATTACCTTTTGATTTGGCGGCAGGAACTCAGGAGTGGTGGGGCATTGACAGCAGCGACGCCGCCTACTGGGCCGTACAGGACAACATCAATGCTATGCGGGAAGCCGGTGGCCTGCCCGATCTGTCCATGGACAGCAGCCTGAGTGCTGCGGCAGATGCGCGGTGTGAGAGCTTTGTGGCCGGTGGTCCCTTTGACCACAGCGGCATGACCACCACCAGTGAGATCTGCGCCAGCGGTCCGCTGGAATCTGCTTCTGCTGTCTGCACAGCCTGGCAGAATAGTCCCACCCACTATGCCAACATTATGAACGCCAGCTTTACCAGTATGGGGGTTGGCTGTTGGTTCTGTGATACAGACCAGGGCCGGTATACCTATTGGGTGGTCACCTTCAGCTGAAAGAATATCGAGAAGAAAAGCACCTGCCTTGTGCCGCATTTCAGCGACATTCAGCAGGTGCTTTCTCATTCTGATCGGCTTTTTATCGGTTCGCTTTACCGAAAAAGCTCAGGGTAATTGCTGGACGCCCAGACAATACGCTCGATGACAACCTGGGATTGGTCAATCCGGTAAATCACAATGTGGTTGTCATGAACCAACTTTCGGAATCCCAGGGCATTCAAGTAGGTGTCGGGGTGTTCCTCTCCCATGCGCGGAAACAGGGATAGCTTTTCGATGTGATCCTGTAATTCAGCAACGGTACGGAGCGCAGAAGCCTCACCCACTTTCTCAAAGTGGTAATCGGATATGTTCAACATATCCTGTAAGGCTTCTTCAGTATAAATAACGGAAAACTCAGCCATTTTTCTGCCTCTGCCTCTCGCCTAAATGCTGCTGGATTTTGGCGCGTACTTGATCGGGTGTATAGGTCGGCTTACCGGCCAAACGGCCCATCTCCGCCTCCAGTATCATTGCGCGATGTTCCAGAACGGCTTCCCGTCGGTCCAGTTCTTCTTCCCGCCGAGTAAAGGCGTTCAAGTCCATCAGGACAGTATCGCCTTCGCCGTTGCGGGTGATATAGATGGGTTGACCGGTGGTACGGGATCGAGCAGCCAATTCGTTGTATTCCGTGCGAAGCGCCGAAGCAGGTCGAATATCAATAGCCATACGCTAGGCCCCCTTTCTGTTTTTAGTATAACGCAACTAATAGCAAATTACAATTAAATTTTGAATTAATTTGCTTGAACAAATCCGATAATCACCATAGGTTCTAAGGCGTCTGCTTACGTAGGCGCTTTTTTCTTTCAGGAGGTTTTATATGAAACGACATACCGTAAGGCAGCGGCTGGCAGCATTCCTTTTGGCGGCTCTGATGAGCTTGTCCTGGCTGCCGCCTTTGCCCGCCTTCGCAGAGAATACCCCTACTGAAACGACTTCCGCAGCGGAAAGTGACGTGTCGGCTTCTGCATCCGAGAACGAAGCAACGCCGGAAACGTCGGACCCTGAGAGCAACGTAGTTGAGGATGAAACATCCGAAGGTGACACATCGCTCAGCGAAGCTGCTCAGAAATTCGTGGATTCTGTCAATGCTTTGGACCGGGACAGCATTCTGAGCGCCGTGAACACCTGGGCCTTGGCCAGTCAAGCATGGCAGGCTGAAAAAGACAATCCTGATCTGACCGCTGCGCTGGAAACTGCAACGGCGGCATCGGATGAAGCTGCGGCACCGGTTTATGCAGCCGAAGATCTGTACATTGCACTTACCGATGAGGACAGGGCGCAGGAAGCCGTTCAGACTGCTTACAGCGCACTGGCCGCTTTGTTCGTCACCATGCAGCTTACGATGGAAAACCCCACTGCTCCTGAAGAGAGCGGCGGGACCCCTCCGGACCAGGAGGAAATTGCCACCGTATTGTATGGTGAGTTGCCCGATGCCCCGACCGGCAGCTACATGGGCAGCTATGGCTTGCCCATCGCCACTGGCGATACCAAAATTGGTATCGGGTATTGGGGGAACGAACTGCTCTCGGCAGACAATCAGGGTCGGCTGGATGCGCAGGCGCTCAACTCCGACGCCATGACCATTGTGGTACCCCGTCAGGATGGCGAATCCTATGCCGTGGTGCCGATCATGGTGGAGGTGGAATACCCCGCCAACAACAGCACTTCCCAAGTGATTCTGCCGGATAATGTGACTGTGCTCGATTATGACGGCACGGAAGCAGATGCCGACGAAACCAGCCAGATCCTTTCGGGCACCTATGTGGAAACCTCTGCGGCTGCCACCGGCTTTTTTGTAAAAGCCGAAGATGACTTCGTTGCAGAGTTTTCTTATACTGCGCCGGACGGCAGCAAGCTGCACAAAACTTTACAGGTAAAATTGGGCGAAAGCACGGCGAACAAAGCAAGTATTCAGTCCAATGGAATCACCACCTATGCCGCAACGCCTACACCGCCGTGGACCACCGGTAAAATCACGTCGATTGCCTACGAAGGTGGCACCTGGCTGATCTGGTTTAACGGCATGGAGGCGTACTGTTGCAGCCACGGGCTGAACGGTCAGCCCAACGGTTGCCCCCTGTACACTTTCAGCTATGTTTCCAAGCTGGAGCCGGGACAATACACCCCCGGCGCACACTATCTGAATCAGATTAATATTTGGGGCGGCTTGAATCAGCTGTCACTGGGGTTGTTGTCTCAGAAGCATAACCCTGATGAATATATCAGCAGTGACTTCGCTGCCGGCAGTGCAAGCACCTATTCTACGGCTGAAAACGATACGCTGAAAGCAGCGTATCAGTATTACGATGATATAATACAAGGGGGGTATAAATACTACTCTTTAATAATACGAGGTGCTTGTATGAAAATCACCCACAGCCTTGAATTTCAGGTTGGTAGCAAAGAGGAAAAGCTCCCTTATGACACACCTGATTTTCCATATATTGCTTCACAAGCAGAGTTGGATTCCTATCGTGAGCCATTTGTCCCGTGGCACTGGCACAATGCCATAGAACTGTTTTACATGGAGAGTGGCGAACTGAAATATTACACGCCACACGAAACGCTGGTATTTCCCGCAGGTTCAGCCGGGATGGTAAACGCAAATGTACTGCATAAAACGCAGCTTCAAAGTCATAGCGAAAAGAATATACAGCTGTTGCATATTTTTGATCCGCAGCTATTGGCCGGAAACCGTGGCAGCCTAACATCCCTTATTAAAACAGTACAATTATTTCTCCTTCTTTCAATATTCCAATGCAAAACGACGGTCTGTAAAGTCAGACCGTCGTTTTGCATTTGTATAAGTGTTTTATTCATTGGAACTGTTGGCTATTGCTTCTCCCTGAAGCATTTTACGGTACTCAGAAGGGGAAACACCTTTCTGCTTCTTGAAAATACGGCTGAAATAAAGAGGATTCTCATAACCGACAATAGTGGATATTTCTGTCACATTGTAGTCCGTGGTTTCCAGAAGGCTGACAGCGTTATTGATTCGAATGGCCAGTATGTACTGCATGGGAGATTTCATAGTCATTTGCTTGAAATTCCGTAGGAACCAACTGACACTCATTCCTCTGGACTGAGCATATTCCTCGATACTGATATCTTCGTTGTAATGCTCGTTAAAATACTTCCGGGCATAATCAATTTCTTCCTGCAGGTAAGAACTGACAGTGGGTTTCCGTTCTTCCCAGCTGCGCTGCACCAGCAGGAAAATCTGGCGCAGATACATTTCCAAAAGTTCCTGATATCCGGTCCGGCAGGTTTGCAGCTCATTGATCATTTCCTTGAACAAATAAGCATAGGTAGCAGAGGAACCGGAGTAGATTACATTGCGGTCGAGAGGAATATCATAATGTCTCAGGATGTTTCTAACATCAGAGCCGGTAAAGTGTACCCAATAAACTTCCGGGCGATCCACCGCAAAGTATTCATAATGCTGTTCCTGGCGGGGATGGAAAAGTATCATGTGTCCTGCGGCAACCTCTTTTGGTTCTCCATTAAAATAGAAGACAGTCTTACCGGAAGCCACATACAGTAACTGATAGTCCAAACGGCCTCTGGGACGCCAGGTGGGCAGTCGCTCTTTGGTGCGCAGGCGGTATGTACCGCAGCTGCCCACAATGAGAGGCTTGGATTTGTCCTTGAAAGGCAATCTGGAATTATTCAGGTAACCGGAGTTTATATACATTGTACAATCTTCCTATTCTGTTTTTGTACAATATGCTTGTGAGCATGGATATTGTTCGGAAAACATGGAAAAACAAGGGAAACTGAAAACTACACTTTTCTACATAGTATCATTTTGTGTAGGTTTTGTCCATTCTAGTTTATTCATTTTTTTGCAAATTATTTCTATAATACAGCCAGAAGTTAAAAAACGGCAAAACAAAAAACGGAGGAGAAATCTATGATCATTCCTGCATACTTCGAAGACCTGCATACCCATCATGTAGGCACAACTCCTAACCGCTCCTACTTCATCCCGGCATCTAAGAGAATGGATGATCTTGTGGAGAACCGGGAGAATTCTGACCGGTTCCAGCTGTTAAATGACAACTGGAAGTTCCGGTACTGCGCGTGCATCCACGACTTCGAAGATAAGTTCTACGAAGAAAACTACGATGCATCCGGCTGGGATATGATCCCCGTCCCCAGCGTCTGGCAGAACCACGGTTACGACCAGCACCAGTACACCAACATCCGCTATCCCTTCCCGGCAGACCCTCCCTATGTTCCTTATGAAAATCCCTGCGGTGCTTATCTGTACGATTTTGTCTATGAAGGCAATGCAGATGCCCCCAAGGCCTACCTGAACTTCGAGGGTGTTGACTCCTGCTTCTACGTCTGGCTCAACGGCACCTTCCTGGGCTACAGCGAAGTCTCCCACTCCACCTCCGAGTTTGACATCACCGAGACTGTCAAAGAAGGCAAGAACACTCTGGCAGTTCTGGTCCTGAAGTGGTGTGACGGCAGCTACCTGGAAGATCAGGACAAGTTCCGTACTTCCGGCATCTTCCGGGATGTGTACATCCTGAAGCGTCCTGAAAACTGCATTCGGGACTACTTCACCACCACGCTGCTGGATGAAGAGGAAGCCACCGTCCGTATCCGGTTTGCCTACAACGGTGAGTTCGTCCCCACCAAGGTAAAGCTGCTGAATGCGGCTGATAAGTCTGTCGGAACCGGTGTTGTTAAGGTGTTCGATGGCGGTGCCTACACCCATCAGGCAGTCTTCACGGTGAAGAATCCCACCCTCTGGAATCCCGAAAAGCCTTACCTGTACACCCTGATCCTGGAAACTCCCGACGAAGTCATCACCGACCGCATCGGCTTCCGGGCCATCCACATTGAGAACAACATGGTGTTCCTCAACGGCAGCCCCATCAAGTTCCGGGGTGTCAACCGGCACGACTCCGATCCCGTAACCGGCCCTGTGATCAGCGTCGAGCACATGAAGCGGGATCTGCGGATGATCAAGGAATACAACTTCAATGCAGTTCGCACCAGCCACTATCCCAACGCTCCCATGTTCTACCAGCTCTGCGACCAGTACGGCTTTATGGTCATCGACGAAGCTGACAACGAAAGCCACGGTGCTTCCGCTCTGTACTGTAAGGAGAACGACATCTGGGAGAACCACGTGGAAACCTGGAACGAGCCCTTCGCAGATAACCCCGACTTCCTGGAAGCAACTATGGACCGCACCCAGCGCTGCGTCCAGAGAGATAAGAACCGCCCCTCCGTTATCTGCTGGTCCATGGGTAATGAAAGTTCCTACGGCTGCTGCTTCGAGGCGGCGCTGGCCTGGACCAAGCACTTCGATCCTGCTCGCCTGACCCACTACGAAAGCTCCCAGTACCGCAGCCGCAAGCGCAAGTACGACTTCTCCAACATCGACCTGTACAGCGATATGTACCCCTCCATGGAGCGCCTGCAGCGCTACCTGGACTCCAACCCCGACAAGCCCTTCCTGATGTGTGAATATGCACACGCCATGGGTAACGGCCCCGGCGACCTGGAAGACTACTGGCAGTTCATCCAGGATCACGACATCATGTGCGGCGGCTTCGTCTGGGAGTGGTGTGACCACGCAATCTACGCAGGTGTAGCCGAGAACGGCAAGGCAAAGTATCTGTACGGCGGCGACAGCGGTGAGTGGCCTCACGACGGCAACTTCTGTGTCGACGGTCTGGTCTATCCCGACAGAACTCCCGGCACCGGCCTGATGGAATACAAGAATGTTCACCGTCCTGCCCGTGTTGAAGCTTACGATGCCAAGTTTGGCCAGCTGACCGTCCACAACTACATGGACTTTGTCAGCCTGTCCGATTATGCCACCGCAACCTACGAAGTCAGCTGTGACGGTGTGATCGTGGCCAGCGGCAAGATCGAAAAGCTCCCCGCAGTTGCTCCTCACTGCGACGGCACCATCCCCCTGAGCATCGAGATCCCCGAAAAGGGCCGCTGCTACCTGAAGATCTCCTACAAGCTGAAAAATGCCACCGAGATCCTGCCCGAGGGCTTCGACCTGGGCTTCGACGAAGTCAAGCTGGAAAATGCAGATGACCGGAACCAGACTGCCCTGCAGATTTGGAAAACAAAGCCCGTCAGTGAGGAGTCCATCACCACCACCGAAGGCGACCGTTACATCACCATCAGCACCAAGACCTTTACTTACAAGTACGATAAGTTCACCGGTATGTTTGCCAAGATGACCTTCGACGGCAAGGAAGTCCTGGACAAGCCCATGAACTTCAACATCTGGAGAGCACCCACCGATAATGACCGCAAGCTGAAGCTGCACTGGATGGCTGCCTATTACGATCACATGGCTACCCGCTCCTACAGCACCCACTTTGTGGCTACCGAAAACGAAGTTAGAATCCACTCCAATGTATCCATCGCTGCTACCACCATTCAGAAGTTCATCAACATCGAGCTGGATTGGACCGTCAGCGTCACCGGTGCCATCACCGTAGACATCCTGGCAAAGCGGAACCCCGAATTCCCTGAGCTGCCCCGGTTCGGCCTGAGAATGTTCCTGCCTGAGCAGCTGGAAAATGTCACCTACTACGGTCTGGGCCCCATGGAGAACTATGTGGACAAGCGTAACGCCGCATGGCATGGCCTGTTCACCGATACTGTCACCGGTCTGCATGAAGATTACATCCGGCCCCAGGAGAACGGTGCCCACGGCGACTGCGACTACGCAGTTCTGGAAAGCGAAGACCTGCGTATGACCGTTGTCAGCACTGAAGGCTTCAGCTTCAACGCATCCCACTACACTCAGGAAGAGCTGACCAATAAGGGTCACAACTTCGAACTGGAGGAATCCGGCAGCACTGTCCTGTGCCTGGACTATAAGCACAATGGCATCGGCTCCAACAGCTGCGGTCCCGAGCTGATGGAAAAGTACCGCCTGACCGATGAAACCATCGACTTCAGCATCCGTCTCATCCCCGAATCCAAGTAAGAAATGTGGGTGGGGGAAACCCCACCCAAAATGAAACAAACAAAATATATTAAGGAGAATAATTATGAACGAAAAGAGATATCTGAAGTGGTATAACAAGATCGGCTACGGCTCCGGTGACATTGCAGGTAATGTGGTGTATGCGTTCCTGACCTTCTTCGTTATGATCTACCTGTCCGACACCATCGGACTGAACCCCGGCATTATCGGCACCCTGATGGCATTTGCCAAGATCTTCGACGGCATCTCTGATGTGATTTTCGGCTCCCTGATCGATAAGACCCACACCAAAATGGGTAAGGCCCGTCCCTGGATGCTGTGGCCTTACCTGGGCTGCGGTGTCTGCTTGTTCGCAATCTTCGCCATTCCCACTTCCTGGGGCAAGACCGCACAGTACGCCTTCTTCTTCATCTTCTACGTGATGCTGAATGCCGGCTTCTACACCGCAAACAACATCGCTTACTCCGCACTGACCGCTCTGGTTACCAAAAATGAAAACGAGCGTGTTCAGCTGGGTTCCCTCCGCTTCGTCTTCGCATTCACCACCAGCACCATCATCCAGGCTGTTACCTTCGGTCTTGTTGCACACTTCGGTAATGATGCCGCCGCATGGCGAATCGTCGCTCTGATCTATGTCGTCATCGGTATCATCTCCAACACCATCTCTGTCCTGTCCCTGAAGGAGCTGCCCGAGGACGAAAACGAAACCAAGAAGGACACCTCCGCTCCCGCTGAGAAGTACACCCTGCGTGAGGCAGCCGGTCTGCTGGTCAAGAACAAGTTCTATCTGCTGATCCTGGGCGTTTATCTGCTGACTCAGCTGTACACCGCCTTTACCGGTGTTGGTACCTACTACATGACCTATGTTTTGAAAGATGCAAACCTGATGGGCAAGTTCGCCGCTGCACTGAACATCCCCATGATCATCGGCCTGCTGCTGGTGCCCACTTTGGTTGCAAAGCTGGGCGGCATGTACAAGATCAACTATAGCGGCTACGCTCTGGCTACCGTTGCAAGAATCCTGGTGATCGTGGCTGCTTACATGGGCAGTGTCCCCATGATGCTGGTTTTCACCGCTGTGGCTTCCCTGGGTATGTGCCCCCTGCAGGGCGACCTGAATGCGGTTATCGCTTCTGCTTCTGACTACACCTATCTGACCACTGGCAAGCGTATCGACGGCACCATGTACTCCTGCACCTCTCTGGGTGTTAAGATCGGCGGTGGCCTGGGTACCGCAATCTCCGGCTGGCTGCTGGCTGCCGCAGGATTCATTGAAGGCGGCGCCGCTGTTCAGCCTGACTCCGTGATTACCATGCTGAATGTTATGTACCTGTGGCTGCCCGCAATCTTCTGTGCACTGGTCACCTTCCTGCTGACCAAGCTGAATGTTGAAAAGGCAAAACAGGCTCTGCTGGCTTCCCGCAAGGCATAAGAAAAATCTTTCGAAAAGGAATTTAATCCTATGGAAAAACACTATGTATTCTCCGCTCCTGGCAGAACGGAAATCAGTGGAAACCATACCGATCACCAATGCGGCTGCGTTCTCGCAGCCGCGGTGAATCTGGAAACCGTGGCCGATGTCCGGCTGAATGGCGCCAACAATATCTGGGTCCAGTCTGAAGGCTATCCCACCATTAAAGTAAACCTGGATGACCTGTCCGTCCATGAGGAAGAAAAGAACACCACCGCCGCGCTGATCCGTGGTGTTGCTTCCAGCTTTGTCCAGAGAGGTGCCAAGCTGGAAGGCTTTGATGCGGTAGTAAACTCTACAGTCCTTCCCGGCAGCGGTCTCAGCTCCTCTGCAGCCTTTGAGGTTCTGTTCGGTACCATCCTGAATGAGCTGTTCTTCGACAAGAAGCTGACCGCTGTTGAAATCGCTCAAATTGGGCAGTATGCAGAAAATGTCTACTTCGGCAAACCCTGTGGCCTGATGGATCAGATGGCATCCAGCGTTGGCGGTCTGGTTTACATCGACTTCGAGAATCCTGAAAATCCTGTAATTGAGAAAATCAATTTTGACCTTGCCAAAGCTGGCTACGCCCTGTGCATCATCGACAGTGGCGCGGATCACGCAGACCTGACGGATGAATACGCTGCGATTCCCTACGAATTAAAAGAGGTCTGTGATTTCTTCGGCAAAGAAGTTCTCCGTCAGATCCCTGAAGAAGACTTCCTTGCAGCCCTTCCAAAACTGAGAAACCATGTTTCTGACCGGGCAATTCTCCGGGCGATCCATGTTTATCAGGAAAATAAGCGCGTAGAGGTTCAGGCTGCTGCCCTTCGCAATGAAGACCTGTACGCATTCTTCCATCTCGTTCGCCAGTCCGGACATAGCTCCTGGATGTATCTGCAGAACATCTATCCCTCCGGATCAATTATGAAGCAGGAAGTGGCTCTGGCTCTGGCGTTGTGCGATACACTCTTACAGGGTAAAGGCGCTTACCGTGTCCATGGCGGTGGCTTTGCCGGAACCGTCCAGGCATTTGTGCCTTTCGATCTGCTTCCTAAGTTCAAAGAGGGAATTGAAAATGTACTTGGTGAAGGAAAATGCCATGTACTGAATATCCGCAACGATGGCGGTATCCGAATCCAATAATTCGGAGCATATAACTACTTAGCATATCTGAATTTCACTAGATAAATAACACGATCCTCAGTCATTCCGGAACGAGTTGGAGGATGACTACTCCAACTCGTCCGGCCAACCCTTAGAATAAAGGAGTGTTTTTATACGAACATCAATGAGAATATTTCCGCTTTGGTGCAGTATGGCTTGGACAGGAAACTGATCGAGCCCTGCGACAAGGCGTTTATTATAAACCAGCTGCTTACTCCCCAGCAGCTGGATAGTTTTGAACCTGCAGAAGTCCGTCCCATGCCTCTGGAGCAGATCCTGAAGAATCTGACGGATGACGCAGTGAATAGAGGTATCATCTCCGATGATATCACCAGCCGGGATCTTTATGATACCAAACTGATGGGAATCCTGACCCCGCCTCCCAGAGAAGTGCGCAGCACCTTCGAAGCGCTGTATGAGGAAAATCCCAAGACTGCCACAGACTGGTTTTACAAGTTCTCTCAGGATACCGATTACATCCGCCGTTACCGGATCCAGAAGGATATGCGCTGGAAGACTGTGACGGATTACGGCACGCTGGATGTGACCATCAACCTGAGCAAGCCTGAAAAGGACCCCAAGGCTATTGCCGCAGCCAAGGCGGCACCTCAGTCCGGATATCCCAAGTGCCAGCTGTGCGCTGAGAACGAAGGCTATGCAGGCCGGATGAATCATCCCGCCCGGCAGAACCACCGGATCATTCCCATCACCATTGGCGGTAAACCCTGGTACTTGCAGTACAGCCCCTATGTCTATTACAACGAGCACTGCATTGCATTTAATGCGGAGCACACTCCTATGAAAATCGATAAGGCAGCCTTCGAGAAGCTGCTGGACTTCGTCACCATCTTCCCTCACTATTTCATCGGCAGTAATGCAGACCTGCCCATCGTGGGCGGCAGCATCCTGAGCCATGAGCATTTCCAGGGTGGATGCTATACCTTCCCCATGGAGAAGTCCCCCGTGGAGCGTAAGATCGTCTTCAATGGCTTTGAGGATGTGAAGGCAGGCATCGTGAAGTGGCCCATGAGTGTCATCCGTCTGATCTGCCCGGACAAGCAGCGGATCGCGGATCTGGCAGACCATATCCTGCAGTCCTGGCGCGGTTATTCTGATGCAGATGCCTTTATCTTCGCGGAAACCAACGGTGAACCCCATAATACCATCACGCCCATTGCCCGCCGCAGGGGAGAGGACTACGAGATGGATCTGGTCCTGCGTAACAACATTACCACGGAGGAACATCCTCTGGGCGTATTCCATCCCCATGCAGAGCTGCATCATATCAAGAAGGAGAATATCGGCCTGATCGAAGTGATGGGTCTGGCTGTGCTGCCCTCCAGACTGAAGCAGGAACTGGCAGACCTGGAAGAAGCCATTTTGATGGACAAGCCCATTACTGGCGAGCTGGAGAAGCACGCTAAGTGGGTTCAGCAGTTAAAGGAAACCCATACGTTTACAACGGACAATACCGCATGCATTCTGAAGCTGGAAGTTGGCAAGGTGTTTGCCAAGGTACTGGAGCATGCTGGTGTCTATAAGAGAAATATGGATGGCGAGGCAGCTTTTGACCGCTTCATCCGCTATGTAAATCGAGGTGAAAAAAGCCACAAACAAATCTGAACGAGGGAGGGAATTGCTATGACATCTCCTTCCTACCATCGTATTTTCCTACTCCGATGCACAGACAGGGACGAATGAATACATTTCCGTTGTAATCGAGGACAACGGTGCGATCACCTACTACGGGCGCATTTTGCAACTGGACGGTACAACCAATGGCTCAAGCGGAACGACAAGTCTTATGATCGGCTTTCTGCCGCCCTGGAGCAGCCGGAGAGCGCAGATGGACAGAACCCAGAGCAATCCCATTATGAGGCTCTGAAAGCGCAAAACCCGGACTTTTTCGGGTGGATTTCCATAGTGAATCACGCAGAGAGAATGACATTGTTTTCCATATTTTTCCATAACTCGACAAGTTTTGCAAACAATATATAGTATGATTTAGTTATAAAGTAACACTATATAGCTGTGTGGGTCAAAATAAACACGACTTGACGAGGAAGGAAGGGGAAGAATGGTTAAGGCAAGTAGCACAGCAACTTGTTCCTCTAGCGTGATGAGCTGAGCAGGGGGCATCTGAGAAATCAGATTGCCCCTTATTTCATTTCGACAACATTCTACGACCTCTTACAAAATACCACCAAATATCCCATAATTTTCCATTACGTTGGAATCGGGAAATGGTCGGTTTGTAAGAGGTCTTTTTTCTTTTTTATCTGGCCCAGGGCACCACCGGTTACCTCCGCATTTTGATGAAAGCCAAAATTGACGGAGGTGCCTATGAAAACCATTGATCTGAAAAAATACTACCGCAAACCTGAATTGTACGGCGAAAGCAATTTGGTGCTCGTCACGGATGAGGTGGCGGACGTACTGGAGCAATCCTTGCGAGATGAAAAAAGTTACTATATGCGGCGGCTGCGGGCCAAAGCGTTCTACTCGCTGGAATATGGCAATGGCATTGAGAACTATGTTGTTTTCCATGAGGAGTCGCCAGAAGAAATTTACGAGCGAAAATTAACTATGCAGCAGTTGAATGAGGCCCTTGCCAAACTCCCTATCAAACAAGGACAGCATATCTACTCCCGCTATTTCCTTGGTAAATCTTGTAAAGAAATTGCTTTGGCAGAGCACGTGACGCCTAGAACGATACAAATCACCCTTCAGCGTGGGTTGAAACGGCTAGGAAAATTGCTGAAAGAACTGTATTGAAACGTGTCTCGCTTTTTGTCCTTTTGCGTGCATATTAGTGAGAGGTAAATTTAGGCTTCCCCCAAAACCTCTCCTGCACCTTGAAAAAGCAAATATCCGACATTTCGGCTACATAAAGCCTGCCTGGCCGCAACCCACGGAGCGTCGGTCAGCACGGACGGGATTGCCGCCAAGATACCACGCCAAGGAGGAGGTGAATCTCCGGCGATGGTGGAGCGATCAGCATTTGCCGTCACGGTGAGGGTGGAATCTCACCAATGCGATGAAAGGGCAGGTAATCATGATACACCCCTCAGTGCTATCGCAAGACTGCAGAGGGACTGCAAAGTAAGCAGGAAGCGGGAGCGTCCCAACGCCGAGCCGAAACGTCGCCCAGCATCCGGGAAGTAGTGTCGAAAAGGATGCGAAATTGATCTTAGATACCACGGTGGTCAGTGTGCCGTTTTATACTGGCATCATTGGCCACCGTTCATGTGAGATCAATTTGCATTGATACAAGGATCTGAAAAGGAGGTGCCAGGATTCATGAAGTACGTCGAATCTTCTGCTGAAAAAACGCCGGAAACGGATATTGAGATTGAAAAAGTAGTGTTACCCCAGGTTGTCAGCATCAAGAAGGCAAGCGAAATTATGGGGTTGCCGCCCTACTATCTTCGCCGCCTTTGCAAAGAGGTTCCCGGTCTGGCTTTCCAGTCGGGAGTAAAGTGGTACATCAATCTTGGGCGTTTGGCCGCCTATTACAATGCCCAAAAGGAGGAAGAATAACACATTCATTCATGTGTGTCAAGGCTGTCGTTGGCTGAAACGACAGCCTACTTCTTTTGCCAGATAAGGGGTATAGTTGAGGCATCAAAAACAGTAGGAGGTAAGAAAATGGCATCTGTTAAATTGATGACCCCGCAGAACAAACCGCCGTATTTCAAACTGACGGCCAACATCTTGGTTGATGGCAAGGTAGAGCGGCGCTACTCCCGCTTTGATTTTGACCCCCAAAAACTGAGAACCGCAAAGACCAGGACCGCAGCGGCGACTGCCGCAGCAATGGAATTTGAAAAGCATGAGCAGGAACTTGTGTATCAGGCGAAAAGCGACGCCAATAAATCCTTTGCGGAAGTGGCAAAAGAATACATATTGGATAGTAAAGCGCGCCTAGCACCTTCCGCCAGACTCCGTGGGGACTTTGACAGCCGCAAAAATAAAGCCAATACGACCCGGACCAAAGAAAACTACCTCAACCGTATTATCATTGTATGCCCCTGGTTTGCCGACAAACCTGTTTCCCAAATCACCAAGGTCGATTACAAAAGGCTCATGGAGGAAATTGATAACGATGGCATCAGGGTACATGAAAAGGCATTTCTCCTTCCTGAAGCAAGGAAATACAAAACTAAGTCCTTTAACAAACTGGCAGTCGGCCATGACATAACCGCCTACACAATGGCAGAAGCCTTCCGTGGTAAACATGTTTCAAGACACTCAGCAGAAGAAATTTCCAAAGCGCTGGGGGTTCAGTTGGAACAGGCTTTCCGTATTGAAGGTACTGAAACGACATTGACCCGCAAAACCCTTCGAGAGTATGCTCTGTTTGCACGTCAGGTTTTACAGTTTGCCAGTGATCAATACGGTACGGTACAACCGGCGTTTACCCTTCCGGCACGGGGAACACGTCCCCGCTTTGTGGATTGTCTGCATGAGGATGAAGTAAAACAGTTGCTGAACTATCTTCCCAATTGCAGTATGCTTGAGCAGACAATCGTACAAGCACTCCTCAATACCGGAATGCGACGTGGTGAGTTGGCGGGCCTTACATGGGAAGATATAAACTTCAAGCAGTGTACGGTTCATGTGTATAAATCTCTCCTGGTTTTCGATGAGTTTGGATACCAACTGACCACAACCAAAGAATCCAACGACCGGTACATAGACGTAGCACCTGAATTTATGACCTTTATGAAAAGGTGCTATGAATTATGGAAATGTCAGCGCAAGATGATGGGAGCCAGCTGGCAAAACTCTATCGAAAAGAAACGCTGTAAATACCCTGATTCCCTCCGAGCGCTGGCGGGCAACAATTTTGTGATCTGCGATGATCATGGTTGGCCGCTCAATCCGGACAGTTATGCTTGCATCGTCAAAAGAATCGGAGACAAAGCCGGTATCCGGCATCTCCATCCCCACATGTTCCGGCACACCTTTGTCAGCATCCTGATGTCCAACCCTGACATTGGTGTTGCCACAGTAGCTGCTGAAGCAGGCCATGCCCAGCCCAGTACAACCCTGATGATCTATACCCAGCAGTATAAAAAACGCCAAGAATCCATTCGCAATCAGCTGAGCCGTGAATTGTACGGAGCATAAAAGAAGAACGTGCCTCGTCATTAAAAAATGACGTAGGCACGTTCTTTTTGGTGGGCCAGGCAGGGTTCGAACCCGCGACCAAGCGGTTATGAGCCGCCAGCTCTGACCAGCTGAGCTACTGGCCCGTAAGATATACTATTGAACTCCTAAAACACCATCTAGTAGCCAATCCGTAGCCAAAACGGTGTTTTTAGAAGGTATCGCAAAATAAAATGACGATATATCGTGATTTCAAAAAGATATTTTGGTTAAACTAACAGGTTATGAGCCGCCAGCTCTGACCAACTGAGCTAATGGCCCGCAGAGCATTACACTATAGTTTACCACAAAAATAGCCGCTTGCCAAGGGTCCCCGGCATTTTTTGGCCCCCGCGGACATACCTTTTGCCAAAGGGGGTATGGTCTGTGCGTCGTTTGGGTGTGGGTCTGGGAATCCTTTTGTTTTTGCTGGCGGTGCTCACCGCGCCGCTGCTGCTGACCGACTGGGGGACGCCCTCCGCCGGTACGCCGCTGCCGGGGGTGACCGCTGCCCCCGCGGAACCCGACGCCACCGCCGCGCCCCTCACCCGCACCACCCCCTACCGGGCGGTGTGGGTCAGCTATCTGGAATGGCAGCAGGTGGACTTTTCCAGCGCCGAAACCTTTTCCCGGGAGATCGGCACCATGCTGGACAACATCGCCGGGGTGGGGGCCACCGTGGTGCTGGCCCAGGTGCGCCCCTTCGGGGACGCCCTCTATCCCAGCGAGTATTTCCCCTTCAGCCATATCTGCACCGGCGTCCAGGGGCAGGACCCCGGCTTTGACCCCCTGGCCCTGCTGGTGGAGGCCGCCCATGCCCGGGGCCTGGAACTGGAAGCCTGGGTGAACCCCTACCGCATCCAGGCCGGAGGGGTGCCCGCCCTTTGCGACGCCAGCCCCGCGGTGGAGCATCCCGACTGGGTCAAAACTACCGACACGGGGGTGTATCTGGACCCCTCCAACGCCCAGGTGCGGCAGTACATCGCCGACGGGGTGGAGGAACTCTGCCAAAACTACGACCTGGACGGCATCCACTTCGACGACTACTTCTACCCCACCACCTCCGCCACCTTCGACGCCGCCGAGTATACGGCCTCGGGGACGCCCCTCTCCCTGGAGGACTGGCGCCGCCACAATGTGAACCTGCTCATGGCTTTCTGCCACCGGGTGACCCAACAGTACGGCGTCCGGCTGGGGGTGGCCCCCCTGGCCGACCCCGACCAGTGCTACAGCGGCCAATACAGCGACGCCGCCCTGTGGCTGGCACAGGGCGGCTATCTGGACTATCTGATGCCCCAGTTCTACTGGGGGCTGGACTACACCCAAAACGGGGATACCGCCCACAGCCTGACGGCTCTGGCCCGGCGCTGGGCGGAACTGCCCCGGGCCGAGGGTGTGGCCCTCTATGGGGGGCTGGGTGCCTACCGCATCGGAGAAGGGGACGGCAGCACCGGCGACAGCGGCGAGTGGCTCTCCGGCCACGCTCTGGCCGACCAGCTGGATGCCCTGGAAGAGCTGGGCATCACCGGGGCGGGGCTTTACCGGTACGGCTCCCTCTGGGCCAACACCGACTGGCCCGATCTGGCCCGGGCCGAGCGGGACGCCCTGGCCCAGCGGTGGGGCGTTACATCGTCCCCCGGGTATTGAGGCGGTACCCTACCTTGAACACCGTCTGGATCTCGTGCTCCAGGCCCAGCTTGCGCCGCACCCGGTTGATATGTACGTCCACCGTGCGGCTTTCCCCGATATAATCATAGCCCCAGGCGTCGGCCAGCAGCTGGCCACGGGTCAGGGCAATGTTCCGGTTGCGCACCAGGGTTTCCAGCAGGGCGTACTCCCGGGGGGTCAGCTCCACCTCCTGCCCGGCCCGCCAGACCCGATGGGCCCGCAGATCAATGTGCAGATCCTTGAAACGAAAATCGGTGGTCTTTCGGCTGGCACGCCGCAGCACATGGTGTACCCGCTGTTTCATATCCTGGACGGTGGGATTTTTCTGGATGATTTCGGCCACGGAGCAGCCCTCCTTCTGTGCAGATTACTCTCTATCTATATATAATAACGAGAGATGTTGCCGACTTGTTACAAATATTACCAGTATTTGTACATTTATAAACTAATTGTTCAGTTTTTGGAAAAAGTTTTCCCATTTTCCACCAAAGTGTGGAAAAATGCCGGGCGCTGGGGTTCAACCCCTGCCCTGTGCAATATCCCCTGGAACCCCCGGGTGCGCGGTCCTTGTCTGCCGCCCCGGGGGTTTTGTTTTCCACCATGGGGTGGAAAATTCCCGGTGGAGGGATTTTCCCTCTCTATTTTAGCGCATTATCCGCTAGAGTGCAATAGCGGATAATCCGCTATGCTATACTTTTTCTACATTCCAAGGAAAGATTTGAGGCTGACCCATGGTGTACCGACGTATCCGTGATCTGCGCGAGGACCACGACCTGACCCAGACCGAACTGGGCCGTATCCTGTCCTGCAGCCAGCGGGTCTACAGCAACTACGAGCGGGGGGAACTGGACATCCCCACCGAGATTTTGCGCAAACTGGCACGGTACTACGGGGTCACCACCGATTATCTTTTGGAACTGTCGGACATTCCCTGGCCGTATTGAGGGAGGCGGGGCAAGTTTTCCACCCTTTGGGGGAAAACTAACCCCGGATCTGCCCCTTTTACGCCGGGGAATTTCCCTTTTCCACCGCCCGGGACCGGCCGGCGGGGGGATTTTCCCCTTCTGCGGTGGAGAGCTGTGGAATATTCCACGGCGGTTTTTGGCGTTTTATCCGCTTTTTTTCCATCTTTCCCCCTTTTTCCACCCAGTTTTCCACATTTTCCACCGGGTTTTCCACCATTCCACCGTGGAAAAGTCTGTGGAAAGTGTGGAAAACTCTGTTTAAACGGTGCAAAACCTGATTCTGCCGCGGATTTTTCGATTCGTTCAAAGTCCATTCACATGCGGTTCATGATTTCGGTGCATGCTATACTTTGTAAGGAGTGAGTACCTATGAAAGAAACCACGCCCCCCAAAGATCCCAAAAAGAAACTTTGGATCGGCTATGCCATTGTGATCGTGTTGCTGCTGGTCAGCAACTTTTTCCTGCTGCCTGCCATGATGCAGGCCAACGTAAAAAGCGTCAACTACAGCACCTTCCTCCAGATGCTGGAGGACAAGGAGCTGGCCACCGTCCAGCTGGAAGATCAGCAGATCTACTTTGTGGACAAGAACGAACAGGCCTACAAGACCAACGCCATCGCCCAGGACGGCGACCTGGTGAACCGGCTGGAAGATGCCGATGTGGAATTCGGCACCGTCTACCAGAACCCCACCATCTGGGATTCCCTGCTCAGCCTGGTGCTGAGCTGCCTGCCCTTTGTGGTGCTCTTCTGGCTGGCCAACCGGATGCTGACCAAGCGGATGCAGAATATGGGCGGCGCCAATTCCATGTTCTTCGGCGGCAAGTCGGGCGCCAAACAGTATGTGGTGGACGACAAGACCGGCATCAAGTTCCAGGACGTGGCCGGTGAGGACGAAGCCAAGGAAAGTTTGCAGGAGATCGTGGATTTCCTGCACAACCCCAAGAAGTACGAGGAGATCGGCGCCAAGATGCCCAAGGGCGTGCTGCTGGTGGGCCCTCCGGGTACCGGCAAGACGCTGCTGGCCCGGGCCGTGGCCGGTGAGGCGGGTGTGCCCTTCTTCTCCATCGCGGGCAGCGAGTTCGTGGAGATGTTCGTGGGCATGGGCGCCTCCAAGGTCCGTGACCTCTTCAAGCAGGCCGGCGAGAAAGCCCCCTGCATCGTCTTTATCGACGAGATCGATACCATCGGCAAGAAGCGTGACGGCGCCGGGGCCATCGGCGGCAACGACGAGCGGGAACAGACGCTGAACCAGCTCCTTACCGAGATGGACGGCTTTGACGCCACCAAGGGCGTGGTCATCCTGGCCGCCACCAACCGCCCCGAGTCCCTGGACCCGGCCCTGACCCGTCCCGGCCGGTTTGACCGCCGCGTGCCGGTGGAACTGCCCGACCTGAAAGGCCGGGAGAGCATCCTGCGCCTCCACGCCAAAAAGGTGAAACTGGGCCCCGACTGCGACTTTGCCATCGTGGCCCGGATGACCCCCGGTGCTTCCGGCGCCGAGCTGGCCAACATCATCAACGAAGCGGCCCTCTGCGCCGTCCGGCACCGCCGCAAAGCGGTGACCCAGTTCGACCTCCAGGAAGCGGTGGATACCATCCTGGCGGGCGCCCAGAAGAAGAACAAGATTTTGAACGACAAGGAAAAGTGCATCGTGGCCTACCACGAGGT